>NZ_CP013380.1:678192-1356384 GCF_001513745.1 Burkholderia humptydooensis | reverse complement strand
CGATGCACCGGATACGCGTATGCGAAGCCTTCCAACTGGGCGCCGTACTCGGGGCCGTCGGCCTTCGCGCGCGCGGCGGCGCTCGCCGCACCCACGGCAGGCGCGCTCGCGGCAACCGGCAAAGCGGCGAACGCCGGCGCCTGCGGCATCGCCGCGGCCGCCGCAGCGGCCGCGAACATCGCGGCGAGCCGCGTGAACCACACTATGCGAATCTGGAGCATCGTCGAAGCCGGGAAGAGTGAATGAAGCGATAAAGGAAGCGATGAAGAAAGCGGCTCGCCGACATCCGTGCAAGCCGCGCGCCATTTTACTTTCGACGGGCTGACGCCTCCCCGGCACTGTATTACTGGATGTTTCCGCGAATGCGGGAAAGTCATGTATCGTTCGACGTAGTCCGACGGGCCCGCCGCGCGCCGGCACACTCGATCATGAAAAACGTCCTCAGCATCCAGTCGCACGTCATCTACGGGCATGCGGGCAACAGCGCCGCAGTGTTTCCGATGCAACGGCTCGGCGTCAACGTCTGGCCGCTCAACACCGTGCAATTGTCGAACCACATGCAGTATGGTCACTGGGCGGGCAGCGCGATCGACGCGGCGAAGATGGAGCAGCTCGTCGACGGCATCGCCGCGATCGGCGCGCTCAAGCGCTGCGACGCGGTTCTCTCGGGCTTCCTCGGCTCGCCCGCGCAGGCGCGCGCGGCGGTCGAGATCGTGCGCACCGTGAAGGCGACGAATCCGAACGCGTGGTACTTCTGCGATCCGGCGATGGGCCAGACGGGCGGCATCCGGCCGGAGCCCGGCGTCGAGGAGTTCATCGTCGCCGAGCTGCCCGAACTCGCGGACGGCATGGCGCCCAATCACAGCGAGCTGCAAAAGCTTGCCGGACAGCGGATCGAAACGGTCGCCGAGGCGGTCGACGCATGCCGCTCGATCATCCGCCGCGGTCCGCAGGTGATCCTTGTCAAGCATCTGCACGACCGCAACAGCCCCGCCGACCGTTTCAACATGCTCGTCGTCACCGAGACCGAAGCGTGGATCGGCCAGCGGCCGCTGTATGCGTTCCCGCGGCATCCGGTCGGCGTCGGCGACCTGACGAGCGCGATCTTCGTCGCACGCCGGCTGCGCGGCGACAGCGTGCGCGCCGCGTTCGAGCACACGCTCGCCGCCGTGCACGCGGTCGTCAAGGCGACCTACGACGCGCGGCGCTACGAGCTCGAGCTCGTCGCCGCGCAGGACGAGATCGCGCAGCCGAGCGAGTGGTTCGGCGCGTGGATCACGGGCGCGGATTGATGCGCGGCGCGCGCCGGCCCGCGTGTTGATCCGCACGCTCCATCGCGCGCTTGCGTTTCGGCCGCCGCGGCGCAAAGCGTCGTCGCGGTTCTCGCCGCTTCCGCTTTCCTCGCCGTTCCTGCCGCCTTCGCCCTCTTCGTTCGCTCCGTTCGCTCCGTTCGCTTCGGCCGTCCCGTCCTCGCCGTCCTCGCCATCGCCGCAGTCATCACAGCCGCCGTCGCCCGCCTCGCGGCCACAGCCGCGGCCGCGCCCATCGCCCGCCCACTCGCGTCCTTGCGCCGAACCGCATCCGCCGCGCCGCCGCGCACGCCGCATCGACACGGCGCGCGCCATCGCGCCCGAACGCGCGCGCCGGCATCCACGCGCACGCCCGCGCACGTTCATCCGGATGACACCGTTTCCCCGATATCCTCCCGGCGGCGTTGCGCGGCGGCGCTGCCGCGCAAGACGGCATCACGCATCGCGACCATCTTCCCTTCGGCCGCCGCCGCTCCGGCGGTCTCGCCCCACTCCAGACAAGGAAGCGACAACATGACGAATCAGAATCGCCGGGACTTTCTGCGCCTCGCCGCCGGCACGGCGGGCGCGGCCGCGCTGCAGCTCTTTCCGCCCGTGATCCGCGAAGCGCTCGCGATTCCCGCGAACCGCCGCACCGGCACGATTCGCGACATCGAACACATCGTGATCCTGATGCAGGAAAACCGCTCGTTCGACCATTACTTCGGCAAGCTGCGCGGCGTGCGCGGCTTCGGCGATCCGCGCCCGCTCGTGATGCAGAACGGCAAGTCGGTGTTCCATCAGCCGGTGCTCCTCGGCCCGGCCGAGTTGCTGCCGTTCCATCCGGACGCGTCGAACCTCGGCATGCAGTTCCTGCAGGATCTGCCTCACGGCTGGCAGGACACGCACGGCGCATGGAACAAGGGGCGCTACGACCGCTGGATCGCGAACAAGGGCACGACGACGATGGCGCACCTCGAGCGCGGCGACATCCCGTTCCACTACCAGCTCGCCGACGCGTTCACGATCTGCGACGCGTACCACTGCTCGATCCCGAGCTCGACCGATCCGAACCGCTACTACATGTGGACGGGCTACGTCGGCAACGACGGCGCGGGCGGCGGCCCGGTGCTCGGCAACGAGGAGGCCGGCTACGGCTGGAGCACGTATCCGGAGACGCTCGAGCAGGCGGGCGTGTCGTGGAAGATCTATCAGGACGTCGGCACGGGCCTCGACGCGGCGGGCTCGTGGGGCTGGACGCAGAACCCGTACATCGGCAACTACGGCGACAATTCGCTCCTCTATTTCAACCAGTACCGCAACGCGCAGCCGGGCAGCCCGCTGTACGACAAGGCGCGCACGGGCACGAACGTGAGCGCGGGCGGCACCCTGTTCGACGTGCTGCAGCAGGACGTGAAGAACGGCACGCTGCCGCAGGTGTCGTGGATCTGCGCGCCGGAAGCGTATTCCGAGCACCCGAACTGGCCGGCGAACTACGGCGCGTGGTACGTCGAGCAGGTGCTGAAGGCGCTGACGTCGAACCCGGACGTATGGAGCAAGACCGCGCTCTTCATCACGTATGACGAGAACGACGGCTTCTTCGATCACGTCGCGCCGCCGTTCGCGCCGCAGTCGCGCGACAACGGGCTGTCGACGGTGTCGACCGCGGGCGAGATCTTCGCGGGCGACGCGACGCACATGGCCGGACCTTACGGGCTCGGGCCGCGCGTGCCGATGCTCGTCGTGTCGCCGTGGACGAAGGGCGGCTGGGTCTGCTCGCAGACGTTCGATCACACGTCGCTGCTGCAATTCATCGAAGCGCGCTTCAACGATCGCTACCCGGTGCGCGCGCCGAACGTGACGCCGTGGCGCCGCGCGGTGTGCGGCGATCTCACGTCCGCATTCGACTTCGCGAGCCCGGACGGCAATTGGCCGCAACTGCCCGACACGAGCGGCTACGCGCCGCCCGATCGCAACCGCCACCCGAGCTACGTGCCGGTGCCGCCCGTCGTGCAGTCGATGCCGAAACAGGAGGCGGGCCTGCGCGCCGCGCGCGCGCTGCCGTACGAACTCTTCGTGCTCGGCCGCATCGACCAGTCGACCGGCAAGTTCAAGCTGACCTTCGCGAACACGGGCCGCGCGGGCGCGGCGTTCCAGGTGACGGCCGGCAATCGGCTCGACGGCCCGTGGGCGTACACGGTCGAAGCGCGCAAGCGCCTGTCCGACGAGTGGAGCACGGCGCTCACGCTGAGCCTCTACGATCTGACCGTCTACGGCCCGAACGGCTTCCTCTGCCAGTTCCGCGGCTCGACCGCGGCCGCGCTCGGCCTCACCGCGAACCCGGAAGTGATCTACGGTTACGACGTCGCGAACGGCAACATCACGCTGCGCCTGTCGAACCGCGGCCGCGCGGCGGTGCGGCTCACGGTCGCGAACGCGTACGGCAAGGAAAGCCCGCGCGTCTACGAGCTGAAGCCCGGTCAGCGGATCAACGACTACTGGGATCTGCGCGACAGCTACAACTGGTACGACCTGACCGTCTCCGACGGCGCGCCGAACGGCTTCCTGCGCCGCTTCGCGGGGCACGTCGAGACAGGCCGGCCGAGCACGAGCGATCCGCTGATCGCGACGGTCTGAGCGGCGGTCCGAGCGACGCCGCGTGCGTCGCTTCGGCGGCGCACGCGGCTGAAGCGACGGGCGCGGGCTGTCGCCCGTCGTGCGGCGGGCGAGCGCACGACGGAGCGCTCGAGCGGCGATCGCCCCGCGCGTCCGGCGAACACGCGGCGAGACGCACGCAGCGCGACGCGTCTCGCCGCGTCATGCCGCAATCGATCGATCACGCGCCGGCGATCCGTCGTACGAAATCGTCCTGAAAGCGGCGGAGCGCATACCGCCCGCCATATGTCTCCCGCGGTCTCCCGCGCACGCTTTCCCCGCTCGAACCCGATTCCCCGCGTTCTGCCGCAATGCGCCGCGAGCACCCGCCGATGCACGCACGGCGCACTTCGCCAACAGTCTGCAGAATCCAAGCGCCCCCGCCGTTTCGCGCCCGCTCCCGCCATCGCGCGACTATGCGCAAATCCGCACCCGATGCGCCGCAAATCGACAAGACTCGCCCAATTTGGCCTTCTATAAATCGGTTAGCCGGCGCCGCTCCGGCAGCCCGCGACGCGGGCCGCGGCGTCGGCCCTGAGCATCCGCGCTACTCGCGTCCCGTTCGTGCATCGCTACAAGGAAAGAACATGAGACTCCGCTCGTCACTGTCCTCCCTCGCCCTCGCCGCGGCATTCGCGTGCGGCGCAACCGGCGCCGCGCGCGCCGCCGACGACACGCCCGTGAGGATCGGCTTCGCCGCGCCGCTCACGGGCGTCAACGCGGGCTACGGCAAGGATCTGCAAAACGGCGTGCAGCTCGCGCTCGACGACGCCCGCGCGCAGGACGTCAAGATCGCCGGCAAGCCCGCGCGCTTCGAGCTCGTCGTCGAGGATGACCAGGCCGACCCGCGGATCGGCGTGCAGGCCGCGCAAAGCCTCGTCGACAAGAAGGTGTCGGTCGTGGTCGGCCACTTCAATTCCGGGACGACGATTCCCGCATCGGTCGTCTACGACAAGGCGAGCATCCCCGTCATCGATCCGGCCGCGACGAACCCCGTCATCACCTCGCGCGGGCTCGCGAACGTGTTCATGGTGATCGCCACCGACGGCCAGAACGCCGGCAACGCGGGCCGCTACGCGGTCGGCGTGACGAAGGCGAAGCGCATCGCGATCGTCGACGACCGCACCGCGTTCGGCCAGGGCGAGGCCGACGAGTTCGACAAGGCGGTCAAGGCCGCGGGCGGCGCGATCGTCGCGCGCGAATACACGAGCAACCAGGCCGTCGACTTCCGCGCGCAGATCACGAGCCTCAAGAGCAAGAACGTCGATCTGGTGTTCTTCGGCGGCCTCGATTCGCTCGCGGCGAACTTCACCAGGCAGATGAAGCAGCTCGGCCTGAATGCGCAGTTCGTCGGCGGCGGCGGCGTGAAGGACGCCGAGTTCATCAAGATCGCCGGCCCCGCCGCGGAAGGCGCGATGGCGTGGGAATACGGCCGGCCGCTCGACCAGTTGCCGCAAGGCAAGGATTTCGAGGCGCGCTTCAAGAAGCGCTTCGGCGTCGACGTGCTGTCGTACGCGCAGTTCGGCTACGACGCGACGTGGGCCGCGATCAAGGCGATGCAGGCAGCGGGCTCGACCGATCCGAACGGCTATCGGCCCGCGCTGAAGAAGATCGACTTCGAGGGCATCACCGGCCGCATCTCGTTTGGCGGCGACGGCTCGCTCAAGAGCGGGATGTCCACGCTCTATCAGGTAAAGAACGGCGCGTGGCAGACGATCGTCACGAAGGGGGGCTGATCGGCCGCCCGTGATTCGAGCGGGCCGCGTGCAACGCGCTGCATGCGCGCGGCCCTTTTCCCGAACGGCGCGCATCGCGCCCAACCCACGGAGTTTCGATGCATTCGAAAGTCGTCATCGTCGGCGGCGGCGTCATCGGCAGCGCGACCGCCTACTTCCTGCGCACGCTCGATCCGGGCATCGCCGTGACCGTGATCGAGCGCGATCCGACTTATGCGCGCGCGTCGTCCGCGCTGTCCGCGGCGTCGATCCGCCAGCAGTTCTCGACGCCGCTGTCGATCCGGATGTCGCTCTTCGGGATCGAGTTCCTGCGCTCGCTCGGCGAGCGGCTCGCGGTCGACGGCGAACGAGCGTCGATCGATCTGCACGAAGGCGGCTACCTCTTTCTCGCGACGCCGGCGGGCGACGCGACGCTGCGCGAGAACCACGCGCTGCAGACGTCGCTCGGCGCGCAGATCCGCTATCTGCCGCGCGATGCGCTCGCCGCGGCGTTCCCGTGGCTCGCCGCCGATGACCTCGCGGCCGGCTGCTACGGCGAGCGCGGCGAAGGCTGGTTCGACGGCTACGGGCTCGTGCAGGCGCTGCGCCGCAAGGCGCGCGCGCTCGGCGCGCAATACGTGAGCGCGGATGTGACGGGCGCGCGCGTCGGCGGGCGGCGCGTCACGCAACTGCTGACGGCCGACGGCCGCACGTTCGACTGCGACGCGCTCGTCAACGCGGCGGGGCCGTGGGCGCGCACGGTCGCGGCGTTCGTCGGCGTCGATCTGCCGGTGCGCGCGCGCCGCCGCAGCATCTTCAACGTGAGCTCGCCCGCCGTGCTGCCGCGCTGCCCGCTCGTCGTCGATCCGAGCGGCGTCTACTTCCGGCCGGAAGGCGCATCGTTCATTTGCGGCGCGGCGCCGCCGCCCGAGCGTGATTTCGACGACCTGCCGCTCGACGACGTCGACCATGCGCTCTTCGACGACCTGATCTGGCCGACGCTCGCGCACCGCGTGCCGCAGTTCGAGGCGCTGCGGGTCGTGCGGAGCTGGTCCGGCTACTACGAGTACAACGTGCTCGACCAGAACGCGATCATCGGGCCGCACCCGGACCTCGACAATTGCCTCTTCGCGAACGGCTTCTCGGGGCATGGGCTGCAGCAGGGGCCGGCGACGGGGCGCGGCGTTGCGGAGCTGATTGTGCACGGGCGGTACACGTCGCTCGATCTTTCGCCGCTCGGCTTCGCGCGCGTGCTCGAAGGCCGGCCGATCGTCGAGAAGAACGTGGTTTGACGGAGAATGCGCGGCGGCGGGAACGGCCGGCGCTCAGAGCCCGACGCCGCGCGCCATTCCGGTTGCCGCGAGCATGATCACGGCGACGAGCATCGCCTGCACGTGGCCGATCCGCGCGTACGCGGGCGCGCGCGCTAGGTCGGGCAGCATCCCGCGCCGCGCGGTCACACGCCAGCGGATGAGGCCCATCATCGGCATCAGCTCGAGCACGAGGATCAGCGCGAGCGCGCCCATCTTCAGATGAAAGAGCGGCGCGTGCAGATAATAGTCGCCGCCTTTCTCGAAGCCGCCGAACGCGCGGACGATGCCCGTCGTGATCAGCACGAGCGCGGACACGCCCCAGATCGCGTCGGCCCTGAACACGTCGGGCAGATCGGCGGACTGCCGCGACGCGGCGACGCGCTTGAGCGCGCGGTTGCGCGCGGCGATCGACGCGAACGCGAAACCGAACGCGAGCAAATGAACGGCGGCGAGCAGCCATCGAACGGTCAGCATCGTTCCTCCTTGTGTCGGCGAAGCGGGCGCGGCGGCGCGAGCCGGCCCGCCGGCGTCACGCGATCTGCCTGAGCGACGCGTCGAGCGCGCGCGCCGCGACGCGGTCCCCTTCCGTCGCGAGCGGCGCGCGCATCACGATCTGGCGGTTGTGGCCGACCGCCGCGGGCGAATCCCAAAGCAGCTCGATCTTCGGCCGCGCGAGCCACCCTCCGTTGCGCGGTGCGGGACGCGCCGACGTCGGCTGTTTCGCCGAAGCACGCGATGCGGCCGATGCCGCCGATGCGGCGGCATCCGGTTGCGCAACGGGTTGCGCGGCAATATCCGGTTGCGCCGGCGCGCCGGCTTCGACGGCCGCGGATTGCGGCGCGGCCCCCTTCGGCCAGCGCACGGACAGCTCGCGCGCATCGTATTGCCCGACCTTGCGGCTCTCCATCCAGACGACGACGGTGCGCGTCAGCACATCGAGCGAGATCGCGTAGCGGCCGATCGCGTAGCGGCGCGCAGCGACATTGGTACGCCACAGCGCACGCGGCCGGCACATCCAGACGACGGCCGCATAGAGCGCGGGCGCGGCGAGCAGCCAGCCGTTGCTGACCGTCAGCGCGTGCAGCGAGCGGCGCCAGCCGGCCGCCGCCGCGAACACGCCGACCGACCATACGGCGAACAGAAAGCCGAGCAGCGCGAAGAAGCGCAGCGCCTGGCGCAGCCACTGCGGAAGCGGATGGAACGGGCGCTCGGCGCGCGCCTGCGCGCCGGGCAAGACGAGCAGCAGGAAGATGAGGACGACGTTGATGCACGCCCACGGCGAGGACGCCATCGCCGACAGCGACGCGCGATAGCCCATCAGCGACATCGAGAACAGCCAGCGGGCGAGCAGCACGAGACCGATGGCTCGCAACGCGAAAATGACGCCCGAGCCGGGAGCCGGGTTCGCGCGCGTGGGTTTCGTTCTCGCCAAAGCTCTCTCCTCTTGACGGCCTTGCCGGGGCCTGATTTTACGGCACGGCCATTATAGGGACATTACTCGGCCGGCTGATGCCCGCGCGGCGCAAATCGCCGGATTGCGTCGTTTCCTGCCCCGGCGGCGCGGCGCGAATACAACAGATCGCGGGCGGCGCGCCAGGGCGGCCGGCCTACCCCGTCGCCGAATGCAAAATGCCCCGCCCGGGTCGACCCGGGCGGGGCATCGCTCGAACATGCAGCGTCCGAAAGCGCGGCGCCGCGTCAGCCTGCGTTGACTTCGCGCAGCACCGTGCGGCGCTTCTGGCGCAGCAACTCTTCGTAGCCCGACACGTAGTTCCGCGCCATCACCTTCGACGTGAAGCGCGCATCGAACGCGGCGCGCACCCGCTCGCGCGGCAGCGTGTTCAGGCGCTTGACGGCGGCGACGGCCGACAGCTCGTCTTCGACGACGAAGCCCGACACGCCGTTCTCGATCACCTCGGGCACCGAGCCGCGCTTGAACGCGATCACCGGCGTGCCGCACGCCATCGCCTCGATCATCACGAGGCCGAACGGCTCCGGCCAGTCGATCGGGAACAGCAGCGCGTGCGCGTTGCCGAGGAATTCGGCCTTCTCGGCTTCGCTGATCTCGCCGATATATTCGACGTGCGGCAGCGAGAAAAGCGGCTTGATCTTCTCTTCGTAGTACGCGCGGTCGGCCTTGTCGAGCTTCGCGGCGATCTTGATCGGCATGCCGGCCTGCTCGGCGATCCGGATCGCGGTGTCGACGCGCTTTTCCGGCGAGATGCGGCCGAGGAACGCGAGGTAGCTCGGCTTCACGTCCGGAATCGGCTTCAGCAGGTTCTCGGGCAGACCGTGGTAGGTCGTCTGCAGCCAGTTCGCCTGCGGCAGCGGAATGCGCTGGTTGTCGGAGATCGACACGACGGGCACGTCGCTGAACGTGTTGAAGATCGGCTGCAGCTCCGGCAAGTCGAGGCGGCCGTGCAGCGTCGTCAGATGCGGCACCGGCTGGCGCGAGAACAGCGGGAACGGGTAGTAGTCGATGTGGAAGTGCAGCACGTCGAACTCGTCCGCGCGGCGGCGCACTTCCTCGAGCAGCAGCATGTGCGGCGCCATCACGTCGCGGATCGTCGGATCGAGGCGCAGCGCCTGCGGCCACACGGCCGCGAGCTTCGCGGAGGTTTGCGAATCGCCGCTCGCGAAGAGCGTGACGTCATGCCCCATCTCGACGAGCGCCTCGGTCAGATAGGACACCACCCGTTCGGTACCGCCGTACAGTTTCGGGGGAACCGCTTCGTGCAACGGAGCGATTTGAGCGATTCGCATGTGCAACTCCTAAAAAATCGGCAAAAAGTAAAACAGCGGGTCGATCGCCCGCCTGCCGAACGCCGCCGCGACGTCGGTTGGACGTCGGGCGAGCCGGCTCGCGACACTGAAGCTGCGTTGCCTCGCAGGCCGCGTCGCACGGGCAATCAACGTTTCAGCGGGAAATCCGTTGACAGGTTCCAGTAAAGGACCTAGGGCAAACCCGGAGTCGATTATCGGGGGTCGCGAACAGTGCGGCGCACAACATTTCAAAGTCTTTACGTTGTTACAAAGACGCAACACTTTGCCAATCTTCCGACGTGAAGACCGTTTTAGAGTAGTTGCGTCTGCCCCGCTCCCTGCGGCAACAGGCCGTGCGCGCGGCGGTTTTCGTCCGTCGACGAGAGGAACGCGCCACAAGACATAAAATTTTATCCCAAAATAAGTCGCATACCCTGGCGCGATGCAACTCGGGTGCAGCGCGACACACCGGCTTGATTACAATGCCGGCTTTCGCCTGCTTCTCGGCGCGACGTTCGGACGCGGCGTTCAACCCTCGTTTCACCACACGCACTGATTTTGGAAGCTCTCACCCCTGCCCAGCGCAACGCCCACAACGCGAAGCTCGCGAGCTACGCCGCCCGGCCGCTCGCGTTCCTGTTCCGCTACATCCGGATGCACCCGGTCGCACATGTCGTCGTGCTCGTCAGCGTGCTCGCGGCGGTCGGCTGCGCGCTCGGCTCGCAGTACGCGATCAAGCACCTGATCGACGTGCTCGCGGCCGGCCGCCATCATCCGGGCGCGCTCTGGGGCGCGTTCGCGCTCCTCGTCGGCCTGATCGCCGCGGACAACCTGCTCTGGCGCGTCGGCGGCTGGGTCGCCGCGCATACGTTCGTCGCGGTCACGGGCGACCTGCGCCGCGATCTGTTCCAGTATTTGAGCGGGCACTCGCAGACCTACTACGCGGAGAAGCAGCCCGGCACGCTCGCGAGCCGGATCACCGCGACGTCGAACGCGATCTACACGTCGGAGAACACGATGGCGTGGAACGTACTGCCGCCGTGCATCGCGGTGATGGGCGCGATCCTGATGATCATCGTCGTCAATCCGCTGATGGCGCTCGGCCTGCTGTCGTGCTCGGGCGTGCTCGCGATCGTGCTGTTCAAGCTCGCCAAGCGCGGCTCGATGCGCCACCACCGCTTCGCGGCGAAGGCGGCGGCTGTCGACGGCGAGCTCGTCGACGTGATCGGCAACATGGGGCTCGTGCGCGCGTTCGGGATGACGCTGCGCGAGCAGAAGCGCTTTTCCGCGACCGTGAAGGCCGAGATGGACGCGCGCCAGCAGAGCCTGCTCTACCTCGAGAAGCTGCGCCTCTTGCACGCGGTGATCACCGCGATGCTGTCGGCGGGCCTTCTCGGCTGGGCGCTGTGGCTCTGGGACCAGGGCCGGGCGACGTCGGGCGACATCGTGCTCGTCAGCTCGCTCGGCTTCACGATCCTGCACGGCACGCGCGACCTCGCCGTCGCGCTCGTCGACGTCACGCAACACGTCGCGCGTCTCGCCGAGGCGGTAAAGACGCTCCTCGAGCCGCACGGGATGCCCGACCGCTCGGACGCGATCGCGCTTGCGCCGCGCGGCGGCCGCGTCGACTTCGAGCGCGTGACGTTCGCGTATCCGCACCGCCGGCCGATCCTCGACCACTTCGACCTGCACATCGAGCCCGGCCAGCGCGTCGGCCTGATCGGCAAGTCGGGCGCGGGCAAATCGACCGTGCTCGCGCTGCTGCAGCGCTTCTACGACATCCAGCAGGGCGCGATCCGGGTCGACGGCCAGGACCTCGGCTCGATCACGCAGGAGAGCCTGCGCCAATCGATCGCGCTCGTGCCGCAGGACATCTCCCTCTTTCACCGGTCGATCTACGAGAACATCGCGTACGGCCGGCCCGACGCGACGCGCGAGGAAGTGCTCGCCGCCGCGCGCGACGCGCGCTGCACCGAGTTCATCGAGGCGATGCCCGAGGGCTTCGAGACGATCGTCGGCGATCGCGGCGTGAAGCTGTCGGGCGGCCAGCGGCAGCGGATCGCGATCGCGCGCGCAATCCTGAAGGACGCGCCGATCCTGCTGCTCGACGAGGCGACGTCGGCGCTCGACAGCGCGTCCGAGGAAGCGATCCAGGCCGCCCTCGACCGGCTGATGACGGGCCGCACGGTGATCGCGATCGCCCACCGGCTGTCGACGCTGCGCAACTTCGACCGGATCATCGTGATGAGCGCGGGCAAGGTGATCGACGACGGCAGCCCCGACGTGCTGCGCGAGCGCCCGGGCCTGTACCGCGACCTGCTCGCGAAGCAGCACGGCCGGCACCTGGCCGCGCCGGCGCCCGCCGAAGACAACGGCGACGACGATTCGTCTGCGTCGGACGACGAACGCGTCGCGTAGCGCCGCGCGCGCCGCAGAGGACCCGGGCCGTCGCCCGTCGCCGTGCGCTACCGCCCGAGATCCCGCAAGAAGTTGTCGCGCCACACCGACACGTTGTTCTCGCGCAGCCGCGCGAGCATGTCGGCGTGACGCGCGCGCCGCTCGGCGAGCGGCATCGACAGCGCGCGCGACAACGCATCGGCCATCCCGCCGATATCGATCGGATTGACGATCAGCGCGCCCGTCAGTTCGCACGCGGCGCCCGCGAAGCGCGACAGCACGAGCACGCCGGGATCGTCCGGGTCCTGCGCCGACACGTACTCCTTCGCGACGAGATTCATCCCGTCGCGCAGCGGCGTCACGTACCCGACGCGCGCGAGCCGGTACAGCGCGGCGAGCACCGGCCGCTCGTACTGCCGGTGGATATAGAGGATCGGCGCCCAGTCGAGCTCGGCGAAGCGGCCGTTGATGCGCCCCGATTCGCCCTCGAGCTGCCGGCGGATGTCCTGGTACGCGCGCAGGTCGGCGCGCGTCGACGGCGCGATCTGCAGGAACGACACGTGGTTGCGAAACGACGTCTCGTGCTCGAGCAGTTTCTCGAACGCGCGAAAGCGCTCGACGAGCCCCTTCGAGTAATCGAGCCGGTCGACGCTCATCACGAGCTGCCGCCCGCGCAGCGACGCCGCGAGCGACTTCACCGCGCGGCCGTTCTCGCCCGCCTTCGCGAGCGCGGCGATCTCGTCCGGATAGACGCCGATCGGATACGCGGCCGCGCGCAGCGTGCGCCCGAACGCCTCGACGCGCGCCGGATGCGCGGCGCGGTCGACCGCGCCGCCCGCCTCGCATTCGACGTACTCGAAGAACGCGCGCAGATCGGTGTCGGTCTGGAAGCCGAGCAGATCGAACGAGCACAGCGCCTCGACGAGCTCGCGATGCGGCGGCACGTTGACGAGCACCTGCGCGGCCGGAAACGGAATGTGCAGGAAGAAGCCGATCCGGTTCTTCACGCCGGCCGCGCGCAACGCCTGCGCGAACGGGATCAGATGATAGTCGTGCACCCAGATCACGTCGTCGTCGCGCAAGAGCGGCACGAGCTGCTGCGCGAGCCACACGTTCACGCGCGAATAGCCCTCGAACTCGTGGCGGTCGAACTGGATCAGGTCCGCGCGGTAATGGAACGCGGGCCACAGCGTCGCATTCGAGAAGCCCCGGTAGTACTGATCGTAGTCGCGGCGCGACAGCCCGATCGTCGCGAACGTGACGGGGCCGTGCTCCTCGACGCGAATCTGCGGCGCGCCCGACGCGACGACCTCGCCGCTCCAGCCGAACCACATGCCGCCCGTTTCCTTCAGCGCGTCGTAGACGCCGATCGCGAGACCGCCCGCGGCGGGCTCCCCTTCCGAAATCGGCGCGACCCGATTCGAGACGATGATGAGACGGCTCATGCGGGCGCGCGCCCCGCGTCGATCCAGCGCGCGAGCTGCTCGCGGAACGCGGCGACCGAATCGATGCGCGCGCGCGCCGTCGTGTCGCCCGCGCCGACCTTGATCGACAGTCCGCCGTTCGCGTTGACGACGGCGAAGCCCTGCTCGTCGGTCAGATCGTCGCCGGCGAAGACAGGCATGCGGCCGGCGAACGGCGGCTCGTTCAGGAACGCGGCGACCGCGCGCCCCTTGTCGACGCCCCTCGGCTTGATCTCGAACACCATCTTGCCCGGCTGCAGCACGTACACGTCCGGATAGTCGGCGACGAGCCGCTCGGCCGCCGCGCGCGCAACGCCTTCGCGTTCGGGCGCGTTGCGAAAGTGCAGCGCGAGCGCCGCGCCCTTGATCTCGAGCAGCATGCCCGGATGGCGATCGACGACCGCCGCGAGCTCGCGCTCGATGCGCAACAGACGCGGATCGTCGAAGCCGATCCGCTGCGTGTCGCCGTTCGCGTCGCGCCGTTCGGCGCCGTGCAGGCCCGCCACCGGCAGATCCGGCAGGTTGAGGTACGCGTCGATGCTGTCGATGCCGCGCCCCGACACGATCGCGACCGCGCCGTGCGACAGCCGCCGCAGCGCGTCGACGAGCGCGGGCACGTCGGGCGGCACCCGGATCGCGTCGGGCGTCGGCGCGAGATCGACGAGCGTGCCGTCGAAGTCGAAGAAGAACGCAGTGCGGGCGAGCGGAAGGGAAAGCGGGATGGATTGCATCGATTCGCTGAAGAGAATGGCTGCCGGCGGGCGCGCCCGCCGGGCGAATGTGCGCATCTTACCGCGCCTCATGCACGATGAACAAAAGCGCGGGCCCGTGGCGCGCGGCCGGCATGCCGCGCCGCTGCGACATTTTGCCCCGGTTCGGTGCGCCGCGCGCGTTTCGAAAAGACGATCCGGATCAAATTGCGCTACAGTCGCAATCGCCAACCGATATAGCGCGACACGGCGCGACGCCGATCCGCAGGTGCCGGTGCCCGTGGCCGGGCCTGACGCGCGCGCCGCGACGGGCGATGCGCCGAAGGCGCGGCGCGATCGATGCGCCCTCGACCGCAGCCGGCGCCGCAAGCCCCGTGCCGCGGCACCCGACGCCGCGCGTGGCCGTCGCGCACGATTGCTTCGAACCGAATTCGCCGATGCCGTTTCCTTTTTTCGCGGCGCGCGCGCAGGCCGCCTCACCGCCGGCTGGCGCACGCCGCATGCGCCTTCTCCGCTTCGCCGCCGCCTGCGCGGCGGCGGCCGCGCTCGCCGGCTGCACGCCGCGCGGCGAGCCGTGGCGCTTGACGAACGTGACAGGCCACCTGCCCGACCTGACGTTCTCGCTCACGGGCGAGGACGGCAAGCCGATCGACGCGTCCGCGTTCCGCGGCCGCGCCGCGCTCGTCTACTTCGGCTACACGCACTGCCCGGACGTGTGCCCCGAAACGATGACGCGCCTGATGCGGGTGCTCGCGCTGCTCGGCCCCGACGCGCGCGGCGACGTGCGCATCCTGTTCGTGTCGGTCGACCCGGCGCGCGACACGCCCGCCGCGATGCGCGACTACGTCGGCGCGTTCGACGCCGAGCACGCGTACGGGCTCACGGGCAGCGAGCGGCAAATCGAGTCGCTCGCGAAGCGCTATCGCGTCGCGTATCAGATGGAAAAGCGCGACCCGAACGGCAGCTACGAAGTCACGCACAGCTCGGCCGTCTACGTGTTCGATGCGCAAGGCCGCGCGCGCCTGCTCGCGACCGACCAGGATTCCCCCGACGCGATCGCCGCCGATCTGCGCCGGATCATCGCCAACCGTTCCTGAACCGGAACCCACTTACCGCCAAGCCGATGACGCTCAAACCGACCCTCCTCGCCGCGCTCGCCGCCCTTTCGCTCAGCCTGAACGCACACGCGGCCGGCGCCGCTTCGATCAGCGCGCAGAACGCGTGGGTGCGCTGGCTGCCGAACAAACTGCCCGCCGCCGGCTACGTGACGCTCGTCAACGCGAGCGACAAGCCGATCGATCTCGTCGACGTCGACAGCCCCGAGTACGGGATGACGATGCTGCACCAGACCGTGTCGAACGGCTCGACGCAGAAGATGGAGATGGTCGACAAGCTGACGATCCCCGCGCGCGGCAAGGTCGACATCGCGCCGGGCGGCTATCACTTCATGCTCGAAGAGCCGAAGCGCGCGATCAAGCCGGGCGACACCGTGCACCTGCGGATGCAGTTCTCCGACGGCGAGAAGCTCGACGCGCCGTTCGCCGTGAAGTCGCCCGCGGCCGCCAAGTAAGCTCCGCGCGATGAACCTGCTGTACTGGCTCGAGCCGTGGGAGCCGTCGCCCACCGTCGTGATCGCCGTGCTCGTGGCCGGCGTGCTGTTCGCGCGCGGCGCGCGCAAGGCGAAGGTGTCGGCACCGCGGCGCGTCGCGTTCTGGCTCGGACTTGTCGCGCTGTACGTCGCGCTGCACACGCGGCTCGATTATTTCTTCGAGCACGAGTTCTTCATGCATCGCGCGCAGCACCTGGTGCTGCACCACCTCGGGCCGTTCTTCATCGCGCTGTCATATCCGGGCGCGGCGATCCGCGCCGGCATCCCGTTCGCGTGGCGGCAGCGCTTCGTGCGCCCCGCGCTCGCGCAGCCGTTCGTGCGCGCGACGCTCGACGTGCTGTTCAATCCGGTCGTCGCGGTCGTGCTGTTCGTCGGACTGATCTATTTCTGGCTGCTGTCGCCGATCCACTTCGTCGCGATGCTCGACTGGCGGCTCTATCGCGTGATGAACTGGAGCATGGTGATCGACGGGCTGCTGTTCTGGTGGCTCGTCGTCGATCCACGGCCCGCGCCGCCCGCCCGGCTCGCGCCGGGGCGGCGCATCCTGATGGTCGTCGCGGCGATTCCGCCGCAGATCATGCTCGGCGCGCTGATCTTCTTCACGCCGCACGAGCTCTATCCGATCTATTCGATCTGCGGGCGCGCGTTCACGTGGTTGAGCCCGCTGCGCGACCAGCAGATCGGCGGGCTGCTGCTGTGGATTCCCGGCTCGATGATGAGCGTGATCGGCGCGCTGATCGCGCTGCGGCACTGGATGCGGCTGTCCGCGCGCGGCCGGCTGTCCGACGAGCGCGCGGCGCGCGCCGCTCACGCGGGCGAACGCATCCACACGTGCGCAATGCCGTCCTCGTCGTGCACGTCCGAACTCGGCGCGAAACCGAACGCGCCATAGAACTTCTGCAAATGCGCCTGCGCGTGCAGGCTGATCGACGTATCCGGCCATTGCGCGCGAATGCGCTCGAGCACGGCCGAGAGCATCGCATGGCCGACGCCCATTCCGCGAAACGGCTGCGTCGTCAGCACGCGTCCGATCCGGATGTCCGGCTCCGACGCGTCGGGCAGCAGCACGCGCAGGTAGCATGCGAGGCGGCCCTGCGCGTCGTACGCGCCGAGGTGCCATGCCTCGAGATCGGCATGATCGATGTCGCGGTACACGCAGTTCTGCTCGACGACGAACACGTCGCTACGCGCCGCGAGGATCGCGTAGATCTCGCTCGGCGTCAGCGCGCCGAACGGCTTCCAGCGCCATTCGAGCGACGCCAGCGGCGCAGCGGTGGTAACGGACGAAGCGGCTGTCGTGGAGATGGACATGATCGAGATCCCGAATGAAAGGCTGCGCCGTTGCGATGCGCGCAATGGCCGATTATGCCTTGAACGGACGGGGTCGCGAACGCGAATGCAGACAGCCGCGCCGATGCGCACGCGCCGCGCCGAGCATCCGCGCGCGGCGCCGCGCGACGGCGCACGAAAAACGCCCCGCTCATCGCGGGGCCTTCGTCAAGCGCTCATCTTGCCGAAGCGGCCGCCGTTGAAATCGTCGATCGCCTGACGGATCTCCTCGTCGCTGTTCATCACGAACGGCCCGTAGCCGACGATCGGCTCGTCGATCGGCTCGCCGCTCAGCCACAGCAGCGTCGCATCGTTGTTCGCTTCGATGTCGACGTCGCCGCCGTCCCGCGCGAACTGCACGAGTTGCGCTTCGCGCACGACCTCTTCGCCGTTCACGAGCACCGTGCCGCGCAGCACGACGAGCGCGAGCGTGCGGCCCGCGTCGGCGCGCAGCCGCACGCGGCCGCCCTGCGCAACGCGCACGTCCCACACGTCGAGCGGCGTGTGCGTGCGCGCCGGCCCGCGGCGGCCGCCGAACTCGCCCGCGATCACCCGCACGCGGCCCGCGCCGTCGGGCAGCTCGACGGACGGGATACTGTCGTTCGGCAGCGTCTGGTAGCCGGGCTCGGACATCTTGTCCTTCGCCGGCAGATTCACCCAGAGCTGCACCATCTCGAGCGTGCCGCCGTCGCGCGCGAACTGCGCCGAATGAAACTCCTCGTGCAGGATGCCGCCCGCCGCCGTCATCCACTGGACGTCGCCCGGGCCGATATGGCCGCCCGCGCCCGTCGAGTCGCGGTGATCGACTTCGCCCTGATAGACGATCGTCACCGTCTCGAACCCGCGGTGCGGGTGCTGGCCGACGCCGCGCCGGCGGGCCGTCGGCTCGAAGCGCGCGGGACCGGCATAGTCGAGCAGCAGGAACGGGCTCAGATGCGCGCCGTGGCTGTCGTAGCTGAACAGGGGCCGCGCGGGAAAGCCGTCGCCGACCCAATGCGAGCGAGGCGCGCTGTGCACGCCGACGATTTGCTTCATGCTCCTCTCCTTTCATTCATGGCCGAAGCGATCGCTTCAGTCGATGGATAGAAGATAGAATCCGAACGATGTTTGCGGTAGTGCGTGGAAATCGCACTCAGCGTTCCATATGGAGAACGATGCATCATGCGGGATCTGAACGATCTCTGCTACTTCGTCCAGGTCGTCGATCATGGCGGCTTCGCGCCCGCCGGGCGCGCGCTGAACATGCCGAAGTCGAAGCCGAGCCGGCGCATCGCGCTACGCGCGGCCGCCGCCGCGAGCGTCGGCGTCGCCCAGTTGCCGACGATGATGGTCCGCGACCCGATTGCGCGCGGCGAGCTGCGGCAACTGCTGCCCGGCTGGGCGCCGCGGCGCGAAATCGTGCATGCGGTGTTCGCGTCGCGCCGCGGGCTGCTGCCGTCCGTGCGCGCTGCTCGACTTTCTCGCCCGGCGTTTCGCCGCGCTCGAGCCGGATTAGACAACGCTCGGGCCTTCGATCGATACGGCGCCCGCCTCCGATCGGCCCCGGCCGCGGCGCGCGATCACGCCGCACGCCTCGGCGAATTCCCGTAGACTGCACGAGCTGCGGCCGCCACAGCCACCGCAGCCGCCGCTCAACCATCACGTCAATCGCTCATGTTCGCGCTCTCCGAAACCCTTCCGTCATCGAAGCCTGCGCTCTACGAAACGCTCGCCGCGCAGGCGCGCGCGCTCGTCGAGACGGAAACCGATGTCGTCGCCAACGCGGCGAATTTCGCTTCGCTCGTCTACCACTCGCTCGACAGCCTCAACTGGGCCGGCTTCTATTTCCTTGACGGCCGCGAGCTCGTCGTCGGCCCGTTCCAGGGCAAGCCCGCGTGCGTGCGCATTCCGCTCGGCAAGGGCGTGTGCGGGACGGCCGCGCAGACGCGCAGCACGCAAGTCGTGCACGACGTGCACGCGTTTGCCGGCCACATCGCATGCGATTCGGCGTCGCAATCGGAAATCGTCGTGCCGCTCGTCGCGCGCGACGGCGCATTGATCGGCGTATGGGACGTCGACAGCCCGCTGATCGGCCGCTTCGACGAAGAGGACGCGGCAGGCATGGAGGCGCTCTGCCGGGTGTTCGTCGAGGTCGCGTGGGAAAACGCGGCGCGGCCCGGCAAGTGAATCGGTATCCGGCGATGCCGGCCGTGCCAGGCGGAAGGCGTCGCCGGCAAGCCGTTCGCCTCGTCTCGACAGTGTGCAATCGCGCGCGCCTCGCGTCCGTATGATCGCCCCCCCTCGCGCACTCGCGATGAATCAGGGTGCCCGGCCGCTCCCTCATCGAACCGGCCGGCCGCGTCTATCGATCGATTCCCCGCGCGCTTTCGCCACGCAGCGCAATGCCCGGCGCACGTGCGCCGCGCCGCCACCAGCCCCACATCGCGAACGCGCCGATAGCGAGCAGCGGCAGAACCAGCACGCTGCCCTCGGGCCCGGCCGTCCCGCCGCTCAGCAGCGGATGCCCGACGGCGTGCGCGGTCAGCCGCACGCCCTCGACGAGCCGGCCGCTATCCGGCGCGCCGTAGAAATACGATTCGCCCCAGTCCCATGCCGCATGAAAGCCGATCGCCCACCAGAGCGACCCCGTATACCAGAGCGATAGACAGAGGACGAATCCGAACAGCATCGCCGACACGAGCCCCATGATCGATTCGTCCGGACTGACGACATGCAGCACGCCGAAGAGCGCCGACAACAACACGGCGCCCCACCAAAAGCCAATCCAGCGCGCGAGCGTACAAAGCAGATAGCCGCGCAGCAGCGACTCCTCGAAGAGCCCGGTCATCACGAACATCGCGGCCCACACGGCCGCATATTCCCACGCGCGCGCACCGTGAATCGCGGGCGCATCGAAGCGCAGCAGCCCTGCCTCCCACAACGCGAACACCAGCGCCGAAATCGCCATGAAGCCGCATACGGCGCCAGCCGCGAAGCGCAACGCGCGCGCTCGCCCCTGCAGCCCGTAGGAAAACGGCGAACGGCGCTCGATCCACGCGAGCACGATCGTTGCGAGCGCAACCGATGCGAGTTGCATCGCCTCCATCACCGCGCCGTTCACGACGGACAGCGCCTGATCGCCCGCCGGCATCGGCAGCAGCCGGCGCGAGACGAGCGCAAGCCCGGCGATCGCACCGACGAAGATCGCGACGAACAGCAGCACGCCCCACGGCGCGCGCAAGCCGTCCTGATCCAGCAGGACCCGGCGCAGACGGCCGCCGCGATACCCGGCCGATGCCGCGGCCGACGTGTCGTTCGACGACGCGGACGAATTCGAATGAATCGGTTTCAAGTACGCTCCCGGTCGGGCTCGAAATGGGAAACGGCTCGCGCACGCGAGCAGGCGACGCTGCGCGTTGCCCGCGGCGCATGCGGATTGAACGCGATTGTCACACCGGAAGCGGCGATACGGGCGGGGAAGCGAAAAAAAGAAAAGCCCCGTTGATCGGGGCTTTGTCTGGAGGCGCGAGCCGGAGTCGAACCGGCCTACACGGCTTTGCAGGCCGCTGCATAACCGCTTTGCTATCGCGCCGTAAGCGGACTGCCGAACGTCGCGAAAACCAGCCGGCTTGCAACGATCGACAGATTTCGTTCGAGGGCCGAAAGGCCCATCAAACAAAAAGGGAAGCTTGGCTTCCCCTTGTTCTGGAGCGGGAGACGAGTCTCGAACTCGCGACCTCAACCTTGGCAAGGTTGCGCTCTACCAACTGAGCTACTCCCGCATCATCCTGCACTGCATGTCTTGCCGAACAGCACGTCAAGCAAAACGCTGCCTTGAAACCTGGAGCGGGAGACGAGTCTCGAACTCGCGACCTCAACCTTGGCAAGGTTGCGCTCTACCAACTGAGCTACTCCCGCGTTTTGCTTCCCCCACCGCACTGCGTCAGGCGTCATGCAGTGGAGAAGCGAAATTATGGTGAAACTCGATTTGCGTGTCAAGCGTTTTTCGCGCCCTTTTTCTTCGATCACGTCATCGCCATCGTCGACGCGCGATCCGGCATGCGTTTCGCCGTGCGTTCCGCGCTCACGCCGCGCCGCCGCGCTCGCGAATCTGCGGCCACGCGAGCTTCATGTAGTAGAGCATCGACCAGATCGTCAGCACGGCCGCGAGATAGATCAGCCACTCGCCCCACACGCGCGTGTCGATCGCGACGCCGCCGCCGAACGGCAGCCGGCCGTAGAAGAGCAGCATCGGGATCGCGACCATCTGGCACGCGGTCTTGAACTTGCCGAGCGAGTTCACCGCGACGCTCTTCGACGCGCCGATCTGCGCCATCCATTCACGCAGCGCCGAGATCGCGATTTCGCGGCCGACGATCACGAGCGCGATCGCCGCGTCAATGCGCGCGAGCTGCACGAGCATCAGCAGCGCCGCCGTCACCATCAGCTTGTCGGCGACCGGATCGAGAAACGCGCCGAATGCCGACGTCTGGTTCCATTTCCGCGCGAGATAGCCGTCGAACCAGTCGGTCAGCGCGGCCAGAATGAAGATCACGGCGGCCGCCAGATTGCGATGGTCGGCGCTCAGCATCGTGTCCGGCAGATAAAACACGCCGACGACGAGCGGAATCAGCACGATTCGCACCCACGTCAGGAAAATCGGGAAGTTGAACGGCATGGCACGCGACACGATTGAAGGATTTGCCATTGTGCCGCGTCGCCCGCGCCGCCACAAGCAAGGCGCCCGGCGCGGGCCGCGCCGGGCCGGGCGGCGGCGGGCGGTGCGGCGTTCAGTGGAGTTGCCGGTAGATCTGCTCGGCGAGCGCGCGGGAGATGCCTTCGACGCTCGCGAGCTCGTCGACGCTCGCGGCAACGACGCCGCGCAAGCCGCCGAAGCGCGCAAGCAGTCGCTGCCGACGCTTCGCGCCGACGCCTTCGAGTTCCTCGAGCCGCGACGTCTGCCGCGCCTTCGCCCGCTTCGCGCGCATCCCGGTGATCGCGAAGCGGTGCGCCTCGTCGCGGATCTGCGCGACGAGCATCAGCGCGGCGCTCTCCTTGCCGAGCTCGAGCGGCGCGCGGCCGTCGGCGAAGATCAGCGTCTCGAGCCCGACCTTGCGCCCCTCGCCCTTCGCCACGCCGACGAGCATCGAGATATCGAGCCCGAGCTCGGAGAACACCTGGCGCGCGATCTCGACCTGGCCCCGGCCGCCGTCGATCAGCACGATGTTCGGCAACCGCCCGGCCGAAGCGGCCGCATGCACCGCGTTGCCGTCGATGCCGGCCGCTTCGTCGGCCGACGCCTCGGCGGCCGCCTCCTCGACCATCTTCTCGTAGCGGCGCGTGAGCACCTGGCGCATCGCCGCGTAGTCGTCGCCGGGCGTGATCCCCGCGATGTTGTAGCGGCGGTACTCGGACGACTGCATCTTGTGATGGTGATAGACGACGCACGACGCCTGCGTCGCCTCGCCCATCGTATGGCTGATGTCGAAGCACTCGATCCGCAACTGCGCGAGATCGTCGCTCTCGTAGCCGAGCACGTCGGCGAGCGCGCGCGTGCGCGCCTGCTGCGAGCCCTGCTCGGACAAGAGCCGCGCGAGCGCGAGGCGCGCGTTCTGCTCGGCCATCGCGAGCCACGCGCGCTTCTGGCCCTGCGGCTGCCGCACGACCGCGACCTTGTGCCCAGCCTGCTCGACGAGCAGATCGATCAGCTCGCGATTCGCGGGCGCATGGCTCACGACGAGAATCGGCGGCACGCGGTTGCCGAGGTAGTGCTGCGCGATGAACGCTTCGAGCACTTCGGTTTCGAGCGGCGCGGCGGCAGCATCGGTCTCGGCTTCCTGACGCGCGGCGGCAGCGCCGCTGCCGGGCGGCGCGCCGGCCTCGCGCGCTTCGGCCTCGCCTTGCGGGCCGACGCTCGCGTCCGCGCGTCGCTCGACATCGCCTTCGGCACGCGCGTCGGCGGTCGCGTCGCCCGCAAGCGGCGCCCGCGTCGTCGGCTCCGCTCCGGCGGCCTGCGCGTCGTCGCCGCCTTCGCCGGCGCGCGCGTCGAAGTCGCCTTCGAGCGCGAGCGCGGTTTCGACGTGCGTCGGGAAATACGCCTTGTCGCCGAGATGCCGGCCGCCGCGCACCATCGCGAGATTCACGCACACGCGGCCGCCCTGCGCGACGACGGCGAGGATATCGACGTCGCTGTCGCCGCCGACGTCGATCGCCTGCTGATGCAGCACCTTCGCGAGCGAGCTCATCTGGTTGCGCACGGCCGCTGCCTGCTCGAACTTCAGCTCGGCCGCGAACGCGTGCATCTTCCGCTCGAGCTCGCCCATCACCTCGCCCTGCCGGCCGAGCAGGAAGCGCGACGCGTTGTCGACGTCGCGCGCATAGTCCTCCTCGCCGATCGCGCCGACGCACGGCGCCGAGCAGCGGCCGATCTGGTGCAGCAGGCACGGGCGCGTGCGGTTGTTGAACACCGAGTCCTCGCAGGTGCGCAACTGGAACACGCGCTGCAGGATCTGGATGCTCTCGCGCACCGCCCACGCGCTCGGAAACGGCCCGAAGTACTGGTTCTTCTTGTCGACCGCGCCGCGGTAGTACGCCATGCGCGGAAACGCGTGGCCCGTGAGCTTCAGGTACGGATACGACTTGTCGTCGCGAAACAGGATGTTGTAGCGCGGCGCGAGCGCCTTGATCAGGTTGTTCTCGAGCAGCAGCGCCTCGGCCTCCGAGCGCGTGACCGTGGTCTCGACGCGCGCGATGCGCGTGACCATCATCGCGATCCGCGGCGACGACTGCGTCTTCGTGAAGTAGCTCGACACGCGCTTTTTCAGGTCGCGCGCCTTGCCGACGTACAGCACCGCGTCCTGCGCGTCGTAGTAACGGTAGACGCCCGGCAGGTGCGGCAGTTGGGCGAGGATCGGCTTGGGTTCGAAACGGGATTCGGGTGCGTCGGGGGATGTCATGCTCAATGCGGGCGCGAGCGGCGCGCGCGAACAAGGTCATTTAGAATCGCCAGTTTAGAGCATTCGCCGCGCGCGATCGCGGCCCGGCCGCCGCGGCGCGCGTCCGCGTGCCGCGCGGCTCGCCGGTTTGCACGCTGATTCGCCTGCCGATCAGCGTTTCATTCGCTACGCTTGCCCAGACCAGATGACGTCGTCCGCCCCGCTCACCCCGCCCGCTTCCGCACCCGCTTCCGCGCCCGCCGACACTCGCCCGCCGCCGCAAGACACGGCGGGCCCGATCGCGTGCGACATCTTCTGCGCGGTCGTCGACAACTTCGGCGACATCGGCGTGTGCTGGCGCCTCGCGCGCCAGCTCGCGGCCGAGCATGGCTGGCAGGTGCGGCTCTTCGTCGACGATCTCGCGACATTCGCGCGCCTGCAGCCGGCCGCCCGGCCCGACGCCGCGCGGCAGACCGTCGACGGCATCGCCGTCGAACACTGGCGCGCGCCCGCGCACGCGGGCGACACGCTCGAGATCGCCGACGTCGTGATCGAAGCGTTCGCGTGCGAGCTGCCGGGCGCTTACGTCGCCGCGATGGCGCGCCGCGCGCGGCCGCCCGTTTGGATCAACCTCGAATACCTGAGCGCCGAAGACTGGGTGGGCGACTTCCATCTGCGCCCGTCGCCGCACCCGCGCTACCCGCTGACGAAGACGTTCTTCTTCCCCGGCCTCGGCCCCGGCACGGGCGGCGTGCTGAAGGAGCGCGATCTCGACGCGCGCCGCGCCGCGTTCGAAGCCGACGACGACGCGCGCCGCGCATGGTGGCAAAACGTTGCGGGCGCGCCAAGGCCAGGCCCGGACGCAACCGTCGCATCGCTCTTCGCGTACGAGAACCCGGCGCTCGACGCGCTGCTCGAACAATGGCGCGACGGCGGCGAGCCGGTCGTGCTGCTCGTGCCCGAGGGCCGGATCTCGGCGCGCGTCGCGCGCTTCTTCGGGGTCGGCACGTTCGGCGCCGGCGCGCACGCGGCACGCGGCAGCGTCGCCGCGCACGGGCTCGCGTTCGTCGCACAGCCCGACTACGACCGGCTGCTGTGGGCGAGCGACGTGAACTTCGTGCGCGGCGAGGATTCGTTCGTTCGCGCGCAATGGGCGCGCCGGCCCTTCGTCTGGCAGATCTATCCGCAGGCCGACGACGCGCATCTGCCGAAGCTCGACGCGGCGCTCGCGCACGTCACGGCGCGCGTCGATCACGCGACGCGCGCGGCGACCGAACGCTTCTGGCATGCGTGGAATGGCGCGGGCGCGCCCGACTGGGCCGACTTCTGGCAGCACCGCGCGGCGCTCGCCGCGCGCGCGGCGAACTGGGCGAACGAGCTCGCGGCCGTCGGCGACCTCGCCGGAAATCTGGCGGATTTTGCAAAAACTCAGTTAAAATAAACGGTTATCCAACGGCTGACCACGCAAGCGCGTCCGTTACCGGCGCGACGCTTCAGGATAAAGGGGGCCGCCAGCCCGGCCGCGACCGATCGCGCATGCGGTCGCAGGGCTTGCCGGGTCGAGCCCGCTTGCGCCGTTAGCCGTTGAGCAACGCTCAGGCAAATTCTCTCGTTCAGGATAGTTTTAGTTATGAAAACCGCACAGGAACTCCGCGTAGGCAACGTCGTGATGGTCGGCAACGACGCATGGGTCGTCTCGAAGGCCGAATACAACAAGTCGGGCCGCAACGCCGCCGTCGTCAAGATGAAGCTGAAGAACCTGCTGACGAACGCAGGCCAGGAATCGGTCTACAAGGCGGACGACAAGTTCGACGTCGTCGTGCTCGATCGCAAGGAAGTCACGTATTCGTACTTTGCCGACCCGATGTACGTGTTCATGGACGCCGACTACAACCAGTACGAAGTCGAAGCGGAAATGATGGGCGACGCGCTCAACTATCTCGAAGACGGCATGGCGTGCGAAGTCGTGTTCTACAACGAGAAGGCGATCTCGGTCGAACTGCCGACGATCCTCGTTCGCGAGATCACGTACACGGAACCGGCCGTCAAGGGCGACACGTCGTCGGGCAAGGTGCTCAAGAACGCGAAGCTCTCGACGGGCTTCGAGCTGCAGGTGCCGCTCTTCTGCAACACCGGCGACAAGATCGAAATCGACACGCGCACGAACGAGTACCGCAGCCGCGCATAAGCGCCGATTGCGCCGGCAGGTCGAACAAAGCGCCCTTCGGGGCGCTTTTTGTTTATTCGACGCCGCTTATTGCATAAAGGCGCCACATCATAAACAATGCCTTGAAGAAGCACTGACGGGATTCAATTTGTATCATCCGTAACTGTTTTATAGTCGATAACAAATACCGTACGCCAAGTGCGCGATGGGGCATAAAATTCATTTCTCATCCCGAAATGGGGGCTGTACGCCGGTCCGGCCGATGGACCGGTCTTTCAATTGCGCACACCATGCCACACGCCCTGATTGTCGAAGACGATCCCAATAGCTTATCCGGCCTGACCGCGCTCCTCGCCGCGGACGGTTTCTCGGTCGATACGGCCACCTCGCTCGCCGAGGCCCGTGGCGCCCTCGCCCGCTCGATTCCCGACGTCGTCCTCGTCGACCTGAACCTGCCCGACGGCAGCGGCTTCGACCTGCTGCAGAACCTGCCGCAACAGCAGCCGAACGGCTCGCTGCCGGTGATCGTGCTGACCGGCAATGCGACCGTCGAAAGCGCGATCGAGGGGCTGCGGCACGGCGTCTGGGATTACCTGCTGAAGCCAGTCAACATCCCGCGGCTGCGCAGCCTGCTCGCGCGAATCCCGCGCCCGTACGAACTGATCGAGGAAGTGCAGGCGCTGCGCGCGTCGCTGCGCCGCCTCGGCCGCTTCGGCTCGCTCGTCGGGCGCAGCGACGCGATCCAGCACGTCTACGACATGATCGAGCACAATGCGCGCACCGAAACCGCGGTGCTGCTGTGGGGCGAGCCCGGCACCGGCAAGGAGGCGGCCGCGCGCACGCTGCACGGGCTGAGCCGCCGCCGCAAGGGCCCGTTCGTCGCGTTCGACTGCCGCGCCGCCGTGCAATCGCCGCGCAACATCGAGACCAACGGCCGCGCGATCGAGAGCATGCTGCTCGGCCGCGAGCGCGGCGCGTACACGGGCGTCGAGCGGCGCGACCCCGGCCTCTTCGAGCAGGCGAGCGGCGGCACGCTGTTCCTCGAGGAAATCACCGCGCTGCCGCTGTCGCTGCAGGAGGCGCTGCTGCGCGCGCTCGATTCGCAGAACTTCATGCGCGTCGGCGGCACGACGGAAATCGCGAGCGACTTCCGGCTGATCGCGACGACGCGCCGCCCCGCGCGCGAAGCGGTCGCGAACGGCACGCTGCGCGAGGATCTGTGGCTGCGTCTCGACGCCGCGTCGATCGGCCTGCCGCCGCTGCGCGAACGCGACGACGACGTCGTCGTCATGGCCGAGGCGTTCGTCGACGACCTGAACCGCGACGCGCGCGCGGCGGGCCTGAACATCACCGACAAGCGGATCGCGCCCGGCTTCATCCGCGAATGCCTCGCCTACGACTGGCCGGGCAACGTGCGCGAGCTGCAGGAGCGCGTGCGGACCGCGTACGACCAGTCGGGCGACTTCATCGATACGCTGCGCGCGGGCGACGCGTATCCGAAGCCCGGCGCCGCGCTGAACGGCAGCAGCGTGCAGGTGCGCGTCGGCATGCCGCTCGCCGACGTCGAGGATCTGCTGATCCGCGCGACGCTCGACGCGGTCGGCGGCACGCGCCACCGTGCGGCGACGCTGCTCGGCATCAGCCCGAAGACGCTCTACAACAAGCTGCAGCGAATGAAGATCGGCTGACGTCCGGCCGACGTCGACGCGAAGGCGGCCGCACGCCGCCTTCGCCCCGCGTTCGCCCGTTTCAAGTCAGGCGAACGCGCTGCGCAGGAGTTCCTGCGCAATCAGATAACGCGGCTCGCGCATCAGCTTGCGCCATTTGAGCGCCTTGCCGCGCGGCTGCATCTGCTTGATCCGCTGCAGCGATTCACGCGATGTCGTCGTGCGCAGCGCGTCGAGCACCCGTTCCGCCGCATCCGGCTGATTGCAGACGAGCACCATGTCGCAGCCCGCATCGAGCGCCGCCTGCGCCGCCTGCGCGAGCGTGCCGCCTTCGCGCGCGGCCTCCATCGACAGATCGTCGCTGAACACCGCGCCCGGAAAGCGCAGCCGGCCGCGCAGCACGTCCTGCAGCCACACGCGCGAGAAGCCCGCCGGCTTCGAGTCGACCTGCGTATAGATCACGTGCGCCGGGATGACGGCCGCAAGCGACAGCCCGAGCCAGTCGTACGGCGCCGCGTCGTTCGCGAGGATCTCGTCGAGCGGGCGGTCGTCGGTCGGCAGCGCGACGTGCGAATCGGCCTGCGCGAAGCCGTGACCGGGAAAATGCTTGCCGCAGTTCGCCATCCCGGCGAGCGCGAGCCCGTGGTTGACGCTCTTCGCGAGCAGCGCAACAACGCGCGGATCGCGATGGAACGCGCGATCGCCGATCACCTTCGAGCGGCCGTAATCGAGATCGAGCACGGGCGTGAAGCTCATGTCGATGCCGCACGCGCGCAACTCGGACGCGAGCACGTAGCCGAGCGCGGTCGCCGCCTTCGTCGCGCGCAGCACGTCGTGGTCCCACAGCTCGCCGAGCCGGCGCATCGCCGGCAGCACGGTGAAGCCGTCGGTGCGAAAGCGCTGCACGCGGCCGCCCTCGTGATCGACCGCGATCAGGATGTCGTCGCGGACCGCGCGGATCGCGTCGGTCAGCGCGACGAGCTGCGCGCGGCTTTCGAAGTGGCGCGCGAACAGGATCACGCCGCCCGTCTGCGGATGCGCGAGACGGCGCGCGTCGTCACGCGTGAGCGTCGTGCCGACGACGTCGAGCATCACCGGACCGGGGGTCAGTTTCATCGAATCAGCGTCCTTGCGGAGAATGGATCAGGAAGCGGCGCCCGAGCGCGCGGCGACGACGTCGTCGGGCGCCTCGGCGACGACGAACGTGACCGCGTAGTCGCGCTCGTCGCTCACCGTCACGCGCGCGGTGATGCCGCGCGCATCGAGCCACGCGGCGAGCTCGCCCGACGCGACGACGTAAGGCTCGCCGCTCGGCCGGTTGAGTGTCTGCAGCGCGCGCCATGTCATCGGCCAGTGCATGCCGAGGCCGATCGCCTTCGAGAACGCTTCCTTCGCGGAAAAGCGCGTCGCGAGAAACGCGATGCCGCGCGCCTCCGAGCGCGCGCGCCGCGCGTGGAACACGCGCAGTTCGTCGGGGCCGAGCACCTTCGCGGCGAAGCGCCCGCCCGTGCGCTCGAGCACGGCGGCGATGCGGCTCACCTGAGCGAGATCGGTGCCGATGCCGTAGATCGCCATGCGCGTCAGCGGCCGCCGTGCAGCGCGGCGACGCGCGCGGCGACCATGATCGCCTTCATCTCGCGCACCGCGTTGTCCCAGCCCGCGAACACCGCGTGCGCGACGATCGCGTGCCCGATGTTCAGCTCGGCGATGCCGGGCAGCGCGGCGATCGCCTGCACGTTCGTGTAGTGCAGTCCGTGGCCCGCGTTCACCTTCAGCCCGAGCGCGATGCCGGCGTCGACGCCCGTCGCGATCCGCTCGAACTCGCGCTGCTGCTCGGCCGCGTCGTGCGCGTCCGCATAGCGGCCGGTGTGCAGCTCGATCACGGGCGCGCCCGTCTCGTGCGCGGCGCGGATCTGCGCGTCGTCCGGATCGATGAAGAGCGACACGCGCACGCCCGCGTCCGCGAGCTGCTTGCACGCGGCGCGTACCGCGTCGAAGTGCCCGACGACGTCGAGGCCGCCTTCCGTCGTCAGCTCCGAGCGCTTCTCCGGCACGAGGCAGGCGTCGTGCGGCCGGATCTCGCACGCGATGTCGAGCATCTCCGGCGTCACCGCGCACTCGAGATTCATCCGCGTCTTCACGAGCGGACGCAGCGTGCGCACGTCCGCGTCGACGATGTGCCGGCGGTCTTCGCGCAGATGCAGCGTGATCGCGTCGGCGCCGGCATCCTCGGCGGCAAGCGCCGCGCGCACGGGGTCCGGATAGGCGGTGCCGCGCGCGTTGCGCAGCGTCGCGACGTGGTCGATGTTCACGCCCAGTTCGATGGCGGTAGGCGTCGTGAGGAAGAAGCTCATAGGTTTTGCAGGTCGATCAGGATCTGACGCGTGGCGAGCGGCGTGCCGCCCAGATAGGTGTTGAGCAGAAAGCGCATCAGCGTCTTGCTTTGCGCAACGGTCTGCGCCCGATGGTAATCGTCCTCTTCCATGTCGAGCAACGTCTGGCCGGCGATCACGGGCCAGTGCGACGGCACGTCGCTGCCCGCATCGCACACGCCGCGCTGCGGATCGAACACGTAGAGCCTGCCGGGCTCGACCGCGCGCCGCGCGACGGTGCGCTTCAACGTCATCGCATAGCCCGTCTCGCGCAGCAGCACGCGCTCGAACGAGCGCAGCACCTGCACGGGCGGCTCGCCGTGCGCGAGGCGCGTGAGCGTGACGAGATAGTGCTGGAAGAGCGGCGGATGCGGATCTTCGCGCGCGCAGAACTTGACGAGCAGCTCGTTCACGTAGAAGCCGCACAAGAGCGCGTCGCCCGCGAGCGGCAGCATGCCGCCCACCCATTCGGCGCCCGTCAGCGTGCGCAGCTCCGACTTGCCGGACCACGACAGCGACAGCGGCTGGAACGTCTGCAGCACGCCGCGCAGCGCCGAATGCGGGCGCTTCGCGCCCTTCGCGACGAGCGCGATGCGGCCGTGGTCGCGCGTCAGCACGTCGACGACGAGGCTCGTCTCGCGATACGGATAGCTGTGCAGCACGAACCCCGGCTGCTCGGCGATCCGGAATTCGGACGTGCGCGGCGCGGCGCGGCGCGGCTTGCGCGCCGGCTTGCCGGCGTCCGGCGCGGGCGGCGCGATCGGGGGTTGCGGGTCGGCGTCGGCCTCGTCGGTCATCCCGACATCGGACGTCCCGTCATTCGTACCCATAGGCGCGCAGCCCCGCTTCGTTGTCCGCCCAGCCGCTCCTCACCTTGACGAAGGTCTCGAGATAGACGGGGCCGTCGAACAGCTTCTCCATGTCCTGCCGCGCCTCGGTGCTGATCTGCTTGAGCTTCGCGCCCTTCCTGCCGATCACCATCGCCTTGTGCGAATCGCGCTCGACGAGGATCGTCGCGAACACGCGCGTGAGCCGCCCCTCCTCCTCGAACTTGTCGATGACGACGGTGCTCGTGTAAGGCAACTCGTCGCCCGTCCAGCGAAACACTTTCTCGCGCAGGATCTCGGCCGCGAGGAAGCGCGAGCTGCGGTCGGTCAGGTCGTCTTCGCCGTAGATCGCGTCGCCTTCCGGCAGATACGGCTTGACCGTGTTCATCAGCCGCTCGATGTCTTCCGGATGCTTCGCCGACAGCGGCACGATCTCCGCGAACTCGCGCAGCTCGCCCATCTTCTGGAAGAACGGGTACAGCGTGCCCTTGTCGGATACGCGGTCGAGCTTGTTCGCGACGAGGAGCGTCGGCGTGCCGGGCGGAATCAGGTCGAGCACCTTCTGGTCGTCGGGGCCGAAGCGGCCCGCCTCGATCACGAACAGGATCGCGTCGACCGACGTCAGCGTCGACGTCACCGCGCGGTTCAGCGACCGGTTGAGCGCGGTGCTGTGGCGCGTCTGGAAGCCGGGCGTGTCGACGAAGATGTATTGCGCGTCGTCGAGCGTGCGGATGCCGGTGATCCGGTGGCGGGTCGTCTGCGCCTTGCGTGACGTGATGCTGATCTTCTGGCCGACGAGCGCGTTCATCAGCGTCGACTTGCCGACGTTCGGACGGCCGACGATCGCGATCATGCCGCAACGGAAACCGGTGGGAGCGGGTGCGTTCATATCAGGCTGCTGCTGGGTTCGGAAGCGGCCGCGCGACCGTGCGCGACCGCGATGTCGATTGGGACGATGTCAATGCCCCGCGTCGGCGACGCGCACGGGCGCGGCGGCCAGATCGGGCTCGGCGGTGGCGGACGACGACGCGTCGCGCGCGCGCGGCGGCCGGTCAGCCGTTCCCGCGGAGACGCGCACGGCGGCGTCCGGCTTTTCCATCGGCTTTTCCGCCGATTTCTCCGTCGACGGCTTGTCGCTCGCCTTCTCCGGCAGCTTGTCGGCCGTCGAAGCGGATTTTTCGGCCGGCTTCGACGCGCGCGGCTCGCTCTTGTCGGCGCCGTGCTCGACGTGCGCCGCGCGGATCACCGCGACGGGCGTGGCCGCGGGCGAACGGGCGGCCACGTCGTCGGCCTGCGCAGGCACGACGGGCGAAGCGGCCGCGTGGGTCTGCGCACCGGCCTTCGCGTCCGCCGAGGCTCTTGCCTCGGGCGCCTTCGCCTCGGCCGCCTTCGAGTCATCCGCGCAGGACTCCGCAGCCTTCGGCCCGCCATGCTTCGCGTCGCCCGACTTCGGGTCGGCCACGGCCTTCGGATCGACCGCCTTCGGCTCGGCGCCCTTAGCTTCGTCGCCCGCCACGCGGCTCGCGCCGCGCTCCTTGCGGTCCGGCGAACGCAGGTCGAGCGCCTCCTGCACGCCCTTCACGCCCGGCACGATCTCCGGCTCCACATGCTTCGCTCCGCGCGCGCTCTTCGAGCGCTTCGGCTTCGCGGCGAGCATCGGCGCAACCGCCATCACCTCGTCGAGCGCCTTCTTCGCGGCGGCCTGCTCGGCCGCGCGGCGGCTCGCGCCCGAGCCGGACACCTTGATGTCCAGCTTCGGCACCGTGCACTCGACTTCGAATTGCTGATTGTGCGCCGCACCATGCGTCGCGACGACGGTATAGGTCGGCAGCGCGATCTTGTGGCCCTGCAGGTATTCCTGCAGCAGCGTCTTCGCATCCTTGCCGAGCGTGCGCGGATCGATGTGGTCGAGAATCGGCACGTACAATCGCTTGATGACCCCTTGGGCGGCTTCGAAGCCGCCATCGACGAACACCGCCCCGATGATGGCTTCGAATGCGTCCGCGAGGATCGACGGTCTTCGGAATCCGCCGCTGCGCAGCTCGCCTTCGCCGAGCCGCAGGCCGTCCGAGATATTGAGGGCCTGAGCAATTTCGTACAGCGACTGCTGCTTGACGAGATTCGCCCGCACGCGCGACAAATCGCCTTCGTCCAGCTTGCCGAAGCGCTGAAACAAAAGGGCGGCCACCGCGCAATTCAGAACGGAATCGCCGAGAAACTCGAGCCGTTCGTTATGCGTGGCACTGTGACTGCGATGGGTCAAAGCCTGGCGCAACAATTCCGCATTGCGAAATTCATAGCGCAGCCGGCTTTCCAACTGGGATAAGGGCATGGACAGGAGTATAACGCGGGCGCCGCTTCGGTCGGGAAACGCGGCCTGGCGCGAAAAGGCGTGACGAGGCGGCATTGCCGCCGGTTCTTAAAGTGGTTCGGCAACACGCCTCGCAGCCCGTGCGCGGCGTGTCGCAACGTTCGGTGCGGCTAGTTGAACGAGCCGATGCGTTTGAGCTCGCTGAAGTTCATCCAGATGAAGAACGCGCGGCCGACGATGTTCTTGTCCGGCACGAAGCCCCAGTAGCGGCTGTCGGCGCTGTTGTCGCGGTTGTCGCCCATCATGAAGTAGTGGCCAGGCGGCACCTTGCAGACGACGCCGCGGCTGTCGTACTGGCAATTGTTGCGATACGGATAGTCGTCCGCGCCCATCACGAACGGCGGCACCGACGGATTGTTCAGGATCGCGTTCTTGCGCGCGCCGAGCGTTTCTTCGAACTGCTTCGCGTAGTTCATCCGCTCTTCGTCGAAGTAGTCCGGCAGCGGCGTCTCGGGCACGGGCTGGCCGTTGATCGTCAGCTTCTTGTCCTGATACGCGATCGTGTCGCCCGGCAGGCCGATCACGCGCTTGATGTAGTCGACCGATTCGTCCTTCGGATAGCGGAACACGACGACGTCGCCGCGTTCGAGCGGACGGCCTGCGGTGATCTTCCGGTTCGTGATCGGCAGACGCAGGCCGTAGTCGAACTTGTTGACCAGGATGAAATCGCCGACGACGAGCGTCGGCACCATCGAGCCCGACGGAATCTTGAACGGCTCGACGACGAACGAGCGCACGACGAACACGACGAGAATCACCGGAAAGAAGCTCGCGGTGTATTCGAGCCACCACGGCTGGCGCAGCTTCTCGTCACGCAGCCGCGCGCGCGTCTGCGGCGCGTTCTCGTCGGCGAAGCGCTCGCCGATCCGCTCCTGCTGGCGGTCGAACTCGGCGACCGCCGCGTCTGCCGCCTTCTTCCGCTGCGGCAGGAAAACCAGCTTGTCCAGCACCCACGCAATGCCCGTCAGCACGACGAGCACAAAAAGGATCAACGCAAAATTCATAAAGGATCAGTCCTGTTATTTGTCTTCGACTCGCAAGATCGCCAGGAACGCCTCCTGCGGGATCTCGACCGAACCCACCTGCTTCATTCGTTTCTTGCCTTCCTTCTGCTTTTCGAGCAGTTTCTTCTTGCGCGTGATGTCGCCGCCATAGCACTTCGCGAGCACGTTCTTGCGCAGCGCCTTGATGTTCTCGCGCGCGATGATGTGCGCGCCGATCGCCGCCTGGATCGCGACGTCGTACATCTGGCGCGGAATGATCTCGCGCATCTTCGCCGCGACTTCGCGGCCGCGATACTGCGACTGCGAACGGTGGACGATGATCGACAGCGCATCGACCTTGTCGCCGTTGATCAGCATGTCGACCTTCACGACGTCGGACGTCCGGTATTCCTTGAACTCGTAGTCCATCGACGCGTAGCCGCGCGACACCGATTTCAGCCGATCGAAGAAGTCGAGCACGATTTCCGCCATCGGGATCTCGTACGTGAGCTGCACCTGCCGGCCGTGATACTGCATGTTGATCTGCGAGCCGCGCTTCTGCTCGCACAGCGTGATCACCGAGCCGACGTAGTCCTGCGGCATGTACAGGTTGACCGTCACGATCGGCTCGCGGATCTCGGCGATCCGGGCGGGCTCCGGCATCTTCGCCGGGTTCTCGACCCTGATCGTCGTGCCGTCGCTCTGCACGACCTCGTAGACCACGGTCGGCGCGGTCGTGATGAGATCCATGTCGAACTCGCGCTCGAGCCGCTCCTGCACGATCTCCATGTGCAGCAGCCCCAGGAAGCCGCAGCGGAAGCCGAAGCCGAGCGCCTGCGACACTTCGGGCTCGTACTGCAGCGACGCGTCGTTCAGCTTCAGCTTCTCGAGCGATTCGCGCAGCGCGTCGTACTGGTTCGCCTCGACGGGATAGAGGCCCGCGAACACCTGCGGCTTCACTTCCTTGAAGCCCGGCAGCGGCTCGGGCGCGGGCTTCGTCGCGTGCGTGACCGTGTCGCCGACCTTCGCGGCCGTCAGTTCCTTGATGCCGGCGATGATGAAGCCCACCTGCCCCGCCGACAGCGATTCGAGATTGCGCGACTTCGGCGTGAACACGCCGACGTGCTCGACCGAATACAGCGCATCGGTCGCCATCAGCTTGATCTTTTCCTTCGGGCGCAGCGTGCCGTTGACGATGCGCACGAGCATCACGACGCCGACGTAGTTGTCGAACCATGAATCGATGATGAGCGCCTGCAGCGGCGCATCGGGATCGCCCTTCGGCGGCGGCACCTTCGCGATCAGCGATTCGAGCACATCCTCGACGCCCAGGCCCGTCTTCGCGCTGCAGCGCACCGCATCGGTCGCGTCGATGCCGATCACGTCCTCGATCTCGGCGATCGCGTTCTCCGGGTTTGCGGCCGGCAGGTCGATCTTGTTGAGGACGGGCACCACTTCGACGCCGAGCTCGATTGCCGTGTAGCAGTTTGCGACCGTCTGCGCCTCGACGCCCTGGCTCGCGTCGACGACGAGCAGCGCGCCTTCGCACGCGGACAGCGAGCGGCTCACTTCATACGAGAAGTCGACGTGCCCCGGCGTATCGATGAGATTCAGGTTGTAGACTTTGCCGTCGCGCGCGCGATAGGTGAGCGCGGCGGTCTGTGCCTTGATCGTGATGCCGCGCTCGCGCTCGAGATCCATCGAGTCGAGCACCTGCGCTTCCATCTCGCGGTCGGACAGGCCACCGCAAAGCTGGATGATGCGATCCGCGAGCGTCGACTTGCCGTGGTCGATGTGCGCGATGATCGAGAAGTTGCGAATATGATCCATTCAGTGCCGATCAAGCGAAAAAGGCGCGCTCGACGACCGCAGAGCACGCCTTGTAAGTCGGTGAAAAAACGGCTTATTTTAGCCGAAAAGGTTCGCTAGGGGCGGCATTTTGGGCGTCCGGACATGCGCCGGCCGGCGACCTGCGGCGCGATCGTTCGAAGTGCGCGGCGAGTCGTCGGGCGCGAGCGGCGGCGAGACCGCCGCGCTTCCTTTGGCGCGCTTCATCGCGCAGCGCTTCACGCCCCGCGCCGCGCGAGCGCTTCCCTGACCCGCGCCTCGTCGAACCGGTGCCGGCATACCTCGACACCGTCGAGCAGCAGCACCGGCACGTCCTCGTCATAGCGCGCGACGAGCGCCGGCTCCGCGTCGATGTCGACATAATCGACGCTCGCCGAGCATTCGGCCGCCACCGGCGCGAGCGCGTCGCGCATGTCGTCGCACAAATGGCACCAGCCGCGGCCGTACAGCGTGAAACGCGCGGCGCTCACTTCTGGCGCGGCCGGATCGGGATGAACTGCGTGTTGTCGCCGCGCCGCACGAGCACCGCGACCGCGCGCTGCGGATCGAGCTTCGACGTCACGTCGACGAACTGCTTCGCGCTCGTGATGTCGACGTCGCCGACGCGCAGCACGATATCGCCGCGCTGCAGCCCCGCGCGTGCGGCCGGCCCGTCGACCGCGTCGATCTGCACGCCGTTGCGCAGCTTGAGCGTCTTCAACTGATCGGGCGACAGGTCGCTGACCGTCAGGCCAAGCGCGCTGCTGCGCGGCTTCTGCTGCGGCGCCTGGCGGCTGTCGGCCTTCGCGGTCTTGTCGGCCGGAAATTCCGTGATCGTGATCGGCAGATCGCGCGACTGCCCCTTGCGCCACACCGTCACCGTCGCCTTCGTGCCCGGCTTCGTGTCGCCGACCATGCGCGGCAGATCCGACGCCGTTTCGACCGGACGGCCGTTGAACTTCAGGATGATGTCGCCCGGCTGCAGGCCCGCCTTGTCGGCCGGGCCGCCCGGCTCGACGCTGCTGACGAGCGCGCCTTCCGCCTTCGGCAGGCCGATCGAATCGGCGACTTCCTTCGTCACCTCGCCGATCGCGACCGCGATCCGGCCGCGCGTGACCTTGCCCGACGCCTTCAGTTGCTCGGCCACGCGCATCGCCTCGTCGATCGGAATCGCGAACGAGATGCCCATGAAGCCGCCCGTGCGGCTGTAGATCTGCGAGTTGATGCCGATCACTTCGCCCTGCATGTTGATGAGCGGGCCGCCCGAGTTGCCGGGGTTGACCGCGACGTCCGTCTGGATGAACGGCAGGTAGTCGCCGGTGTTGCGGCCCTTCGCGCTGACGATGCCGGCCGTGACCGTGTTGTCGAGGCCGAACGGCGAGCCGATCGCGACGACCCACTCGCCGACGCGCACGCGGTTCGAATCGCCGATCGCGACGGTCGGCAGGCTCGACGCGTTGATCTTCACGATCGCGACGTCGGTGCGCTCGTCGACGCCGATGAGCCTGGCCTTGAATTCGCGCTTGTCGGTGAGCGTCACATAGATCGTGTCCGCGTCGTCGACGACGTGCGCGTTCGTCATCACATAGCCGTCCGGCGACAGGATGAAGCCCGAGCCGACGCCGCGGTTCTGCTCGGTGTCGGGCGCCTCGGGCGTGCTCGGCGCGTTCTTCTGCCCGCCCGGCGGCTGCGGCAGCGGAATGCCGAAGAAGCGGCGGAAGAATTCCGACATGTCGCCGTTGTCGAGGCCGGGCGGCAGCGCGCCGCGCGTGTCGGCCGGCACGTTCGCCGTCGTCCGGATGTTGACGACCGCCGGGCCGACTCTCTCGACGAGGTCCGCGAAATCGGGCAGACCCGCGCGCGTCGTGGGCGCGGCGCCCGCTGCGGCGGGCGCGGTCGTGGCATTCGGAGCCGCCGTCGCCGATTGCGCGGCAAGCGGCGTCAAGGCCGTCACCGCCGCGGCGACGAGCCAGGTGCGCAGCGAGGGATTCATCATGTCGGAAACCGAAAGGTTACTTGGAAGCCTTGTATTCTATGGCAGACGCGAACTGCTGCAACGTCGAGGGAGGCGCTTCGCCGAGAACCGTGATCCAGAAATCGCCGCGGCGCTTGACGAGCACGTGCGTCGCGCCCGTGCTGCCCGCCCCTTCCTTGCGGCTGTTCTTCTCGGCGGGTTCGATGAAGACCGAGATCGTCGCGAGGCCGTCGGTGAACACGGCCTGGTCGACGGGAATCGGCGGATCGTTCGCGTCGCGCGCGGCCATCGGGCGGCGCACTTCGCGGATCTTGCGGAAGCCCGCGACGGTCGGCGCGATCTGCCAGCCCTGCGCCTCGATGTCGACGGGCGAAACGGGCGGCCGCACGATGGTCCAGCCGCCGAGATTGCGCATGCCGGCCGCGATCGCGGTCTTCTGGCTCGGCGCAGCGGCGCCGAGCTGCAGTTGCGAAAAGGCGATCTGCTCGAGCACGCGATCGTCGGCGTCGAGCGTCTGCGAGCGCAGCAGAAGCCCCGTCTTCGCGTCGGTCCACAGCTTGTACGCAAAGCGGTACGCGTCCTTCGGCACGAGTTCGACGACCTGCGCGTCGAGGCCCGCGACGCGATCGCGCCCGAGCGACTTCGGCTCGTAGACGGACAGCACCTGCTCGCCGCTCGCGCCGAGCAGCGCGGGGAACGAATCCTTGTTCTGGCGGCGCTCGACGACGCAGAGCCGCCGCTCGGGCACGAACGTGTAGAGATCGTCGTTGTGGCGCAGCAGCTTACGCGGCTTGCCGTCGAGGCTTTCGACGCGCTCGTATTCGCCGTCGCCCTTCGTCGCGACATGAACGATCCGCGACGATTGCACGTACGCGCCGCGCTGATAGACGAACGTCCCTTCGTAGTTCTGCTGCTGCGCGGCCTGCTGGAGGCGATCGAGCCACTCGGCGGCCTGGCGCCGGGTGGCCACGGGATCGTCGGGTTGCTGCGCAGAGGCAGCGGACTGGACGGACAACAGCGCGGCCGCGCACAGCAACAGCGCCGGCAGCCGTCTCCAACCTAGGGGGGCTTGATTCAACTGCAACGTCCGCATCGAGTTTATTGGCCTTGCGTGGCGACGGCGGTACGAATGACCGGCATCGAACCCGTCACGACGGGCTGCTGCGCGAATTGCTGATGCGCTTCGAGATATTGATCGAGGCTCGCGTCGCGGATGATGTTCACGTCCTGCGCGCCCGGCTGCGCGGCCGCCACGCGTTGCAGCGGGCCTTGCTGCGCGGGGCTCAACGACGCGACCTGGACGGCACCCGGCGCGCCGGCGCCCTGCATCTGCGGCACGACGATCCACGTGAGCGTCGCCGCGGCGGCGGCGACCGCGAACGCGGGCACGACGCGGCGGCGCAGCGCCAGCAGCCGGCGCGCGACAGGCGCGGCCGCGGGCGCGAGCAGGTGCGGCTCGGCCGCGAGGCTCGTCGAGAAGCGGGCCATGAACGCGCGGCTCTCGGCGGGCTCGAGCGTGAGCTCGTCGGAGCGCAGCGCGTCACCGATCACGTGATATTGCGCCCACGTCGCGCGCTCGGCGTCGGCGAGCCCCGCGAGAATCTGTTTCAGCGAAAGGCCCTCAGGCGCTTCGCCGTCGACCAGAGCGGACGTGCGCTCGCGTTGCGAGCACGCCTGCGACTGCGTAGAGACCGACCCCATGATGCTCCCCATCTTGCACACCCCGTCGTGACACACGACTCCGTAACTAGACCCCAAGCCGCTTCGATTCGCCGCAGGCGCTCACCAGCGCCTGCCTTCCGGCGTATCGAGAAGCGGCCGCAATTTTGCCGCGATCGCCTCGCGGGCGCGAAAGATCCGCGAGCGGACGGTGCCGATCGGGCATCCCATCATCTCCGCGATCTCTTCGTAGCTCAGGCCTTCGATCTCGCGCAGCGTGATGGCCGTTCGCAACTCTTCCGGCAACAACGCCATCGCGGCGTTGACCGTCTGGGCGATCTGCTTGCTCATCAACATCGACTCAGGCGTGTTGATATCCCTTAGTTGGTCGGCGTCGGAGAAAGTTTCAGCCTCTTCGGCGTCCGCGTCGGTGGACGTGGGCGCCCGGCGACCCTGGGTCGCAAGGTAGTTCTTCGCCGTATTGACGGCAATCCGGTACAACCACGTGTAGAACGCCGACTCGCCGCGGAACTGCGGCAACGCGCGATACGCCTTGATGAACGCGTCCTGGGCCACGTCCTCGACCTCCGCGGGGTCCCGCACGAGGCGCGAGATCAGCCGGATGATCTTGCGGTGGTATTTGGAGACCAGGAGTTCGAACGCCGCCTTGTCGCCATTCTGTACGCGTTCGACCAGTGCCTGATCGATTTCTTTTTCACTCACCTGACAAATCCGTAAACGAGGGAAGCAACGCGGAGCGCTATTGTAACGTTCCCGCTCGAGCCGCTCATGGGCGTTTTCGACCGGAAACGGCCGGCCGCGAAAGCGGTCATGCCGCCGCGAGCGTCCCGCGCGCGGCGCGCCGGCCCAGCACGCAGAGCGCGCGGAACACGGGCGCGTCGACCGCGTCAGCCGGAATGACGAGCGGCGTCGCGCGCCGGCCGCGGCCTTGCACCGTCAGCACGACGAGCAGATCGCTCCATTGCGTGCAGCCGGCGATCTGCCCGCGCGCAAGGAGCCGCCCGTCGCGGTCGAACGCCGCGAGCACGCCCGCGCCGGCATCGATCTGCAACGCAGCCGGCTGACGCCGCTCGCGGGCGGCCCGCGCGCGCAACGCAACGAGCGCCGCGATGAGCCCCGCGAGCGCCGCCGCCCCGCCGCTGCCGACGAGCGGCGCCGCACAAGCGTAGACCGCCGCGCCAGCGGCCGCCACGAACAGCGCGCACGCGGTGCGCAGGCACGCCGACGCGCGCAGCACGATGTGCTGCGCGCCTGCCGATGCGGCGTGGAACGGCTCCGTCAAGCGACCCCGCGTCAGACGCGCTTGAAGACCAGCGTGCCGTTAGTCCCGCCGAAGCCGAAGGAGTTCTTCAACGCGACGTCGATCTTCATCTCGCGCGCTTCGTTCGCGCAATAGTCGAGATCGCACGCGGGGTCCTGGTTGAAGATGTTGATCGTCGGCGGCGACACCTGGTTGTGGACGGCCAGCACCGTGAACACCGATTCCAGCCCGCCCGAGCCGCCGAGCAGGTGGCCCGTCATCGACTTCGTCGAATTGACGACGATCTGCTTCGCGTGATCGCCGAATGCGCGCTTGATGCCGATGGTTTCCGCGAGATCGCCGAGCGGCGTCGACGTGCCGTGTGCGTTCAGGTAGCTCACCTGATCGACGTTGACACCGGCGTTGCGCAGCGCGGCCAGCATGCAGCGTCGCGCGCCGTCGCCATCCTCGAGCGGCGCCGTCATGTGATGCGCGTCGCCGCTCATCCCGTAGCCCGCGATTTCCGCGTAGATCTTCGCGCCGCGCGCCTTCGCGTGCTCGTACTCCTCGAGCACCATCACGCCCGCGCCCTCGCCGAGCACGAAGCCGTCGCGGTCCTTGTCCCACGGACGGCTCGCCGTCGCCGGATCGTCGTTGCGCTGCGACAGCGCGCGCGCCGCCGCGAAGCCGCCGATGCCGAGCGGCGACACGGTCGCCTCCGCGCCGCCCGCGATCATCACGTCGGCATCGCCGTATTCGATGAGGCGCGCCGCCTCGCCGATGCAGTGCAGGCCGGTCGTGCACGCGGTGACGAGCGCGAGATTCGGGCCCTTGATGCCGAACTTGATCGACAGGTGGCCGGAGATCATGTTGATGATCGACGCCGGCACGAAGAACGGCGAGATCCGGCGCGGGCCGCGGTTGAGCAGTTCGGTCTGCGTGACTTCGATCATCGGCAGCCCGCCGATGCCCGAGCCGACCACGACGCCGACGCGCTCCGCGTTTTCGTCGGTGACCTGGAAGCCGCTGTCCTGCATCGCCTGCATGCCGGCCGCGATCCCGTAATGGATGAACGTATCCATGTGGCGCGCTTCCTTCGCCGGGATGTAGTCCTCGACGTTGAAGCCCTTCACCTCGCCTGCGAAGCGGGTCGAGAAGTTCGTCGCGTCGAACTTCGTGATATTGACGATGCCGGACTTGCCGGCCACGAGATCGGCCCAGCCGTCGGCAACATTATTGCCAACAGGCGAAATCAGCCCAAGGCCTGTAACAACAACACGACGGCGGCTCACGGTAACCTCTTTTCCATTGAATGACAAAAACAAAAGCCACAGCGGCCACAGGAACCACCCCTGCGAGCCCTGTGGCTGTTAGCTCGGCCGGCGAGAACGCCGACGCGATCGCGCATCCGGCGCAGCGTGTGCAAAAACTTGCAGACGACGCGCGTGTTACGCCTTGACGTTCGCGCGAGCGTAGTCGATCGCTTGCTGAACGGTCGTGATCTTCTCGGCTTCTTCATCCGGGATTTCCATGCCGAACTCGTCTTCGAGCGCCATCACCAGTTCAACCGTGTCGAGCGAATCCGCGCCGAGGTCGTTCACGAACGACGCTTCGTTCTTGATTTCAGCTTCGGCGACGCCCAGTTGCTCGGCGACGATCTTCTTGACGCGTTGTTCGATATTGTCCATTACCCCTCCGAGGGAAAGTTCAAATTTACAAGTGCGCGCATTTTAACAGGTTTGATGCTGCCCAAAATGCGCGCCGGCTTTGCGGCCAGACAAGCGCCGATGCGCGGATGCGCATGCACGGCGCGGATGGTAAACGAATTCCGTTACGACATGAACATGCCGCCGTTCACGTGCAGTGTCGTGCCCGTGATGTAGCCCGCCTGCGGCGACGCGAGGAATGCCACTGCGTGCGCGATGTCCTCCGGGCTGCCCAGGCGGCCGAGCGGAATCTGCGTCTTCAGCGCGGCCTGCTGCTCTTGCGGCAGTCCCTTCGTCATGTCGGTATCGATGAAGCCCGGCGCGACGCAGTTCACGGTGATGCCACGGCTGCCGATCTCGCGTGCAAGCGCGCGCGTCATCCCCGCGACGCCCGCCTTCGCCGCCGCGTAGTTGACCTGACCCGGATTGCCGGCCGAGCCGACGACCGACGTGATGTTGACGATGCGTCCGCCGCGCGCCTTCATCATCGGGCGCAGCACCGCGCGCGACAGGCGGAACACGGCCGTCAGGTTCGTGTCGATCACGGCGTCCCACTCGTCGTCCTTCATCCGCATCGCGAGTTGATCCTGCGTGATGCCGGCGTTGTTGACGAGCACGTTCAGCGCGCCGAATTCCTTGAGCGTCGCTTCGACGAGCGCGTCGACCGCCGCCGCGTCGTTGACGTTCAGCACGGCGCCGCGGCCTTCGATCCCGGCTTCCTTGAATGCGGCCGAGATGCCCTCGGCGCCCGCTTCGGTCGTCGCGGTGCCGATCACCATTGCGCCGCGGCGCGCGAGTTCGAGCGCGATCGCGCGGCCGATCCCGCGCGACGCGCCGGTGACGATCGCGACTTGTTTGTCGAGAGTCTTGTCCATGCAGTGGTTCCGTGTTTCGGTTGAATCGGCAAGCTCGAGCGCCTGACGGAGTCAGGCGGCGGCGAGCTTGAGCGCTTCGTCGAGCGACGCCGGATCGAACACCGACGCGCCGACCAGGTTGCTGTCGATGCGCTTCGTGAGGCCGGCGAGCACCTTGCCCGGGCCGCACTCGATCACGTGCGTCACGCCCTCGCGGGCGATGTGCCGCACGCACTCGACCCAGCGCACGGGCCCCGCCGCCTGGCGCACGAGCGCATCCTTGATCGCCGCGGGATCGGACACCACCGCGACGTCGATGTTGTTGACGACGGGAATCCGCGGCGCCTTCACGTCGACGTTCGCGAGATATTCGCGCAGCTTGTCGGAGGCCGGCTCGAGCAGCGATGAATGGAACGGCGCCGACACGGGCAGCGGCAGCGCGCGCTTCGCGCCCTTCGCCTTCGCGATCTCGCAGGCCTTCTCGATGCCCGCCTTCGTGCCCGCGATCACGACCTGCGCGGGCGCGTTGAAATTCACCGCTTCGACGACGCCCGATGCCGACGCCTCGGCGCACACCGCGCGCACCGTGTCGTCGTCGAGGCCGAGAATCGCCGCCATGCCACCCACGCCGACGGGCACGGCCGTCTGCATCGCCTGCGCGCGAAAGCGCACGAGCGGCAGCGCGTCGCGAAACGCGATCGCGCCCGCGGCGACGAGCGCCGTGTATTCGCCGAGGCTGTGGCCGGCGACGATCGACGGCTGCGCCCCGCCCGCCTGCTTCCACGCGCGATAGCACGCGTACGCAGCCGTCAGCATCACGGGCTGAGTATTCGTCGTCAGATTGAGTTCGTCGGCCGGGCCGTCGGCAATCAGCTTGCCGATGTCCTGCCCCAGCGCGTCGGACGCTTCGTCGAGCGTCTCGCGCACGACGGCGACGTCGGCGAACGCATTGAGCATGCCGACCGATTGCGAGCCCTGGCCCGGAAAAACGAATGCAAATTTCATATCGTCCCTAATTGAATCGATTCGAGCGGCGCGCTGCGCCCGGCGCGCCGATGGGATGCGCGGAAAGTGCGGGCTCAGTAGCGGAAGACCGACGCGCCCCACGTGAAGCCGCCGCCGACGCCTTCGATCAGCACGTGCTGGTCGCGCTTGATGCGGCCGTCGCGCACCGCGACGTCGAACGCGAGCGGAATCGACGCGGCGGACGTGTTGCCGTGCTCGTCGACGGTGACGATCATGCGTTCCTGCGGCAGGCCGAGCTTGCGGCACGTGCTCGTCATGATACGGATATTGGCCTGGTGCGGAATCAGCCAATCGACCTGTTCCGGCGCGAGATCCGCCTTCGACAGCGCTTCGACAGCGACCTTCTCGAGCAGATTCACGGCGAGCTTGAAGACGGCCTGGCCGTCCATGTGCAGGAATGCGCTGCCCGCGATGACGCCGCGGTTCACGTTGCCCGGCGTGCAGAGGATGTTCGAGTAGCTGCCGTCCGCGTGCAGCGCGCTGCCGAGGATGCCCGGCTCTTCGGACGCCGACAGCACGACGGCGCCCGCGCCGTCGCCGAACAGCACGCAGGTGGTGCGGTCCTTGAAGTCGAGGATGCGTGAGAACGTCTCCGCGCCGACGATGAGCGCGGTGCGGTGCTGCCCCGTGCGGATGAAGCTGTCGGCCATCGCGAGCGCGTAGGCGAAGCCCGAGCACACCGCCTGCACGTCGAACGCGGCACCGCCGTTCTTGATGCCGAGCTTGTTCTGCAGCAGGCACGCGGTGCTCGGGAAAACGAAATCGGGCGTCGACGTCGCGACGATGATGAGGTCGATCGACTGCGGATCGACGTCGGCCGCCTCGATCGCGCGCTGCGCGGCGATGAGCGCGAGATCGCTCGTCGTCACGTCGGGCGCGGCGAAGTGCCGCGCGTGGATGCCCGTGCGCGCGACGATCCACTCGTCGCTCGTCTCGATGCCGTCCTTCGCGAGGCGATCGGCGAGTTCTTGATTCGTGACGCGGTCGGGCGGCAAATAGCTGCCCGTGCCGAGCACGCGGGAATAGAGGGTCGATTGGGCCATCATGTCTTCGAGGAAAGCGCGGCGGAGGGCTCGGCTGGCTGGCCCGCGGACGGACTCGCCTGCCCCGTCCCGTCCGCGTCGCGACCGCTTTCGCCAAGCGGCGCGGCGTTCTCCGCCATCGCTCGCGAAAGGCGCTCCAGCACGCCATTTTTGACGGCATCATACCCGCGTTTGATCGCCCACTCAAACGCGTAAGCGTCGGCGGAGCCGTGGCTCTTGATGACGAGACTGCGCAGCCCGAGCAGCGCCGCGCCGTTGTACTGGCGATGATCGACGCGCCTCTTGAAGCGCAGCAGCACGGGCAGCGCGAGAAGCGCCATCAGCCTCGACAGCAGCGAGCGGCTGAACTCTTCCTTGATGATGTCGGCGAGCATCTGCGCGAGGCCCTCGGACGTCTTCAATGCAACGTTGCCAACGAAGCCATCGCAGACGATCACGTCGACGGTGCCCTTGTAGATGTCGTTGCCCTCGACGTTGCCGCGGAAATTCAACGTGCTCGTGCGCAATAGTTCGCCCGCGCGCTTGATTGTTTCGTTCCCCTTGATGATCTCCTCGCCGATGTTGAGAAGACCGATCGTCGGCCGCTCCTTGCCCTCGAGCGCCGCGACGAGCGCGTGCCCCATTTCGGCGAACTGCAGCAGGTGCTGCGGCTCGCAGTCGACGTTCGCGCCGAGGTCGAGCATCATCGTGTAGCCCGTTGGATTCGGCAGCGCGAACGCAATCGCAGGCCGCTCGATGCCGGGCAGCGTCTTCAGCACGTAGCGCGACACCGCCATCAGCGCGCCGGTGTTGCCGGCGGAAATGCACGCCTGCGCCTCGCCTTCCTTCACGTGATTGAGGGCGACGCGCATCGAAGAATCCTTCTTCTTGCGCAGCGCCACTTCGACGGGATCGTCCATCGCGACCACTTCGGTGGCCGGCACGACGGACAGCGCGGGCTCGTCGAGCGCCTTGCACTTCTTGAGTTGCGCCCGTATCGCGCTTTCGATGCCGACGAGCATCAGTTGCGCGTCGGGATGCGAGCGAACGAACTTGACTGCCGCGGGAACGGTCACGGACGGGCCGTGGTCGCCTCCCATGCAATCGATTGTGAGCTTTACAGTCATGGAATGCGACGAATTTCAGGCACAAAAAAGCGGCAGTTGAATGCCGCCTTTTTGTTGAGCCAGGAAAGTGTCAAGCGAACCGGTTGTCGCGCGAGGGGCCCGAATGGCCATCAGACGCGCGCCACGGAGACGGAAACGCTTAGTCGTTCTTCGTCTTGACGACTTTCTTGCCGCGATAGTAGCCGTTCGGGCTGACGTGGTGACGCAGATGCACTTCACCCGTGCTCGGCTCGACGGCGAGCGGCGCGGTCGTCAGGAAATCGTGCGAACGATGCATGCCGCGCTTCGACGGCGACTTCTTGTTTTGTTGAACTGCCATGACTAACTCCTAAATAATTTTTTGGATTCTAACACAGCCCGATCCGGCGCTTGCTACCCCGGCCCTGCGGCCTCACGCCTTCCCGCGCCCCAACTGCTTAGTGTTTATTGCCGTCGCCGCCCTTTTTCAGCGCTTCGAGCGCCGCGAACGGATTCGGCCTGTCGCTTTCGCCCGCCGCTTCGTCGGACGTATCGTCCGCATCGGCCGCGGGACCGCTCGCGCCCGATACGAGGCTTTCGTGCACCGCCGGACAGACTTGGTGCTTCGGCACGAGCGGCAGCGAAAGCAGCAGCTCCTCTTCGATCAAGCCGGCGAAATCGAACTGGCGCGAGCCGACGATCACATCGACTTCATCTTCGTCGAGCGGAAATTCGTCCGCCTCCTCTTCGGTGGCGACGATCCGGTACACGACGTCGATGTCGAACGACTGCTCGTACGGCGTCATGCAGCGCTGGCATTCGAGCCACGCGGCGCCGTGCAGCGCGAGCCGCAGATAAGGCTGCTGCGCCTCGGCGCCGTCGTCCTGCAGCTCGGGCTGCGTCGAGCCCTCCGCCTGCCAGGTGAATAGGGTGTCGCGGTCTGGCGCGTCCGCCGGCACTTCGTTTAACATGCGCGGCAACTGCGAGAGCCGGACGGCGCCCGCCGCCTGCCGAGCGCTGCGCGCAAATTCGAACAGATCGATCGCGTGCGGATCGAGCGAAACCGCAGGCTTGCCTGAAGACGGGTTCATGTGCGCTCCTGCCGTATCAACCCACGATGCAACTCGTTCGTGCAGCGGACCGCGCGGCCCGGCGGCCCGCGCCACGGGATGCATGACGCATCCGGGCTGCTCGGTTCGCCGTCGGGCGCTCGCAAAACCCCTGCCGATGAAAAGCGCAAGAGCATACCCGTTTTATCTTTTCGAGTCAAATACTTAAGACTGCTTCGCCGAACACGCGGCCGCCGCGCGCCCGCGCGCAGTGCGGCGGCCATTCCTTCAACCCGGATCTCCCGAACCGACCGATACCCGACCATCATGCAGCACAACGCTTCCAGCCCACCCAGGCTGATCCTCGCCTCCAGCTCGCGCTACCGGCGCGAACTCCTCGAACGCCTGCGCGCGCCGTTCGACGTCGTCACGCCCGAAGTCGACGAGACGCCGCTGCCGGGCGAAACGCCGTCCGCGACCGCGCTGCGGCTCGCCGCCGCGAAGGCGCGCGCCGCGGCCGAGCGCGTCCAGGCGCCTCACGGCGCACTCGTGATCGGCTCCGACCAGGTCGCGACCTTCGACGGGCTGCAGATCGGCAAGCCCGGCTCGCACGCGCGCGCGCTCGCGCAACTGCAGGCGATGCGCGGCCGCGACGTCGAATTCCACAGCGCGCTTTGCCTGTACGACAGCCGCTCCGGCGCGGCGCAAGTCGAAGACATCGTGACGCGCGTGCGGTTCCGCGCGCTGACCGACGTCGAACTCGACGCCTATTTGCGCGCGGAGACGCCATACGACGTCGCGGGCAGCGCGAAATCGGAAGGGCTCGGCATCGCGCTGCTCGACGCGATCGAATCCGACGACCCGACGGCGCTCGTCGGCCTGCCGCTCATCGCACTCACCCGAATGCTGCGCGCGGCGGGCTATCCCCTCTTCGGCGCGCCGGCGCCGGCCGCCGACGGAGCGAACGGACGATGACGGCAGGCACGCTCTATCTGATTCCGAACACGCTCGGCGATGGCGACGCCGCGATGCTCGCCGCCGTGCTGCCCGCCGCCGTGCAGGCGCGCGCCGCGTCGCTCGGCTACTACATCGGCGAGAACGCGAAGACGACTCGCGCGTTCCTGAAGAAAATCGGCACCGAGCGGCCGATCCAGGAAATCGAGATCCGCGAGTTGAACGTGAAGACGCCCGCAGGCGAAATCGACAGGCTGCTCGCGCCGGTGCTCGCGGGCGCCGACGCGGGGCTCGTGTCGGAAGCCGGCTGCCCCGCCGTCGCCGATCCCGGCGCGCTGCTCGTGCGCCGCGCGCACGAGCGCGGCGTGAAGGTCGTGCCGCTCGTCGGGCCGAGCTCGATCCTGCTCGCGCTGATGGCGTCCGGCCTGAATGGCCAGAGCTTCGCGTTCCACGGCTACCTGCCCGTCGACGCCGCCGCGCGCGCGAAGCGCCTGCGCGAGCTCGAGCAGCAGTCGCGCCACGCGAACCAGACGCAGATCTTCATCGAGACGCCATACCGCAATCACGCGATGCTCGACGCGCTCGTCGCGACGTGCGCGCCGTCGACGCTCGTGTGCGTCGCGGCCGACCTGACGCTCGCGACCGAGACGATCGCGAGCCGCTCGGCGGCGCAATGGAAAAAGGCGCCTGTGCCCGATCTGCACAAGCGCCCCGCGATCTTCCTGCTGCTCGCGAACTGAGCGAAGCGTTTCGCGCCGTCAGCGCAGCTTCAGCTCGCCGCCGGCGACGGCCGCCTTCAGCGCGGCCTTGCCCACCGCCGCGCCGAAGCGGCGCGCGACGCGGTCGGTCAGGCTTTCCTTGACCGTGTAGTCGACGAGGTCCGGCGCCTTCAGCACGTCGCGCGCGACGGTGTCGGTCGTTCCGTAATCGTCGGCGAGGCCGAGCTCGATGCTCTTCGCGCCCGTCCAGAAGAGCCCGGAGAAGATGTCCGGCGATTCGTGCAGGCGCGCGCCGCGGCCGTCCTTCACCGCCTTGATGAACTGCTCGTGGATCTGGTCGAGCATCGCCTGCGCGTGCGCGTCCATCTTCGGCGTCTCCGGCGAGAACGGATCGAAGAAGCCCTTGTTCTCGCCCGACGTGTGCAGCCGCCGCTCGACGCCGAGCTTGCCCATCAGCCCGGTGAAGCCGAAGCCGTCCATCAGCACGCCGATCGAGCCGACGATGCTCGCCTTGTCGACGTAGATCTTGTCCGCCGCCGCGGCGATGTAGTAGCCGCCCGACGCGCACATGTCGGAGACCACGACATAAAGCGGTTTGCCCGGATACTTCTTGCGCAGCCGCCGGATCTCGTCGTAGACGATGCCCGCCTGAACCGGGCTGCCGCCCGGGCTGTTGATCTTCAGCACGACGCCGACCGTGCCCGAATCCTCGAACGCGCTGTCGAGCGCCGTGTTGATGTCCTCGGCGTTCGCGTTGGTGCTCGCGGCGATCTCCCCTTCGATCGTCACGACGGCCGTGTGGCGGCCGCTCGCGAGCTTGCTGCCGTCGCCCGATACGCTCAGGAACGCGAACGCGAGCGCGCCGAGCACGACGAGGAACGCGAAGCGGAAGAAAATCCTCCAGCGGCGCGCCGCGCGCTGCTCCTTGATCGCCGCAAGCGCAACGCGCTCGAGCACGGCGCGCTCCCAGTTCGGTTCGCGGGTGGCGGCGTTCGCCGCGGAGGACGAAGACGAATCGGGCGGATTGATTTGATCGGACATGCGTGAAAGTCAGTGGTCAGAAGGGGCCGGGCGCAGATCGCCGTCGGGCAGCCAGAACACCGCGCGGCCGTCGGGCGTGTCCTGCTCGTCGACCCGGACGGCGCGCAACCGCGCGCCGCGGCACGGGCCGCCGACGCACCTGCCCGTCTCGGGCTCATAAATCGCGCCGTGCGTCGCGCACATCAAGTATAAGCCTGACGATTCGAAGAACTGTCCCTCGATCCAGTCTAGCTCCATCGGCACGTGCGCGCAGCGGTTCAGGTAACCATACGCGCGCCCTTCGTAGCGCACGAAGAACACGACGACGGACTCGCCGCGCAGCGACGCGTCGATCCGCACGCCCGCGCCGCCGTCGACGAGCGCGTCGGCCGCGCACACGAAGCGCGCGTCGCCGCCGCCCATCATGCGTGCTCCCGCAGCCAGCCGGCGAGCGATACGACGTCGGGCGCGACGAAGCGCGGCGACAGCGCGGCGAGCGCGTCGGCCGAATGCGCGCCGTACGCGACGCCGACGCCCGCCGCCCCCGCGCTCGCCGCCATCTGCAGGTCGTGCGTCGTGTCGCCGATCATCACGGTGCGCGCCAGATCCTGCCCCAGTTCGCGCGACAATTCCTGCAGCATCGCCGGATGCGGCTTCGAGAACGTCTCGTCCGCGCAGCGCGTGGCGCCGAAGAGGCTCGTCAGCTTCGCCTCGTCGAGCGCGCGGTTCAGCCCGACGCGCCCCTTGCCCGTCGCGACGGCGAGCAGGTAGCCCGTGTCGCGCAGCTCTTCGAGCATCTCGCGCACGCCGCCGAAGAGCTCGGTTCGCTGATCCTTGATCAGGTAGTGGAACCGGTAGCGCTCGGCAAGCCGCGGATAGTCGGCGGGATCGACGCTCGGCGCGGTCACGGCGAGCGCATCGCGCAGGCCGAGTCCGATCACGTAGCGGGCGGCCTCGTCGGACGGGGCGGGCACGCCGAGATCGCGGCACGCGGCCTGGATGCACTGCGCGATGTGCGCGGTCGAATCCATCAGCGTGCCGTCCCAGTCGAAGACGATCAGATCAAATTGCTGTCGGGCCATGCTTGTCACGCGGTGTCGCGCAAGTCGGTGAGTTGATCGAGAAATTGCCGGCATTCGGCGGGCAGCGGCGCGTCGAACTGCAGCGGCTCGCCCGTCAACGGATGCGCGAAGCGCAGCCGGTGCGCGTGCAGGAACATCCGCTTGATCGACGGCGCCGCGTTCGCGCGCGAAAGCGCCTTGTTCAGCGCGAAATCGCCGTACTTCGCGTCGCCGACGATCGGCAGGCCGAGATGGGCGAGGTGCACGCGAATCTGATGGGTCCGACCCGTTTTGAGTTCCGCTTCGACGAGCGCATAGTCCGGCCAGCGGTCGACGAGATTGAACACCGTGTGCGACGGCAGCCCGTCTTCCTGGACGCGCACGCGCCGCTCGCCGTCAGGCGTCGCGTACTTGAAAAGCGGCGCCTTCACGGTGCGGCGGCGGCCCCAGTCGGCCGCCCAGTCGCCGTGCACGCACGCGAAGTAGCGCTTGTCCATCCGGTTCTCGCGGATCTGCTCATGCAGCCCGACGAGCGCCGAGCGCTTCTTCGCGAGCATCAGGATGCCCGACGTCTCGCGGTCGAGCCGGTGCGCGAGCTCGAGGAACTTCGCGTGCGGCCGCGCGTGGCGCATCTGCTCGATCACGCCGAACGCGACGCCGCTGCCGCCGTGCACGGCGACGCCCGCCGGCTTGTTCAGCGCGATGATCGCGTCGTCCTCGAACAGGATCTCGAACGCGGCGGCAGGCACGGGTGCGAGACCTGCCGCGCGCGCGAGATCGGCCGCCGCGACGCGCACGGGCGGCACGCGCACGACGTCGCCGAACGCGAGCCGGTATTGCGCATCGATCCGGCCCTTGTTCACGCGAACTTCGCCGCTGCGCAGAATCCGGTAAATATGACTCTTCGGCACGCCCTTGCAGACGCGCAGCAGGAAGTTGTCGATGCGCTGCCCGGCGGCGCTTTCGTCGATCTCGATGAGCGAAACCTGGCCGCTCGCGATCGAATTATGGGATTTTTTGCCTAACTCATTCATACTGAATATAATTTTGCGCAGCCTTCCGTAGCGGAGCGGCCTGATCGGCCGGTTTTCGGGCGGACTGCGCGAGGCGCAAGCGCAAACTGTTATTTTACTTGCGCCCGGGGCGTGCTGCTCGTCCTCACGAATGAAAGCAGCAAGTTGCACGCACGGCACCGCGCTCAGGCAGGGATCGCGCCCACAGGCGGATTCGGTTTGAGCCGTGCCGCGGTAACGGAATGTTGGACAAAAAGAATTTGTTGGAGGCTGCGGCGCGGCGCGATGTAGGCCCGGCGCAGCTTCCTGTTGCGAATAGAACGGCGTGCGCCCGATATGGCCCCGCGAGAGCGCGGGGCTTGGCGACGTCAAAACCAAGGAAGGAACACCCCAGGCGGGAAAGTCGGGCTGGATTCGATACTCCCCGCTGCGGCCGAGCCGCAGCATATGCCGCCACCCGGCGTCGCGCGCAACTTGCGCCGCGCCCCGCGGCAGTGCCCGGTCGGAGGCTTGGCGCGCCCTGCGGCGCGCGGAGTGTCGACGCCGTGTGCTTTGAAGCCGTGTTCGCAGGCGCCCTCTGGCCGCGGCCCGCCGTATGGGTTCGCGCCTCATCAGGCCATTCTCCCGCCATCGTTCCCGCTCCAGCGTGCTTGTGACAACACAACAAGGCGCGGCCTGACGTCGTCCCCGCGCTCCGCCTGACAACCGGAGCGCGCCGCCGGCAGAGCCGCCTGGAGTCGTTCAATGAAACGCATGCTGTTCAATGCGACGCAGCAGGAAGAACTGCGCGTCGCCATCGTCGATGGGCAGAAGCTCATCGACATCGACATCGAAACCGCCGGACGCGAACAGCGCAAAGGCAATATCTACAAGGGCGTCGTCACCCGCATCGAGCCGTCGCTCGAAGCCTGCTTCGTCAACTACGGCGAAGACCGCCACGGCTTCCTGCCGTTCAAGGAAGTTGCCCGCCAGTATTTCAAGGAAGGCGTCGACATGCGCTCCGCGCGCATCCAGGACGCGCTGCGCGAAGGCCAGGAGCTGATCGTCCAGGTCGAGAAGGAAGAGCGCGGCAACAAGGGCGCGGCGCTGACCACCTTCATCTCGCTCGCCGGCCGCTACCTCGTGCTGATGCCGAACAACCCGCGCGGCGGCGGCGTGTCGCGCCGCATTGAGGGCGACGAGCGCCAGGAGTTGCGCGAGACGATGGCGCAGTTGCAGATCCCCGACGGCATGAGCATGATCGCCCGCACGGCGGGCATCGGCCGCAGCGCCGAGGAACTGCAATGGGACCTGAACTACCTGCTGCAGCTCTGGCGCGCGATCGAGGCGGCGTCGCAAAGCGGCCATCCCGGCCAGCCGATGCTGATCTACCTCGAATCGAGCCTCGTGATCCGCGCGATCCGGGACTATTTCCAGCCGGATATCGGCGAAATCCTGATCGACACGACCGAGATCTACGATCAGGCCCGCGCGTTCATGGACATCGTGATGCCCGACAACGTCGGCAAGGTGAAGCGCTATCACGACGACGTCCCCCTCTTCTCGCGCTTCCAGATCGAGCACCAGATCGAGACCGCGTACTCGCGCACGGTGCCGCTGCCGTCGGGCGGCGCGATCGTGATCGACCACACCGAGGCGCTCGTCGCGATCGACGTGAACTCGGCGCGCGCGACGAAGGGCGCAGACATCGAGGAAACGGCCACCCGCACGAACCTCGAGGCGGCCGACGAAGTCGCCCGGCAGTTGCGCCTGCGCGACCTGGGCGGCCTGATCGTGATCGACTTCATCGACATGGAATCGGCGAAGAGCCAGCGCGAGGTCGAGCAGCGCCTGAAGGACGCGCTCAAGCACGACCGCGCACGCGTGCAGATGGGCAAGATCTCGCGCTTCGGCCTGATGGAGCTGTCGCGCCAGCGCCTGCGCCCGGCCCTGTCCGAAGGCAGCCACGTGACCTGCCCGCGCTGCAACGGCACGGGCCATATCCGCGACACCGAATCGTCCGCGCTGCAAGTGCTGCGGATCATTCAGGAAGAGGCGATGAAGGAGAACACCGCGGCGATCCACTGCCAGGTGCCCGTCGAGGTCACGGCCTTCCTGCTCAACGAAAAGCGTCAAGAAATCAACAAGATCGAGTCGCGCTTCAAGGTCGGCGTCGTGCTGATCCCGAACAAGCACCTCGATACGCCGCACTACAAGCTCGAGCGCCTGCGTCACGACGATGCGCGCCTCGACGATCCGCGCGCCTCGTGGAAGATGGCCGAGGAGGCCGCCCGCGAGCTCGAGGCGGAAACCGGCTACAGCAAGCGCGCCGAGGAAACGAAGCCGCGCCAGGAAGCGGCCGTCAAGGGCATCACGCCCGAGCGTCCGGCGCCGAGCCCCGCGCCGCAGCGCCAGAGCGCGCAGGAAGCGGCGGCGCCCGTGGCCGCCGCGCCCGCGAGCGGCGGCGGCTTCATGAAGTGGCTGAAGGGCCTGTTCGGCGTGCAGCCGGCCGCGGCGCCCGCACCGGCGCCCGCCGCGCAGGAAACGGCCGCGCGTCCGGCGCGCGAGCGCGCGGAGCGCGGTGAACGCGGCGAGAAGGCCGAGCGCGGCTGCGATCGCAATCGCAACCGTCGCGGCGCCGCGCAGCAGGCGGGCGGGCGCGACCAGGTCGCGGCCGGCGGCGGCCGCGCTCAGGCGCCGCGCGCCGAGCGCGAAGGCAAGGAAACCCGCGAGCCGCGCGAAGGCCGCGAAGCACGCGGCGGCCGGGACAACCGGGAAGGCCGCGAAGCGCGCGAAAGCCGCGAACCCCGTGAGCCGCGCGAGCAACGTGAACAACGCGAACCGCGTGAACCGCGCGAGCGCGCCGAAACGCCCGAGGCCGCGGAAGCGCCGCGCGGCGAGCGCCGTGAACGCGGCGAGCGCCGCAAGCCGGCCCCGCACGCCGCGACGCTCGAAACCGTGAACCGCGGCGAAAGTGCGCACGCGGAAGCCGCCGAGAAGCCAATGCACGCGCCTGGCGCGGAAGCCGGCGTCGACGCGGATTCGAACGCACGCGACGGCGAAGAGCGCCGCCGCCGCCGCCGCGGTCGCCGTGGCGGCCGCCGCGAGCGTGAAGACGAAGGCGCAGTGCAGGCGGCGGAAGGCGGCGAAGGCGTGACGGCTGAAACGGTCGAGCATGCCGAGCCGGCGCAGCGGGGCGTCGCGCCCGTCGCCGGTCACGAGCCGCAGCATGCCGCGCAAGCGGGTGCGGGCGCGGCGGCGATCGCGGCGGCAGCCGTCGCGGCGGAAACGGTCACGCATGTCGAGAGCGGCGCGAAGGCCGAGCCGCAACCGGCGGCCGAAGCGCCAGTCGCCGACACCGCACGGGCCGGGGCAGAGGCCGAAGCAGCGCCTGCTCGCCCCGTCGAAGCACCGGCGCAAGCCGAAGTCGAGCAAGCCGCGCCGGCAACCACGGCGCACGCGCAGCCGGCTGCGGCCGACATCGCGCACGAGCAAGCCGCTCCGGTTGCAACGGCCCCCGCCGAAGCCGCTGCGGCCGAGGCGCCGGCCGCGGAAGCGTCCGAAGTCGCCGCGCCGGCCGCCGAGCCGCAGCAGCCCGCGCCTGTCGCGGCCGCGCCGGCCGAAGCGGATGTCGCGCACGAACCGGCTCCCGTCGCCGAGACGCACGTCCCGGCAGCCGCTCAAGCCGAGGCGCCCGCCCTGGCCCCCGTCGCGGCCGCGCCGGGCGCGAGCCTCGAAACAGTGCTCGAATCCGCCGGCCTTGTCTGGGTCAACACGGACACGGACAAGCTGCGCGCCGCGCAAGCCGCCGCCGCGCAAATCGTGCCGCCCGCGCGCGCGCCGCGCGAACGCAAGCCGCTGCCGCCCGTCGACGCAACGCCGATGCAGCAAGTCGAGACGACGCACCGCTGATCCGGTCGTCCTTCGCCCGAAAAAGCCCGCCCCGAAAGGCGGGCTTTTTTTGTCTGTGCTCCGGTTCTGCGGGTTTCCATGCCCGGCCGCGTGCGGCGCTTCCAGCTAAAATGGAGGTCTGGCTTATCTTGCAACGCTCATGTCCCGACGCATCATCCCCGTGACCCCGGTGAGCACGGCGCCCGATCTGTCCGGCGCCCTGCTCGCGCCGAGCGGCACGCTGCGCGACGCCCTCGCGCGCCCGCTGCGCGACCTGCGCATCTCGGTCACGGACCGCTGCAACTTCCGATGCGTGTACTGCATGCCGCGCACCGTGTTCGGCAAGGATTACCCGTTCCTGCCGCACAGCGCGCTGCTGACGCTCGAGGAAATCGAGCGCCTCGCGCGGCTTTTCGTCGCACACGGCGTCGAGAAAATCCGCATCACGGGCGGCGAGCCGCTGTTGCGCAAGAACATCGAATTCCTGATCGAGCGCCTCGCGAAAATGACGACCGCCGGCGGCCGTCCGCTCGACATCACGCTGACGACGAACGGCTCGCTGCTCGTGCGCAAGGCGAAGAGCCTGCGCGACGCGGGGCTGTCGCGCGTGACGGTCAGCCTCGACGCGCTCGACGACACGCTCTTCAAGCGCATGAACGATGCCGACTTCGCGAGCACCGACGTGCTCGACGGCATCTTCGCCGCGCATGCGGCGGGCCTTTCGCCCGTGAAGGTCAACATGGTCGTCAAGCGCGGCACGAACGACGCCGAGATCGTGCCGATGGCGCGCCGCTTCAAGGGCACGGGCATCGTGCTGCGCTTCATCGAGTACATGGACGTCGGCACGTCGAACGGCTGGAACATGGCCGAGGTGCTGCCGTCCGCCGACGTGATCGCGCGCATCGCCGAGCATTTCGCGCTCATGCCGCTCGAGCGGCACACGCCCGCCGAAACCGCGCAGCGCTGGGGCTACGCGGACGGCAGCGGCGAGATCGGCGTGATCTCGAGCGTCACGCGCGCGTTCTGCGGCAATTGCACGCGCGCGCGACTGTCGACCGAAGGCCGGCTATATCTGTGCCTCTTCGCGTCGTCCGGCCACGACCTGCGCAGCCTCGTGCGCGGCGGCGCGACCGACGAGCAGATCGCCGCGCTGATCGGCCACATCTGGCAGGCGCGCACCGACCGCTACTCGCAACTGCGCGGCAGCGCGCAGGCGACGGAAGAAGCGGCGGGCGAAGCGAAGCGCGTCGAAATGTCCTACATCGGCGGCTAGGCCCGCCCGCTCCACGCGCCCCAGCTCTTGCCATGTCGTCGTGCGCCGCGCCCGCCGCCCCGATCACCGGCCTGCTGCTCGCGGGCGGACGCGGCACGCGAATGGGCGGCGTCGACAAGGGGTTGCAGCCGCTGCGCGGCGAGCCGCTCGCGCTGCATGTGCTGCGCCGGCTCGCGCCGCAAGTCGACGCGCTCGTCATCAGCGCGAATCGCCATCTCGATGCCTACGCCACGCTCGGCGCGCCGTTTCGCGCGCAGATCGTCGCGGACGCGCACGCGGACTTCGCCGGCCCGCTCGCCGGGCTCGCCGCGGGCATGCGCGCGGCCGGCACGCCGCTCGTCCTGTGCGTGCCGTGCGATTCGCCGTTCCTGCCCGCCGATCTCGCCGCGCGCCTCACCGCCGCGCTCGACGAGCAGCGCGCGGACATCGCGTTCGCGACGACTGTCGACGCGAGCGGCGGCATCGCGCCGCAGCCCGTCTTCGCACTCGTGCGCACCGCGCTCGCCGACGATCTCGCCGCGTATCTCGCGGCCGGCGAGCGCAAGATGCGCGCGTGGTACGCACGCCACAAGACGGCCGAAGTGCCGTTTGGCGACGAGCGGGCGTTTTACAATGCAAACTCTTTGCGGGACTTGGCCGGCCTCGAACGCGCATGACGGGCCGCACCGCGTTCCGCGCGCCGCCTGCCGCCCGCCGCCCGCCGCTTGCGACGCGAGCGTTTCACAGCGGCGGCCGGGCGCCGGCCCCGAACACAATCCGCCTAGCGGCGCCTCGTCACCGATGACCACGCACACCACGCCTACGCCATCCGCCACGTCCGAGCACGCCGTCGCGCTGACCGTCGACGAAGCGCGCGCGCTCGCGTTGCGCTTCGCCGAACGCATCGCGCAGGTCGAGCGCGTCGCGTTGCGCGATGCGCTCGGCCGCGTGCTCGCCGACGACGTCGCCTCGCCGTTCGACATTCCCGCCTACGACAACGCCGCGATGGACGGCTACGCGTTCGACGGCGCGGCGCTCGCCGCGCCTGCCGCCGACGGCACGCTGGCGCTCGCGGTGGCGGGCCGCGCGCTCGCGGGGCACCCGTTCGACGGCCCCCGCGTCGCGAAAGGCGCGTGCGTGCGAATCATGACGGGCGCGCAGATGCCGGCGGGCTGCGACACCGTGATCCCGCAGGAGAAAGTGGATGCTGCGGGCGACGTCGTGCGCTTCGCGGCCTCGGCCGCCGCGCGCGGCGATCACTGCCGGCGCGCGGGCGAAGATCTCGCGCGCGGCGCGAGCGCGCTCGCCGCCGGCCGCGTCATGCGCGCGGCCGATCTCGGCCTGCTCGCTTCGCTCGGCATCGCCGACGTCGCGGTGCGCCGGCGCGTGCGCGTCGCGTTGTTCTCGACGGGCGACGAACTGCAGACGCCGGGCGAGCCGCTGCGCGAAGGCGGCCTCTACGACAGCAACCGCGCGACGCTCGTCGGAATGCTCGCGCGCCTCGGCGTCGAGACGCTCGATCTCGGCATCGTGCGCGACGATCCCACCGCGCTCGAAAGCGCCCTGAAGACGGCGGCCGCGCAGGCGGACGCGGTGATCACGTCGGGCGGCGTGTCGGTCGGCGACGCGGATTTCACTCGCGCGCTGCTCGACACGCTCGGCGACGTCACGTTCGCGAGCGTCGCGATGCGCCCGGGCCGGCCGCTCGCATGCGGGCGCGTCTGGGCGAGCGGGCACGACGGACGGCCCGCGCTCTTCTTCGGCCTGCCGGGCAACCCGGTCGCGGTCGCGGCGGCCTTCACCGTGATCGTGCGCGACGCGCTCCTCGCGATGATGGGTGCCGACGCGCAGCCGCTCCCCCGCTATCCGGCCATCTGCGACGCGCCGCTCAAGAAGCGCGCGGGCCGCACCGAATACCTGCGCGGCCACGCGGCGCGCGACGCGGGCGGCGTCTGGCGCGTGACGCCCGCCGGCTCGCAAAGCTCGGCGTCGCTCAAGAGCCTGAGCGACGCGAACTGCTTCATCGTGCTCGCGCACGACGCCGCCCGCGTCGACGCCGGCGCGACGGTCGACATCCTGCCGTTCGACGGCGCCATCTGAATCCGTACTCAGCACTTCCACGGGGGCAACTCGCATATGAAAAAACAAATCTCATCGATCGCGCCGGGGCAGACCGCGAAAGCGCTGATCCTCGTCTATCTGACGTTCAGCGTGCCGATCGTGCTGCTCGGGATCGTCAACGCGTTCTTTCGCGAACAGTCGGTCGGGCTCGGCACGATCTTCAGCACGATCTTCAGCGCGCTGCTCCTGAACGCGATCGTCGGCTTCGTGCTGCTGTGGATCGCCTGCCACGCGTACAACTGGGTCGCCTCGCGCTTCGGCGGCATCGAGATCGTGCTGTCGGACGCGCCGGAGGAAGCGTGAGCGCCGGCGACACGACCGCGATCCGCGCGGCGGCGGCGGCCGACGTGCCCGCGATGCTCGCGCTGATGCGCGAACTCGCCAAATTCGAGCAGCTCACGCATCTGTTCGTCGCGACCGAAGCGGATCTCGCCGACGCGCTGTTCGGCGCGCGGCCGTCCGCCGAGGCGCTCGTCGCGGTGAACGGCACGGTGAACGGCGGCGCGATCGTCGGCTATGCGCTCTACTTTCACAACTATTCGACGTTCGTCGGCCGCCGCGGCCTGTATCTCGAAGACCTGTACGTGCAGCCGTCGCAGCGCGGCACGGGGCTCGGCACGCGGATGCTGCGCCGGCTCGCGGCGATCGCCGTCGAGCGCCGCTGCGCGCGCTTCGAGTGGACCGTGCTCGACTGGAATCAGCCGGCGATCGAGTTCTATCGGAAGATGGGCGCACAGATAATGCCCGACTGGCGCGTCGTGCGCGTGACGGGCGACACGCTCGCCCAGCTCGCGAACGGCACCGCGTAGCGCACGTTGCGCGGCTCGCGGGCCGGCCGTCGCCGACGAGCGACGAGAGCGACGCGCTCGCCGATGGAAGTCGATGCCGATCATCGGCGCACGACTGAACCGGCAAAACAAACGGGGCGCACGCGGCGCCCCGTTTTCGTTTTGCGCGGAAGAGGCGCGCGTCAGCTCTCGTCCGCCTCCGCCCCGTCCGCGCCGAGCAGGCCATTCGCGACCTCGCCCGGCAGCGCCTCGACCTGCTTCAGCTTGCGGTTCATCACGCGCGTGCGCTGCTCGGCCGCCTCGATCGAGCGCGTGACCGTCTCGAGCTGCGACTTCGTGCGCGCGAGCACGTCGCCGAACTTGCCGAACTCGGTCTTCACCGCGCCGAGCACCTGCCAGACCTCGCTCGAGCGCTTCTCGATCGCGAGCGTGCGAAAGCCCATCTGCAGGCTGTTCAGGAGCGCCGTGAGCGTCGTCGGGCCGGCCACCGTCACGCGATAGTCGCGTTGCAGCAGATCGGTGAGGCCGGGGCGGCGCAGGATCTCCGCGTAGAGCCCTTCGGTCGGCAGGAACAGCAGCGCGAAATCGGTCGTATGCGGCGGCGCGACGTACTTCTCCGAGATCGTGCGCGCCTCCGCGCGAATCCGCGCCTCGAGCGCGCGCGCGGCCTCGTCGACGGCCGCCGCATCCGCGCGCTCCTGCGCGTCGATCAGGCGCTCGTAGTCTTCGCGCGGAAATTTCGCGTCGATCGGCAGCCACACCGGCTCCGCCCCGCCCGTCGCGCCTTCGTCGTGCCGCCCCGGCAGCCGGATCGCGAACTCGACGCGCTCGCTGCTCTTCGGCACCGTCGCGACGTTCTTCGCATATTGATCGGGCGTCAGCATCTGCTCGAGCAGCGCCTCGAGCTGCACTTCGCCCCAGGTACCGCGCGTCTTCACGTTCGTCAGCACCTTCTTCAGGTCGCCGACGCCCGCCGCGAGCGTCTGCATCTCGCCGAGCCCGCGATGCACCTGCTCGAGCCGGTCCGACACGAGCTTGAACGATTCGCCCAGGCGCTGCTCGAGCGTCGCATGCAGCTTCTCGTCGACGGTGCGGCGCATCTCGTCGAGCTTCGCCGCGTTGTTCGCCTCGATTTCCTTCAGGCGCGTCTCGAGCGTCGCGCGCACCTCGCCGATCCGGCGATCGTTCGCTTCCGTCAGTTGCGTGAGCTGCTGATTGAGCGTGTCGCCGAAATGCCTGAGCGCCGTGCCCTGCTCTTCGCGCGCGAGCTGCGCCTGCCGCTGCAGCGTGTCGCGCATCGCGTCGAACTGCTGCGTGTTGCCCGCGACGAGCTTCGCGAGCTGTTGCGCGAAGCCGTCGATCTGGTTGTTCTGCACGGTCGCGACGCTCGTGAGCTGCGCGGCGAGCGTCTGCTGCAATTGCGCGAAGTTGCCCGCGAGTTCGGTGCGCGAGCTGCGCGCGCCGTCGACGATCTCCGCGCGCAGCTCGCGCTCCAGCCGCTCGGCCGCGTGCGCGTGCGCGTCGTTCGCGTCGTCGATCTGCCCGGCGAGCCGCTCGAGGCCGTCGCCGCGCGAGCCGCCGCGCAGCAGCACGAAGAGCGCGATGGCGAGCGCCACCGCCAATGCGACGACGGCCGCCAGCAACAAGGTTTCAGTCATATGCGAGCCTTCCCCAGCACGCCGGGATTGATCGGATTCGGCGGACGCCCCGCGCGCGGCCCGGCGCCGAGCGCCGCGATCAGGTTGTCCGCCGCGAGATTCGCCATCGCGCGACGCGTGCCTTCGCTCGCGCTCGCGATGTGCGGCGTCAGCACGACGTTCGGCACGTCGAGCAGCGCCGGATGCACGCTCGGCTCGCCTTCGAACACGTCGAGGCCGGCCGCCGCGATCCGCTTGTCGCGCAGCGCGTCGGCGAGCGCCGCGTCGTCGACGATCCCGCCGCGCGCGATGTTCGTGAGCGTCGCGGTCGGCTTCATCAGCGCGAGCTCGGCCGCTCCGATCGTATGGTGGCTTTCCGCCGAGTACGGCAGCACGAGCACGACGTGATCGGCCTGCGCGAGGAGCGCCGCCTTCGACACGTACTCCGCGCCCAGCTCGGCCTCGATCTCGGGCGCGACGCGCGAGCGGTTGTGATAGATCACGCGCATGGCGAAGCCGCGCGCGCGACGCGCGAGCGCCTGGCCGATGCGGCCCATGCCGATCACGCCGAGCGTCGCGCCGTGAATGTCCGCGCCGAGGAAGCTGTCGTACGACCACTTGCGCCATTGCCCCGCGCGCAGCCAGTGCTCGGATTCGGCAATCCGCCGCGCGGCCGCCATCATCAGCGCCCAGCCGAAGTCGGCCGTCGTCTCGGTCAGCACGTCGGGCGTGTTGGTGCCGAGCACGTGCGCGGCGTTGAACGCACCGATGTCGAAGTTGTTGTAGCCCACCGCCATGTTCGACACGACGCGCAGCCGCGGCGCGGCCGCGAGCACCGACGCGTCGATCATGTCGCCCGCCGTCAGCGCGCCGTCCTTGTCCGCGAGGCGCGCCTTCAGCACGTCGGGGGCAAGCGCGTCGCCGTCGTTCCAGTCGACGTCGAAATACTGCTTGAGCCGCTCGATCACGTCCGGAAAGATCGAGCGCGCGACCAGGATTTTCTGCATTGCCGTCTCCGTCACGCCGCGCGGGCGGCGGGCGCGCGCATCGCGCCGCCCGCCGCCCGCGCGGCCGTTATCGTCACCTTGCCTGACCGCTGAAGAACACCCACGTCGTCAGCAGGAACACCGGCACGAGAATCGCGAGCGCCCAGCCGAGGTACGCGAAGAAGCTCGGCATCCTCACGCCGCGCGACTCCGCGATCGCCTTCACCATGAAGTTCGGCGCGTTGCCGATGTAGCTGTTCGCGCCCATGAACACGGCGCCCGCCGAGATCGCCGCGAGCGTCGTCGCCCCTGTCGTCATCAGCGCCTGCGCGTCGCCGCCCGCGAGATTGAAGAACACGAGGTAGGTCGGCGCGTTGTCGAGGAACGACGACAGCACGCCCGTCGCCCAGAAGTACATCGCGTCAACCGGCTTGCCGTCCGCGCCAGTGACGAGATGGACGATCGGCGCGAACACGCCGTCGCCGCCCGCGCGCAGGATCACGATCACGGGCGCGATCGTCACGAAGATGCCGGCGAACAGTTTCGCGACCTCCTCGATCGGCGCCCAGTTGAACGCGTTGCCGTCGCGCGCCGAGCGCGGCGTGATCGCGAGCGACACGAGCGCGACCACGACGAGCGCCACGTCGCGCACGGCGTTCTGCAGCGCGACGTGCGTGCCGAACAGATCGAACGTGACGCCCGGCTTCCAGAGGCCGCTCATCAGCACGAGCGCGATCACCGCGCCGAGCAGCACGAAGTTGATCTTGCCCTCGATCGACACGCCGTGCGAATCGGGCGTCGGATCGAGGAACGGCTTGCCTTCCTCGCCGCCCTTTCGATAGAAATACGTATCGAGCACGAAGAAGAGCGCGAGCAGGATCGAGCAGATGAACAGCATCGGCAGCGCGAGATGGATCGTCGTCCAGAAGAAATCGACGCCGTTCAGAAAGCCGAGAAAGAGCGGCGGATCGCCGAGCGGCGACAGCGAGCCGCCCGCGTTCGCCACGAGAAAGATGAAGAACACGACGACGTGCACGACGTGCTTGCGATTGTCGTTCGCGCGCAGCAGCGGCCGGATCAGCAGCATCGCGGCGCCGGTGGTGCCCATCACGCTCGCGAGCACGGTGCCGAGCGCGAGAATGCCCGTGTTGAGCTTCGGCGTGCCGTGCAGGTTGCCGCGCACGCAGATGCCGCCCGCCACCGTGTACAGCGCCGTCAGCAGCACGATGAACGGAATGTATTCCTCGAAGAGCGCGTGCATCAGCGTGCCGAACGCGGCGCCGAAGCCGAACGTCGCGGCGAACGGAACCAGGAACGCGACCGCCCACGCCGCCGCGATCTTGCCGAAATGGTGATGCCAGAACACGGGCGCGATCAGCGGAAAGAGCGCAATCGACAACAGGATGCCCGCGAACGGAACCGCCCAGAACGCGGAAAGCGCGGCACCGTCGAGCGTTGCGGCCGATGCGAGCGCGGGAGCGGCGCCTAACGCGCCTCCCAGCGCCATGCCCGCCCAGGCGGCATGTCGTTTCATATGAATTCCTCTTGAAATGCGAATGGATACGGCGCGTAACGCAGCGGCGGCGGCCGTCGCGTCACGCGTCACGCACGACGATCGCGTGAACGCGGGACGGCCCGTGCGCGCCGAGCACGATCGTCTGCTCGATGTCGCCGGTGCGCGACGGTCCCGACACGAAGTTCACCGCGCGCGGCAATACGCCGCGCTCCGCGCGGATCAGCGCGAACGCGTCCTCGTGCCCCGCGACGATGCGCGACGCGCTCACGAGCGCGATGTGGGTCTCGGGCAGCAGCGCGGCGGACGAGCACGTCTTCGGACTAGACAGCAGAACCAGCGAACCGGTTTCCGCCGTCGCGCAGAAACAGCCGGTGATGCCGATGCGATCGCCGTCGACAGGCTTCCTGAACTCGACCGCGAGCCCCGCGCCCGCCCAGTCGAGCGCATCGAGCGTCGGCCACGCGATCGCCTGCGCGCCGAGCCCCATGCGCTGCAGATACGCGGCGGCCGCGGCGGGCGCATCGCGCATCGACGCGACGGTGTCGACCGTCGTCGCGAGCCGCAGCGCCTCGTCGACGAAGCGCGAAACGAGATCGTCGCCGAGCGGCGGACGCGGCCCCGCCGGATGACGCGCGACATAGTCGGCCGCATGCTCGCGCTCCACGCCGGCCAGCTCGGCCGGGCGGCCCTGCGCCGCGCGGATGCGCGCGAGGATGTTGCGGCGGGCAGCCGATGTGTCCATGAACTCCTCGTGACGATGGCTTTCGATACCGGCCCGATTATACCGGCCGATACGACGCGCGGACGGCGGTCACTTGCCCGCGTCGTCGTCGGGCGGCTGCGTGATCCCGAACACCTGGCGCAGATACGCGAGATACGCCTTGTCGTCGCACATGCTCTTGCCGGGCGAATCGGACAGCTTCGCGACCGGCTGCCCATTGCAGCGCACCATCTTGATGACGATCTGCAGCGGCTGGTAGCCGAGATCGTTGGTCAGGTTCGTGCCGACGCCGAACGCGAGCTTGCAGCGGCCGCGAAAACGCTCGTACAACTGCATGACCTTCGGGATGTCGAGCGCGTCGGAGAACACGAGCACCTTCGTGCGCGGGTCGCAGCGGTTTTCCTCGTAGTGCTTGATGAGCCGCTCGCCCCAGTCGAACGGATCGCCCGAATCGTGGCGCGCGCCGTCGAAGAGCTTGCAGAAATACATGTCGAAGTCGCGCAGGAACGCGTCCATCCCGTAGACGTCGGACAGCGCGATCCCGAGGTCGCCGCGGTATTCCTTCGCCCACATCTCGAAGCCGTAGGTCTGCGAATCGCGCAGCCGCGGGCCGAGCGCCTGGCACGCCTGCAGATATTCGTGCGCCATCGTGCCGAGCGGCGTGATCTCGTGCTTCATCGCGTAATAGACGTTGCTCGTGCCGGCGAACTGCGGACCGAGCCCGTCCTGCAGCGTGCGCAGCACCTCCTCGTGCCAGACCTTCGAGAAGCGGCGGCGCGTGCCGTAGTCGGCGATCTTGCAGTCGGCGAATTCCGGCTTCGCGCCGAGCAGCTTGATTTTCTCGCGCAGCCGGCCGCGCCCTTCGCGGTAATCCGGCCGGCGCTGCGTGTTGCGGAAGTACACCTCGTTGACGATCGCGAGCACCGGAATCTCGAAGAGGATCGTATGCAGCCACGGCCCCTTGATCTCGATATCGATCTCGCCGTTGCCCTTTTGCGACGGCATGATCGAGATGTACTTCTCGTTCAGGTGAAAGAGCGCGAGGAAATCGACGAAATCGCTCTTGATGAAACGCAGCCGGCGCAGATAGTCGAGCTCGGGATCGGTGAAGCGCAGCTCGCAGAGCGAGCGGACCTCGGCGCGGATCTCGTCGATGTACGGCACGAGATCGACGCCGGGCGTACGGCACTTGAAGCGATATTCGACGCTTGCGGCCGGGAAGTGATGCAGGACGACCTGCATCATCGTGAATTTGTACAGGTCGGTATCGAGCAGCGAAGTGATGATCATGATTCCAGACTGCCAAAATCGAAACGGAGCCCGAGCGTTTGCGCGCCCCGCGCGCCCGCCCTCCGGTTGACGCATGTTACCCGAATGCGGCGTCGCGCCGCGCCGGAACGCCGCGGGACCGCGCAAACCGCCATAAACTAATCACGAAACGGTATAAAAGGGAAAGCCGAGCGCACGATGCGGGTTTGACGCATCAGTTACAATGCCGCTTTTGGCGCCACGCCGCCGCCCCCTATACATACCTAGATACCGCCGCAGGAGCGTTTTGAATGACCCACGTTGTGACCGAAGCGTGCATCAAGTGCAAATACACGGATTGCGTCGATGTGTGCCCTGTGGACTGTTTCCGTGAAGGCCCGAACTTCCTCGCGATCGATCCGGACGAGTGCATCGACTGCGCGGTGTGCGTCGCCGAATGCCCGACCAACGCGATCTACGCGGAAGAAGACGTGCCGGGCGACCAGCAGCAGTTCACGGCGCTGAACGCCGAGCTCGCGAAGGACTGGCCGTCGATCACGAAGACGAAGCCCGCGCCCGCCGACGCCGACGAGTGGAAGGACGTGCAGGACAAGCTGCACCTGCTCGAGCGCTGATCGCCCGCGGGGCGCTACCCGGCGCCGCGTGACGGCGCCGATACGTGCCGGTACGCAAAAGTGTTGACAGATCGGCCAGCGCCCCATAGAATTTCATTTCTCTGCTGTTTGTTCCCCGATAGCTCAGTCGGTAGAGCGCCGGACTGTTAATCCGTAGGTCCCTGGTTCGAGCCCAGGTCGGGGAGCCAAGAATTGCAAAGGCCCGTTTCAAACGGGCTTTTTCATGGCCGATGATCGCCTTGCGCTGCTGTTTCGAGGCGTCAAGCATGCCGAACCGTTTTATTCCCCGATAGCTCAGTCGGTAGAGCGCCGGACTGTTAATCCGTAGGTCCCTGGTTCGAGCCCAGGTCGGGGAGCCAGCTTCGAAGGCCCGTCGTTCGCGACGGGCCTTTTTGCCTTTCCCCTCCGGGTTTTCGTTGCGCCGCGCACCGTCGCGCACCCGGCGGCGTGCTAGAGTCGTGCTCCGCTTCTCGCCACGTCTGCCGCCTCGCCACCGATGAAAAACCGTTATTTCGCTGTCCTCGCGACCTGCGCCGCCCTTCTTCCGATCGCAACGACCGCCGCGCGCGGCGAGGAAGTCGCCAGCGTCAACACCAATTTCCGCCTGACGGGCTCCGATCGCGTCGTCGTCGAAGCGTACGACGATCCGCTCGTGAGCGGCGTTACCTGCTACGTGTCGCGCGCACGCACGGGCGGCATCAAGGGCACGCTTGGCATCGCCGAGGACCCGACCGAGGCGTCGATCGCGTGCCGGCAGGTCGCCCCGATCCGCTTCACCGAGCCGCTCAGGCAGCAGACCGACGTGTTCAGCGAGCGGCTGTCGTTCATCTTCAAGACGCTGCACGTCGTGCGCGTCGTCGACAAGAAACGCAACACGCTCGTCTACCTGACCTACAGCGACCGGATCGCAACGGGCAGCCCGAAGAACAGCGTGACCGCCGTGCCCGTGCCGGCCGGCACGCCGATCCCGGTCAGGTAACGAAGCCCGCCGCGCCCGAAAGCCGAGAGCCGAGAGCCGCCGCCATGCGATCCGAACGCTCGCGAGAGGAAGTCCGCTACTGGCGCACGCCGCTCTTGCCGGATGCGGACTTCGTCACGGCGACCTATCGCGATCACGCGTTCGCGCCCCACTGGCACGACGCGTACACGATCCCCGTCATCGAGGCGGGCGCCGAGCGCTACACGTGCCGCGGCAGCGCATATGTCGCCGACGCGGGCTCGATCCCCGTCATCAATCCGGGCGAAATCCACACCGGCTCGCGCGCGGCCGACGACGGCTGGCGCTATCGCGTCGCCTACGTGCCCGTCGATTTCATTCGCACGCTCGCCGACGAAATCGCCGGCAAGCCGCAGCCTGCACCGTGGTTCCGGCTCGACGTCATCCACGATGCGGATCTCGCCGCGCGGCTCGTCGCCGCGCATCGGTTGATGGAGGCGAGCGGCGGCGCCGCGGCCCGTCGCCTGCGGCCGGGCGAGGGACTCGGGGCGGCCGGCGGGAGTTCGGGTTCGGCTTCGGTTAGGTCCCTCGCCTCGCCTACGGACTCGTGCTCGTTCCGCGCAGGCGCGGCTCGGTCTCCCGACGATCCGCTGTCCGCCGAAACCACGATGCTCGACGCGTATTCGACGCTGATCGCCCGCCACGCGGGCAATCGCAGCGCGACGACGCGCGGCGTCGCGGCAGACCGTCGGCGCGTCGACGCGATGCGCGAGCGGCTTGCCGCCGACCTGTCCGAGACCGTCACGCTATCGGACGCCGCACGGGCGGCCGGGTTGTCGCCGTTCCATGCGGCCCGCCTGTTCTCGCGCACGACCGGCATGCCGCCGCATGCATGGCGCAATCAGTTGCGCCTGCAGCGCGCGCTCGCGCCGCTGCGTGCGGGCGCGAGCGTCGCCGATGTCGCCGCCGCGTGCGGCTTCGCCGATCAGAGTCACTTCACCCGCCATTTCAAACGAATGTTCGGGGTACCGCCGGGGCGTTGGCAGCCGTCGTAGCGTGGTGGCGGCAAGCAGGTTGGCTACCCGCTTCAGTTCCAACGCGCCAGTGTTTCGACGCTCCACCTCTAGCGTCGGCTTCGGCAACGGCAACGGCAACGGCAAAAACTACAGCACGACACCGCAAGAACGTACAAGCGAGCGCGCGCCCCGCCCCGCTATCCTCCGCCGGACAGGAGGTAGCCGTCGTGTCCCAGTCCTGCTCCACGCATCCCCCACCCGGCCGGCTCGCCGAGTTCGCCGCCGGCGTGCGCGACACCGTCCCGATGATGGTCGGCGCGGCGCCTTTCGGCGTGATCTTCGGCACGCTCGTCACGACCGGGCCGCTCGCGCCGTGGCACGGCGAGCTGATGTCGCTCGCGCTGTTCGCCGGCTCCGCGCAGTTCATCGCGCTCGGCCTGATCGCGGGCGGCGCGAGCTACGCGGTCGTGCTCGCGACGACGTTCGTCGTCAACCTGCGCCACCTGCTGTACAGCGCGACGCTCGCGCCATATGTCGCGCATCTGCCGCTGCGGTGGCGGGCGACGCTCGGCGCGCTGATGACGGACGAAGTGTTCGCCGTCGCGTATGCGCACTATCGTCACGCCGAACCCGGCGCGACGGGACCATATCACTTCTTCGGCTCGGGCATCGCGATGTACGTGAACTGGCAGATCTGGACGATCGCGGGCCTGCTGTTCGGCGCCGCGTTCCCGCGCCTGCAATCGCTCGGCCTCGACTTCGCGATGGCGGCGACGTTCATCGCGATCGTCGTGCCGCAACTCGCCGCGCTGCGCTATCTCGCCGCCGCGGCGACGGCGGGCGCCGTCGCGCTCTTCTGCCGCGCATGGCCGTACAAGCTCGGCCTGCTCGCCGCCGTCGCCGCAGGCGTCGCGATCGGCGTCGCGCTGACGTGGCTCGCCGCGCAACGCACGCGCCGGCGGACGGATGCCGCGTCATGAGCTACGCGCTGCTGATTCTCGGGATGGCGGCGCTCACGTCCGCGATCCGCACGACGCTCTTCCTGCTCGGCGATCGCCTCGTGTTTCCGCCGCTCGCGCTCGCCGCGCTGCGCTTCGTGCCGGTGACGGTGCTGACCGCGATCATCGTGCCGATGACCGTCGCGCCGCACGGCGGCGACGCGGAGCTGACGTGGCGCAATCCGCGACTCGTCGGCGCCGCCGCCGCAGTGCTCGTGTCCGCCGCGACGCGCCGGCCGCTCGTCACGATCGCCGCCGGGCTCGCGGCGTTCTTCTTCTGGCAGGCGCTCGTGCTGCCGCACGGCTGGCTGCCCGGCTGAGCCGTCTTCGCCGCGGCGCGCGACATCGGCGCGCACGGCCCTCAAGTTCTCGCGCGCGCTGCCGTTAAGAGGATGCAGCCCCGCGCCCGGCGGCGGGACCCGATCCAGACGAGACCCGGTCCATCCGGCGTGCGGACCGGCGGCCAGCCGCCGGGCCGCGCAGCGCGCACGCGGCCCGCCCGCGTCGGCTCGCGTGCGGGCGAAAGCGCCGGTCGAGCCGACCGGCATCGAGCATCGAGACAGACATGGGCCAGATCACTCTCACGCTGAAAGACGACACCGTCGTTTCCTTGCGCAAAGACTACGATGCGTTCGTGCGCGTGTCGCTCAAGCTCGATCCGCAATTCGTCACGCCGTCGTTCGAGGATTTCCTGCGCGCGAAGCTGCTCGACAGCATGGTGCCGCTCACCGAGCACGCGGTTCAGCGGCTTCTGCAGGGCGGCCAGTATGCGTGGGCGAAGCGCACGCTCGACAAGGAGTTTCCGGACGTCGTCTCGATCCTGATCCGGCAGGCGGGAGAATTCGGTTTCGGCTTCGCGTCGCGCTCCGAATGGACGCCCGACGAACTCGCGAAAGCGTGCCGCGACTGGGCCGCCGCCATCGTGTCCGGCGCGCAGGGCGACGCGGCGCTCGTCGATCCGCTCGCCGCGCAGATCAAGTCGGCCGTCACCGACATTCAAACGCTCGAGGAACGGATGCAGACGCCCGCGTGGCGGCTCGCCGAATCGCTGCGGCAACGCGTGTACGAGGCGAAGCTCGCGTGCGAGATGAGCGTCGGCAGCGTCGCGCGCGAAAAGCTTGGCGAGCTGCGCGGACTGCTCAGGCTCGGCATCTCGCACGGCTCGTTCCAGAAGCAGGAAGCGCAACAGATCATGGAATACCTGCGCCTTTTGAAGCCCGAGATCTTCGTCGAGGAGCCGTATGACATCTTCGCGCGCGCCGCCGCGTGGTTGCGCAGCGTGTTCATGGTCCAGACGCCCGCGCGCGGCGCGCAGAACGCGTCGCAGCCGCAAGGCCGGCGGCGCTCGTAGCGTGCGGCGCCTCCGCTCGTTCATCGGCGCGCGCGGGTAGGCGATTCGACCGCGCGAAAGCGCCTCCCCGACAACGCAACGGCCCGGACCGCATGATGCGATCCGGGCCGTTGCCCTTCAGCCTGAGCGCGCCGCGTCGGGCGGGCCTTCCGGGGCGAACCGCCCGCGCGCCTCGCCTGGCGGCGCTTACTCGCCCGCGCCGGCCTTCACGCCGCCGTTGACGGACACCGAGCCGTTCGCGCCGCCCACGACGCCCTTCGCGAGACCGCCCGCCGCGCCCGCGACACCGCCGACCGCGTTCGTCGCGCCGCCGACCACGTTGCCCGCCGCGTTCGTCGCGCCTTCGACCGCGCCGCTCGCCTTCGTCTTCGCATCCGCACCGAGTTCGGCCGCTTCGTCGGCCTTCGCCTTCGCCTTGGCCTTCGCGTGCTTCACGTGCTTCTTCGCCGAATGCTTGACGGCGTTCTCCGCCGCTTCCGGCGATGCAGCCGACGCATCGCCGCCCGCGTTCAGTTGCGCGCTCGCGCCCGCCTTCTGGCCGAGCACGTCGGCCGAGCCGCCGACCGAACCTTGCGTCGCCACGCCTGCCGTCTGCGCGAAAGCGCTCGTCGCCATCGCCGCCACCGCGGCACCGATCAGCATTGCACGAATCTTGGACATCGCAATTCTCCTCAACAAAGTCGTTGGATGCGGCGCGCCTTCGAACCGGCCCGCCGCTATGGGCCCGCCGCGACATGCAGCGAGTCCGTGTACAGACCGGCCGCTCTCGTTCGCAGTTCGCCGTTCTCGCCAACTGTTACCCACCGTTTCATTTGCTGACGAGTTCGACACACTCGCTTACAAGCGGCGGCCCGAATCGCGCGAAACCCGGACAACATTTGACGCGCGCCTTACACCGCGCGCGGCGCGCATCGCTTATGATGCGATGCCCGCTGCGCGGCGGGCTCTCGTCTGCGCGCGCTCGTCTCCGTTTTCATTGCCATGCCCAATCTCGATTTCACGCTGACCGGCGAATTCGTCGAACTGCATAACCTGCTGAAGCTCACGGGTCTCGCGGATAGCGGCGGCTCGGCGAAGATGATCGTCGCGTCGGGCGCCGTGAAGGTCGACGGCGCGATCGAGCTGCGCAAGACCTGCAAGATCCGCGCGGGACAGGTCGTGCTGCTCGGCGACACGCGCATCGCCGTGCACGGCGCGTCATAGCGAGCCCCTGCCGATCGTAAGGCCATCGACGACGCGCATCGACAGCGCTTGCGGAAACTCGTAAGCTGATCGTTTCGCAAAAATAAGCAAAGCGCGGGCGGGCCGCTCGTGCGAACGCGTCCCATGTCGCCTACCGGTTTCACGCGAGCGGCCGCTGCGCCGCCTCCCACACTGTCCCGCCACGCCGCCGATACGGCGCGCCTCGCCGCGCCGCTCGCGATCGCGCAACTCTCGCAAATGGCGATGAGCGTCACCGACACGGTGCTGCTCGGCTCGCTCGGCCCCGACGCGCTCGCGGCGGGCGGCCTCGGCGCGAATCTGTTCTTCGTCGTCGTGACGCTGCTGCAGGGCGTACTGACGTCGGTCAGCGTGAGCGTGGCGCACGCACGCGGCGCAAAGGCCGAGGATCGCGTGCCGCATATCTATTGGACGGGCTTCGCGCTGTCGCTGTTGCTCGCGGTTCCGGCGTTCGCGCTGCTGTCGTTCGCGGAGCCGCTGTTGCGCGCGTTCGGCGAACCGGCGGCGCTCGCGCACAACGTCGGCGAATACGCGGCCGTGCTGCGCTTCGCGGCGCCCGGCAGCCTGATCGGCGTCGGGCTGATGCGCTCGTTCTTGCCCGCGATCGGCGCGGCGAAGCGACTGCTTTGGGTGTCGCTCGCGGGCGTCGGCGTCAACGCGTTTCTCAACTACGGGCTGATCCACGGCGCGTTCGCGCTGCCGCGGCTCGGCTTCCTCGGCTCCGCTACGGCAACCACGATCACGATCTGGCTCACCGCGATCACGCTCGTCGCGCTGCTGCACGGACGGCCGACGTTCAAGCACTTCGTCGCCGCCACGCGGCCGCGGCTGCCGCTGATGGGCGAGCTGTTCGGCATCGGCTGGCCGGTCGCGATCACGTACGGCGTCGAGTCGACGCTCTTTCTCGCGACGGGCCTCACGGTCGGCGTGCTCGGCGAATCGTCGCTCGCCGCGCACCAGATCGCGCTCAACGTCGCGTCGGTCGCATTCATGGTGCCGCTCGCGATCGGTCAGGCCGCGAACGTGCGCGTCGGCTACTGGGCGGGCGCGGGCGCGCCCGTTGCCGCGCGGCATGCGGGCTTCGTCGCGCTCGGGCTCGGCATCGCGTTCATGTCGCTGTCGGGGCTCGTACTGATCGTCGCGCCGCACGCGATCGTCGGCCTTTACCTGAAGCTCGACGATCCCGCAAACGCGCACACGGTCGCGCTCGCGACGTCGCTGCTCGGCATCGCCGCGGTGTTCCAGATCGTCGACGGGATGCAGACGGTCGGCTCCGGCTGCCTGCGCGGCCTGAAGGACACACGCGTGCCGATGCTCGCCGCGACGCTCGGCTACTGGGGCATCGGCTTTCCGACCGGCTACTGGTTCGCGTTCCACGCGGGCCTCGGCGCGCGCGGATTATGGTGGGGGCTCGCGGCCGGCCTCGCGAGCGTCGCGGTGCTGATGACGTGGCGATTTCACCGGAAGAGCGCCGCGCTCGGCGCGCGGGCGGGGGCTCGAGGACGGGCTTCGACGTAAGCGCGCAAGCGCATGATCCGCTGCCCTCGACGGGCTCGACGAAGCGGCCAATGTCGTCCCGCATCGAACATGCGCGCGCGACGCCGCCCCGACACGAAGCGATCGCATCCGAACGCCGTCGCGCATGTCGATGCTCGCATGCATCGCACCGCGCCATTCGTCGCGGCGCACCTGCGCGCCGCGGCACGAAATCGCGTGCAGCGCTATGCTTGCCCAACAGTGGACGCCGTCGCGAGAACGGCTCCGTCCCCGCATGCGCATTGCGCCGCGACCGCGCGGCGCTCCCCGTCATCCAAAGGAGCAATCATGAGCGAAGCAGTACGGATGGAACGCGACACGTTCGGCGAAATCGCAGTGCCGGCGGCCCGGCTGTGGGGCGCGCAAACGCAGCGCTCGCTGCAGAACTTCAAGATCTCGACCGAGAAGCAGTCGCCCGAACTGATTCACGCGCTCGCGCTGGTCAAGCGCGCGGCGGCCGCCGTCAATCTCGAACTTGGCGTGCTCGCGCAGGACAAGGCGAACGCGATCATCGCCAGCGCCGACGAGATCATCGCCGGCCGTCATCCTGACGAATTCCCGCTCGTCGTCTGGCAGACGGGCTCGGGCACGCAGACCAACATGAACCTCAACGAGGTGATCGCGAACCGCGCGAGCGAGCTGCTCGGCGGCGAGCGGGGCGAAAGCCGCAACGTGCATCCGAACGACGACGTCAATCGCGGCCAGTCGTCGAACGACGTGTTCCCGACCGCGATGCACGTCGCCGCCGCGCGCGCGATCGTCGGCCATCTGCTGCCCGCGCTGCGCACGCTGCGCGCGACGCTCGACGCGAAGGCCGCCACCTTCGCCGACATCGTGAAGATCGGCCGCACGCACCTGCAGGACGCGACGCCGCTCACGCTCGGCCAGGAATTCTCCGGCTACGTCGCGCAGCTCGATCAGGGCATTCGCCACGTCGAGGCGGCGCTGCCCCACCTGTATGAACTCGCGCAAGGCGGCACGGCGGTCGGCACGGGCCTGAACGCGCATCCGAAGTTCGCGGCGGGCGTCGCGGCCGAGATCGGCCGGCTCACGGGATTGCCGTTCGTCAGCGCGCCGAACAAGTTCGAAGTGATGGCCGCGGCCGACGCGCTCGTGTTCGCGCACGGCGCGCTGAAGACGGTCGCCGCGAGCCTGATGAAGATCGCGAACGACATCCGCTGGCTCGCGAGCGGGCCGCGCTGCGGACTCGGCGAGCTGTCGATTCCGGAGAACGAGCCGGGCAGCTCGATCATGCCGGGCAAGGTCAATCCGACGCAATCGGAAGCGGTGACGATGCTGTGCTGCCAGGTGTTCGGCAACGACGTCGCGGTAAACTTCGGCGGCGCGAGCGGCAATTTCGAGCTGAACGTGTTCCGGCCGATGATTGCGCACAACGTGCTGCAGTCGGTGCGGCTGCTCGCGGACGGCGCGCAAAGCTTCAACGATCACTGCGCGGCCGGCATCGAGCCGAATCGCGCGCGCATCGACGCGCTCCTCAACGAATCGCTGATGCTCGTGACGGCGCTCAATCCGCACATCGGCTACGACAAGGCCGCGCAGATCGCGAAGAAGGCGCACAAGGAAGGCACGACGCTCAAAGCCGCCGCGCTGGCGCTCGGTTACGTGACCGACGCGCAATTCGACGAATGGGTGCGGCCGGAGAAGATGGTCGGCAACCGCTGACCCCGGCGCGGCAGGCGTCGCGCACGGCTGCACGCCGGATCGCGTTCCTTCGTATCGCGCGCTTCGCGCTTCAAACGAAAAACGCCGCGAACGATCGCGGCGTCTTTCTCGATTCGATGCGCCGGGCGCCCGGCATCCTGCTTTTGCGCACGCGAAGGCGGCGAACGCTCACACTTCCCCTTTCGCGACTTCCTCGGGCTTGAGCTCGACGATCTTGTCGAGCGCCTCACGCACGTCCATCGCGTACTGCGCGAGCCGCTTCTGCTCGCCGGTGACGGGCACGAACGGCGGCACCGGCACCGGATTGCCGTTCTCGTCGACCGCGACGAACACGACGAGGCAATCGGTCGTCTGGCGCAGCACGCCGCCCTTCGGATCGCCCGCGTGCACCGACACGTGGATGTGCATGCTCGTGCGGCCCGTCGCGACGACGCGCGCCTTCAGCTCGACGAGATTGCCGACGAGGATCGGCCGCTGGAAGCGGATGTTGCCGACGCTCACCGTCACGCAATAGCGGCTCGACCAGATCGCCGCGCACGCGTACGCGGTCTCGTCGATCCATTTCATCAGCGCGCCGCCGTGCACCTTGCCGCCGAAGTTGACGGACGTCGGCTCGGCGAGGAAGCGGAAAACGGTTTCGGTGCGATCAAGCGGCGCGGGGGGCGTGGCGGACATCTCGGCTGGCTCCGGTTCTGCTGTGTGGCGGGAAAGGAGACGATTATACGTTGCGCTGCGACATAGCGCCGCAGCCGCCGTTTCGGGCCAACGCCCGCGCCGATGCGGGAGCGGCGCTTGCTCGCGACCGCGCGCTCTGCGGTCGGCTTTGCGCCGTCAGTTGCGGATCGTCACGCCCTGATCGATCGTGCCGTACATCTCGATGCGGCCGGTCCCGGCGCCCGATCCGCCGGCGCCGCCGGACGCGCAGCCCGCGCAGACGAACGCGGCAATAAGGGTGGCAACAAGTGTTTTCATCGGAAGAAGCATCGTCGAGCGGCCGGCGCGCCGCGATCGCGCGCCGGCGAGTCATCGGACGTCGCATTCTACGCGCGCCGTCATGGCGAGCGCAGCAAACGCCGGCGCGCATCCGACATTTCAGCCTGCCCCGAAACATCGAATGCCATACGCGCCTACACTCGAACTATTTCCTTCCCGAGGTTCGCCAATGTCCGCTTCCGATCGCGATCACCATTTCCCCGGCTTGAGCCATCTCGGCGCGCTGCTCGCCGATCCGGGACGCGCCGCGATGCTCTGGGCGCTGATGGACGGCAGCGCGCGCCCCGCGGGCGAGCTGACGATGATCGCCGGGCTGTCGCCGTCGGCGGCGAGCGCGCATCTCGCGCGGCTCGCGGACGGCGGCCTCCTCGCGCTCGACGTGCGCGGCCGCCATCGCTATTACCGGATCGCGTCGCCCGATATCGCCGCGGCGATCGAGGCGCTCGCGAACATCGCGCAGGCGGCCGCGCCGCGGCGCCCGATCCCCCAGCCGGCGCGCATCGTGCCGCCCGACATGCGCTATGCGCGCACCTGCTACGACCACATGGCGGGCGAGCTAGCGGTCCAGGTGTTCGAGCGGCTGATGTCGCGCGGCTGGCTGACAGCCGCGGACGGCACGCTCGATGCGAGCGCGGCGGGCGCCGCGCAGTTCGCGCAATGGGGCATCGACATCGGCGGCCAGCGCGCGAAGCGCCGGCGCTTCGCGTGCACGTGCCCGGACTGGAGCGAGCGCCGTCCGCACCTGGGCGGCTCGCTCGGCGCGGCGCTCCTCGAAAGCTTCCGCCAACGCGGCTGGATCGAGCATGCGGCCAAGCCTCGCGTGCTGCGCGTGACGCCCGCCGGCCAGCGCGAATTCGACGCCTTGCTTACCGGCGAATGACGCGCGCTTTCATTGCTCTGACGAATTCCGCCGTGCCGACAACTCTTGTTACACGCACATCAAATCGCATAACAAAACCACCGTCACTGAAACATGCCGAGCGGATAGAGTGGATTCATACGGCGCGTGCCACGCCGGACAAAACAGAGACAATGATGACCATCCTTGCCACTCGCCATCCGTTTGTGCTTTCGCGCATCGCCCGCTACACGCTCGTCGCCGTCGCAATGCTCGCTGCGTTACCGCCCGCCATCGCGCAAAACGTCGCCCCGCCGCCCGCCGGCGTCGCCCAGCAAGCGGGCGGCGATCCGCCGAGCCGCGTCGCGCGCCTGAACTACCTGTCCGGGGCCGTCACGACCGAGCCCGCGGGCGCGAGCGACTGGTCATACGCAGCCGTCAACCGTCCGCTCACGACGGGCGACCAGCTATGGAACGATTCGGGCGCGCGCTCCGAGCTGCACATCGGCTCGACCGCGGTGCGGCTCGGTCAATCGACGAGCCTGTCGATCCTCAATCTCGACGACGCGAACACGCAACTGAAGGTGCCGCTCGGCACGCTGTCGACGCACGTGCGCGAACTGCCGCCCGGCACGTCGTATGAAATCGACACGCCGAACCTCGCGCTCGCGGTCGGCTCGCCCGGCGATTATCGCGTCGACGTCGCGCCTGACGGTTCGAGCACGACCGTCACCGTGAGGCGCGGCAGCGCAACCGTCTACGGCGACGGCACGCAGATGCCGGTGTCGGCCGGCCAGCGGGTCGTCTTCACGGGCACCGGGCTGCAAGTCGCGGACACGGGCGCCGTGGCGCCGCCCGACGGTCTCGACGACTGGGCCGCTAGCCGCGATGCGGCCGAGGAGCGCTCCGTGTCGGCCCGCTACGTATCGCGCGAAATCCCGGGCTACCAGGACCTCGACGCGAACGGAACGTGGCGCGACGACCCCGATTACGGCGAGGTGTGGGTGCCGAGCGCGGTGCCCGCCGGCTGGGCGCCGTACCACACCGGCCACTGGATCTGGCAGGCGCCGTGGGGCTGGACCTGGGTCGACGACGAGCCGTGGGGCTTCGCGCCGTATCACTACGGCCGCTGGGCGTACGTCGACGACTCGTGGGCATGGGTGCCGGGCCCGCTCGTCGTCAGCGCGCCGCCGTGCTACGCGCCCGCGCTCGTCGCGTTCGTCGGCGGGGGCGGCGGCGGCTTCGACTGGAGCGTGAGCCTCGCGGTCGGCGGCATCGCGGCGGCGGGCGTCGCGTGGTTCCCGCTCGGGCCGCGCGACCCGTGGCGGCCGAGCTGGGGCGGCTGGAGCCCGCACTACTACCAGCGCGTGAACCAGACGGTAATCGTGAACAACGTCAACAACATCAACGTCAACAAGACGGTGAACGTGACGAACATCACGAACATCCACAACACGTACGTGAACTTCCGCGCGCCGAACGCGGTGACGGCCGTGCCGGCGACCGCGTTCGTCCACGGGCAGCCGGTGTCGCGCTTCGCGCAGAAGGTCGATCCGCAGCAGTGGCGCAATGCGCACATCGGCTCGGGCGCGCCGGGCGTCGCGCCGGTTCGGCAAAGCTTCACGGGCGCACTGCGCAACGCCGCGTACCGGCCGCCCGCGGCCGTCGAGCAGCGCTCGATCGTCGCGACGCGCAACCCGGCCGTGCCGGCCGCTTATCACGATCAGCTCGCCGCGCATCTCGCGCAGAGCGGCGCGCGGGTGCCGGGCGCGGGCGCGCCCGTCGTGAAGACCACCGTGCCGCCGAACTACGCGATGCGGCCGGTGCGCACGCCCGAGAACACCGGCGCGCCGAACCGCTGGGCGATGCGCAACGTGCAGCTCGTCGACACGCACGCGAGCGTCGCGCAACCCGCGCGCGGCCCGCAGGGCGGCGCGGGCAATCCGGCCGCGCGCGCGGGCGAGCGGCCGCAGCCGAATATGCCGCAGCCGAATGCAGCTCAACCGAATGCGGCTCAACTGAATGCCGCGCCATCGAACTTCGCGCGCCCCGGCGTTCCGCAGCCGGACGCCACGCAGCCGAATGCACCGCACGCGCCGGCTGTTCCCGGTGCGCCGGGCGGGCCGCAAAACGCGATGCGGCCTGACGCGTCCCGGCCGAACGGGGCCCGGCCGAATCCCGCGCCGTCGCCCCAAAACGGCGTGCCGCGGCCGCCCACGGCCGTCGAGAACCCGGGCGCGCGCAACGAAGCGCGTGCGCCGGGCGAAACGCAGCGTCCGCAGCCGTCCTGGACGCAGCCGCATCCGCCGATCCAGCAGCAGCGCGCGAACGAAGGCCGGCCTCACGCGAACGTCGAGCCGAATGCGCCGCTCAATTACCGGTCGCCGACGCAGAACGCGGTGCCGCCGATCCGCTCGACGCCGACGCCCACGCACTCCGCCCAGCCCGCGCCACAGCCCGCCGAGCGCACGCAGCCGCAGCCGGCATGGCAGCAGGCGCCGCGAAACGAAATGCGCGCGCCCGAAGCGCCGCGCGAGGCCCCGCGTCAGGAAGCCGCACCGCCCGCGCCGCGCAGCGAATATCGCGCGCCGGCCCCCGCGCCGCGTCCGCAGGTTGAAGCACCGAGGATGGAAGCCCCGCGGATGCCCGCACCGCGAATGGAAGCGCCGAGGATGGAGCCGCGCCCCGCCGCGCCGCCGCCCGCCGTGCCGCACAACCCGCCGCCCGCGCCCCGCCAGGAGCCGCAGCATCAGGTGCGCCCCGATCAGCAGCACGGTTTCGCCCCTCACCGCGAAGAGCGCCGGCACGCGTAACCGCAGCGCACGCCTCGCATCAACGAAAAACCCGCGAATTCGCGGGTTTTTTTCATGGGTCGATCGAGACGGGCCGCACGCCGTTCAGACGGCCATCGGCGCGGTCAGCGGTTCGTGATGGCGATAGCCGACGAGCGCGAAGTCCGACGGCTCGATGCGTTCGAGCCATTGCGGCTCGTACTCGCCCGTCTTCGCGTAATCGGGCACGCGCTCGGCGATCTCGAGCCGCGGGCTCTCGAACGGCTCGCGCTCGAGTTGCTGCTTGAGCATGTCGAGCTGATTCTCGTAGATGTGCGCATCGCCGATGAAGTACGTGAACCAGCGCGGCGTGTAGCCCGTCAGCCGGCCGACGAGCGTGAGGAGCGCCGCGCCTTCCGCGAGATTGAACGGCGTGCCGAGTCCGACGTCGTTGCTGCGGATATACAGGCACAGCGAGATTTCGCGGCGCTCGACGTTCGGCAGGAACTGATAGAGCAGATGGCACGCGGGCAGCGCGATCTCGTCGAGCACCGCGGGATTCCAGCCGTGGAACAGGATGCGCCGGCTCGACGGATCGCGCACGATCGTATCGAGGCAGTCGCGCAACTGATCGATCGCCTTGTGGAGCAGCACCTTGTCCGCGCCGTCCTCCTCGAAGCGCGCGACGACGCGAAAGCCGCGCGACGTCGCATCGGCGATCTGCGCGCCGGCGTGCGCGTCGAGCGCCTTGTAGCCCGGCCAGCGCCGCCATTGGACGCCGTACACGTCGCCGAGATCGTCGACGCCGCGGCGATACGGATTCGCGAGCCACTGCGCGTTCTCATTCGCATTCGCGTCCCACACCTTGCAGCCGAGCGCGCGAAAATCGGCCGCGCTGCGCGTCGCGCGCAGGAAGCCGACGAGTTCGCCGATCGCCGACTTGAACGCGAGCTTCTTCGTCGTCACGGCGGGAAAGCCCTGCTGCAGATCGAAGCGCAGCATCGCGCCGGGGATGCCGATCGTGCGGATGCCCGTGCGGTTGCTCTTCCAGGCGCCGGTGTCGAGAATGGTGCGAACGAGATCGAGATACTGTTTCATGCGGGTTCCTCCGGCCGCGAAAGCGGTCGTGCCCGCCATTCTAGCAAGACCCGCCCTAGCAGGCCCGGCGCAGGTCGTCTTCGCGCTTCGCGCGCGTGCTGCCGTCGTCGCGCATCCCGTACGCGCAAAGCAGGCGATAGAGCGTCACCCGCGATACGCCGAGCTCGCGCGCGGCGTCCGCGAGCCGGCCGCGATGCCGCAGCAGCGCGACCTCGATCGCGTGCCGCTCCGCGCTCTCGCGCGCCTCCTCGAGCGACATCGGCTCGACTTCCGCGTAGCCCGACAGCTCGAGATCGGCCGCGCTGATCATCCGCCCCTCCGACATCACGATCGCGCGCCGCACCCGGTTGATCAGCTCGCGCACGTTGCCCGGCCACGCATAGTTGTGAAGCGCCGCGATCGCATCGGGCGTGAAGCCGCGCAGCCGCCGGTGCGCGTCGCCCTTGAAGCGCTCGAGCATGTGCCGCGCGAGGATCTCGATGTCCTTGCCGCGCTCGCGCAGCGGCGGCTCCTCAAGCTTCAGCACGCACAGCCGGTGATACAGGTCCTCTCGAAAGCGCCCGTTACGCAGCGCGACCTGCATGTCGACGTGCGTCGCGGAAATGATCCGCACGTCGACCGGAATCGACTGGTGTCCGCCGACGCGCTCGACCTTGTGCTCCTGCAGGAAGCGCAACAGGCTCGCCTGGCTCTCGAACGGCAGATCGCCGATTTCGTCGAGGAACAGCGTGCCGCCGTTCGCCGCTTCGATACGGCCGATCTTGCGCTGATTCGCGCCGGTGAACGCGCCGCGCTCGTAGCCGAACAACTCGGCCTGCAACAGCGTCGGCGGAATCGCGCCGCAGTTGATCGCGACGAACGGCGCGCTCGCGCGCGCAGAGCGCTCGTGAATCGCGACGGCCGTCAGCTCCTTGCCGGTGCCGGACTCGCCGGAGATGAACACCGGCGCGTCGGTCGTGGCAACCTTGCGGATCATCTTGAAGAGCGCGAGCATCGCGTCGCAGGTGCCGACCATCTCGCCCTCGTTGCGCACCGTCGCGGCGGCGGGCGCGAGCCCTTCCGACAGCGTGACCATGCCGTACGCGTGGCCGACCGACTCGACGATGCGGTCGCACTCGTAGGGCACCGTCACGTAGTCGAAGCAGTAATCGCGCACGAAGCGGCGCACCGCTTCGTCTTCCATCTGCCCTCGCCTCGTCGTCGCGATCCAGCCGACGTTCGGCGTCTTCAGACTCGCTTCGAGCTCGCGCAATTCGGCGGCCCCAACCCCGCACGAAAAATCGAGCAAGCCGCCCGCCATCACGCCGCGCGCGGCGGAGCGCCGCATCTCGCGAGGCGAATCGACAACGTCGACCTGCCAGCCATGCTGGCCGAAACAGCGCCGCAGATCCGCATCAGGACGATGGGAATAGTAAATGAGGTGTCTAGCCGCAACATCCATGACGCCACCCAGTCAACAATTTGCGCCGCGCCGCCCGACACCGGTGCGCGACGGAACCGGGCCGGGCCCCGCGAGAAGGGCCCGGCCCGTCATTTTTCACTACCACTGGAACTGCGTTCCCCATCAATCGGCGCTTGGTTCGAAAAAAGGGCCGTGGTCTCTCCGCCCGTTCCCGAATCCATGTTGTCTCAGCGTACTGACAAGCATGCGACGAAGCAAATGAATTCAATCAAGCATTTTTTCAGCATCGGCTGCATTGAAAATACCATTGCATTCCTCTGCTTGAAACGTGACAGATCGTGTTTATCGATTCACTTAATTCGTTGCACACTTGAGTAGAAGATTAGATTAATCCTTCATTTTTTGAATCAGCGGTATTCCCGAGGGCCCGTTTCAAAGCTGAAACGTTTTGTGCGCGTTTGACCGCGCACTCATTCGTCCGCGCATTTCCGCAGCCCGAACGCGCAACGGATTGCACGCGATGGCATGCATTTCGCTCGATCACCGGCAAAACCGGAGAGATGTCATGCGAATCGCTGCCTGCCTTGCCTGTCGACGGCATTCCATCGCCGCAGCATTCGCCATATCGCTTGCCGCCCCGTGTCCTTATGTCGCAGTCGCGCACGAAAACAAAACGTATCGGATCGTCGACGCGCAGCCCGGGCACGTTGCCGCAGCCGGCTGGGGCGAACGTTTCGTGCGCGTCGATGCCGGCGCATCCGCGCGACAGCGCGATCGCGCGCCGGCGCCCGCTCCCGTCGCGACGCCGCCGCCGCTCGTCGACGGTGGCGCGACCGTCACGCTGTGGGACGAGATCGGCCCGCCAGCGCCGCTGCCCATGCCGTCGAACGCACGCATGATCCACGGCGACGGCGTGAGCTATACGCGGCAATGACGCATCCGGATGCGAATCGCCGCTGCGACACAACCACGCAATATCAAGAGGAAACGAGATGACCGCCCTGCCCGACGCCTCGCACCCGTCGTCGCGCCGCGCGCTGCCGGCCGTACGAACCGGTTTCAACGCCGCGAACGTGCACGTCGAGCCGGTAGGCGCGGTTGCGCGCAGCATCGCGCATCTGCGTGCGGCCACTTCGTGCGCCGCCTGTCGGTACGCAGTGCGCACTCGCGACGCTCGAAACGAGCATGACGATCGTGGCGATCTCGACGCGCGGGCCACGCCCGCGCCGATGCATCGCGTGAGCGTAACCGCGCTCGGCGCGCGAAGCGCACGCGTCTCGCGTCTGTCCGAATTGAAGCATTCACACACGTCCATCCATCCCGCTCTGCGCCGCGCATCGCATGCGACGGCGAACGCCGGATGCATCGCATCGGCGAACCCGTCGGGTTCGTCGCCCACGCATCGACGCGCGGGCACAGCAGCTCTTCAGCGCCGCAGCGTCACGATCCTCGCGCTGCGCGCGGAAGCGGAAGCCGCCTCGGATAGCGAACTATCCGAGGCGGCCCCCAAATACGGAAGTCTGGGACAGCCGGCGGGGGGGCATGACTTGCGGCGGGCATTGCGCCACGGCGACGCGCTCGCGCAGCTCATCGGAATCGTCCAGGTCGTCCAGATAGCCGGAGCCGTTCATGCAACGGCGAACGTTTTGGTGCTCCGTCCCCCGGCGGGCACTCTTTTTGACAGCGGAATCCATGCGCGCAGCAGCGCGACGAAACGCCCGCTCGTTGCAACGGTGAAGCGAGCGTCGGCACACGGTTCCACGTTCATCTCGCCGCGCCGCCGCGTTTCGCGCAGCGCGACAAACATCACATCGCGCACCGCCCCGCCGCGCGGGCTCGCGCGTGCCGGTCGCGCCAGCGATGCAGCGGCGAGCGCCGATGCGCGGCGAATCGCGACGATGCCGGACCGCGCGTGCGGCACGTGCGAACGCCGTGATGCGCATCGGGCCGCATGCGCGCCGTCCATCGCGAGCGCGTCGGCTTCCGCATGCAGGCGACGACGTTCGCGCGATGCGCAAGACGTCGGCAACGTCGCGGCATGTCGCGGCGCCGCGGAACTTTTTCATGCGGGGAGCGCAGGCGTGCTCGCCGCGTCGAGCGCGCGCCGCGTGGCGACAAGCGCCATCGACATCACCGAAACGAAGACCGCCGGCGGTGCCGGCGCGACGCAGGACAACCATTCGCCGCCGCCGCGCTGACGCGCAGCCGTCGACGGCTTCTTCATGGAGCATGCGCATTGCGTCGCCGCGATCGCGGCGCGACGCGCAGCGGGGGGACCACATGTCCGAGGAAATCGCGCCGACGCGCGCTCGGCCCGCCGCCGCATTCGCGCGCCGCGCGCGCGTTCGCGATCACCGCATCGATGTCCGGCCGAACAGATTCGGCCGCGACGACGCACGGCCGCGCCGAGCGATACGACGCCGCCGGCGCGCCGACGTTTTCCCGCATCGAGCAACGCATGTCGTGCGCATCGCCGCGCTCCCGTCCTCGCTCCCGTCCCGAACCACCGCACATGCGTCGCAGCGACGCCGGCACCGCGCGCCGGCCGCTCGACATCCCCGCCGCCCGTCCGCATCGCCCGCGCCAACGACGCGCGCCACGCGACGACGCCCGCGACTCCCCCATCGAGCATTGCACGCCGCGCGCGGCCCCCGACACGTTCGGAACAACATCCCAACTGAGGTGCATCGTGCCAGACTTCCGCTCTCCCACCGATTGCGCGCCGCCCGGCCACGCCGTGCAGCGGTCCGCGTCACCGGACGACGCGGCCGCACGCCAGCTCGTCTACCTGTCGCGCACGCCCGACACGACGCTCGTCGAGCATCTGCGCGCGCGACGCTGGAACGTGCACGTCGTGCGCTCCGCGAACGAAGCGGCGCGGCGCGTGAAGCCGAATCAGCCGCAGGCGGGCATCGCCGATCTCGACGGCTTCGCGCCGCGCGAGCTGCCGACGCTCGAAGCGGTATTGCGCCAGCAGCAGGTCGGCTGGATCGCGCTCGCGGGCGACGCGCGCATCAACGATCCCGACGTGCGCCGGCTGATTCGCCAGTACTGCTTCGACTACATGCAGGGCCCGCCGCCGCACGAGACGATCGATTATCTGGTCGGCCACGCCTATGGGATGGTCGCGCTGTGCGATCCCGACTTCGCGGCGGGCGCCGCCGCCGCGACGGGCGATGAGATGGTCGGCGCGTGCGACGCGATGCAGCAGTTGTTCCGGATGATCCGCAAGGTTGCCGCGACCGACGCGACCGTGTTCATCTCCGGCGAATCGGGCACCGGCAAGGAGCTGACCGCGCTCGCGATTCACGAGCGCTCCGAGCGCCGCAAGGCGCCGTTCGTCGCGATCAACTGCGGCGCGATTCCGAATCATCTGCTGCAATCCGAAATGTTCGGCTACGAGCGCGGCGCATTCACGGGCGCGAGCCAGCGCAAGATCGGCCGCGTCGAATCGGCGGACGGCGGCACGCTGTTTCTCGACGAGATCGGCGACATGCCGCTCGAGAGCCAGGCGAGCATGCTGCGCTTCCTGCAGGAAGGCAGGATCGAGCGGCTCGGCGGGCACGATTCGATTCCGGTCGACGTGCGGATCATCTCCGCGACGCACGTCGATCTCGACGCGGCGATGCGCGCCGGCCGCTTTCGCGAAGACCTGTACCACCGGCTATGCGTGCTGAAGCTCGACGAGCCGCCGCTGCGCGCCCGCGGCAAGGACATCGAAATCCTCGCGCATCACATCCTGCACCAGTTCAGGAGCGACGGCGCGCGCCGCATCCACGGCTTCACGTCGTGCGCGATCGAAGCGATGTACAACTATCAGTGGCCCGGCAACGTGCGCGAGCTGATCAACCGGATCCGGCGCGCGATCGTGATGTCGGACAGCCGGCAACTGTCGGCCGCCGATCTCGATCTCGCGCCGTTCGCGGCGCGCCAGGCGACGACGCTCGCCGAAGCGCGCGAGCGCGCCGAGCGCCGGACGATCGAGGCGTCGCTGCTGCGGCACCGCAATCGCCTGACCGAAGCGGCGGCGGAGCTCGGCGTGTCGCGCGCGACGCTGTATCGGCTGATGGTGTCGCACGGCCTGCGCGAGCTGTCATGGGGCGCGCATCGCCCGGGCGCGAGCCATCCGAACGACGAAGCCGGGCCCGCATGACACGCGGCCGCGCGCCGCGCGATCCGGTAGAATCGGGCCCTTCCGGCATCTTTTTCTTCCCGTCATGACGACGCTGACCCTGATCGTCGCGCGCGCCCGCAATGGCGTGATCGGCCGCGACAACCAACTTCCGTGGAAACTTCCCGAGGACCTCGCATTCTTCAAGCGCACGACGATGGGCGCGCCGATCGTGATGGGCCGCAGGACGCACGAATCGATCGGCCGGCCGCTGCCCGGCCGCCGCAACATCGTCGTCACGCGCGACGCCGCGCGACGCTTCGACGGCTGCGACACGGTCACGTCGCTCGACGGCGCGCTCGCGCTCGCCGCGCGCGACGGCGCGGCCGAAGCGTTCCTGATCGGCGGCGCGCAGTTGTACGCGGAGGGCCTGCGCCACGCGGACAAGCTGATCGTCACCGAGATCGATCAGGATTTCGAAGGCGACGCGTCGTTTCCCGCGCCCGATCCCGCGCAATGGGAAGCCGTGTCGCGCGATGCGCATCGCGCGGCCGCGCCGAACGACTTCGCATATGCATTCGTCGTCTATCGTCGCAAGCGCGCCGGTTGACGCACGCGAGGCGACGCGCGATATCGCGGGCTCTCGCGCGACGACACAAAAAAAGCGCCGCTCGCCGCGGCGCTTTTTGCTTTTGCGCGATCCATGCGATCGCCGCGCTCACTGCCCCGCGATCGTCATCTGCTCGATCAGCACCGAACCCGTTTCCTTCGTGCCGCGCACGATCGAATCCGCGCCGATCGCAACGATGTGGCGGAACATTTCCTGCAGCGTGCTCGCCACCGTGATCTCCTCGACCGGGTACTGAATCTCGCCGTTCTCGACCCAGAAGCCCGCCGCGCCGCGCGAATAGTCGCCCGTCACGTAGTTCACGCCCTGCCCCATCAGCTCGGTCAGCAAAAGACCCGTGCCGAGCTTCTTGAGCATCGCGTCGAAATCGTCGGCGGGCGTCGTGAGCGCGCTCCTGAGCGCGATGTTGTGCGAGCCGCCCGCGTTGCCGGTCGTCTGCGTGCCGAGCTTGCGCGCCGAATAGGTCGACAGGAAATAGCCCTCGACCACGCCGTCCCTGACGACGTTGCGCGCGCGCGTGCGCACGCCTTCCTCGTCGAACGGCGCGCTGCCCATCGCGCGCGGCACGTGCGGGTCCTCGACGATCTGCACGTGCGGCGCGAACACCTCCTTGCCGAGGCTGTCGACGAGGAACGACGTCTTCCGATACAGCGCGCCGCCGCTCACCGCCTGCACGAACGCGCCGAGCAGGCCCGCCGCGAGCGGCGCTTCGAACAGCACAGGCACCTTGCGCGTGTCGAGGCGGCGCGCGCCCATCCGCGCGAGCGCGCGCTGCGCCGCGTAGCGGCCGACCGACTCGGGCGAAGCGAGTTCGTCCGCGCGGCGCTTCGACGTGTACCAGTCGTCGCGCTGCATGTGGCGGCCGGCGCCCGCGATCGGCGCGCACGCGATGTAGTGGCGCGAGTACGGATAGCCGGCGAGGAAGCCGCGCGTCGTCGCGAGCACGAACTGCGAATGCTGCGCGGACACGCTCGCCCCCTCCGAATTGCGGATCTGCGGACTCACCGCGAATGCGGCGTCCTCCGCGCGGCGCGCGAGGTCGACCGCTTCGTCGGCCGACAGGCGCCACGGGTGATAAAGGTCCAGGTCGCGCGGCTCGGTTTCGAGCAGTTCGGCCTCGGCGAGCCCCGCCGCGTCGTCCTCGGCCGTGAAGCGCGCGATGTTGTACGCGGCTGCGACCGTGTCCTTCAGCGCTGCGGGCGAGAAATCCGACGTGCTCGCATTGCCGCGCTTCTTGCCGATGAAGACGGTCACGCCGACCGTCTTGTCGCGGTTGTGCTCGATCGTCTCGACTTCGCCGCGCCGCACCGACACCGACAGGCCGTCGCCCTCGGAGATTTCGGTCGCGGCGTCGGTCGCGCCGAGCGTCTTCGCGTGCCGGAGGATGTCCGTCGCGATTGCCTTCAGTTCGTCTTGCGTGTGCGGGAAATAGTGCGCCTGGGCGTCGAGGTTTGCAGCCATCGTCGTGGTATCCGGTGACGGGCGGGTCGCCCGCATGTTTCGAAATGTGCGTATCCCGCGATCATAGCAAGGTCCGGCGCGAGCGACGCGGGTCGGCGACGCGGCGCGCGCCGCGCCGCGGCCGCGCGGTGCCCGGCGCGATACAATGCCGCCCATGACACGCAAAACCCGTATCCAACCGATCGAGCACGCCGGCGAGAACGCCGACCACGGCTACGATCGCCCCAGCAAATCCCAGTTGAAGCGCGACATGCACGCGCTGCAGGAACTGGGCGCCGCCCTCGTCGAGCTGCCGAAGGACGCGTTCAAGCGCATGCCGATGCCGGAAGATCTCGCCGACGCTGTGCGCGAAGCGCGCCGCATCACCGATCACGAGGGCAAGCGCCGCCAGATTCAATACGTCGGGCGCGTGATGCGCGCGCTCAGCGCCGACGAGACGGCCGCGCTGCGCGCGGCGCTCGACGCGCAGCGCGGCGTGAACAAGGCCGAGACGGCGCGCCTGCACTGGATCGAGCGCACCCGCGAGCAACTGCTCGCGAGCGACGATGCGCTGACCGCGTTCATCCGCGAGCATCCGTCGGCCGACGTGCAGGAGGGCCGCACGCTGATCCGCAACACGCGCAGGGAAGCGCAGCAAGGCAAGCCGCCGCGCTACTTCCGCGAGCTGTTCCAGTGGATCAAGACGGCGAGCGGCCCGGCCGGCGACGAAAGCGACGCGCCCGACCACTCACCGGATTCCGACGATGACGACGAAGCGTAACCACCCCGACGAACTCGTGATCGGCCTCGTGTCGATCAGCGATCGCGCGAGCAGCGGCGTCTACGAGGACAAGGGCATTCCGGCGCTGTCCGAATGGCTCGCGGCGGCGCTCGCGTCGCCGTGGCGCGCCGAGACGCGGCTCGTCCGGGACGACGCGCCGACGATCTCGGCCGCGCTCGTCGAGCTCGTCGACACGGTCGGCTGCGATCTCGTGCTGACGACGGGCGGCACGGGCCCCGCGCGCCGCGACGTGACGCCCGAGGCGACGCTCGCCGTCGCGACGAAGGCCATGCCGGGCTTCGGCGAGCAGATGCGCCAGATCAGCCTGAATTTCGTGCCGACCGCGATCCTGTCGCGGCAGGTCGCGGTGATTCGCGAAACCGCGGATCACGCGGCGCTGATCGTGAATCTGCCCGGCCAGCCGAAATCGATCAAGGAAACGCTCGAAGGGTTGCGCGGCGACGACGGCAAGGTCGAGGTGCCGGGCATTTTTGCTGCGGTGCCGTATTGCATCGACCTGATCGGCGGCCCGTACGCGCAGACGAACCCGGCCGTGTGCGCGGCGTTCCGGCCGAAGAGCGCGGTGCGCGCGCCGAAGTGACGGCTGCCGCGGCGGCGGCGATCGGCGCGCGCCGCCCGCTTCTTACGCTGTCTCGCCCGCCGGCGCGGCCGGAATCAGAAAACGCTCGCGGTAATACTTCAGCTCGTCGATCGACTCGTGGATGTCGGCGAGCGCGGTATGCATCGCGCGCTTCTGAAAGCCCTTGTAGATCGCGGGCTGCCAGCGCCGGCACAGCTCCTTGAGCGTGCTGACGTCGAGGTTGCGGTAATGGAAGAAGCGCTCGAGCTCCGGCATCCAGCGCGCCATGAAGCGGCGGTCCTGGCAGATCGAGTTGCCGCACATCGGCGACTTGCCGGGCGGCACGTACTGGCCGAGAAACGCCTCGATCTGCGCGGCGGCGTCCGCCTCGGTGACGCTCGACGCGCGCACGCGGTCGATGAGGCCGGAGCGCCCATGCGTGTTCTTGTTCCAGTCGTCCATCTTTGCGAGCGTCTCGTCGCTTTGATGGATCGCGAGCACGGGCCCCTCGAGCGCGATGTCGAGGGTCGAATTGGTGACGACGACGGCGATCTCGATGATGCGGTCGGTGTCCGGGCTCAGGCCCGTCATTTCCATGTCGAGCCAGACGAGGTTCAGTTCGTTGCGAACGAGCACGGGCTGGCCGGCCACGGCGGAGATATCGGTCATGAGCAATCCTGGGAAATGAGCGGACGGCGCGCGCGCCGCCGGGCGGGCCGGCAAACGACGAGCGGGCCGGGTCCGCAAGATCATATAATTCTCGCATAGATACCCACCAGCGCCTTCGATGTCCGCCTATACCTTCACCCTGCTCTTCGCCGTCGCGGTCGTCGCGATGACGGGCACCAAGCTGTGGCTCGCGTCGCGGCAGATCCGCTTCGTCGCCGCGCATCGCGGCCGCGTGCCCGCGCAGTTCCGCGAGACGATCCCGCTCGCCGCGCACCAGCGCGCCGCCGACTACACGATCGAGCGCACGCGGCTCACGATGTTCGAGATCGTCGTCGCCTCGGCGGTGCTCGTCGGCCTCACGCTCCTGGGCGGCGTCGGCGCGCTCGATTCGCTGCTCGCCGGCTGGCTCGGCCACGGCTACGGCCAGCAGGTCGCGCTCGTCGCGGCGGTGCTCGTGATCTCGGGCGCGATCGATCTGCCGTTCGACTACTACCGCCAGTTCGGCATCGAAGAGCGCTTCGGCTTCAACCGGATGACGAAGCGCCTGTTCTTCGCCGATCTCGCGAAGAACGCGCTGCTCGGCGCGGCGCTCGGCCTGCCGCTCCTCTTCGTCGTGCTGTGGCTGATGAACCAGGCGGGCGCGCTGTGGTGGCTGTGGACGTGGATCGTGTGGGTCGGCTTCCAGATGCTCGTTCTCGTGCTCTATCCCACCTTCATCGCGCCGCTCTTCAACAAGTTCGAGCCGCTGTCCGACGACGCGCTGCGCACGCGCATCGAAGGGCTGATGAAGCGCTGCGGCTTCGCGGCGAAGGGCCTCTTCGTGATGGACGGCAGCCGCCGCTCCGCACACGGCAACGCGTATTTCACGGGCTTCGGCGCATCGAAGCGGATCGTGTTCTTCGATACCTTGCTCGCGCGCCTGACGGGCAGCGAGATCGAAGCGGTGCTCGCGCACGAGCTCGGCCATTTCAAGCGCCGCCACGTGATGAAGCGGATGCTGTGGACGTTCGCGCTGAGCCTCGCGCTCCTCGCGCTGCTCGGCTGGCTCGCGCAGCGCGCGTGGTTCTACATGGGCCTCGGCGTGATGCCGTCGCTCGCGGGCAGCAACGCGGGCATCGCGCTCGTGCTGTTCTTCCTGTCGATGCCGGTGTTCCTGTTCTTCGTCACGCCGCTCGGCAGCCTGAGCTCGCGCAAGCACGAGTTCGAGGCCGACGCATTCGCCGCGCACCAGACCGACGCGCGCGATCTCGTCAACGCGCTCGTGAAGCTCTACGAAGACAATGCGTCGACGCTCACGCCCGACCCCGTCTACACCGCGTTCTACTACTCGCACCCGCCTGCGTCGCAACGGATCGACCGGCTGCTCCAGCACTCATGAAGCGCGCGCCGACGAAGCAGCCGGCCAGAGCCGCCGCGCGCGGCGGCGAGCGCGCCGAAGGGCGCGTGATCGCCGCGCACGGCCGCCACTACATCGTCGCGCCCGCCGGCGGCGGCCCGATGCTGCAGTGCTTTCCGCGCGGCAAGAAGAGCGATGTCGCGGTCGGCGACCGCGTCGTCTACGAACGAACGTCGGCCGACCAGGGCGTGATCGTCGAGATCGGCGAACGGCGCAACCTGCTCTACCGCTCCGACCAGTTCAAGTCGAAGCTCTTCGCGGCGAATCTCGATCAGTTGCTGATCGTGCTCGCGACCGAGCCGTATTTCAGCGAAGACCTGCTCGGCCGCGCGCTGATCGCCGCCGAGGCGAACGAGCTGAAGCCCGTCATCGTGCTGAACAAGATCGACGTCGAGGCGGCGCTGCCCGTCGCGCGCGAGCGCCTTGCGCCCTACCGCGCGCTCGGCTACGACGTGCTCGAGATGTCGATCAAGGGCGCGCCCGACGACGCGCGCGCGCAGCTCGCGCCGCGCCTGGCCGGCCATTCGACGATCCTGCTCGGCCAGTCGGGAATGGGCAAGTCGACGCTCGTGAACCTGCTCGTGCCGGACGCCGAGGCGGCGACGCGCGAGATCTCCGCCGCGCTCAACAGCGGCCGCCACACGACGACGTTCACGCGCCTCTACCCGCTGCCGGACGGCGGCGCGCTGATCGATTCGCCGGGCTTCCAGGAGTTCGGGCTCTATCATCTGACGGAAGGCCGCCTCGAGCGCGCGTTCCCGGAGTTCCGGCCGCTGCTGCCGCACTGTCGTTTCTATAATTGTCATCATCTGCAAGAGCCGGGCTGCGCGATTCTGGAGGCAGTCGCCGACGGCAGGGTCGCGCCGTCGCGTCACGCGCTGTACGCGCAGCTCGTGCACGAGGCGAGCCAGATCGTCCGCTAGCCAGGCGGCCCGGCGGGCCGCGCGCCGCCGCCCTCGCCGCCTATTCGCCATGCACGGAGGAAACGCCGCAATGCGCTTCAAGGCCCCCGATCTCGCAACCGCCCAGCACTGGGCGAACGTGCTCGACGTCGCAGGCGTGCGCTGCGAGCTGCACAACTGCTACGCGCTCGGCGCGCTGGGCGGGCTGCCGATGGATGCGTGCCAGCCGGAGATCTGGCTCGACGACGAGCGCGACGAGGCGCTCGCGCGGCGGCTGATCGAGGCGGCGTCGGCCGGGCCGCCCGCCGGCGCGGCGCCGTGGCGCTGCGCGCGCTGCGGCGAGACGCTCGACGCGCAATTCACCGCCTGCTGGCATTGCGGCGCGAGCCGCGATCCGCGTGACGGTTGACGCGCGGCGCGACGCCCGCCCCCGCCGCGAAGCAAGCGCCGTCCGGGCAGCCCTGGAACACCGGAGCACCGAAGCAAGCCGGAAATCGGCACAAAAAAGCCGGCTCGAAGCCGGCTTACTCGTTGACGAACCTTGGCGCGACGACACGCGCGCGGCATCCGCCGCACCGCATCACGACACCCAGACCGCGATCGTCAGCATCAGCAGGAGTAGCATCCACAGGATCACCGCGCGCCACACGAGGCCGACGGCCGACTGCAGCGTGCGCGGCGAGCAGTCGTCGCCGACCGTGATCGGGCCGCTGTCGCCCGCCGCGAGCGCATCGACGCTCGACGGCTCCGCGAGCGGGCCCGCGAGCCGCGCGCCGAGCGCACCGCTGCCGGCCGCGAGCAGCACGCCGTCGTTCGAGTCGGGCCACTGGCGCGTGTGATTGCGCCAGGCGTAGATCGCGTCCTCGAAGTTGCCGACGATCGCGAAGCCGAGCGCGGTCAGGCGCGCCGGCACCCAGTCGATCGCGAAGAACGCGCGCTGCGCGAACGTCGAGAACGCTGCGGTGCGATCGTCCGCCGGCACCGACCAGCTACGCGACAGATATTCGGCGATCCGGTACAGCACCGCGCCCGCCGGGCCGATCGGCAGCACGAACCAGAAAAACACGCCGAACACGTGACGATGCGACGCGACGACCGCATGGATCAGCGTGTGGCGGACGATTTCGCTGACCGGCATGTCGACCGTGTCGATGCCCGTCCATTCGCGCAGGATGTCGCGCGCGCGCGGCACGTCGTCGTTGTTGAGCGCGAGATGGATATCGGTGAAGTAATGGCTGAACTGCCTGAAGCCGAGCGTGAAGTACACGACGGCGACGTTCCAGAGGAACGCGAGCACGAAGCTCACCTTGTACAGCAGGAAATAGACGAGCCCGACGCCGAGCACCCACGGCAGCACGACGATGAGCCACGCGAGCACGCCGTGCTTCTTTTTGCCGGCGTCGAAGCCGTGCGCAGCCGATTCCGCATGAGACTGAAACAGCGCGAAGACCGGATTGCTCGGCGACAGCGCGCGGACCTGTTCGATGATGAGAGCAAGGAGAACCGAGAAGAAAGTCATGCGAAGGGCCGTGCCGTTCTGGGATGATTGATTTTTCGCGTAAAGATAGCACAGCAGGCGCGTCGGATGGCTCCGGCTTGCGCAGACTGTGGCGCCCGCCACTAGGCCGCGAGAAAGCGATACAGGTTGCGCAGCATCCCGGCCGTCGCGCCCCAGATGAAATACTGGCCGCCGACCGGCCCGCGCGGATACGGCATCGCGAAAAAGCGCCGCTCGCCGCCCTCCCAGCGGAACACCCTCACCTGGTGATGCGCGGGGTTCATCAGGAAATCGAGCGGCACCTCGAAGATCTCGGCCACTTCGAGCGTATCCGCCTGCACCGTAAACGGCGGATGGACGAGCGCGACAACGGGCGTCACGCAAAAGCCCGTGCCCGTCAGATAGTCGGGCAGCGCGCCCAGCAATTCGACGCGCTCGTGCGAAAGCGCGATTTCCTCGTGCGCCTCGCGCAGCGCGGTGGCGTTCGCGTCGCGGTCGTCGGGCTCGCGGCGCCCGCCCGGAAAGCTGATCTGGCCGGCATGATCGTTCAGGTGATCCGCGCGCTGCGTGAGCAGCACCGTCAGGCCGCGCTCGCGCACGACGAGCGGCACGAGCACGGCCGCACTGCGCGGATCGACGCTGTCGGCAAGCTGCGCCTCGGCGGGCTCCTGCGTCCATTCGGGCGGCTGCGCGAAGCGCTCGCGCAGGCCGGCCGGGGTCAGCAACGACGGCGGGATGGCGGGCAGTCCGGTGCCGGTCGTCTCGATCGGCAGCACTTCGGGGTCGATGATGGGGCGACGGGTCAAGGGACGCTCGGCTTGGAATGGATACGACCATATTGTCGCGCCGAAAAGAAAAAAACGCCCGTCGGGGCCGCTCGCCGGACGGCGCCCGTCGTCGGCGAGCGCGGCGTTCGCCCGAGATTCGGCCGCGCATTCAGCCGCGCATTCAGCCGATACGCTCGTCGGGCCGTGACGCGCTACGGGGGGCGCAGGAGCGATATCGACTGCGGCCCGACGGTCGAATGCATGCTAGTCATCGCGCCAAACGTCGCGCGAAATGCGAATGGCAGGATTCGGCAACGCGGCGCCCGCGGCGGGCCGCGCCCCGCTCATCCACGACCCTCGCCTCGACGCGATGTCGTTCTACGTGTCGACGTCGTCGAATTGCGAGGTCGTCAGCTACGCGGCGCTCGTGCGCATGACGATCTCACACGCCGGCAAATGCTTGTCGATCGGCGGTTTGAGTTGGGTCGCGACCGATCCCGGCACCGTCTCGGCGGCGACGCACGAACACCGCGCCTCGCCGCCCATCGGCCACACGGGAGCACACGCTAAACGACCGCGCCGGTCGCCGCCGCGACGACCGGATGCAAAAAAGCCGCTGCCTCGCAGCGGCTCTCGACAGCCGGCCGAAAAAAAAAAAGCGCCGTGCGGAAAACCTCCGCACGGCGCTTTTCCACGCCTGGCGAAACGCACGCCGAACGACTCCCGGCGCGCGTCCGACTGCGCTTACTGCTGCGCAGCAGCGGCGCGATCCTTCGACACCAGCTTTTCCTTGATTCGAGCCGACTTGCCCGAACGCTCGCGCAGGTAGTACAGCTTCGCGCGGCGCACGTCGCCGCGGCGCTTCACGACGATGCTCGCGAGCAGCGGCGAGTACGTCTGGAACGTACGCTCGACGCCTTCGCCCGACGAGATCTTGCGGACGATGAACGACGAGTTCAGGCCACGGTTGCGCTTCGCGATCACGACGCCTTCGTAAGCCTGAACGCGCTTGCGGTTGCCTTCCACCACGTTCACGTTCACGATCACCGTGTCGCCCGGGGCGAATTCGGGGATCGTCTTGCCTGCGAGCGCGCGCTCGATCTCTTCCTGCTCAAGTTTTCCGATCAGATTCATCACTGACTCCTAAAGCCATCTTGTCGACGTTTGCGCCCGCCTGCTTCCAGGCTCGGCCCCGATAGAGGATGGATTCACATCAGGCGCCGCGCACGCATGCGCGGCACCGCCAAATTCGCAAACGAAAGCGCCGCCGCCTCAGGAGGCCTGCTTCGCTTCTTTCGCGAGACTTGCAAGCCATGCCTCGTCGGCCCGGCTCAGCAACTTTTCGCGACGCGCCCGCGCAATCAGGTCGGGGCGCTTCGCGAGAGTGTTTCTCAACGCTTCCTGCCGGCGCCAGCGCTCGATCTCGGCATGATGTCCACCGAGCAGCACGTCCGGCACGCGCGCGCCCTCGTACTCCTCGGGACGCGTGTAATGCGGGCAATCGAGCAGCCCGTCGGCGAAGCTGTCCTGCACCGCCGATTGCGCATCGTTCAGCACGCCCGGCAGCAGTCGCACGACGGCGTCCATCAGCGCCATCGCCGGCAGTTCGCCGCCCGACAGCACGAAATCGCCGAGGCTCAGCTCCTCGTCGACGCAACGGTCGATCAGCCGCTGGTCGATCGCCTCGTAGCGCCCGCACAGCAACACGACGCCCGGCTCCGCCGCCATCCGCGCGACGCGCTCGTGCGTGAGCGGCGCGCCCTGCGGCGACATCATCACGACGCGCGAGCTCGCAACGCCTTGCGCCGCCTGCGCGGCCTTCGCCGCACCGATCGCCGCCTCGAGCGGCTTCGCGAGCATCACCATGCCGGGGCCGCCGCCATACGGGCGATCGTCGACGGTGCGGTAGTTGTCGGTCGTGAAATCGCGCGGATTCCACGTGCGCAAGCCGAACCGCCCCTGCTTCACCGCGCGGCTCGTGATGCCCCAGTCGGTCAACGCGCGAAACATCTCCGGAAAGAGTGTGACGACGTCGAACTGGATCGCGCTCTGCGTGGCTTCGTCCATTTCAGTAATCGGCTTCCCAGTCGACGACGACGCGTCCCGCCGCCTGCTCGACCGCCTTCACGTACACGCCGACGAACGGAATCAGCCGCTCGCCGGTTTTCGGCCGACCATCCTTGCCCGTCGCCGGATATTCGACGCGCATGATCGAATGCACGCCGTTGTCGATCAGGTCGGCGACCTTGCCGAGCGCGACGCCCGCCTCGTTGACGACGTCGAGGCCGATCAGATCGACCCAGTAGAACTCGTCGGCGGCGAGCGCCGGGAAATCGCCACGACGCACGAACACGTGAAAGCTGCGCAGCGCAAGCGCCGCATCGCGATCGGCCGAGCCGGCCGGATGCGCGACGACCGTGTCGCCGTGCAGCTTCGCCTGCGTGACGCGCACGAACTTCCGCTCCGCATCCCGCCCCACACCCTTTTGCAGCCACCAGTCGCGGGCCTCGAGAAGCGCATCGCCGCCTCGCCCCGCACCGGCATGGGCCGCGAGCTTGATCCAGCCCTTGAGGCCGTACGCATCGACCACCGCGCCGACCTCGACCGCATCGTCCGGCCATGACTGCACCGCATCGACGCAACTTGCTTCCGAATCAACCGCGCCGTCGCGCCCTCCCTTCTCGGGCGCGCGCTCGACCGGCTTGCGGACGAATACGCCGAACGACGGCGACCGCCCGCGCTTTGCATTACCGGAATCGTGACCAGCCATCAACGAACCTCACAGCCGGCACTTCCGGCACGCCGCGCCATATCAGGCAGCCGGCTGCGCCTTTTGCGCCTGCTTCACGAGACGCTCGACGGTCGGCGACAATTGCGCGCCGACGCCTTGCCAGTACGTCAGACGGTCTTGAGCGATGCGCAGCGCTTCGCCCTTCGTCGCGACCGGGTTGTAGAAGCCGACGCGCTCGATGAAGCGGCCGTCACGACGGTTGCGCGAATCGGTAGCGACGATGTTGTAGAACGGGCGCTTCTTCGAGCCGCCGCGAGCCAGACGGATGATGACCATATGAAATCCTTCGGGAAAACCGGGTTCGAAAACTACTGAAACGGGCGATTATAGCCCGAAACCGGTGGCACAACAAACACTTACCTGTCAAAAAACCCGGTCGCCGGCGCTGGAGGCTTACAATCGATCTGTTGCGCGCTCCGCGCTCGCCCGCCTTCGCCCGCCATGCGCCCTCTCATCGCCCTGTCCCGCATCGTTTTGTCAGGCCCGCCGGCGGTGCTGCATGCGGCAGCCGTCGCATGTCTCGTTCTTGCCACAATTGCCGCCCCCGCCGCGTCGGCCACGCTGCCGGTCGGCGAACTCAGCGTACCGCCCGGATTTCGGGTCCAGGTGCTCGCCGACGACGTGCCCACGGCGCGCGAAATGGCGTGGTCGCCGCGCGGCATTCTCTACGTCGGCAGCATGGACGGGCGCGTGCATGCGCTCGTCGTGCGCGACGGCCATGTTCGCGAGCATCACGTGATCGCGTCGGGGCTCGAGATGCCGGTTGGCGTCGCGTATCGCAACGGCGCGCTCTTCGTGTCGGCCGTGTCGCGGATTCTACGCCTCGACCGGATCGACGAGCGGATCGCCGCGCCGCCGAAGCCCGTCGTCGTCACGGACGCACTGCCGACCGACCGCCATCACGGCTGGAAATTCATCGCGTTCGGCCCCGACGGCAAGCTCTATGTGCCGACGGGCGCGCCGTGCAACATCTGCGTCGCCGACCGGGACCGCTACGCGATGATCGGCCGGATGAACGCCGACGGCAGCGGCTACGAGGTCTACGCACGAGGCGTCCGCAACACCGTCGGCTTCGCGTGGCATCCGGCGACGCACGAACTCTGGTTCACCGACAACGGCCGCGACCTGATGGGCGACGACCGCCCCGACGACAAGCTGAATCGCGCGCCGCGCGCGGGACTCGACTTCGGCTACCCGTTCTGCCACGGCGGCGACGTGCTCGATCCACAGTTCGGGCGCGGCCACGCGTGCGCGAGCTACGCGCCGCCCGTGCTCAAGCTGGGCGCACACGTCGCCTCGCTCGGCATGCGTTTCTACACGGGCGACATGTTCCCGCCCGAATACCGCGACAACATCTTCATCGCCGAGCACGGCTCATGGAACCGCAGCCGCAAGGTCGGCTACCGGGTCGTGCGCGTGATCGCGTCGCCCGACGGCCGCGCCGCGCGCCAGGAAGCGTTCGTCCAGGGGTGGCTGCGGCCCGACGAAAGCGTCTGGGGGCGCCCCGCCGACGTGCTGCCGCTGCCGGACGGCTCGCTCATCATCAGCGACGACTACGCGGGCGCGATCTACCGGATCACCTACGATGCGACGCATTGACACAACCGTAGCGTGACCGCACCGCGCCCAACATCGTAGAATGCGAGCCGACCCCGCCGCTCCCGGGCCTCACCCGGGCGTCCACGAAGAAGACCCATTGCCTCCCGACATGTCCAGCAGCACGTCCACGCCGCCCCGCTTCCGCTCGAAGACGCTCACCGCACTGCTCGCTTTCCTGCTCGGCTCGCTCGGCGCGCACCGCTTCTATCTGTACGGCTGGAAGGACCTCGCAGGCTGGGCACACCTGCTCGCGACGATCGTCGGCATTCCCGGCTTCCTGCTGCTCGCGGCATCGGGGCGGGCCGCCGCGCTTGGCTGGTGGCTCGCCGCGCCCGGCGCGATATCGCTGCTCGCCGCGTTTCTCGCGGCGCTCGTCTACGGACTGCGCGCCGACGACAAGTGGGACGCGCAATTCAATGCCGCGACGGGCCGCCAAAGCCGCTCCGGCTGGGGTGTCGTGTTCGTCGTCATCTTTTCGCTGCTGATCGGCGCATTCCTGCTGATGACCGGGCTCGCGCTCGCGTTCCAGACGTACTTCGAATCACAGGTCGAGGCCGCCAGGCAAATTTCGCAATGACGCATCCGCCGGCTCTGCCGGCGCGACACGACGCATCGCCCACGTCGCTCAGAACAGGCTGAGCTGCGACTGATCTTCCGAGTGGCCTTCCGCTTGCGCCGCCGTGCGCGGCCGCGCGAGCGACCGCGGCAGTTTCGAGCGCTGCGCGCAAAACTGCGAAAAATCGAGAATCCCTCGCGCGCGTTCGTTCAGCCCGCAGCGCTTGACCGCCATCCGGAAGCGCTGCTTGAGCAGATCGGCCCACATCCCTTCGCCCTTCATCCGGCGGCTGAAATCCGCGTCGTAATCCTTGCCGCCGCGCATGTCCCGCACACGCGCCATCACCCGCTCCGCGCGATCAGGGAAATGTGCGGCGAGCCATTCAGTGAAAAGCGGCGCGACTTCCCACGGCAGCCGCAGCACGATATAGCTCGCGTGCGTCGCCCCCGCGTCCGCGCACGCCTCGAGCACGCGTTCGAGATCCGGTTCGGTGACGAACGGAATCATCGGCGCGACGCTCACGCCGACCGGCACCCCGGCGTCGCGCAGCGCACGGATCGTTCGAAGCCGGCGCGCGGGCGTCGCCGCACGCGGCTCGAGCGCACGCGCGAGTTCGGGATCGAGCGTCGTGATCGTGACGGCCGCCATCACCTGCCGGCGCTCGGCCATCGGCGCGAGCAAATCGAGATCGCGCTCGATCAGCGGCGACTTCGTGATCGCGGCAAACGGCTGACCGTGGTCATGCATCACCTGGATCACCTGCCGCGTGATCCGCAGTTCGCGCTCGACCGGCTGATACGCGTCGGTATTCACGCCGAGCGCGATCGGCTCGGGCACGTAGCGCGGCTTCGCGAGTTCGCGCTCGAGCAACTCCGCGGCGTTCACCTTCGCGTAGATCCGGCTCTCGAAATCGAGCCCCGGCGACAGCCCGAGATAGCTGTGCGTCGGCCGCGCGAAGCAGTAAATGCAGCCAAGTCTTATACGTCACGCACCTTGTTCAGTACAGCCGCAAAGCTATACGAGGTTGCTACGCGCAGAAAATTACTGTACATATATACAGTAATACGATGGCAGAGTGATTGTTGTGAAAACCCAACAGATTGACTTCGTCAGGGGCAGAGGTGCGGCAACGAACCGAACGTCGAGGTTCGATGACTGGGAGCGTTCGCCTGATGATGAACGAGGAGCTGCAGACGCTGCCCAGGAGACCAAGACCGGCTGGCGCACAATAACTACCGAGGAGACAGCGCGGAGAATCATTTCTCGGAATCAATCCCCTGACATACCGTTCGACCAATCAATCAACCCCTACAGGGGCTGCGAACACGGGTGTTCGTACTGCTTTGCTCGCCCGACGCACACCTATCTTGGGTTGTCGGCAGGCCTCGACTTCGAAACGAAGCTATTTGCCAAGACCAACGCCGGGGAGCGACTTCGGCGTGAACTGTCTCGGGTCGGATACAAGCCGTCAGTCATCGCACTGGGAACAAACACCGACCCATATCAGCCGATTGAGCGCGAGCTGAAGATAACAAGGGGGATTCTGGAAATTCTGGAGGAGCATGACCACCCCGTGGCGATTACCACCAAATCTGCCTTGGTGACCCGCGACGCCGACGTCCTCGCACGAATGTCCCAAAAGGGTCTGGCTCGCGTGTTCGTCTCCGTCACCACGCTGGATGGGGCGCTCGCGAGAAAGATGGAACCCCGAGCCAACGCCCCGTTCAAGAGACTTGAAGCGATAAAAATCCTTGCGGATGCGGGAATACCGACTGGCGTTATGGTCGCTCCCGTGATACCTGCGCTGAACGACTTCGAAATTGAACGAATTCTCGAAAAGGCAGCAGACGCCGGGGCAGAAGCGGCTGGGTATGTAATGCTGCGCCTTCCACTAGAGGTTCGAGACCTCTTCGTCGAGTGGCTGGCGGTGCATTACCCGGACAAGCAGCGACACGTGCTGAGCCTGATTGAACAAGTGCGCGACGGTAACCTTAACGACTCGACGTTCGGTCAGCGGATGCGTGGCACCGGCATCCTGGCAGAGCTCATTCAGAAGCGCTTTTCGATGGCTTGTCGCCGGCTCGCCCTCAACACCCACCGACGGCAACTTCGCACCGACCTGTTTCATCAAGTCCAGGAGAAAACCCAACTATCCCTCTTTTAAGAACTAGCCGCCGGGTCCCCCCCACGCACACACTCTCTCAAACACTAGGCGACATAGCGGACTACCCTCGTGCAGCAACTTCAGCAAGTCTCAGTAGTTCCGACGCGGCGATGTCAAGCGCGTCGGCTAGGGCAAACAGTGAGTCAAGGGCGATTTTGCTCTGTCCGCGTTCAATCAAAGAGACGAAGTTCCGATGCAGGTTCGCTTTTTCAGCGAGCGCTTCTTGTGTAAAGCCCTTGGCAAGCCGGACTTTCCGAACGGCCTCCCCAAAGGCGGCGATACGGTCCATCTATCCCCCGACGTCAGACAATCGGGGAAGTGTCCCGGCACTTAGCGCAACAATCTACACAATATATTGTGCAAGACGCTTTGCGGCTTTACAATGCACAGTATATTGTGAATTGGCGCTGCTGGCAGCTACAAAGACCCGGGCCCAGCGGACGCACTGCTCCATCCTTTTCAATTCCAACCAAGACGGCCATGCGTTCAGTTCTTTTCCTGGATTACGACGGTTGCCTGCATCCCCACGATGTCTACCTCGTCGACGGGGTACCGGTCATGCGCAGAGACGGCCCGCAGCTATTCGAGCACGCCAACTTGCTCGCAGAACTGCTTGAGCCGTACCCCCAGGTGCAGATTGTTCTCAGCACGTCCTGGGTGGCTAAGTTCGGAATGATTCGGGCAACACTGTATTTGCCCGCAGCTCTGCAGCAGCGAGTCGTTGGGACGATATACGAGTTCCGTACTGACAAGACAGAGTGGGCCGAGCTCAGCCGGTTTGACCAAATCATGCGATATGTGAATGCAAATGACGTCAAGTCCTGGGTCGCTTTGGATGACGACAATAATTGTTGGCCCGAATGTTTTGAACGCCATCTCGTTTGCCCGATTCCCCGGCTCGGTCTCGGTGAGCCTCGCATTCAGAAGGAGCTTGCGGACAAGTTGCGGTCGGTCCATGACGCTGTCCAGCAGCGCCAGCGCCGTCAGCTCAACGAAGCTTGAGGCCTGTCGGGAGCTCTTGTGACGATATGGCAGTCGCGACCCGTAGCCGACATTCCGGAAATCGTGTTGCAGGCATGGCGAATTCTCGAGACCGATATCGGCGAGCGGCACTTTGTTGGCTTCCGCCCCGACCGAGGAACGGGGCGCGTGAGCTCTGCAATCGTTGAATGCGACATGCGCAATCGTGTCGGTGTAACCTGCTCCGGTCGCAGGTACGTACTCAATGGCCCTCCAGGTGCCGACCTTGAGGAAGGTGACTACACTTGGACTGCTTGGTGCCAAGTCAATCACATTAGCACCTACAGAGACGTAACCGACGAAATGCTCAAAGACTTGCGGTAGACCACATCGTCATGGCATCCGAAATCTTCTCCTGGGGTTATACCGCTTGGCGCTCGCAGCGTCCCAACGGTTTCGAAGTGTGCGGGTTTGTTGATGGTCGAGAGGTATCTGTTCTCTCAGACACGCCGGACTCTGCAGAGCGGCAGTTCTGTCGCGCTGCTCGCAGCGCATGGCTACGTCGGAAACTACGGCGTCTTTGTGGTCTGCCGGCGCGCGAATCAGTACCTCTTAGTTCAGCAGACACATATCAGGACGTCTCACTCGCCCGGATGCTCGCGGCCATCTTGAAAGGCACCGCAGAGGGGATGTGCCAGCAACTTGCAGGGGTGGTAGGTCGCCGACTTTAAAGGCCACCAGCAAGACTCCTTAAAACAAACAAGACGAAGTGGATGAAGAGATTAACGCTTGCGGCCACTGCGGCAGTTTTGATTGCGGGATGCGCTGTCACGCCTGGTATCGTCAATAAGCCAGCAGCCACCACCACAACTAAAACCGCCGCTGTCCAAAAGCCGACGACGCTCCCGACGCCGAAGGCGGTAGGAGCATCGAATCAATGCTTCATCCGCCATCCGAGCGGCTACGACGGTCTGCTGGTTTTCGGTGGTGTGAACACCCAAGGCCAATACCATTCGTGCGCCCCAGGTGCAACGTTGGAGATTACGCCCGCCTCGGCTGACTTCATCGGGGAACTCGTCTCCTACGTGTGCGACGCAAACAAGCCTGTCACCCAGACTCAGGTCCTGGACGGCACCGCAGTTCGGGTAACGTGTGTCTTTCGCGACAATGGCATCCCCCAGTATGTGCAAGGCGTTCACATGCAGGTCGTGCGATGAAGTACATGGTGGCAACAGCGGATAAGGCCTGCACAGCGGACGAGGAGACGCTGCTGACCACAGCCAACGCGGCCACCGAGCTGGGATGAAACGCAATGACGTTGTGGGACGATACTGAGCGACAAGCACTTGCCGCGACGCGTCAGATGACGCGGTCCGGCGAGTTGCTGAGCGAAACGGCGTTCCGCCGGCAACTCCGCGTCAGCGCGAGACGCTTCGCATGTCTGATTACGAACGGGAGTGTTTTTGCGATAGATGTCGATAGAGTCCAGTATTTTCCGGCGATACTCGCTGCCCGCGAGATTGACCTCCGACGTTTGCATTCAATCTGCCGCATTCTCGTTCCAGCTCCGCCGTGGAGCAGGTTTGTCTATCTGACCTCGCGCCACGCAAACATTGGCGGCATTTCACCAGTCGACGCGCTGCGAGATGAGAAGCAATACCGCCTGTTACGGCGTATGGCGTCCGCGTGGGCCGCTGAGTGGTCGCGAACGTCGGTGTCGATTTATGCAGGCCACCACGAGGAAGTACCCGTCGATACGGAACCTATCTTGACAGCGGCTGACGAGGTGGACCCGAGGACAAGTCTCTGGAAACGTGCAACGGCAGCTTTGCGAGTGGGCGGGTACAGACACCCGAGCGGGCCATACCCATCGGTTAGCGTCTTCACCGTGTTCGTCGTGCGCCATACTGCTGGCGAGACGACGACCATTCCAGAGGCGCGTATCCATGTGACCATCGACCACGGGACGGCACGGGCATTGTTTGTTCCTTGCAACGAATCGGACTACGAAATTAATGAAATCTCGGTCGCGTCCGCTGTCAGCGTCGTCGACGTTTTGCTCCGTACAATTACAAAGGCGGCAAAGAGCCAACGGTCGGCATGACGTACTTACTTTTCGAGCGCTGCTACCTTTGCTGTGAGTCGAGGTCGCGCATCCGACGCTGAAGGCTTGTCGGGGAACGACGCCCCATGAGGTCAGATGACTACTGTGCCGTGGGTAAGTCTTCCCGTGGTGGCCGGTGCGCAGAAAAGTGCTTTTTAAGAAGCGTCGTGACTTGCTCGCCCCCTTGCGCAGCATCCGATTGGCATGCCGCGTTGAAACTCCGATTCCATCATTCGACAGACTGCTTCACTGTACGATTCGAGACCGACACAGCCGCCAAGCTTACCTCCGACGTTCTCGTAGGCAAAGGAGTTGATGGGCGGCGGCGATACGTCGGACGTTGGGAGGCCGCTTATGCTTCTTCGGAAACCGAAAACTCCCAGACAAATGAAAGTCGAATCGTTTCGGAAGATTCTGGCGACCATTCGATTCCAACGCACCTTGCTTCGTCGAAGGCCGCGTATGCAAGCTTCGCGAAGTCGTCCAGAGGTACGAGATAGCAGGCAACAACCGATATCGGTGCCGCATGAATTGGTACGTCTCCGAGATGACCGATAACGCTCGCTGGGTCGTCTGCATGCGGATAGCTGAACGCGAACGCACTCGCTGCCAAGCCAGGGCCTTCACGCAGATGACCGAGCCAAGTAGGAGCATTCTGACTTGGGACGAGGACAACCGGAGTACCGCCTCTCTGTTGAATCCGTTGAGCTTGCTGTACAAGCTCGTCAAGGAAGATGGCGGTGTTTACATCGGGCAAAGACTCTGTGCCCTTTGCGCGGAAATACTTTTCAAGCACGCTCGAAGCAATTTGTTCTCCGACTAGCTTGTTGTACCACTCGATGGTGCAGTCATGTCCGCCTTCCAAAGGCGGGTCCGCGAATGGTCCTTTTCTAACGTTGGCAATGTTCACTCTGGAGACATCACCAGAGCGGGGTTCCGCGATAAACGTCGTTGCGATGGACAGTGGGAATGTCTTGCATTGTCCGTCCAGGACATAGCGTGAAACCGCCGAGGATGCGAGGTGCAGTCTGCTGTCCGCGACTTGTGCGTTCACGAATATAGCTTGCCTTGCTTCGGTAGTAGCAGTAGTCAAGGCGTCCAACTCACTTATCAATGCTGTTCGCGCGTCGTCGGCGCTGGTGGTCTTGCCCAGCGCCCGCCTCAGCTTATCGACAATGGGTAGTCTTGATGCGAGACCGGGCCAGTTCAGGGCGTCACTCAGTTGTCTAGCAATATGCCGCAGCGACTCTAGCTGGTTCAGGTCCCGAGACCAGTACGGAACCGCCGATACTACGGTGAACACCCCGGATGGTGTACGGCTACCAGCGGCGGCAAGCAGCAGTTCGATTTGAGTATTGAGAAGCGAGTGCATATCGGCATCGCCAAACCCGGAGAATACTCGTCCGCCAAGCCGGTCAGGCTCAAGGGCTTCGCATATCGTGCGCACGACGCCGTCGAGCCGACCCGCGTATCGCCTGTCAGCTATCTGCCCCCGTATCAAATGCAGGAAGACCCTTTGGAATTCGGCAATTTCCTTCAGCGCTACCGTGCCGCCATCCTTGTAGCTGCGGCCTGTCAATAACGAAATTGCCAGTTCGAAAGAAAATGCGGACTCGTCAGCCGCGTCTCGCGTCCATGAGAGCAATACGAGTGCGGTTACCAAGCGGACGTCCACCCAATGGCGTCGCAGTACGACCGACGCGAGCGCCTGCGCGGTGGCGGCCTGCTCCTCCTTGCCATCTGGAAGATTCTCGATATTGGTACGTACGACTGACCAATCGTCGTCAATGTGGGCTAGCGTATGGAGGGGGAACTCGTTGTCAGGCAGCGGGTGACCGTCGAACTGCGTTTCTTGAGTGCTCCACCATTTCAGGAGCGAATCCACGAGGTAGAGAGAGGCCACCCGGTCGCCTCGGACCACTGCTCCAGAGAACATCTTGAGTAGGTATCGGAGGTACTCTGCCGAGAATCTCAGTTGCTCTGACAGCGCGCGCCACGCATTTCCTGCGCTTTCGCGGGGCACACGGATATCGCGATAGCAGCTGGCTTCCCAACCTTCGATGAATGTCTTTAGGGCGGAATCGTACTGTCTGGATACAGGTAGGGGCAGTGCCACTGCATTCTCGGCGTCACGCGTCGTGAGACCCCGCTCGTCGGCCTTCGATTGCCACCAGATTCCAAGGCGATGCGACATCAATGTCGACAAGTTCAGCACGTACGAAACGATGTCTGAGTGCTGGTCGTGCAGGCGGTTGAGCAAACGGTAAGAAAGGTAGCAGCAACGACGATAGAACGACGTGTCAAGATTCGCGTCCGTTGCGGCGGCGATGACAAGTTCCCGGTAACCTCGCACCCAATCTTGGTGGAGGCGCAAACCTGCCATCTGGTATGGGTCCGCGAGTAGAGCAGCGTTATCGTTTGCCCCGTCGTCATTGATGAATGTTCCCGCTTTGATTAGCTCGGCGTGAAGGTCCGCCAGTGCAGATATCGTTTCCGTCGCGCCTTCGAATCGTCGTTGCTCGACGAGCGAGAGCACCTCGGTCGCCAACTCCTCGAAGATATCTATGGTGGAAATCGAGGGCTTCCTGTGTCCAAGTACCACCGAGCGACGAATTAGGAATGCCCCGATGTGACTTGGCGGCTTTCCGCTCCTGACCGTACATAGCGTTTCGCGTCCGCTGAGCGACTCGCCCGGGGCAAATGTCATTGAAAGGAGCGGTCGACCAGCTTGTGCAACCAGGCGCGGGGCCACTGAGCGCTTCCCCTCATGTGCCCGGACCCACAACTTCGCGGCTATACGAAGCGGACGGAGGCGGACGTCGACAATCGTCTTCGAACCTCGAACCACGATGGTGACGCAGGGCTCGCCGTCGGGCAATGGAAAGTACCGCACGTGCGGCTTGTTCGAAGGTCGGACCTCGTCTTCTAATGTTTCGTCGATACGGCCTTCGTGCAAAAAGACGTTGCCTTGGAGCCGTTCGCGAACGTCTACCGGTAAGGCCACGTTAACCGCAAAGCGCGTGAAAACCCGCATCCTGGTGCTGTCGTTGAGATATCGAACCGTTCGGTACAGAAACCAGGCGGTAAGCGCAACGTCGACAAAAAACCAAGCGCAGTCACCAGCTATGCCCATGGCCACCCACTCTGGCGGCACATAGGGAACGGCCAGATACTCAATTCCCATTGTCGCGACCAATGAAATCGAACTGATGCCGGCCGGAAGCACAGCCGCGTCCAGCAGATACAACTGTAAGCTAAGTTTTGCTGTTGCCCGCCGTTGGAGAAGCACCGCTACGAACGCAATCACGATTGGGTAGACGAGTGCGGCAATCGTCGCCTGCACTGACCAGAGCGTCCCGAAGTATGCGGAAAACTCGGCGTTGCTCCAGCTGTAGGAGGGAATCGTTAGCGCAAGGAATCGTGGGGCAGCCCACCAGAGCATCGCTATGAGGAACTTGAGCGCAACCAACGCCGATACGCAGATGAACGGGTGCGCCACCATAAAGGAAACTCGTCGCGCCGTCCGTGAGGCTACGAAAGCCCCTGAGCCTGGCTGACGCCCCAACCATTCATCCACAGTTTGATTGACCCGGCGTGATAGATTGTCGAAGACTATGCTCAGCATCGGCGGCTCCACCTGACCCGCAGGTTGAACGTTTCAGAAGTTATTTAGTGTTACCGGGAATCTCGAGCATTGTGTAAGCATGTGGCTCATGCGGCCAAGTACGATTTGTTTCTCGCGGGCAAGCCCAGTGTTGGGACTAGTTGTCGGTGGTGGCAAAGTGATAGGTCATCGACATATAGGGGTGAAAGTCTGGAATGATGCTCCGGAACTGTCCATCCTGCAGTCTGTGTTGGGCGATGCCCGGGAACATATCGTCCGCTATCGGAATCCCAGCATTGGGATTGTGAAACAATGACAATCCCTCTGCCCAGGTTTCGGTGACCTCACCCGGCTTCACTTCGAAGTGAAACAGCAACGGTTTGCTAGCGTTTGGGGCGTGGTGATGGCACGCACCCATGCGTATCATCCTCGACGCATCAGTGCCGAATCCAGCGATTCGACCAATACGATTGAACTTGGACAAAGTTCCTGTACTCGAAAACAGGACACCGCTCACGTGTTCCGCGTTCGGTAGATTGAAAAATCCAGCGGGTATCTTTGTGCCGTTCTCTTTGACGTACGGGTCGACCGCTTTGGTTTCAAGGCGAAGGTTGCCGTCTTCGTCGTGGCTTGCAGTCTGTGTGAGGCCGTAGAGATACTCAAGCACCGCCGGGTGACTCCACGTCATCGACTGTGGCTCGTGGAAGTCTGCAAGGGCAAAGACGAGCGGCAGACCCTTAACGTGTTCGAGCTCCCAGTAAGGCGGCTTCTTTGATAGCTTCGAGTGTAGCGTGCTTCCAAATTTGAGCGGCATGTATGCGAGCAACCGCTGCTCGATGTCGGCTTGGTCGCGTGGTTGCCAGGCGGGCTGGTCTTTTCGACGGAGGACTTCCGTATCACTCGGATTGACAGTGACTGCTTCGACGGCGACCTTTTGACCATATCGACCGAGTACGAAGTCGGGCGCATGCATGTCTCTGTCAAAATGGAACCCAGCTTCCTTAAAGTAAGCGAACAAATATAGTTCCCAGAGTCGAGCGTCGAACCCCGTAGTCTGAAATTGCTCAACGAAGTTGCCATCCACATCTACGAAGTGCCTCATCATCTCGGAAACGACTGTTCGCGCGCCGACCCAAAATTTATTTTCGGACAGAACAAGGAAGGAGGGGTGTAGGCGTTGCCGCTCCACAATAGGCGTCAAAACATCGAAGGCCTCACCTGTGGCGTCATGCTGAGGAAAGACCTTTTTGCCCGTTTCGATGTGTCGAGCCATCAACCGTTTCAATTGGCTGCGGGCAGTACCGACATATGGAAAGCTTAATTTTAAGTCGATTGCGCGGAAGCGTCCGACCTCATCACGGCCGAGTACGACAAGACTATAGTCGTTGTCCGTCATGTCCATGGCGACGACGCCTAGCACTCGTTCGTGAACATCCGCATACCACTCGAGCTCTAGAATTGCATCGCGAATGTGCGCGGAACGAGTCCAGTCGACATAAACATTGAATCGCTCACGGGATATCGCCTTGATGTTTCGCATAGTTAGAGTGGTCGCCGAGTTCTTGGGCTCTATTGCAATAGCTTGCCGTGTTCGTCGATGAGCAATTCCCCCCGGATGATGCTGGCTTCGCGAAGCAACCAGTGCAGGTTGTCGCTCTCTGGGAATCCTTCTTGCGAAAGTAGTGGTCGAAAGTATTCCAACAATGCGTCTCGCGCATAGCTACGCAACATATTCGCCACGCTGCGGATATTGTCCAAGTTGAGCGGAGCAGAGATGACGCGTTTCGTTAGAATGAAATGCGTCTCGAGAAACGAGGGGTCGCTTGCGGTGCGCAGCGCATGAAAAAGCTCATCATGCTTTACGTGGTCCGATTGGACGAAACGCAATAGTTGGTTCGGCGGGAATAAGTTCAGCGCGTCGGCGAACACTTTCGGTATCAGCGACACCAACATGGCGCTGCCAATCATCCGCTCAAAGAGCGCGTGGTCGTAGGTCGGCAAACTCTCAAGGCGTGCGAGAACTTTGTGGGCTTTGTCATCGTCGTTGGCGAACGGGCCAACGACTGCTTCGACGGCCATGTGAGGAACAAGTCTGAGTGCTTCGGGCGAATTATGCTCGTCCCAGTCGTGAACGAACCGTCCCACCACGTACCAATCCTCGAACGGACGCTGAGCTGTCGCGGACCCAACGGTTATGCTGTTTCCAGTCTCGCGCCGCCAATCAACATATGCACCCAAGAAGCGCCTTGCGTGGTAACCATCAAAGATTTTCGGATTGGACAAGCACTGGCGGACAAGCCAAGCTATCCCCAGCGGCTTCACCGTTGCAGCGGCTTCGATGACGGACTCGCCGACTTTCGGGCTAATGCCTAATTGTTGAGTGACGCTGTTGAAGACACGCGAGTTCAGCTCATCGATAAAGGAGGCAGGTGTGTCTTTGAGAGAGGCTATGACCTCGAGGGCGAGCACGCGCGGCTGTCCCCCGAAAGACGGCGGTAGTTGTGCAAGCAGCTCGGGCAGTGCTTTAGCTCCATAGCGAGCAAGTAGCACTTCCCATCCTGCGTGGTAGTAGCCACGGGCTATCCAGTCGCGCGCAGTGCCGTCGTCAATCTCTAGGCTTACGGTCTCAGCTAGACGATGATGATGTTGCGCGCCCGCCGATGCAAAGGCCACCTTCTGAAATTTGGCTACCCAGGCGCTCCCGAGCTCTGGGATTGTCATCCCGAGGACTTGCTGCGCGCTTTTGCTCATCGAAGGAAAACGCAGTAGGAGCTCTTCGAACACGCCCTCGTCACCGCACGAAATCAGTACTCGGTTAACGTGCCACCAGCCACTGGGTGCAGTCTCTGGCGCTTGCGGATAGTTCTTTGCCAACCAAAGAGCGAGTTCCCGGTTTGACCGTCGGTTACTGGCGAACCTAAGATGCCACGGGGACTGAGAAACTAAGCCCTGTAGATGCTGGGCTCCCCACTTTGGAATTTCGCTCCCGCATGCCAGTGCCGCTGCGAGCGCGAGCTTCGGCTCAACACGCTCGCTGAGAAGCATCTGCTCCAGCCACGGCAGCCATCGTGCGTCACCGTTTGTGGCAATTGCCTCAAGGGCCATCTGCGTTCCAGGGCCGCCAAGCCAGTTCCCCAGCGCGACCTTGTTTGCGAATAGTGTCGCAGAATCCAGGGCCGCCACCAACTCTGGAACATAAAGTTGAGCTGCCGATACTTCGCTCACGACATCGAGGGCCCTGCTCACGTAGCTTGCCCGGCCCGAACGAAAACCTGCGATGGCTCCCCGGCATCTCACTGCTAGATGCGGATGCAGGAACATCGACTCAAGCACGGCGGCAAGGGAGGTATCCATCGACGCGCGGCCAAGGCTCGAATCGAACGTCGCCGCCAAGACTGCGTCAGTGTTCGCAGTCGAAGCAACAAAGGCGGGTTCGACGAGTTCACCGGACTGGAGAGCTAGGGACAAGCTCTCACGTGTATCCAGTTGGAATAGCGATTGCTCAATCCGTGAACAGCGTAGAAGACCGGCACCCGAGAGCCAGCTCCAGTACAAGTCATGCACGGCGACTGCAACGCTTCCTCGGGCGGTGATAGTGCCGAGCTGCTTCAAAGCAGATTGCGGTTCCGTAATTTCGCGTGCTGTAGCCGCCCTGCGCAGTGCCGATAGAAATTTGTTATATGACCGTTCTTTCGCGAGAGAAAGGAGCGAAACCGCGTCGGAAAGCGCATCCTCGAACTGCTCCGGCATTTGTTTCGACACATGTCGGTGAAAATGGGCAATTAGTTCACCTTGGGTCGAAGTAGGCCCACCAAGCAGCAGGTAGAGCGACAGCATGAGCGGTAGCCGCAGTAGGTCGACTAGGTCGTCGCTGAGGGCTCGGCTACCATCAAGTGCTGACTCCAGAACCTCGCGAATTTGTCCAGGTGTGAGCCGTTCGAGAGACCAGCGCTTGAACGCTGTGTCGCTTTCATCTGGATGCCGAGCACAGGCGATTACTCGAACCCCGGCGAGAGTACGAAGGAGGGCGGCACGCTGGCTAAAGTTTTCTCCCGTTGCGAACTCGGACCATCCATCTAGTAACACGCAAACTTGCCGGCTTCGCAGTACTTCCGCTGCGTCGACGTCTGGAAGTAAAGTTCGAATTTGCGAAAGCACTTCGTCTGCAGTTTTGATGCCCCCGATGGGAAGGAGAAGTGGCAGAACACCATCTGACTCGGAGCTGGCCGTGGCGCCTGGGCGCTCGCTATCAACGCTGTCTGTGTCTTCTGCGGATGTTTTCGAGTCTTTCGTTTGTTCAAGCGGACCTGTTGCGATGCGAAAGAGCGCGTGGCTCTTGCCAGCTCCCGGCGCGGCATACACGATATGATGAAGCTCTGGATGGCGCAGGAGGTCTGAGAGTCGTAGTCGTGCAGGCTGTTTGTCGTTTTCAGTAACGCTGCTAACGACCCATCTGTCCACGTCAGATAGGCTGTCCAACGCTGCTAGTGCGCTAGTTGGAGCATCCGGAAAAAGCGGCAATAGCGAGGGTGGCCGGCCTTGGTCGCGCAATTTTCGAGCAACGTCCCTTAGCCGACCTATGGCGACCGTTGGGGCGTCGGTACGCGCGGGCGGAGCGCCCTCCGCTGCTGAGCGGAGCATATTACCGGTCAGGTCTGCGACTACTTGTGACGGAAGTGAATAGGCGGTCGCCTCCGCAAAAGCATTTATAAACTCTTGGCGGTCCAACTTTCGGCTCTGAGGTCTAAGCGCCGCTCTATATAGCGTTCCGAAAAGAGCGTCGTAAGCCCTCCGGGCAGCGCTTGCCTCAGCGTGAACCTCGCTTCGGATGCGGACCAAGTGGTCCCTTCCGTCCTCTCCAAGTTGCTCCCAAGGTGGCTCTCCGCATGCAAACGTCAACCTGGCCAGCAGACGACATCGAAGGTCATCCGCCGAGCAGTTGTTAAGAAATTCGGCGAGTTTGCCATTGGTAAATCGCGCTCGAAGTGCATCGTGCAGTTCCCCAACGTCACCGCCATTTGCGGCAATGGACCACACTTCCAGAGCTGGGGTGCCGCTCGGGAGTGGGTCCTTGAGCTCTCTGCCAATCGGTGAGGTGGTCAGAAACGTCAGGAACACCGGTCGCCCCGGATTGCTTTCTTGGAGCGAAAAGAGTGTTTCTACGGCTTTCAGGACATCTGCCGAGTTGAGTGTAATGGAGCCCGACTCACGGGTGTCCTTCACCTGCACCGCACGGAGAATCTGCTCGGCTTTGTCGGGGGAAGTAAGGAGCTCTGCGTAGTCTTCCGCAACTTCGAGATGTAGCTCACCATCGGGCGGGAGGCGCATCCACGCGGCTACCGAAGAATGCAGCTGATAGACATATCCTCGCAGAGAGGCAATCGCTTGCCTTGCCGCTTCTTCCTGACTTAGCGCCCACGGAGTCAGGGCCGGGCCGAAAGCAGTAATTGTATGGTTTGCCATCAACTCGCCCGCGCTCGTATCGTCTGAGACCTTGCGTTTAGAGGCGGCGCCGAAGTTGCGGCCCGCCCTCAACCATGCAATCAAAGTGTTGTTACATGAGCCGGGCCGCTACCGCAGAAAACTGCTCAAGGGCCGCCGCCAAGTCATCCGCGATTTCCTGCGCTAGCACAGCCGGCTCGGGGAGGTTCTCCGAATCTTCAAGGTCTTCGTCCTTCAACCAGAAGATGTCAAGATTCGTCTTGTCCCGCTTCACAAGCTCGTCGTAATCGAAATATCTCCAGCGACCATCCGGCTGGGCTTCGCCCCACGTGGCTTTACGCTCGTGACGGTTCTCGGCGTTGAAGCACTCCACAAATTCATCCAAATTCGCTCGCTTCAGCGGATTTGTCTTCAATGTGAAGTGCATATTTGTCCTCAGGTCGTAGACCCATAGTCCCTTCGTCCACGGAGCCTCCTGTGCCGGCTTTGCGTCGAAAAACAGCACGTTTGCCTTCACTCCTTGTGCGTAGAAAATACCGGTTGGCAGGCGTAGCAATGTATGTACATCGAACTGTTGCAGGAGGTTCTTTCTGATGGTCTCTCCTGCACCGCCTTCGAACAGCACATTGTCGGGCAAAACCACTGCAGCCCTGCCATGGATTTTCAGGAGGGACTTGATGTGTTGGACGAAATTGAGCTGCTTGTTCTTCGTCGTCGTCCAGAAGTCCGTTCGTTCGTAGGCCTGCTCCTCCTTTTCGAGCTCCCCCTCTTCGTTAACGACAGAAATGGAGGACTTCTTTCCGAACGGGGGATTAGTTAGCACCATCGAAAACCGTTCACTCGGTTGACTGGCGAGACTATCAACACCCGAACGAATCGGACAATCCTGCGACTGGACGCCGTGCAGGTACAGATTCATAATGGCCAATCGCGCGGTGGCAGGAACAAGTTCTCCACCTTGCACGAATCCATTCCGCAGGTGCTTCTTCTGGTCGGGGTCGAGGTCGGCCCCATAGTGGCGGTTGACGTAGTCGATAGCTTGCATCAGGAAGCCGCCGGTTCCGCAGGCCGGGTCGCACACCGTATCACTCGGCGCGGGCTGCATCGCATCGACGATGGCCTTGATGAGCTCGCGCGGGGTGAAGTATTGCCCTGCGCCTTTCGGAGACTCGGCAGCGCTCTTTGAGAGCAGCCCTTCGTAGATGTCCCCTTTCACATCGGCCTGGAGTGACATCCAGTTCTCGCCCCCAATCAAGTCGACGATGAGTTTCTTGAGCGTCGCGGGATTTTGGATATCCGGCCTCGCTTTCTTGAAAATTTCACCGAGCATGCCGGGCTGACGGCCGAGTTCGTCGAGAACGTGACGATAGTGGACCTCAAGTTCGTCGCCGTCCTTGGCTACAAGAGACTCCCAGTCCATGCCCTTGGGCACAATCGGCGGCCGGCTGTATGGGGACTGGGTCAGTTCGTGGGCCATTTTCAGAAAGAGCAGAAAGGTAATCTGCTCGGTATAGGCCATATACGACAGGCCGTCGTCGCGCAGCACGTGAGCGAAGCTCCAGGCTTTGTTGACGATGCTCTGAGTGGCGTTACTCATCGATATGTTCCTTTTTTAAGATTTCCGCGTCGCCAACATTCACCGGTAGATGCTCCTTTGAGGACTCTTTGGCAATCCAATCATCTACGCTAGCGGGTAAGTCATCAAGTTGGCGCGCAATAGCTTCTGACGCATGTAGCATTGTTCGTCAGAGTCACAACTCTGACGAATCATTGGACAGTCACGCCGCCTGCTCAGTACAGTCGATTAGATGTTCAGCGCTCGTCAACTTACCTTCGAATGCCGCCTTCAGTATGGACTGACGAAGCTGACGGGCACGAACGACGTCATGCTCCAATTGCCCTTCAATCCTAGTATGTGCAGCGAGTTGCTCGTCGATAAGTTGGACAATTTGCGACTGCTCACTGAATGTTGGTAACGGCACTACAACCGAGGCGACCTGTTGTAAATTCAGTCCTGGCTTTCCCGCGCCGTAAGCAAATTTGAGCAATTGACGTCGCCCTTGCGATTCGCACGTCAAGCACGCATGCAGGTACCTGCTAATTTCAGGCAGAACGGGACGCGCCAACGCAACATGCTGACTCACGTACGCCTCATCAATGTGACACGTAACCTCGGCGCACTTTGCAACGTTAGCGCCCGTGATTGTAATTAGCAGGTCACCAAGACGCACCAAAGTCCTTCCACCTTCAGAATCCTTCGGCGGATTCACATGTGCGACAGAATCAATGTTCAACAAGTCAGTGTTGATATCTTGCGAACGAATAAAGATTGGACCATCGTTTGAGTAATATTTTGCCCACCCCCTCGACCCACTCGTGATTGTTCCAGTGAGCTGCTGGAGTGTCGCCCAACACCATCCTGCCGGCAATTCCGGCAAATTCTTTACGTCGGGCCCAGCAGGTTCAGCATACTTGTCCCGCCAGTTCTTCGGGGGCCGCTTGCCCTGCGCAGAGAATCTCTCCGATTGCTCCCTCTCCCACTCGTCACGTCGCGCCGTAAGAATGCGCGAAAGAAGTTGCTCCCCAGTACTCGTGGAAGGATTGTTCGAGCGCCAGTCGACAGTCAGGCGGCCTTCCAACGCCATCTTGAGAACCGAAGCACGGTAGCGTCTCAAATTTCCGTATGCGCGAGAGAGACTTGCAACTCCGGTATCGACGTCAGAGAAAAGCTCGTCAAGTTTTTCAACGATTATGCGCTGCTCATCTTTCGTAGGAACTGGAGCAAGCGTCGCGTTGTAGTCATCGCGGCTAAGGCTTGGAATGGTAGTCGATTTATCGAGCGCATCGAGACGCAGAAATTGCAGCAGGTAACATGCAAAACTCAGGTCATAAACTGAATCATCAACCGTGTAGTAGGCCGTGTCGATTACCCAACACGCCTCCCGGGAAAGGTGCGCAATCCCCGCACCACCTTTCCTGCCAATAAGTAAAGTCTGTCCAGATGTCAAAGCCCGCGAGTGCCTTCCTGCTATGCCATTGGACCCGTAAACCGGAACTATTCCACTTCCGTCCCGTAAATTGGCGGGAAGAGCTTTACCGTATTCGATGGGCAGTGTTTTGCCCAGCGGCTTTATCGGCCACTTGTCACAAAAACTGAGCTTCTTCAAGCTGCTAACCTCTGATTTAATTCATCCAGCAATGGCCGCCACTGCTCACCAAAAAGCTGCACAACCTTACCCAGGCCGCCCATACGTGCAAAATTGACGTCGTCGGTCAGGTCGTCGGCATCAATGCTCAAAGCGTGTGCGATGTGGTCCTTGATAGCAACCAGCCATGCGAGCTGCTCGTCGTTAAAATTCATACCTTGGGCCTGCTTCTCGCCCAGCCACCGCGCAAATCGGGATTCCACCACATCGGCAATTGGCTCCGCCACTGTGGCTGGGTCAATCGCATGACGCACGAGTGCAATCAAATCCACCAGATGTTGCCCACCACCGTGGCGCACTTTCTCCGGCTCCGCGAGTTCGGCATATTGCCAGAGTCGCGTCACCGAATCGGGCTGTGCCGGATTTACATGGAATGGTGCCGCCGCAAGCTTCCGCGCAAGGTCCTTTACCTGTCCAAAGCGCAGCCCAAGCCGGTACGGCTTGCTGTACAGCACCTGGATGGCTTCGATGTCGTCCTTGTGCTGCTCCACGAAAGCCTTGAACTCCGTCATTATCGTCTTGGCCTTTTCCTTCGCAGCGGCCGAATAGGCGGCGGACAGCAGCTCGTCTTGCGTAATCTCATCAATGACCTGCTCGGCCTGCGTCTTGACCTCAATCAGAAGCTCGCGCAGCTTCGGGTTGGCAAATGGCTTGAGCGCCTCCCGCATGCGGTCACGCTCCACTTCGTCCCGCTGAGCTTCGGAAGCATCATCGGCACTGACCAGACCAAAGCGTTGCTTTGCCGCTTCCGCATTCGCGTCGGGGTCAATCGCTGACAGCAACCGGCCTGTTAGGGTGGCTAGACTCTCTCCGCCCGACGCCTTTGTAATCTCGCCAGCCTGCTCGGCCGAGAGCTCCCGCCCGAGCCTAGCCAGCCTCGCGGCCAGGGTCGACACGATATCGGCATGGACGTAACCTTGGGCGACCGCCTGCAGTACCTTGCCGAACGGGACCGAATGGTCGACGTCGAGAGGCTTGCACGCGGTCTTGTCGGACTCGCATACTCCAACGGCATCGACAATCACAAAGTGGGTCTTCGGTGGCGTTTTCTCGCCTGAGACGGCCTTGAGGCTGTCGTGGTCAATGACTCGACTGCCGCGCCCCTTCATTTGCTCAAAATAGCTCGCCGACGTGATGTTGCGCATGAACAGCAGGCACTCGATGGCTCTGACATCGGTGCCGGTGGCAATCATATCCACGGTCACCGCCACGCGCGGATTGTAACTGTTGCGAAACTGCGCAAGCAGATTCTCCGGCTTGTCGCCGGTCGTCTTGCTCGTAATTTTCACGCAGAAATCATTGCCCCGTCCAAATTCCGCCCGGATGACTTTCACGATGTCGTCCGCATGCAGGTCGGTTTTCGCGAACACGAGCGTTTTCGGCACCTCAGTTCGCCCTGGAAAAATCTCCGTGAACAAGCGCTCCTTGAACGTACGGATAACAAGGCGAATCTGGTCCAGCGCAACTACATCCCGGTCCAGTTGATTTGCCGTGTAAGTCAGGTCGTCTGCTAGTTCCGCCAACCGCTTCTTGAGCGTGCGTTTGTCCCGGTGCGGCACCAAGATGCCAGGTTCCTTTTCCAAAGTGGCACCCTGGGCCGAAAGCCGGGTCGCAATCCGGTAGACCTCACATCCGACGTTGACGCCATCGGCTACGGCCTTTTCATGGCCATAGTCGACCACCACATTGTTGTCGAAGAATCCTATGGTCTGCGGCGTGGGCGTTGCGGTCAGGCCAACCAAGAATGCGTCAAAATATTCGAGTACCTGCCGCCAGACGTTGTAAATCGAGCGGTGACATTCATCAATGATGATGAAATCGAACGTCTCGATGGGAACCTTCGCGTTGTAGACGACCGGGACGGGCTCCTTGAGCAGCGGATTTGCCACTTCAAATTGCGACACTTCCTCGTTGCCTTCGTCGTACTCTTCGTCACCCTTGAGCATCGAGTACAGGCGCTGAATGGTCGTGATGACGACCTTGCTCGAGTCGGCAATCGTGTTCTTGGTGAGCCTCTGGACGGAATATTCCTCGTTGAACTTATACCCGTTGTACGGCGACTGAAAGTTCTGGAACTCCGCCTCGGTTTGCCGGCCGAGGTTGGAACGGTCAACCAAGAACAGGATGCGTTTGGCCTTCGCAAAACTGAGCAGCCGGTAGGCGATATTGCACGCGGTGAATGTCTTGCCCGAACCGGTAGCCATCTGGATGAGCGCCTTCGGGCGATTCTGCGCGAGCGACTCCTCCAGTTTCTTGATGGCCTTCCCTTGTACTCCCCACAGGGTCCGCTCCTCTACTGGCGGCATTTCGCGCAGGCGCCCACGAACCTGCTCGCCAAGCTTGGCGAGGCGAATCAGCTCCTCGGGACGGTGAAACGTGAACACATCCCGACTACGGGCGTCGGGCTCAAGCGCGTTCGTGAACTGGGTGACCGTGCCCGTCGATTCGTACGCAAACGGGAGCGGCTTTTTCCACACCGGCAAGCCGTTCGGAAGGCCCAGCGTATATTTGCTCGACTGAGTTTCCACTCCCGTCAAGGTATGGCCTTCGGGCTTCGCCTCGACAACCCCAATAACCTGTCCATCTGCGTACAACAGATAGTCGGCGAAACCGGTTTTCAGCGGAAACTCCCTAACCGCGATACCCGGGCCCGCGTACAGGTCCATGTCCTTGTGGTTCTGAACGGTCCAACCTGCAGCATGAAGCTGCCGGTCGATTTCTTCCCGGGCAATCGCTTCGGCACCCATAGCTCTCGCTCTTTTCTCGTTGGTTTTCAGTGAGGTTCCTCGGTGTGTCAAACCGGTCGCGCACGGACCACCTTTGGCCCCCGGCTATCCCCCGTGCACGCTTGCCAATTCGGCGTTCCCGCTCGCTACCTGGCGCGACCTGCTTTGGTCTGCCACTATTAACTGCAACGAGCATTCCGGCGCAATCAGCGCGAAGCAGCATAATATACCTTGCCGCCTTCAGCGCGTGCCCCGCGAGTCTTCCGGTGGTTCCCGCCACAAGTCTTCCTTTCGAATAGCTTATTAGATTGTTGTGGCGCATTACTTATCGTCGTCGCAGGGCCCATCGACTTCTGCCCAGCGTCGCTTCACCGTAGGGTCCAAACATTAGAATCTGATTCCGTCGGTGCCGAGACTGTCTGGTCGCACCGAACGGGATTACCTGAAAGAAACGTAATAACACTGAGAGCAGAGGGCAGTCTATGAACCGGGGTTCGACGTGGGGCAAATGGGACCTGCATATTCATACGCCCGCCTCGTACGAGTGGCGTGGCGGGAGCAGATTGCGAACCGCAGCGAGTGAGGCCGAGCGCGATGCGCTGATGAAAGAGGTTGTGTCCGCGATGAACGCCTCGGGGTGCGTAGCGGTCGGCGTGATGGATTACTGGACTTTCGACGGTATCAAGGCCATCCGCTCCTACCAAAAAAGGCCGGACGCCCTACCGTTGACTCCGACGTTGTTTCCCGGTATCGAGCTTCGCATGGTCTCGCCGGGAAATTTCCGCCTGAACATGCACGTCTTGCTCAATCCCCGGCTCTCTGACGACCAGCTGGACGCATTCAAGGCGCAACTTCGTATCGCCAATTTCGACCGGCCGTTAGTCGATGCCAACCTGATTGAATACGGCAGGGTTCGCATTTCAAACGAGCGTCTCGCACAGTTGTCATTGCCCCGCGAAAGAGTTCAGGCGAATGATGCAGACGCGCTTATCGCCGCTTCGAAGACCATCGAGGTCACGCCGGAATCGGTGAAAGAGGCATTGAAGACTTTCGGCACCGACGACGCCATCTTGATGATTCCGTTCGATACGAACGATGGAATGGCGAAAATCCAGTTTCGCGAGCACTACAACTTTCCACGGGAGTTGCTCGCGATGGAGGCGATTTTCGAGGTCAGCTCCCTTGATACGCGTGACGCCTTTGTTGGCATGCGCACACCGAGAAACGAAAGGTTCTTTGATGAGTTCCAGTCCGCCATCGGGCAGCCCAAGCTCGCGGTTCGCGGAAGCGACGCGCACCGTTTGGCAGACTACGGTAAGTGCCCAAACGAGAAGTACACGTGGATAAAGGCTGAACCCACGTTTTCCGGCTTGCTGCAAGCGTGCAAGGAGCCCAACAATCGTTCGTACATCGGACTAGAGCCGCCCAAGCTGGAATTTGTTCGCCGAAACCCGCATCTTTTCGTGAGTGGGGTGGATATTCGCAAGACTGCGAGCAGCAAGGAGCCTGGCGTCTGGTTTGACGGCACCAAGCTGGAATTCAACGAAGACCTCGTCGCTATCATCGGCCGGAAGGGCAGCGGCAAGAGCGCCCTTGCAGACGTTATCGGCTTTCTGGGTGACACGCCAAACGGCCGTTATTTCTCGTTCCTTTCCGACAAGCGCTTCCGCCTCCCGCGCGACAACAAGGCAGCCTCCTTCGAAGGGCGACTCAACTGGGCGCACGGCGCCCGCGCAGGGGAATTTAGGAGCCTATCGAGTGATACCAACACTGCAGCGGTAGAGCGGGTCAAGTATTTGCCCCAGCGTTATTTCGAAGAGTTGTGCAACGACCATGTCGAAGGTAAGGACGACCTGCTGCAGAAGGAGTTGCAGAAGGTCATCTTTTCCCACCTTTCTCCTTCCGAGAAGGAGAACGCTAAGTCCCTTGACGAGGTGATTGAGATTCGCAGCGCGGTCATTCAGGACAGGCTGCGGCGTAACCGGAAGGAAGTCGAGAGGCTGAATGGGCGAATCGCCATGCTATCGACGCGGGCCGGCCACGACCGCGCAATGCACTTGCGACGCGAGCTTGACTTGTTCCTCGAAAAAATCCGCGTGCTGAAGGAACATGAGCCGAAGGTTCAGTTGCCTCCCAAGTCGGACGACCCTGGTCTCGCACAGCTAAACGAGGCCATTTCAAAGGCCGAAGGCGAGTTGCGTGAAGCCGATAACGTCATTGCGCAGAAGCGGAAGGAACAGGACTCTGCTCGGCTGAAACTAAGGCGCATCGGCGAAGTGCGAGCACGAGTAGCAGCGTTGCGGGAAAGCGTTGAGGATGCCAGGGGGCAGATGCACGACGCTCTCTCAGAGTTAGGCATTGGCTTCGAGCAGCTCGTGCGGTTGGAGGTCGACCTGTCGGGTCTCGATACACTTGAGGCCGCTATCAAGGCGGCGCAAACCGACGTCGAGCGCGCCCTATCGCCGGACGGCGAGGGCTCGCTGATTGTCTCGCGTCATCAGCCGGAGACGACGCTCGCGGAACTGAAGGCGAAGTTGGATGAGCCGAACCGGCGATATCAACAGGAACTATCTGCCCACGACGAATGGGAACAAAGCTGGCTGCAGCTTCTCGGGGGCGCGGATATCCCGGGCACCTTCTGGGCGGTGTGGTGGGAACTCGAGGCGCTGCCTGCGCTTGACGGTGAGCTGACGGACCTTCGGACCTTGCGCACCGCTGCGGCAAAGCAGATTTTGGCGGATATCCGGGGAATGGCGGCGGTGCGCGCCTCCCTTTATCGTCCCGTGCAGGAACTGGTGGACAGTGACAGCGATATTCGCACCCACCTACACGTCGAATTCTCCGTGAACCTGTCGTTTGATTCGTTCGCTTCAGGCATATTCGACTTCGTCAAACAAAGCGCGGGCTCTTTTGTCGGATACGAGGAGTCAAAGGCCCTCGTCAGTCGGATGCTTAGTGCGCACGATTTGAACACCGAAGCCGGGTTGGAGCGTTTTTTTGCAGAGGTCGAGACGGCGCTCTCGGTGGATGTCCGGGGCACAGACAGACGGCCTGTGAATCTTGGCAGCGTGTTGCGCAGTGAGAAGAAACCCCAACAACTGTTCGATTACATCTACCAGCTCGAGTACGCGCAGCTCACGTATGGACTCAGTATGGGTGGGGTTTCACTGGAACGTCTGTCGCCTGGACAGCGAGGGGCGTTATTGCTCATCTTCTATCTGCTCGTAGACCGTGACCGCATTCCGATTGTTTTGGACCAGCCGGAAGAGAACCTGGATAACGAGACGGTGTTCCGCCTCCTCGTGAACGTTATCAACAAGGCGAAGCAGCACCGTCAGGTCATCATGATTACGCATAACGCCAACCTGGCCGTGGCTTGCGACGCCGAGCAGATTGTCTGCTGCGACATGAACCGGGACGAGGGCAACCGTATCACGTACCGGTCGGGAGCCATTGAAGAGCTGCCGATGAACAAGGTCGTCGTCGATGTGTTGGAGGGGACCAAGCGGGCATTTGACAATCGCAGCCGGAAGTACGCATGAGACTCGCATACTGCGTCTGGCCCGCAGGCGTTGCGTTCCGGCTGCGACGCTTGCGGACCGCTGTCTGCTTGAGGCTGCGGCATCCAGCCTCGCATACCGGGGTTGTAGGGTGAAAATCCCGAAACCGGGGCGACTTGCCCGCAAAGTCGGGGCCTTGTCAGCTTTGTGGCTCCCCGATGACGTCGCATCTCGTCCGTAGCACCCTTCGCCCATCGAAGAAACTGTTGGAAACAGGTGAGCGTGACTGCCGGCATGAGAAGCGAGACGGGCGCGTCAGCAGCGCGACCGGCTGCTGAGGGCATGGCCGGGAACGATTTGGGAGCAGCAGCAATCGGGGAATGCTGGCAAGCGAGTGGCCGGAGGAGTATCCGGACGGGGCGGTGGCGTGGCTCGTGCTCGGTGATGCGGCTGCCGTTTGCCTGAGCGCTGGCCGGGCGGCCTATACACTTGCTAATGAGCGGGATACCCATTGTAAATCAAGCACTTATAGGTATTTCCAATTTTCTGGCTCGTGCCTCATCGGCTAATATTCGGTCAGGCGCCTCAATCAACGAAAAGTATCGCTCAGAGTCCTTAATAGGATAAGTCTACCCTGCGTGAGCCCACCCACCACGCACGGCGTTATGCACAACCTTTTCATCGAACTGCACGCCCTTCCTGAGCGATGTGGAGACTGACATCGGCGTCGCTTCGCGCGGCTGTGCACAGCCTTGTGCTGTGTACGGACAAGTTGTCCACACGGAGTTTACCGAGGTCGCGAATGATATGAATTGCCCAAATGTCCGACAAGAACGCCGCCCAAGACTCAATCGAACGTGCCGACGACCCCACGGAATGGGTTGTACGAAAGGTCAAGGAACTGTCCGATACAAAATCGAAGCGAGAATCCGATTTACAGACGGTTATTGGTCGGCTGTTACCGACTGGTTTCCCTTTTGTTGTGGACGATATCTCTGGAGCAATCTCAGAGTTAATTTTGTTTTACCTGTACGAAAAGCACTTCAAGGAGAAAGCTTCAGTACTCGTCATAAACAAGCTTGTTGCCTATGCGTTTGATTGCAAGGACTGGCTCAATTTTCTAGATTGCTTTGAAATTATATGGCACCAAGCTACCTTAGAAGACCTTGAGCGTTATGTGGGTGTGATGAATGCGGTGATTTCACCGAGTTCCGGCGAAGCATATCACAATTCGACTCCGCGACGGAGAGTTTCAACGATAGAAGGTCTTTATCAGTGGGCGCGCGAGAAAGTCATCTACGATGGACCCTTGCCTAAAAACGCGCTTTTGTGGCCCATAGACGGTAGCTCTTCAAACGAAGAAGGAACGTCGAGAAACAAAGTCACTGTTTCCCTCACTGCAGAAGAGGATGAACCCGTTCATGTGATGGAACTCGAGCAGGCGCGTTGCATTATGAAAAAGCTAGGTCCTTTACCTCGAGAAGTGATAGTTAATCGAGAGAATGTGCTGTTCGACTCAACTGATGAAGCCATTCGAGTCATGAGATTAGATGTACGCTCGTCGCGTGACCGGCTTGCCGCTGAGTACGGGCTGAATTCAGGACTTCGGATAAGCGAAATTCGCGGTATGAATTGCAATCTCTTTAACGGCTATAAGACTGAGTCAGTCGAACCGAACAAACATTATAAATTTTGGGTCGTTGGGAAGGGAAGAAAGCGTCGGAGAGTTGACGTGCCGGGATGGCTTATTCAGGAGACGCTCACTTATATGGAATGCGAACGCAGTCTAATCGTCTCCTCAGTCGGAATCGCGGCCAACGCGAATGCTTTGTTTCTTAATCCCGTGATTACTCGTCAGCATGCAGGGAAGCGCGTATCGGTTCGTACCTTGGAGCGTCAGTTCGCGAAAGCTTGCGTAGAGACTGGCCAATGCGTGCTAGAAGAACGAACGTCAATCAAACAACGGGGGAGCGTCGTTGAAGAGAAGACGTTTTACCAAGAAACTCCCCTCTTTGTTTTTCATGACCTTCGGCATACCTACGCCGTTTGGACTTATTACGCTCGGAAGCGGGCTGGCGACTTGGAGCCTTGGGCATACATCCAAGCGCGTCTTGGTCACAAGCATTTGACGACCACGATGAACAGGTATCTGAAAGCAGCCGGAGATTTTGAGGCTGCGGTGTCCGACGCTTTCATGCGGCACATCAATGAAAAATACTAACAGTTTACGCTATGCGCAACTCAGCGCTGAGCAGCTGAAGGCTATCGCAACAAAGGCCGAAAATGTTGTCATCAAATCCGAGTTGGTCTCTTACATCGGAAAGAAGGAGAATCTACCGTTCTTTGAGAAGGCGCTAACGAACGTGCGAATTTCGTTTTCAGGTTTGGCATGCGCTGACGAATTCATCGCAGCTTTTGTTCTATGGTGTAACAGCGGGAAGCGAAAGGCAAAGCGAAATTTCGAAACAGGGCAGTCCCAGGTATTCAAGGGCTGGGTTACGTTTCTCTGGAAACGGGGCCTTCAAGAGCTTCCGACGCATGAAATCACACGTTCAACCACTGACGACTTTATTTTGTATCTCAAAAAAGAGAGTGGTCTTGCGTACGATACCCAGAGGCGGTACTGGGGGATAGTTCGCCAATTTCTGGAAGAGATGCGGAAGAATGTCGACTTGCGAAGGAGATTGTCGCCAGACCTCTCATGGCAGAATCGGCCGTACCCGAGGTCCGCAGGTGACAAGAATTCCGCAGAGGCATTAGACGCTGTGACACTAGGTGGGCTGTTGCGCGCCTGCCGGCAAGAAGCCACGGAGACCATTCGCGATTTTTGGCCGCTGCGAGCAGTAATCACCGGGCGAAAACCCTATCTTCCTGACGAGACGCGTCGCGGCAGAGGACGGTATGCCGCAATCGAGGCGTGTGTCTGGCGTCTAAAGGAACGTCATATGCCGCTCATCCCGCAGCAGGTTGAGCTTAATCGAATCGACCGAGATTTGGGCCATGCAATCCAGAACATACATGGCCTACATCGGGTAACTCTGCCGTTCTACCCGACTCCGGAGCGACTCATTCCTTTCGTCCTGCTGCATGCAATCTACACTTTCGGAAACACAGGGCCACTCCTCGGAATGCGCCTTCGACAGATAACTCACAAAGAAGTCTTGGGCGTCAAGAGGATTGTTTACAGGTTCGTGAAACATCGCGCGAAGAAGCAGTATCTGAGGAGCTTCGCACATCAGGACGACGACCCCCTTTCCCCGGCGAAACTGCATGAGTTCGTGGTTGCATGGACGTCTCGAATCCGAGAACATGCAGGGATTTTCGCGAACAACCTCTACGTCTTCGTTACGAGAGAGCGAGTTGTACGAGGGTTTTTGACTGGCGAGCAGTCTGGCAGTGATTCTGACCAATGCTGGAAGTACGCATTGAATGAGTTTCTGAAGCGCCACAGTCTTCCGAAAATCACCATTAGTAATCTTCGCGCGACCGGTCTCGACATCGTTCGCGTGCTGAGCGGAGATGACCTTCGCGCCGTGAAGGCCGCCGGCGGTCAAGAAAGCGCCCAAGTCATACGCGACCACTATGAAGGTGTTCCCGCGCAAGGTCGTCGACAGGAAGCCTTGGGCGAAGTGATGACCACGATGGAAGGTTGGATTATCACCGAGGGAAGGATTGACCCTCGCGGCGCTCCGACATATTCAGACATATTGGCCGCAACGCCTGGATGGCATTGTGCTGACCCTTTTGATTCTCCAATCCCTGGCGAGGTCAAGGGGCGGCGTTGTCAGGCCTTTGGACGGTGTCCTGGGTGCGGCTTGGGGACCGTCAATAAATTCTCTGCCTATTCGCTCGCGCGAACTTTGCAACTTCTCGAAGAGGTGAAAGCGGCTAGAGAGTATCTTGATACGCCGCGCTGGAATGAGGCCTACAAGGAGGTCCAAATCGCGCTTCAGGAGAAGTGGATTCCGTCCTTTACGGATAAGGACATTTGGGACGCAGCGTCGAAGCTTTCACTTAACCCGATTGGTTGGCTTGAATGAAACAGGCACAGACAAAGGCGAAGAAGACGACCACGCGAAACGCTCGAGAGTCCGGACCCCCGACGAGGGTCTCCGAGCTCTCTTTGTGGACTGACTTTGTGTGGAGATTCGTCAACACTACACCCGGGCAGAAAAACAACATTTTCTGGGACTTTCTGCTTCCCGACGGCACTCGGTCAACGGACAAACAGAACAAGGTTCTGCTTGAATCGTTTCGGGAAGTTTGCTGGGGAATGCTCCAAGACGGAGGATGGTACGGGCGCACCTTCAGTGTGGGTAGCGCCGTACGTATGAACGTTGGTGTGAAAGAGTTGTTCTGTTGGATGAACTATAACGGCCTCACAGACTTAGGGGAGCTTACCCGCGAACATTGGAAGCAGTATCTCGCAGATTTGCCGACGCTCATTATGGACCGTGAGCGCTTTTATGAAGACGCGCAAAGCCTTTCTGATAGCTGTGAAAATATCGAATCTGTCGAGGAAGCTGACGAGTACGATGACACTCAAGATGAAGACGACGAAGAGGCGCGAGATTTCGACCAAGTGCTGAAGGGCCAAAAGGTTGAAGACGACGAGCTAGCGCTTGACGATGACGATGAGATTACCTATGGACGGGTCAACAATCGAGTTCAAACCGCTTACTTGATTTACGCACAACGCGCTCGCGTGCACGCACGAGGTTTCCCCTGCTGCGACTTATTGCCGTTTTCGGGACGGAAACTAGCCGATGTGACCGGCGAAATCGCGAGGTATGTCATCAAGCGTATCCCTCCGCTGCCGGATGAAATTTCGCATCCGTTGCTTGAAGCCGCTCTTGCATGGGTCGACTTATATTCCACAGACATACTTGCTTTACAGACGTCATATCTTGACGCTAGAACCGACGCTCTTGCGCGCGGAGTGTCAAGAGCGCAAGCAACCAAGCTCGGTCGTGAGGCGATTGCCGATTTTTCGTTCACTGCGCGCGGACCAGATGGCGCGCCTTGGAGAGAGAAGCTGGAGTCGTTCAACGTGTTGATTCAAGACGGCCACGATACGACTTATCGCAGAGTTGAGACGCTGAGATATTTCTGCAATCGCGTTAGTAGCGCTGCCACAACGGTTCTCCAGTATATGGTGGGCTTGCGCGGTAACGAAATTTGTGGGCTGGAGGCCGGCTGGGACGAACAAGAGGGGCTGCCCTCGTGCGTTGTACGGAAGTACTCTAGTTCCGGCTTGTTAGAGATGTTTTTCGTTCGGGGTCTCGTGAGCAAAGGGAGGCCGAGCCCTCAAAATGATGACTGGTTGCTCGGCTGTCGTCCAGCTGGTGCGACCTACCTTCCACCGCCTGTTCGCGCGCTATGCGTGCTAGAGAAGTTGTTCGCTCCATGGCGTAAACTGGGAGAAAGGACTGAGCTCATCGTTAGCTTTAGTGCGAGCCGGGGAGTGGCTTGGCTACCTTCGTCCATCGGCCGATTCACCGTTGGTGCATTGAGACGAGGCTTCAAGAACTTCGTTTTATCGGAGCTCGACGTGAGCCGCTTACCTCTCGAGAGCAAGCGGGGAGAGGACTTGACCGCATACATTCAAACTAAAGGGCGGAACATTCTACCGTCCCAGGGACGAAAAACATTTGCGGCATACATATTGGATGCTCGTTCATCTTTGCTTCCTGCTGTGCGCCAGCATTTCAAACACTACAGCGAGGCCACCACCGAGTCAGCGTACTACCCGACCGAGGCACGGTTGCGTAACGAAATCGAGGCAGTCGTCTCGTCGGAAACAATCAATTTCTTCGTTTCAGTAATTCAAGGGAAGAAGCTTGAAGGTCGTATGGGCGACATAATCGCGAAGTATTTCAACGAGGAGCAGTTCACTAGCGCTTCGACCTTTGCGGAGTTGGTAGACCGAGTTGCCGACGTCGTTACCACGCACGATTTGCGGATATACTTTTCCGAGTACGGAAACTGTTTCATTCGAGCGAACCCGCTAGAGTCGCGATGTCGAGCCGCATCGGAAACCATTGGATGGGGAGCAACAACCCCCGATTTCAATATTCGGAACCCGGGGATGTGCGCAGGTTGCGGCTGCTTCGCAATCGATTCGTCTCACCGCATCTTCTGGGTCAAACGATACGAACATTATTCATCGATGTTCAAGCGCGCATTGGGAGCTGGACACGAACATGAGTTCGCGGTCCATAAGGCTAGAGCGGACCAGGCCAAGAAAGTGCTCATCTTGCTAAAGCATGTCAACGCCGATTGAGGGCATGATAATGGAAACGTTGAATGAAGACCCGGTCGCTGCTGATTTCATCTCTGCGCTCCAGCGCCTCATTGATGGAACGCCGACACATCCAAAGCTCATCGCGAAAGCTGCGGACGGAAAGCTTCGCGTGAATCTTCTAAGCGTTTCCATTGAAGCGGGGCATTCCCGTACCCTTATCGGCCACAAAGATTGCGCCTATCCGGACGTGCGCAATGCAATTCTCCGGACCCTTGAGAACTTCGGCCCCAAGGAAACACTCAAGGCCGAGATATTGAGGTTGCGCAACCAAGTTTCTGAGCTCCAAGACAAGCTAGAAGAAAGGGACAGTTATAACGTTAGGTTGCTTCTGCGATTGCGAGCTTACGAACAGGGAAATGACGCCTCCGGTAAGCGAATGAAGCCAGCCTCAAAAAGTGAACGTCAGGCAGCTATGTCTATTGTTGGCGGCTCAGAGCAAAGAACCGAAAAGAAGAAGCCGAGCCCAAATCAAACAGCTGGTGAGACTTAGAACACCCGCTGTGGGTCTTTTGCGTTTTGCTCGAACACGAGTCAGGTCTGGATTTGTCAGCCCTGAGGAGCTCGAATTAAACAGCTCGGGTTCGGGCTCGAAAGACCAACGGCTGCCCCGAGGCAGCCGTCGCATGCGGGATTCTAAAGTATATTTGCGCTTTCGGCGCTTACGTCTGACATTTGGATAATTCATCACATCATTTCGCACGCCAAATTGAAAGCTTCCGGTAAACCCCGTGTGGACAACTTGTCCGTACACAGCACAAGGCTGTGCACGGCCCCTTCGGGGTTCACAAGTTGACCACACTTGAGGTTGCGCCCGCGAGCGGGCGCCTATCAAGAGATATCCAAAGGTCAAAACCAAGGGGTACCACGAGCGTGAACAAAAAGGAATGTCGCATAACGTGCTCGCACCCGCGATACGGGTTCAGCGACACGTTGAACGGAATGTCCGGCGACGCATTGCGCGTGAGGATCGTCCTCGCGCGCTCCTCGAACACCTGCGTGCGCAACGGCGCGGGCGGCTCGCCATCGTTGTCGCGCGTCCAGCCGTCGTCGACCGTCTCGCGCTCGACGGTCTCGTAACGCCCCTGCAGGTTGCCCACCGCGCCGCGCCCCTTGCGGGGCGCGGGCGGCGCCACTGGATATTCGACGTCGGATCGTTCGCTCATCGTGCCTCTGGTAAGCGGCCCGGGCCGCCAATGACAAAACCGCCAATCACTGTACAAACATACAGTAATTGGCGGTTCATGCCAAGCGCCTCGGACGCGCGCTCACTCGTTGACCGCGATCATCAGCGTCTCCTTGATTTCCTCCATCACGACATAGCTCTTCGATTGCACGGCGCCCGGGAGCTGCAGCAGGATGTCGCCGAGCAGCTTCCGGTAGTCGGCCATCTCGCCGATCCGCGCCTTGATCAGATAATCGAAGTCGCCCGACACCAGATGGCATTCGAGCACCTCGTCGATCTTCATCACTTCGCGGCGAAACTGCTCGAACATGTTGCCGCTCTTGTGATCGAGCGTGATCTCGACGAACACGAGCAGCGCGGCGCCGAGCTGCGCGGGATCGACGTGCGCGTGGTAGCCGGTGATCACGCCGTCGCGCTCCATCCGCCGCACCCGCTCGATGCACGGCGTGACCGTCAGGCCGACGCGCTCGGCGAGGTCCTTCATCGCCATGCGGCCGTCCTCTTGCAGCAGCTTCAGAATGCGCCGGTCGAGCTTGTCGAGCGCGCGTACCGGCTGACGTTGAGTTCTCATCTCTTTTTTACTGAAAATTGGAAAAATACAATAACAAAACCTAGTGACTCAACCATACCATAGCGCAAAAAACTAGGCCGTATGGAGATCGCAGAGCGCATCGGGTGCGCCGCGCCATCCGGCGTTTTCTCTATCCGGAGCAGCTATGCGTGTGGTTATTTTGGGCAGTGGCGTGGTCGGCGTGGCGAGCGCCTATTATCTGGCGCGCGCGGGCCACGAAGTCACGGTGATCGACCGCGAGGCCGGCCCCGCCCTCGACACGAGCTTTGCGAACGCGGGCCAGATCTCGCCCGGCTACGCGGCGCCGTGGGCCGCGCCCGGCGTGCCGCTGAAGGCGGTCAAGTGGATGTTCGAAAAGCACGCGCCGCTCGCGGTCCGCCTCGACGGCACGCGCTTCCAGTTGCAATGGATGTGGCAGATGCTGCGCAACTGCACGACCGAGCGTTATGCGCTGAACAAGGGCCGGATGGTGCGCCTCGCCGAATACAGCCGCGATTGCCTGCAGGCGCTGCGCGCCGAGATGGGCATCCAGTACGAAGGCCGCACGGGCGGCACGCTGCAGGTCTTCCGCACGCAGCAGCAGCTCGACGGCGCCGCGAAGGACATCGCGGTGCTGCGCGAGGCGAACGTGGCGTTCGAACTGCTGTCGAGCGACGCGCTGAAGAAGGCCGAGCCGGCGCTCGCCGCGGTGTCGCACAAGCTGACGGGCGGCCTGCGGCTGCCGGGCGACGAGACGGGCGACTGCCAGCTCTTCACGACGCGCCTCGCCGCGCTCGCCGAGCAGCTCGGCGTGACGTTCCGATTCAACACCAGCATCGACGCGCTCGCCGTCGCGGGCGGCAAGATTGCGGGCGTCCAGTGCGGCGGCGAGATGGTGCGCGCCGATGCCTACGTGGTCGCGCTCGGCTCGTACTCGACGAACCTCGTCGCGAATCTCGTGAAGATCCCGGTATATCCGCTGAAGGGCTATTCGATCACCGCGCCGATCGTCGACGCGGCGAAGGCGCCCGTGTCGACCGTGCTCGACGAAACCTACAAGATCGCGATCACGCGTTTCGACGATCGGATCCGCGTTGGCGGGATGGCGGAGATCGTCGGCTTCGACAAGCGGCTGCGGCAGGCGCGCCGCGAAACGCTCGACATGTGCGTGAACGACCTGTTCCCGGGTGGCGGCGACACGGCGAACGCGACGTTCTGGACCGGCCTGCGGCCGATGACGCCGGACGGCACGCCGATCGTCGGCCGCACGCCCGTGCCGAACCTGTTCCTCAACACGGGCCACGGCACGCTCGGCTGGACGATGTCGTGCGGCTCCGGCCAGTTGCTCGCCGATCTGATGTCCGGCAAGAAGCCCGCGATCCGCGCGGACGACCTGTCGGTGCATCGCTATCTGAGCGAGACGGACGGCGAGCATCGCCCCGCATACGCATGACGCGCTGACGCGCGATCGGGGCGGCCCGCATGCAAGGCCGCCTCCGATCGAGTAGGGTGAGGGGTTACCCCCTCAGCCCTCTCACACCACCGTACGTGCGGTTCCGCATACGGCGGTTCAGTTAATGCTCTGGAGGCGATCCACCGTCCGACGGATCGAGACCAGTCCCCGTGCATCGAAGTAGGCATTGGGTAACGCCTGCTTCAAATGGTGAGAACCGGCGTTCCACCAAGGTCCTCGCCCGTTCACGCTCGATTTCCATGCCCGCTCCGGGCGTAGGCCCAGTGCGATCATGTTGCGCTCTCGGGTTCGGGGGCGCTTCCACTGCCGCCAGATCAGGCAGCGCAAACGCCTTCGCAACCATCCGTCCAGCCCCTCCAGCCGCTTGTGCTGCTGGCTGAGCCGGAAGTAATTTGCCCACCCCCGTAGGACCGGGTTGAGCTTCCGGATCGTCTGCTCAAGGGACCCGCTTCTTCCCTTCAACGTCAGATCCCGCACCCGCGTCATCAATCGCTTGATGCTTTCCGGTGCAATCCGGATCTGTGCTTGACCCAACCTCACCGCCACCCGGTATCCCAGGAACTTCCGCGTGCTCGGCCGCGCCACCGCACTCTTGGCCTCGTTCACGCGCAGCTTCAAGACCTTCTCGAGATAGGCCCTGATTCTCGCCATGACGCGCTGTCCTGCTTGTTGGCTGCCAACGTAAATGTTGCAGTCGTCAGCGTACCGGCAGAACGCCAGCCCTCGGCTCTCCAGCCTCCGATCCAGATCACTCAGCAATATATTCGACAGTAGCGGGGACAGCGGGCCGCCTTGCGGCGTGCCCTCCGTCCTCGCACGCGTCACGCCGTGCGCCATCATCCCCGCTTCGAGGAAGCGGCGAATCAGCTTCAGCGTCACTTTGTCTTTTACATGCCTCGCAACCCGGCCCATCAGCACATCATGGTTGACTCGATCGAAGAACTTCTCCAAATCGATATCGACCACCCAATGCCGACCACCCTGAACATAGGCTTGCGCCTGACGCACCGCGTCCAACGCACTCTTGCCCGGTCGGAATCCGTAACTACTCGCCGAGAACGTCGGCTCCAAGATCGGTTGCAATACTTGGTGCAGCGCTTGCTGGATCAGTCGGTCCACCACGCTTGGCACGCCCAGCGTCCTCACCCCGCCTTGCGGCTTCGGTATGTCCGCCCGGCGTACCGCCTGCGGTACGTACCGCCCTTCCAGCAGCGCCTGCTTCACACTCGGCCAGTGCATCTTGAGCCAGTCACCAAGGCCTTCCACGCTCAGCCCATCTACCCCGGCTGAACCCTGGTTCCTCAGCACCCGGCGGTATGCTCGCCTCATGTTGCCGCGTTCCACGACGCGCTCCATCAGCGCGTCGCCCTCCGATTTCGTTTGCCCAGATGTCGCCGTGCCCGTCTCCGCACCCCGCACGCAGCCCGGTGGCTTCCGGCCACCCCTCGCGTGCTCGGCCACTGTCTCCAGCGCTTCTGCATCCATAACAGGCTTCGAGATCATCCGTCCTACTCTCGGCATTCACTGTTCCGGCCTTCGGTCCCGGTCCTCTTCGGCTCTCCGCCTTCGCCTTGACCTACTATGCCTTCTGCTGACTTCTGCTTCCGCGTCCCGCCGCCTCTCGACCTCGGTAGCTGGCCTTACCGCGCCAGCACAGAAACAGATCTCCCCGGGTATTGCGCACTCACCTTCACGCTTATGCCTGTCGGATCTACGTAACAACGTCGGTGCAAGTTTCGGGCTTCGGTGAATTGGGACACCTTACCCAGTCGCTACGCCTCATATCCGCTTCCTGTTCGTCAGGCCAGCGCTTTGCCTCCCAGCTTCCTTCAGACTCCCAGTCACCCGGGAAACCCTTGCCTTCGGCTAACTCTTCCCCTTGCCGGGCGAGTAGAGGACTTTCACCTCCCAGTGAGTGCGCCCTGCCGGGCGCACCCAAAAAGAACGGCGCCCGAGGGCGCCGTTCTGCGTTTGAGCGTCTAGCGGACGAACCGGCCGAGCCCGACGATCAGAACTGGTCTTCCGTCAGCGCGAACACGCCTTGCCCGCCCTTCGCGCCGACGATCGACGCTTCGAACCCGCTCGCCTGCGCGAGGATGTGCTCCGCATAGAACTGCGCGATCGCGATCTTCGCGTCGTAGAACTTCGGGTCATCGGCGCGCTTTTGCTGCGCGACGAGCAGCGCGCGCGCCATTTGCCAGCCGCACAGCACGATGCCCGCGAGCTTCAGATACGGCACGCCGCCGGCGAACACCGCGTTCGGATCGCCTTTCACGTTCGCGACGACAAAGTCGACGACGGCCGACAGCGCGCGCGCGCCGTTCTCCAGTTGAACCTTCATCGCGGCGAACGCCGGGCCGTCGTGCGCGCCGAGCGCTTCGACCGTCTGCCGGATCTCGCCGACGATCGCCTTCGCGACCGCGCCGCCGTCGCGCGCCGTCTTCCGGCCGACGAGGTCGTTCGCCTGGATCGCGGTCGTGCCTTCGTAGATCGCGAGAATGCGCGCGTCGCGGTAGTATTGCGCGGCGCCCGTTTCCTCGATGAAGCCCATCCCGCCGTGCACCTGGATGCCGAGGCTCGCGACCTCGTTGACCATCTCGGTGCTCCAGCCCTTCACGATCGGCACCAGATACTCGTAGATCGCCTGATGCTTCGCACGCACGCCTTCGTCGGCCGCGCGGTGCGCGTGATCGCTATGCGCGGCGGCGACGTAGGACAGTGCGCGCGCGCCTTCCGTCAGCGCGCGCATCGTCGCGAGCATCCGGCGCACGTCCGGGTGATGGATGATCGTCACCGACTGCTTTGCGGAGCCGTCGACGGGACGGCTCTGCACGCGCTCCTTCGCGAACTCGGCGGCCTTCTGGTACGCGCACTCGGCGACGCCGATCCCCTGCATCCCGACGCCGAAGCGCGCCGCGTTCATCATGATGAACATGTACTCGAGGCCGCGGTTCTCTTCGCCGACGAGATAGCCGATCGCGCCGCCGTGGTCGCCGTACTGCAGCACCGCAGTCGGGCTCGCCTTGATGCCGAGCTTGTGCTCGATCGACACGCAATGCACGTCGTTGCGCGCGCCGAGGCTGCCGTCTTCGTTGACGAGGAACTTGGGCACGATGAACAGCGAAATGCCCTTCACGCCTTCGGGCGCGTTCGGCGTGCGCGCGAGCACGAGGTGGACGATGTTGTCCGCCATGTCGTGTTCGCCCCACGTGATGAAGATCTTCGTGCCGAACACCTTGTACGAGCCGTCGGGCTGCGGCTCCGCGCGCGAGCGCACGAGCGCGAGGTCGGAGCCCGCCTGCGGCTCGGTGAGGTTCATCGTGCCCGTCCAAACGCCCGCGATGAGCTTCGGCACGTAGCGGGATTTCTGTTCGTCGGTGCCGGCCGTGAGGAGCGCTTCGATTGCGCCGTCGGTCAGGAGCGGACACAGTGCGAACGACAGGTTCGATGCGTTCAGCATCTCGATGCACGGCGTCGCGATCAGCTTCGGCAGGCCCTGGCCGTCGTATTCGGTCGGATGCTGGAGCCCCTGCCAGCCGCCTTCGGCGAACTGGCGGAACGCATCCTTGAAGCCGGGCGTCGCCGTGACGGCGCCGTCCTTCCAGCTACTCGGGTTCTTGTCGCCCTCGATGTTCAGCGGCGCGAGCACCTCGCCGCAGAACTTCGCCGATTCGTCGAGCACGGCCTGCGCCGTGTCGAAGCCGGCGTCCTCGTAGCCGCGCAGCTTCGCGACCGCGTCGATGCCGGCCAGTTCCTTCATCACGAACAGCATGTCCTTGACGGGTGCGGTATAGCTCATGGTGCTCCTCTCCTGGTCTGCTTATGGTGTGAAAAGGGGCGCTCGCCGCGCCCCTTTGCTCATGTTCGACTGGCTCGTGCGTTGAACGCGACGCGCGCCGGCTGCTGAACGTGTCAGCCGAGCTCGTTCACGAGTTCCGGCACGAGCGTGAACAGATCGCCGACGAGGCCGTAATCGGCCACGCTGAAGATCGGCGCTTCCGGATCCTTGTTGATCGCGACGATCACCTTCGAATCCTTCATCCCCGCCAGGTGCTGGATCGCGCCCGAGATACCCACCGCGATGTACAACTGCGGCGCGACGATCTTGCCCGTCTGGCCCACCTGATAGTCGTTCGGCACGTAGCCCGCGTCCACCGCCGCGCGCGACGCGCCCAGCGCCGCCTGCAGCTTGTCCGCCAGCGGCTCCAGCACCTTCGTGTAGTTCTCGCCGCTGCCGAGGCCCCGGCCGCCCGACACGATGATGCTCGCGCTCGTCAGCTCCGGACGATCGAGCTTCGTCACTTCGCGGCTCACGAACTGCGAGATGCCCGCGTCCGCCGCCGCGTCGATCTTCTCGACCGACGCGCTGCCGCCTTCCGCCGCGACCGGATCGAAGCCCGTCGCGCGCACCGTGATCACCTTGATCGGATCACCCGACTGCACCGTCGCGATCGCGTTGCCCGCGTAGATCGGGCGCTCGAACGTGTCGGCCGAATCGACCGCCGTGATGTCCGAGATCTGCGCGACGTCCAGCTTCGCCGCGATCCGCGGCGCGATGTTCTTGCCGTAGGCCGTTGCCGGCGCGAGGATGTGCGAGTAGTCCTTCGCGACGTTCAGCGCGGTCGCCTCGACGTTTTCCGCGAGACCGTCCGCGAGCTGCGGCGCGTCGGCCAGCAGCACCTTCGATACGCCCGCGATCTTCGCCGCCGCGTCCGCCGCGCCCTGCGCGTCGTGGCCCGCGACCAGCACGTGAATGTCGCCGCCGATCTTCGTTGCCGCGGCCACCGTGTTCAGCGTGGCTGCCTTGATCGACGCGTTGTCATGTTCCGCAATCACCAGAATCGTCATCTCTTTGCGCTCCCCTTACAGCACCTTGGCTTCGGTCTTCAGCTTCTCGACCAGCGTCTTCACGTCCGCGACCTTCACGCCCGCCGCGCGCTTCGGCGGCTCCACCACCTTCAGCGTCTTCAGACGCGGCGCGACGTCCACGCCCAGGTCTTCCGGCTTCACCGTCTCCAGCGGCTTCTTCTTCGCCTTCATGATGTTCGGCAACGTCACGTAGCGCGGCTCGTTCAGGCGCAAGTCCGTCGTCACCACCGCCGGCAGCGTCAGCGACAGCGTTTCCGCGCCGCCGTCCACTTCGCGCGCGACGGTAGCCTTGCCGTCGGCTACCGTCACCTTCGACGCGAACGTCGCCTGCGGCAGGTTCGCGAGCGCGGCGAGCATCTGGCCCGTCTGGTTCGAATCGTCGTCGATCGCCTGCTTGCCGAGGATCACGAGCTGCGGCTGCTCCTTGTCGACCAGCGCCTTCAGGATCTTCGCGACGGAAAGCGGCTGCACCTCGTCGTTCGATTCGACGAGAATCGCGCGGTCCGCGCCGATCGCGAGCGCCGTGCGAAGCGTTTCCTGAGCCTGCGCGACGCCCACCGACACCGCGATCACCTCGGTCGCCACGCCCGCTTCCTTCAGGCGCACCGCTTCTTCAACGGCGATCTCGTCGAACGGGTTCATCGACATCTTCACGTTCGCGATATCGACGCCCGTGCCATCCGACTTCACGCGGACCTTCACGTTGTAATCGACCACTCTTTTCACTGGCACCAGGATTTTCATGCACACGCTCCAAAGTTACGAATACGATCAGCGGCCATTTTATAGCGTGGCTCGCTGACGCGGCGGCGACGCCGGTCATTCAATTTGCGGCTGCGCCGAGGATAGCGCCCCCTTGCGGCATGCCGATAATAGCGAACGGTCGTTCTATTTTAAAAGAGAAAAAACCCGGACGCCAAGCCCGGGCTTTCGATTTTCGCCTCTAATCGGCGGCATCCCTTATTCCTCCTACCATGCGGCGATCACCGCGCCGCCGAACCGGCGCTCGATGAAGCGCTTCACGTCGGGCGACCGGTATGCGGCGACGAGCTTCGCGACCCACGGCTTGTCCTTGTCTTCGGCGCGCACCGCGAGAATGTTCGCGTACGGGCCATTCGGGCCCTCGATTGCGATCGCGTCCTGCTTCGGCTTCAGGCCGGCTTCCATCGCGTAGTTCGTGTTGATCGCGGCCGCGTCGACGTCGGCGAGCGAGCGCGGGATCTGCGCGGCATCGAGCTCGACGATCTTCAACTGCTTGGGGTTGTCGACGACGTCGAAGCGCGTCGCCTTCAGGCCCGCGCCGTCGCGCAGCTTCAGCAGGCCCTGCTTCTGCAGCAGCAACAGCGCGCGGCCGCCGTTCGTCGGATCGTTCGGGATCGCGATACGCGCGCCCGATTGCAGCGCCGCGAGCGACTTCACGCGCTTCGAATAGATGCCCATCGGGAACGTCACGGTGTCCGCGACCTTGACGATCCTGTAGCCGCGGTCCTTCACCTGCGCTTCGAGATACGGGGCATGCTGGTAGCTGTTCGCGTCGAGGTCGCCCGCCGCGAGCGCCGCGTTCGGCTGCACGTAATCGGAGAATTCGACGATACGGATGTCGAGCCCGCTCCTCGCCGCGACCTTCCTCACTTCCTCCATCACCTGCGCATGCGGGCCGCCCGTCACGCCGACCTTGATCGTCTGCGCCTGCGCCTGCGCGCTCGCGACGCACGCGGCCGCGCCGAGCGCGGCGGCGAGCTTCAGCATCATTCTTCGTTGCATCTTCGGATCTCCTCAGCGGTTGCGGCGCCGTCGCGTGTCGCGTTGCGCGGCGCTCGTTCGTCTTCGATTGCCGATCGCGTCACTTGTGGCTCAGGCGCCGCACGAGCCAGTCGCCGAACGACTGCACGATCTGCACGAACACGATCAGGATCGCGACGACCGTCCACATCACTTCGGGCAGATAGCGCTGATAGCCGTAGCGGATGCCGAGGTCGCCCAGGCCGCCGCCGCCGATCGCGCCCGCCATCGCCGAATAGCCGACGAGCGACACGAACGTGATCGTGAGCCCCGCGACGATGCCCGGCAGCGATTCGGGCAGCAGCACCTTGAACACGATCTGGCCCGTCGTCGCGCCCATCGCCTGCGCGGCTTCGATGAGGCCGCGGTCGACTTCGCGCAGCGCCGTCTCGACGAGCCGCGCGATGAAGGGCGCCGCCGCGATCGTGAGCGGCACGACGGCCGCCGCGGTGCCGATCGACGAGCCGACGGCGAGGCGCGTGAACGGAATCACCGCGACGAGCAGGATGATGAACGGCGTCGAGCGCACCGCGTTGACGATGCCGCCCAGCACGCGGTTCACCGCGAGATTCTGCAGCACGCCCTGGCGGTCGGTGAGATAGAGCAGCACACCGAGCGGCAGGCCGACGAGCGCGCCGACCGCTCCGGAAATGCCGACCATGATCAGCGTCTCCCAGAACGACTGCACGAACATATCGAACATTTCACTCAACATACGAAAGCTCCTCGACGACCACGCCCTGCTCGCGCAGATACGCGAACGCCTGCCCCACCTTGCCCGGCTCGCCGGTGGCGAGCACCGCGAGCGAACCGAACGCGCGCCCCTGGATCTCGTCGATCTGGCCGTGCAGGATGTTGAAGTCCAGCTCGTAGCGCCTGATCGTCTCGGAGAGGATCGGCTGGTCGACGCCCGAGCCCGTGAACGCGAGGCGCAACAGATGGCCCGAGCCCGTCTTCAGGCGCTCGGCAACGCGCGCCTTCATCGCGGGCGGCAGCTCCTGCGCGATCACGTCGCCGATCAGCGCGCGCGTGACTTCGTGATGCGGGCGCATGAACACGTCGATCACGTTGCCCTCCTCGACGACGCGCCCGGCGTCGAGCACCGCGACGCGATCGCACACGTCCTTGATCACTTCCATCTGGTGCGTGATGAGGACGATCGTGAGGCCGAGCTCGCGGTTGATGCGCCGGAGCAGGTCGAGGATCGCGCGCGTCGTCTCGGGGTCGAGCGCGGACGTCGCTTCGTCGGACAGCAGCACCTTCGGCTTGCTCGCGAGCGCGCGCGCGATGCCGACGCGCTGCTTCTGCCCGCCGCTGATCTGCGCCGGATAGCGGTCCTTCTGCGCGGCGAGGCCGACGAGATCGAGCAGCGGCAGCACGGTCGCCTCGATCTCCGCGCGCTTCACGCCGGCGAGCTCTAGCGGCAGCGCGATGTTGTCGAACACCGTGCGCGACGACAGCAGGTTGAAGTGCTGGAAGATCATCCCGATGTCGCGCCGCGCGCCGCGCAGCTCGCCGGCCGACAATTGCGTCAGGTCGCGCCCGCCGACGAACACGCTGCCTTCGGACGGCCGCGTGAGCAGGTTGATCGTGCGCACGAGCGTGCTCTTGCCCGCGCCGCTGCGGCCGATGATGCCGAATACCTCGCCCTGCGGAATCGTCAGATTGACGTTGTGCAGCGCCTCGATCCAGCCGCGAGGCCCCTCGAAACGCTGCGAAAGGTTGCGAATTTCGATCATGTAAAAAACGGCGGAACGGCGCAGCCGGATGTGCCGGGCTTCGCTGTCGACCGCCGCCGCATCTTGGGAATAGCCCGCGAGTTTACCGCATTCGTCACATTTCTCTTAATAATCGATTTCCAACTTTTCATAACCAAAGGCGATTAGAGGACGACGCCCGCGCGGGCCGTCACGGACGGCGTCTATGATCGAGCCCATCCCTCATAACGACACGCCGGAGACGCCCGCCATGGACGCAGCCGCTTCGACTTCGCCCCGCTTAGCCGCCGATTCCGGCACCGCCCCTCAGCGCGGGCGCCTGCGTACCGCCGACGGGCTCGAGCTCGCGTCCTACCGCTGGCCCGCGGCCGCGTCCCCGTGCGCGGCGCCGCGCGCGACCGTCGCGCTCGTGCACGGGCTCGCCGAGCACGCGGGCCGCTACCAGGCGCTCGCCGAACGGCTGAACGCGGCGGGCATCGAGGCCGTCGCAATCGATCTGCGCGGGCACGGGCATTCGCCCGGCGAACGCGCATGGGCCGAGCGCTTCGATCGGTATCTGGAAGACGCGGACGCACTCGTCGCGAGCGCCGCGCGCGAGAACACGCCGCTCTTCCTGATGGGACACAGCATGGGCGGCGCGATCGCCGCGCTCTACGCGGTCGAACGCGCGGCCGCGCGCCGCCCGGGCCTGGCGGGCCTGATCCTGTCGAGCCCCGCGCTCGCGCCCGGACGCGACGTGCCGAAGTGGATGCTCGCGATGAGCCGCTTCATCAGCCGCGTGTGGCCTCGCTTTCCGGCGATCAAGATCGACGCCGCGCTGCTGTCGCGCGATCCGGCCGTGGTCGCCGCGAACCGCGCCGATCCGCTCGTCCACCACGGCTCGGTGCCGGCGCGCACGGGCGCCGAGATTCTCGGCGCGATGCGGCGAATCGAGGCCGGCCGCGCGGCGCTGCGCGTCCCCGTCCTCGTCTATCACGGCACCGCCGACAAGCTGACCGAGCCCGACGGCAGCCGCGATTTCGGCCGGCACGTCGGCTCGCCCGACCGCACGCTCACGCTGTACGAAGGCAACTATCACGAGACGATGAACGATCTGGAACGTGAGCGCGTGATCGGCGCGCTGATCGACTGGATCGTCGCGCGCGCGCCGGCGCGCGGTTGAGGCAGGGACGTCAGGAAGCGCGCCGACCGGTTCGTGCGGACACGCCTGCACACGGCGGCGCTCCGCGGCTCGACATCGAGCATCGGCGCCCGTGCCGTCCGCGATGCGCGCCCTACGCGCTCACACCTGCGCGAGCACGCGCAGATGCGCGACCACGCTTCGCCCGAGCGCGGACAGGTTGTAGCCGCCTTCGAGGCAGCTCACGATCCGGCCTTGCGCATGCCGCCGCGCGACTTCGCAGATCTGCTGCGTGATCCACTCGTAGTCGGCTTCGACGAGCCCCATCCCGCCGATGTCGTCCTCGCGATGCGCGTCGAACCCCGCCGACACGAACAGCATCTGCGGCCTGAACGCGTCGAGCCGCGGCAGCCACATCAGATCGACCGCCTCGCGCACCGCCATCCCGTTCGTGCGCGCGGCCATCGGCAGATTGACCATGTTCGGCGCCTGATGGTCGACGCCCGAAAACGGATACAGCGGATGCTGGAAGAAGCTGCACATCAGCACGCGCTCGTCGTTCGCGAATGCGGCCTCGGTGCCGTTGCCGTGATGGACGTCGAAATCGATGATCGCCACGCGCTCGAGACCATGAGTCTCGAGCGCGTGGCGCGCGGCGATCGCGACGTTGTTGAAGAAACAAAAACCCATCGCGCGCGCGGGCTCCGCATGATGGCCGGGCGGACGCACGCTGCAGAACGCGTTGTCGTAGCGGCCCTCGAGCACCGCATCCGTCGCCTCGACGGCCGCGCCCGCCGCGCGCAGCGCCGCGCGCCACGTGTAGCGGTTCAGCGACGTGTCGGGATCGATCTCGACGTACCCTTCCTTCGGAATCCGGCTGCGGATGTAGTCGATGTGCGCCTGCGTGTGCACGCGGGCCAGCGCCGTCTCGCTCGCAAACGGCGCCGTCTCGTGGACGATCAGATCGTCGATGCGGCTCGCGATCAGTTGATCCTGGATCGCCGACAGTCGCGCCGGCGACTCGGGATGCCACTCCCCCATCTCGTGCAGCAGGCAGTCGGGGTGCGTGTAAAAGGCCGTTGGCATAAGCTCGTTCCGCGACGCGGCCGGTGCGCGCCGCAGGTCTCCGTCAAGGATGTCCGCGATATCGTCTGGTGCGAAGTTCGCCGCTAACTTACCACATCGCGCCCCGCGCCGGGCCGGCGCGACGGGCGTGTCGGTTATACTGCCCCGAAATCATCCGTCTCGTCCGCTTTGCTTCGACATGACCTTCCACCAGCCTGCCGCACCCGTCTCGCTCGCTTTCCGTCTTCGCCTCCCGCTCGCCGCGCTGTCGCTCGCCGCGACGCTCTTCGCGTCAGCCGCCGTCGCGCAAACGCAGCCCGCCGCGGCCGTCGTCGCGCAAGCGCAGCCGCAGCCAAGCGCGCCGCAAGGACAGACGTTCGAAGAAGAAATCGTTCCGCAGCGCTACGCGAACAATGCGAAGATCGACGCGTTCATCGCCGACATGGTCGCACGCCACGACTTCGACGCCAACGCGCTGCATGCGCTGTTCGCGCGCGTGAGCTACTCGGCGACCGCCGCGAAGCTCGTGATGCCCGCGCCGTCGCCCACCGTCAAGAACTGGCGCGTCTACCAGTCGCGCTTTCTCGACGCGGTGCGCGTGAACGCCGGCGTGAAGTTCTGGCGCGCGAACCAGGGCACGCTGCAGCGCGCGTCCACGGAATTCGGCGTGCCGCCCGAGGTGATCGTCGGCATCATCGGCGTCGAGACGATCTACGGCCGCTACATGGGCAACTTCCGCACACTCGATGCGCTGACGACGCTTGCCTTCGACTATCCGGACACGCCGAATCGCGACGCGCGGCAGGCGACGTTCCGCAAGAACCTCGAAGACTTCCTCGTATGGACGCGCGACAGCCAGCTCGACCCGACGAGCGTGCTCGGCTCGTACACAGGCGCGATCGGCATTCCACAGTTCCTGCCGAGCAGCATCCGCGATTACGCGGTCGATTACGACGGCAACGGCCACATCGATCTGCGCGCGAGCCAGGCCGACGCGATCGGCAGCGTCGCGAACTATCTGAAGCAGCACGGCTGGGAAACCAGCCGGCCGGTGGTATGGAACATCGCGCCCGATACGGGCAGCCAGGGCGTCGCGCAAGCGGCGGCCGACGGCCGGCCCGAGCCGCACTGGGCGCTGTCGCAGTTGCTGCGCGCGGGCCTCGTGCTCGACGAGGCGTCCGTCAACATCGCATCGGAGGCGAGCACGCCCGTCACCGTGATCGATCTGCCGACGCCCGGCCGCACAACCGAATACAAGCTCGGACTGCAGAATTTCTACGTGCTGACCCGCTACAACCGCAGCTTCTTCTATGCGCTCGCCGTCTATCAACTGGGCGAGCGCGTGAAGGCACAAATGGAAGCGAGCGGCGCGCTGACGTCGGCGCCTGCCGATGCCGCACCCGCGGCGCCCGCGGCGCAGCCGTCGTCCGAGTGACGCCGACGCGGCGCGGAGCGCGCAATCGCCGGAATGAAAAAAAGCGCTGCTTGAGCAGCGCTTTTTTTCACGTGCCTGCGAGACGGCGCCGTGCGTTACGCGGGGAACACTCCCGTCGACAGATAACGATCACCGCGGTCGCAGACGACGAACACGATCGTCGCATTCTCGACCTGCCGCGCGACGCGCAGTGCGACTTCGCATGCGCCGCCCGACGAGATGCCGCAGAAGATGCCTTCGACGGCCGCGAGCTTGCGCGCCATCGCTTCGGACGCGGCCTGGCTCACGTTCTCGACGCGATCGATGCGGCTGCGATCGAAAATTTTCGGCAGATACGCTTCCGGCCACTTGCGGATACCGGGAATGCGCGAGCCCTCGTCGGGCTGTGCGCCGACGATCTCGACGTTCGCATTCCTTTCCTTCAGATACCGCGACGTGCCCATGATCGTGCCCGTCGTGCCCATCGCGGATACGAAGTGCGTAATGCGGCCCTCGGTCTCGCGCCAGATTTCGGGGCCGGTGCCTTCGTAATGCGCGAGCGGATTGTCCGGATTCGCGAACTGGTCGAGAATCACGCCCTTGCCTTCGCGCTGCATCTGGTCGGCGAGGTCGCGCGCGAATTCCATGCCGCCCTTCACCGGCGTCAGCACGATCTCCGCGCCATACGCGGCCATGCTCTGACGACGCTCGACGGACAGATCCTCCGGCATGATCAGCACCATCTTGTAGCCGCGGATCGCCGCCGCCATCGCGAGCGCGATGCCGGTGTTGCCGCTCGTCGCCTCGATCAGCGTGTCGCCCGGCTTGATCGTGCCGCGCTCTTCCGCCTTGCGGATCATCGACAGCGCGGGACGGTCCTTCACCGAGCCCGCCGGATTGTTGCCTTCCAGCTTCGCGAGAATCACGTTGTTGCGCTCGCGAATCTCGTCGTCCGGCAAGCGGACGAGTTGCACGAGCGGCGTATTGCCGATCGTGTCTTCGATAGTTTTGTAAGCCATGAACGTCACGTTTATCCGATGCCGATGAACGGGTCGATTGTAAACCAGCGGAGAAACATGCGCGCCGATGGCCATCAAGCCTGCCGCCGAAAGCGTCCGGCCTTCCGGCGCTCGATGTGCTCGACGTGCGCGAGCCGCCCGACGTTCATGATTGCCGCGCCAGCCGAGGCCCGCGCGACATACGCACGCGCGAGTACGCTGCGTGGCGGCCATGCAAAAAGCCCGCGGCATGCGCCGCGGGAATTCGCCGCCGAAGCGGCGCCTGAAGGAGGCATCACCCTGCCGCCGGCCGCTCGATTGCGAGAGGCCACCAGCACCAGAATCGTCAGCAGCCCGGATTATCTCTTGCCGGCCGCCGCCGCTTTCTGCGGCGCCGCGGCTGCGGCGGGCGCGCGGGCCGCACCGATCGCGAGGCCCTCGGCCTGCAAGCGCTCGACCGTCTTGCCGCCCATGCCCTTCACTCTGTGCGCGAGATCGGCCGCGTCCTTGAACGGGCCGTGCGCGGCCCGCTCGTCGACGATCGCCTTGGCTTTCGCCGGGCCGATGCCCCTGATGCCGCGAAGCGCATCGTCGTTCGCGACGTTGACGTCGACGGCAGCCCATCCGTGCGCGGCCGCGGCGCACAGCGCGACCGTCGCGAGAAGTTTCTTCAGCATCTGGATCTCCGTGGAAAAACGGCCGGCGGCTGCCGACCGTGAGACCCAGTCTAAGGAGGCGGGCGCGCCGCTTACAGTTGGCCGAACAGCCAACGAACGTAGCGATCGACGCCTTCCTGCACCGTCAGGAACGGCGCATCGTAGCCGGCCGCGCGCAGCTTCGTCTGGTCGGCCTGCGTGAAGCACTGGTATTTGCCGCGCAGCGCGTCCGGAAACTGCACGTATTCGACGAGCCCCTGCTCGACCTGCTCGGCGAGCGTGAGCGCGGACTTGCCTTCGAGCGCGCGCAGCGTGTTGACGACCGTCGTCGCGATGTCGTTGAACGGCTGCGCGCGGCCGGTGCCGAGATTGAAGATGCCCGACTTCTCCGGATGATCGAAGAAATACAGGTTCACCCTCGCAACGTCCTCGACCGACACGAAATCGCGCGTCTGCTCGCCCGGGCCGTAGCCGTTGTACTCGCCGAACAGCTTGACCTTGCCCTCGGCGCGGAACTGGTTGAAGTTGTGGAACGCGACTGACGCCATGCGCCCCTTGTGCGACTCCCGCGGCCCGTACACGTTGAAGTAGCGAAAGCCCGCGATCTGGCTCTTCGCGCTCGGCATCACGCGGCGGATCACCTGATCGAACAGGAACTTCGAATAGCCGTACACGTTGAGCGGCGCCTCGACCTCGCGCTCCTCGACGAAGCGGCTCGAGCCGCCGTAGATCGCGGCCGACGACGCATACAGGAACTGCGCGCCCTGCGCGAGGCACGCGTCGAGCACCGCGCGGCTGTAGCGGAAGTTGTTGTCCATCATGTAGCGGCCGTCGGTTTCCATCGTGTCCGAGCAGGCGCCTTCGTGGAATACCGCGCGCACCTTGCCGAAGTCGCCGCGCGCGAAGCGCTCGACGAATTCGGTCTTGTCGAGATAGTCGTCGATCTCGCAATCGACGAGGTTCCTGAACTTGTCCGCGCGCGTCAGGTTGTCGACCGCGATGATGCGCGTCTCGCCGCGCTCGTTCAGCGCCTTGACGATGTTCGCGCCGATGAAGCCGGCCGCGCCGGTAACGATGAGAGTCATGATCGTTCTGCCGATGAGAGTGTGCGTATGGCGCGCGGGCGGCGCGCGCCGGTGTCGTTCAATGAAACAGTTCGTCGTACTCGACGGTCGCGGTGCCGAGCTTGCCGACCACGATGCCCGCCGCGCGATTCGCCAGCACCACCGCTTCGACGAGCGGCAGCCCGGCGCCGAGCATCGTCGCGACGGTCGCGATCACCGTGTCGCCCGCGCCCGACACATCGTACACTTCGCGCGCGAGCGCGCTCACGTGCAGTTCCCCGTCGTTCGAGAAGAGCGTCATCCCCTCTTCCGAGCGCGTGAGCAGCAGCGCGTCGAGCGCAAGCGCTTCGCGCAGCTTCGTGACGCGCGCGCGCAGATCGTCCTCGGACGTCCACCGCCCGACGACCTCGCGCAACTCCGCGCGGTTCGGCGTGATCAGCGACGCGCCGCGATAGCGCGCCCAGTCGGCGCCCTTCGGATCGACGAGCACGGGCTTGCCCGCCGCGCGCGCCTTCGCGATCATCGTCGTCACGTGCGTGAGCCCGCCCTTCGCGTAGTCGGACATCAGCACGACGTCGTATGACGGCAGCAGCGCGTCGAAGCGCGCGAGCCCCGCGAGCAGCACCTCGTGCGTCGGCGACGCCTCGAAGTCGACGCGCAGCAATTGCTGCTGCTGCGCGAGCACGCGCAGCTTGATCGTCGTCGGCAGCGACGGATCGCGCTCGAGATACGGCGTCACGCCGCTCTCGCCGAGCAGCTCGACGATCCGCTCGCCCGGCTCGTCGCGCCCGACGACGCACAGCAGGCCCGCCTGGCCGCCGAGCGTCACCGCGTTGCGCGCGACGTTCGCCGCGCCGCCCAGCCGTTCCTCCTGCCGCTGCACGTGCACGACGGGCACGGGCGCCTCGGGCGAGATCCGGTTGACGTTGCCGAACCAATAGCGATCGAGCATCACGTCGCCGACGACGAGCACGCGCGATTTCGCGATCTGCTCGCGCGGCACGGCGCGCGCGGTCGCGGCGAGCGCCGCGCGCTTATCCGCGCTCGGAAGAGAAAGGCTCGACATAGGGGCGTCCAATGGCGTGGTAATCGATGCCGAGCTCGGCCATCGCGTCGGGTTCGTACAGGTTGCGGCCGTCGAAGATCACGGGCGCCTTCAGCACCGATTTCAGATGCGCGAAGTCCGGGCTCTTGAATTCCTTCCATTCGGTGACGATGACGAGCGCGTCCGCGCCCGCGAGCGCATCGTCGGCCGAATCGACGAACGCGAGCCGCGCGAGCGCGTCGGGCCCGTCGTGCAGATCGAGCGCGAACACGCGCCGCGCCTCGTCGAGCGCGACGGGATCGTACGCGCGCACCGTCGCGCCGCGCGCGAGCAGCGACGCGATCAGGCGCCGGCTCGGCGCTTCGCGCATGTCGTCGGTGTTCGGCTTGAACGCAAGCCCCCAGACGGCGAACGTGCGGCCCGCCAGATCGGCGCCGTAGCGCTGCGCGATCTTGTCGAGCAGCACGTTCTTCTGCGCGTGGTTCACGTCCTCGACCGCCTCGAGAATCCTGAGCGGCTGACCGTTCTCGCTCGCGGTGCGGATGAGCGCCTGCACGTCCTTCGGAAAGCACGAGCCGCCGTAGCCGACGCCCGCATACAGGAAGTGATAGCCGATCCGCGGATCGGAGCCGATCCCGCGCCGCACCGCCTCGATGTCGGCGCCGACGCGGTCCGCGAGATTCGACATCTCGTTCATGAACGAGATGCGCGTCGCGAGCATCGCGTTCGCCGCGTATTTCGAGAACTCGGCCGAGCGCACGTCCATGTAGATCGTGCGCTCGTGATTGCGGTTGAACGGCGCGTAGAGCTTCTTCATCCTCTCGCGGGCGATCGCGCCCGCCGCGTCGTCGTCGACGCCGATGATGATCCGGTCGGGCCGCATGAAATCGTCGACGGCCGCCCCCTCCTTCAGGAACTCGGGATTCGACACGACCGAGAAGCGATGCCCGGCGCTGCCCGCGAGGCCGCGCGCCGCGAGCGCCTCGTCGATCACCGCGTGCACGCGCTGCGCGGTGCCGACGGGCACCGTCGACTTGTCGACGATCACCTTGTAGCCCGTCATGTGGCGGCCGATGCTGCGCGCCGCCTCGAGCACGTATTGCAGGTCCGCGGAGCCGTCCTCGTCGGGTGGCGTGCCGACCGCAATGAACTGGATCTCGCCGTGCGCGACGCTCGCCGCGACGTCGGTCGAGAACGTGATGCGTCCCGCCGCTCGGGTGCGCGCGATGATTTCCTGCAGCCCGGGTTCGTGAATCGGCATGCCGCCGTTGTTCAGGATGTCGATCTTGCGGGGATCGACGTCGAGGCAGAACACGTCGTGGCCGATCTCGGCGAGACACGCGCCGGTGACGAGGCCCACATAGCCCGTGCCGATGATGGTGATCTTCATAAGTATTCCGATGATTCGCTCGAGCGGACGGCGTCCGCCCGGTTCAGGCCGCAGGCGGCGTCGCGCCGGCCCGCGCGGCCTGCCCCATTACCGCCCCATTACCGCCCCATTACGCAACGGCGGGTTCGACGCGCCGCGGCGCATAGGTTTCCCAGCCGCTGCATCCAGGACACTGCCAATAGAAGAGGCGCGCCCGGAAACCGCAATTCTGGCATGTATATCGTGGCAGATTCTTGGTGCGCTGCCTGACGAGCGCGCGCATCATCTCGAGCTCCGCGCGGCGCGGCTCGTCGGCCGCGGCGATCTGCGCGTCGAGCAGATGCAGCATGCCGGACAGGTTCGGCGCCTTTTCCATCTGCGAACGTGCGAGCGCGTGCGCGACGCCGTTGCCGCGCAGTTGCGCGACGTACTGATAGACGACGTCGAGCAGATCGTTCGACGGATAGCGCTGCGCATAGCCCGTCAGCAGTTCGGCGCCTTCGGCCGCCCGATCGAGCGCCGTGTAAGATTTCATCAGCCTGTCGGCGACGAGCGGCAGGTACGCGGGATTCTGCGTCTCGATCCGGCGCCAGTGCTCGATCGCCGCGCGATGGTCGCCCGCCGCGGCGGCCGCGTCGCCCGACAGGATCGCCGCGCGCGCGTTCTGCGGATTCACCGCGAGCGCGTCGCGCAGATGCCCGGCCGCGAGCTCGGCGTTCTTGCGCTGCAGCGCATCCTGCGCAAGCTCGCAATGGAACTGCGCAATCTCCGTCACAAGACGCGGCGCGCCCATCGATTCGATCCGCGTCGCGGTGTCGATCGACTTGTTCCAGTCCTTCTCGATCTCGTAGATCGTGAGGAGCGCGCGCTGCGCGTCGAGCGCGTAGTCGCCTTCGGCGAGCATGCGGAACGTCTCTTCCGCGCGATCGAGCAAGCCCGCCTTCAGGAAATCCTGGCCGAGCTCGAAGAGCGCGTGGTCGCGCTCGTTCACGGGCAGATCGTTGCGGCTCAAGAGGTTCTGATGAACGCGGATCGCGCGGTCCGTTTCGCCGCGGCGGCGAAACAGGTTGCCGAGCGCGAAGTGCAGCTCGACCGTTTCTGGGTCGAGCTTCGCGACTTCGATGAACGCGTCGATCGCTTTGTCCGGCTGCTCGTTCAGCAGGAAATTCAGGCCGCGGAAATACGAGCGCGGCAGGTTCGCGCTCTCGGACAGCAGCTTGTTGAGGTCGTAGCGCGACGCCATCCAGCCGAGCGCGAACGCGACGGGAATGGCGAGCAGCCACCAGAAATCGAGATCCATGCAACGTGTGTCGAAAAAAACCTGGGCCGCGCATCGTGCGCGGCGTCGGCATCGTTAAATGACGGGCGGCATCGGCGGCTGGTCGACGACGGCCGGGTTCTCGCGCACGGCGCGCAAGTCGCGCTTCAGGCGGCCGTTCTCCATCCGCATCCGGAAGATCGCGGGCAATGCCGACAGCAACCCCGCGATCAGCCCGACGCCGAAGAACGCGAGACCGATCAGGATCAGCGGAGCCTGCCAGTTGTAGCCGGCGAGGAAATTCAGCGTCGCGCTTTGCGTATTCGCCAACGCGAGCACGAGCAGCAGCACGAACACCAGCACACGGATCAACCAGACGATGAACTTCATGACTCCCTCTCTTTGACTGAGATTGTTCGGCGGCGCATGCGACTCCCCTTCGCAGCGTCTCGGGCGCCCCGTATTGTAAAGGAAGCGTTTCGCGCTTCGTGAATCGCTTGCGCGGCGCTTGACGCGCTTCGCGAAACGCGCGTGGCGCACCCAAAGAAAAAGCGCCCCGCAAGGGGCGCTTTCTTTCAGCCATGCTGGCTCGACCTCGGCTGCGACGGAACCGTCACTGGCCGTCTTCCGGCTCGTCGTTCTTCAACGGCTCGCCGGCGCGGCCGTCGACGCGCTCGCGCAATTCCTTGCCTGGCTTGAAGTGCGGCACGCGCTTCTCGGGCACCTGCACCTTCTCCCCCGACTTCGGATTGCGCCCGACGCGCGCCGGGCGACGGTTCAGACCGAAGCTGCCGAAGCCGCGAATTTCGATGCGATGCCCTTTCGACAATGCGTCGGACATCGCATCAAGCATCGTTTTCACCGCGAAATCCGCATCCTTCAACACGAGCTGCGGAAATCGCGATGCCAACTGGGCGACCAACTCGGATTTGGTCATACTTCAGCAGACCTCGCGAGGCTTACTGGTTCTGGCCGTCGAGCTTCGCCTTCAGCAGCGCGCCGAGGTTGGTCGTACCGGTCGCGGCGGAGCTCGAATCGGCTTGCAGGCCGCGCATCGCTTCCTGCTGCTCGGCCGAATCCTTCGCCTTGATCGACAGGTTGATGCCGCGCGACTTGCGATCGATGTTGATCACCATCGCGTTGACCTTCTCGCCTTCCTTCAGCACGTTGCGAGCGTCTTCGACGCGATCCTGCGAGATTTCCGACGCGCGCAGGTAGCCTTCGACGTCCGGCGTCAGCGTGATGACCGCGCCCTTCGCATCGACCGACTTCACGACGCCGTCGACGATCGAGCCCTTGTCGTTCATCGCGACGTAGTTGCTGAACGGATCGCCTTCGAGCTGCTTGATGCCAAGCGAAATGCGTTCCTTCTCGACGTCGATGCCGAGCACGATTGCCTCGACTTCGTCGCCCTTCTTGTACTTGCGAACCGCTTCTTCGCCCGCTTCGCTCCACGACAGGTCCGACAGGTGGACCAGGCCGTCGATGCCGCCCGGCAGACCGATGAACACGCCGAAATCGGTGATCGACTTGATCGCGCCCGTGATCTTGTCGCCCTTCTTGAAGTTGCGGCTGAAGTCGTCCCACGGATTCGGCTTGCACTGCTTCATGCCGAGGCTGATACGACGACGGTCTTCGTCGATCTCGAGCACCATGACTTCGACTTCGTCGCCGAGCTGAACGACCTTCGACGGAGCGACGTTCTTGTTCGTCCAGTCCATTTCCGACACGTGCACCAGGCCCTCGATGCCCGATTCCACTTCGACGAACGCGCCGTAATCGGTGATGTTCGTGACCTTGCCGAACAGGCGCGTGCCCGACGGGTAGCGGCGCGAGATGCCTTCCCACGGATCATCGCCAAGCTGCTTGATGCCGAGCGACACGCGGTTCTTCTCTTGGTCGAACTTGAGGATCTTCGCGGTGACTTCCTGGCCGACCGACAGGACTTCGCTCGGGTGACGCACGCGGCGCCATGCGATGTCGGTGATGTGCAGCAGGCCGTCGATGCCGCCGAGGTCAACGAACGCGCCGTAATCGGTGATGTTCTTGACGACGCCGTTGACGATCGCGCCTTCCTTGAGCGTCTCGAGCAGCTTCGCGCGCTCTTCGCCCTGCGTGGCTTCGATCACCGCGCGGCGCGACAGCACGACGTTGTTACGCTTGCGGTCGAGCTTGATCACGCGGAATTCGAGCGTCTTGCCTTCGTACGGGGTCGTGTCCTTGACGGGACGCGTGTCGACGAGCGAGCCCGGCAGGAACGCGCGGATGCCGTTGACCATCACCGTCATGCCGCCCTTCACCTTGCCGGTGATCGTGCCCGTGACGAGTTCGTTGTTGTCGAGCGCCTTTTCCAGCGACAGCCACGAAGCGAGGCGCTTCGCCTTGTCGCGCGACAGGATCGTGTCGCCGTAGCCGTTTTCCAGCGCGTCGATCGCGACGGAAACGAAATCGCCCGCCTGGACCTCAACCTCGCCCTGATCGTTCAGGAATTCCTCGATGGGAATGTAAGCCTCGGACTTGAGGCCTGCGTTGACGACCACGAAGTTGTGGTCGACACGCACGACTTCGGCGGAGATCACCTCGCCGGCGCGCATGTCTTGGCGGGTGAGCGACTCTTCGAACAGAGCCGCGAAGGATTCGGTATTCGGGTTGGAGGTTTGCAGGTCGGACATAAAAATCGGTTTGTGCGTGGTTTCGCTCTACCGCCCGCGCCGGCCGCAACGGCTGGCGACGCGCCCGCGAATCCACACGGGGTTAAGGGTTTAACACACGCTTCGCGCGTCGCGCGAAGCACCACTACCTACGCTTTCGCCCCTCTTTCAAGCGGGCTGGCCGAGCTCCCGATACCACGCGAGCACCTGTTCGACCGATTGCTCGATCGTCAAGGCCGACGTGTCGAGGGGCCTGGCATCCGCCGCAGGCCTGAGCGGCGCGGCGGCGCGATTGCTGTCGCGTGCGTCACGTTCGCGCAAATCCTGAAGCAAGTTATCTATGCTAGCAGAAAAACCTTTTTGCATCAATTGCTTATGCCGGCGCGCGGCGCGCGCCTCGACGCTCGCCGTCAGGAACACCTTCAGCACCGCGTCCGGAAAGATCACCGTCCCCATGTCGCGGCCGTCCGCGACGAGCCCCGGCGTCTTGCGGAACGCGCGCTGCCGCGCGACGAGCGCCGCGCGCACCGGAGCGTGGACGGCGATCGCCGACGCCCGGTTGCCGACCGCCTCCGCCCGGATCTCGTCGGACACGTCGATGCCGTCGAGCTGAGCACAGCCCTCGCGAAACGTGATGTGCAGGCCGTCGACCAGCTTGGCGAGCGCATCGGCGTCATCGGGCGCGACCTGGTAGCGGATGCTCGCGAGCGCCGCGAGCCGGTACAGCGCGCCGCTGTCGAGCAGGTGAAAGCCGAGGTGCGCGGCGACGAGCGCCGCGACGGTGCCCTTGCCGGACGCCGTCGGGCCGTCGATCGTGATAACTGGGGTCGGGTGAAAAGGTCGAGTCGATTTCATCGGGTCAATGCGGACGTCACGCGGTCGCGAGCGCCAGAAAACGGTCGAAATAGTCGGGGAACGTCTTGCCGACGCACTTCGGATCGTTGATGCGCACGGGCACGCCGCCCAGGCTCACGAGCGAGAAGCACATCGCCATCCGGTGGTCGTCGTAGGTGTCGATCGACGCGTTCGGCGCGAGTTGCGCGGGCGGCGTCACGACGAGATAGTCGGCGCCCTCCTCGACCGTCGCGCCGAGCTTGCGCAGTTCGGCCGCCATCGCGGCGATCCGGTCGGTCTCCTTCACGCGCCAGCTACCGATGTTGCGCAGCGTGCTCGTGCCGCCGGCGAACAGCGCGGCGACGGCGATCGTCATCGCAGCGTCCGGAATCAGGTTGAAGTCCATGTCGATCGGCGCGAGCTTGCCGTGGTCGTGGCCGATGCCGCGCACCTCGATCCAGTCGTCGCCCATCGTCACGTTCGCGCCCATCTGCATCAGCGCGTTCGCGAAGCCGACGTCGCCCTGGATGCTCGCGCGGCCAACGCCCTCGACGCGCAACGGCCCGCCGCCCAACGCGCCCGCCGCGAGGAAGTACGACGCCGACGACGCGTCGCCCTCCACCATGATCGCGCCGGGCGACCGGTAGCGCACGCCCGCCGGCACCGTGAAGCGCTGCCAGCCGTCGCGCTCCACCGTCACGCCGAAGCGCGCCATCAGCTTGATCGTGATCTCGATGTACGGCTTCGAGATCAGCTCGCCGTCGATCTCGACGACGCTCGCGCCATCCTTCGCCTTCACGAGCGGCAACGTCATCAGGAGCGCGGTCAGGAACTGGCTCGACACGTCGCCGCGCACGCGGATCGGCGCGTCGACCGAAATCGCCGCGGGCCGGATCCTGAGCGGCGGGAAGCCCTCGTTGCCTTCGTAGTCGATCTGCGCGCCAATCTGGCGCAGCCCGTCGACGAGGTCGCCGATCGGGCGCTCGTGCATCCGCGGCACGCCGTGGATCCGGTAGTCGCCGCCGTTGACCGCGAGCGCCGCAGTCAGCGGCCGCACCGCGGTGCCCGCGTTGCCGAGGAAGAGATCCGCGGTCTTCGCGGTGAACGCGCCGCGCGTGCCGCCGACGACGCAGGTGTCGCCGTTGCGCGACAGCTTCACGCCGAGCTTCGCCAGCGCGTCGAGCATCACGCGCGTATCGTCGGAATCGAGCAGGTTCGTGACGGTCGTCTCGCCCTCCGCGAGCGCCGCGAGCAGCAGCACGCGGTTCGAGATGCTCTTCGAGCCGGGCAGACGCACCGTGCCTTGCGCATGGGAGAACGGGCCGAGATCGAGATGTTCCATGTGAGATCCTGTTCCAGGAGTGTCTGAACGGACAGCGGGAGCGGGCTTCGCGCCACGCTCGCGCCATGCGGCGCGCGCGGCGCGCGAGCGCGCGAACACGGCTTCGAGCGCCGCGCCGTCGCCCGCGTCGATCGCCGCGCGCAACCGCGCGAGCACGGCGGTGTACGCGTCGAGCTCGTCGAGGAGCGCCGCGCGGTTCGCGAGGCAGACATCGCGCCACATTTCCGGGCTCGACGCGGCGATGCGCGTGAAATCGCGGAAACCACCCGCCGCATACGAAAACTTCAGCTCGGCGTCGGATTCGCCGAGAATCTGCTCGACGAGCGCGAACGACAGCACGTGCGGCAGATGGCTCACCGCCGCGAACACGCGGTCGTGCCGCTCGGCGCTCATCGCGCGCACGTCGGCGCGCGCCGCGCGCCACATCGCCTCGATGCGCGCGAGCGCGTGCGGCGCATTCTCCGGCAGCGCACACAGCACGACATTGCGGCCGACGTACAGATCGGCGAGCGCCGCTTCGACGCCGCTCGCTTCACGCCCGGCGATCGGGTGCCCCGGCACGAACTGGCCGATCCGCGCGCCGAGCGCCGCGCGCGCGGCCGCGACGACGTCCGACTTCGTGCTGCCTGCGTCGGTGACGATCGTCGATGCGTCGAGAAACGGCGCGATTCGCGCAAGAAGCGGCCCCGTCTGCGCGACGGGCGCCGCGAGCAGCACGAGGTCCGCGCCCGCAAGCGCGTCGCGCAGTTGCGCGTCGTCGTCGAGCGCAGCCGCGCGGTCGATCACGCGCCGCGCGAGCGCGCGCTCGATCGACGCCGCCGAGCGGCCGACGCCGACCACCTCGCGCCTGCCGCCCGACGCGCCTTCGCGCAATGCGAGCGCGAGCGAGCCGCCGATCAGCCCGACGCCGAAAATCACCAGTTTGTCGAAAGAAAAGCCTGACACGACGAGAGCCAAGTAACGCGCGTCCGGGACGGGCCCGGGCGCGCAAGGGTCAATATCGAACGGTCGCCTGCCCGAGGCGCGCGGCCGGGCCGCGAAGTCGGCCGCCACGCGCCTGCGCCAGCCGTCGCTTTACGCTCGTTGCCACTTCGGCCGACGCGGCCAACACGACTGCGGGGACGCGCGGCGCAGCGCGACGCGCATCACCGCGCGCGCGGATACGAACCGAGAATCTTCAGGAATGCCGCCTTCTTGCCGAGCTCCGCGAGCGCGCGCTGGACGGCGGCGTCGTCGCGGTGCCCTTCGATGTCGATGTAGAAGTAATACTCCCACGTGCCGACCCGCGCCGGGCGCGACTCGAAGCGCGTCATCGACACGCCGTGCCGCGCGAGCGGCTCGAGCAGCTTGAACACCGCGCCCGGCTCGTTCTTCACCGATACGATGAGCGACGTCTGGTCATGCCCGCTCGGCCCGGCCGGCTCCTTGCCGATCACGGCGAAGCGCGTGCGGTTGTGCGGGTCGTCCTGGATCAGCGCATACGCGATCTGCAGCCCGTAGTGCGTCGCCGCGCGGTCGCCCGCGATCGCGGCGATCGTCGCGTCATCGGCCGCGAGCCGCGCGGCTTGCGCGTTGCTCGCCACCGCCTGCCGCTCGAGATGCGGCGCGTTCGAGGCGAGCCATTGCTGGCATTGCGCGAGCGCCTGCGCGTGCGCGCAGACGCGCTTCACGCCGTCAAGCTTGCCCGTCTGCGTGAGCAGGTTGTGGTGGACCGGCAGCGACAGCTCGCCGCCGATCAGAAGCTGCGTATGCAGCAGCAGATCGAGCGTGCGCGACACCGCGCCTTCCGACGAATTCTCGACCGGCACGACGCCGAACGTCGCGGCGCCCGCCTCGACCGAGCGGAACACTTCGTCGATCGACGGGCAAGGCAGCCCTTCGATCGATTGCCCGAAGTAGTCGAACATCGCCTGTTCGCTGTAGGTGCCGACGGGCCCGAGGAACGCAACGTGGATCGTCTGCTCGAGATCGCGGCTCGCCGCCATGATCTCGCGCCAGATCGCGCTGATGTGCTCGCTCGCGAGCGGCCCGGCGCTCATGTCCTGCAAGCGCGCGATCACCTGCTGCTCGCGCTCCGGCCGGAACACGGGCGCGTTGAAGTGCTTCTTGACCTCGCCGACCTCGAGCGCGACCGCCGCGCGCTGATTCAGCAGCGCGATGAGCTGCGAGTCGATCGCGTCGATGCGCTCGCGCAGGGGTTTCAGGCGGGAATTGAGTTCGTCGTCCATGAATTGGCCAGCAATGCGTAAGGAGCGGCGCGCGTCACGCGCAGCGCCGCTCGAAATCCTTCATGTACTCCACGAGCGCCTGCACGCCCGCGAGCGGCACCGCGTTGTAGATCGACGCCCGCATGCCGCCGACGGACTTGTGGCCCTTCAACTGCAGCAGCCCGCGCTCCTTAGCGCCGGCGAGGAAGTCTTCGTTGCGCGACTCGTCGGCGAGGAAGAACGGCACGTTCATCCGCGAACGCGCCGACTTCTCGACCTTGTTCAGATAGAAGCTGCTCGCGTCGATCGCGCCGTACAGCAGCTTCGATTTTTCGATGTTGCGCGCCTCGATCTCGGCCAGGCCACCCTGCGCCTTCAGCCACTTGAACACCAGCCCCGCGATGTAGATCGCGTAGGTGGGCGGCGTGTTGTAGAGCGAATTGTTGAGCGCGACCGTCTTCCATTCGAACGCCGACGGGCAGATCGACAGCGCACGGTCGAGCAGATCCTCGCGCACGATCACGAGCGTCACGCCCGCCATCCCGATGTTCTTCTGCGCGCCGCCGAAGATCGCGCCGTACTTCTCGATGTCGATCGGGCGCGACAGGATGTGCGACGACACGTCGGCGACGAGCGGCACGTTGCCGAGATCGGGGATGTCGAACGTCTCGACGCCGTCGATCGTCTCGTTCGTGCAGAGGTGCACGTACGCCGGATCGTCGGACATTTGCCATTCGGAGAACGCCGGCACGCGCGTGAAGCCCGCGTCCGTCCTGCCCGTCGCGGCGAGATGCGGCGTGCAGTATTTCTTCGCCTCGTTGAACGACTTCTGCGACCACGAGCCCGTGACGACGAAGTCGGCCGTCGCGCGCGAGCCGAGCAGATTCATCGGCACGATCGCGTTCTCGGCGATCCCCCCGCCCTGCAGGAACAGGATCCGGTAGTTCGCGGGCACGTCGAGCAGCTCGCACAGGTCGGCGAGCGCGGCCTCGTGGATCGACATGAACTCCTTGCCGCGATGGCTCATTTCCATCACGCTCATGCCGCTGCCGTTCCAGTCGAGCATTTCGGCGGCCGCCTGACGCAGCACTTCCTCGGGCAGCGCCGCGGGACCGGCGGAGAAATTAAAGACGCGCATCGTGAAAAACCTCGGAAGGGACCCGGCCGCTTCGAACCGGCCGAATGCCGCGCGGGAAAAGGAAATGGCCGCTTGCGCTATCGCGCAAACGGCCATTATCGCACTGTCCTGACGAACCCGCCAAACCCGCGCGACGAACGCCGCCCGGGCCGGCGAGCCTCAGCCTATGCGGCTTACTTGCCCGGCTTGACTGCCGCGACTTCCTTGTCGGCCTGGTCGCGCGTCGCCTTGATCGCCTGCGGCATGTACTTCTGCATCAGGCCGTTCACGACGTCGCGGCCGACCTGATCCTGCACCTGAATGAACTTGCGGCCCGTCGGGCTCTTGTAGAACGTCGTCAGATCCTTGATCTCCGACGTGCTGTAGTACTTCGCATACGCGTCGTACTGGGCCTGCATCGCATCGCTCGTGAACTGCTGCGTGCCGAACACCTTGCCCGCGCCGTCGACGAGCTTCGGCACCGCGTTCTTCTGCAGCGTCGGCACGGCGGCCTGCTTCTGCTTGTCGTTCAGCGTCTTGTTCTCCGACAGCGCGTCCGACAGGATCGCCGGCACGAGCTGCTTCGACTGCATCTCGGCGCTGTTCGCGATCGCCGACACGAGCTTCGGCGCGTCGATTGCGTCGAGCAGATCCTTGATCGCCGCCTTCTTGTCTGCGTCGATCGGAGCAGCGGCCGCCGGAGCCGAAGACTGATTCGACAGCGATTGCGCCATTGCGAATGCCGGAACCATCGCCGCCAGCAGGACCAGTTGCTTGAATCGTTTTTGCATCATCACTCCCTCATGGAAATATGTACAGTTTATACGCCGCGCCCTTCACGCCACATCTTTGCGTGCGCGCCGGGCGGCGGCTCGACGGTCACAACCTGACTCAGGCGTCGCCGCCCTCCGACGCGTCGTCGTCGGCATCGGCGTCCGCCTCGGCGATCTGCTGCAGACCCGAAAGCTTGGTGCCTTCATCGAGGCTGATGAGTGTAACACCTTGCGTCGCCCGTCCCATTTCGCGAATCTCCGACACGCGCGTGCGGATCAGCACGCCCGCCGTCGTGATCAGCATGATCTGATCCTCGGCGTCGACGAGCGTCGCGGCGACGACGCGGCCGTTGCGCTCGGACGTCTGGATCGCGATCATCCCCTTCGTGCCGCGGCCGTGGCGCGTGTACTCGGTGATCGGCGTGCGCTTGCCGTAGCCGTTCTCGGTCGCGGTCAGCACCGACTGCTCCTCGCTGCCCGCGACGAGCATCGCGATCACCTGCTGCGCGTCGTCGAGCTGCATCCCGCGCACGCCGCGCGCCTCGCGGCCCATCGGCCGCACGTCGTTCTCGTCGAAGCGCACCGCCTTGCCGGCGTCGGAGAACAGCATCACGTCGTGCGCGCCGTCGGTGATCGCCGCGCCGATCAGGTAGTCGCCGTCATCCAGGCCGACCGCAATGATGCCCTTCTTCATCGGGCGGCTGAACGCCTCGAGCGGCGTTTTCTTGACGGTGCCCAACGCCGTCGTCATGAACACGTACTTGTCCGCCGAGAATTCCTTCACGGGCAGCACGACGTTGATCTTCTCGCCGTCCTGCAGCGGGAACATGTTGACGATCGGGCGGCCGCGCGAGTTGCGCGAGCCCTGCGGCACCTCGTAGACCTTGACCCAGTACACGCGGCCGCGGTTCGAGAAGCACAGGATGTAGTCGTGCGTGTTCGCGATGAAGAGCGTCTCGATCCAGTCGTCTTCCTTCATCTGCGTCGCCTGCTTGCCGCGGCCGCCGCGCTTCTGCGCGCGGTATTCGGACAGCGGCTGCGACTTCACGTAGCCCGCGTGCGACATCGTGACCACCATGTCCTGCGGCGTGATCAGGTCTTCGGTGTTCAGCTCGGTCGCGTTCAGCTCGATCTTTGAGCGGCGCGCGTCGCCGAACTCCGCCTTCACCGCGGTCAGCTCCTCGCCGATCATCACCGTGATCCGCTCGGGGCGAGCCAGGATGTCCAGCAGATCCGCGATCTGCGCCATCACGTCGCGGTATTCGCCGATGATCTTGTCCTGCTCGAGGCCCGTCAGGCGCTGCAGGCGCATCTGGAGGATTTCCTGCGCCTGCGTGTCGGACAGCCGGTACAGGCCGTCGCCCTGCATGCCGAACGCCGGGCTCAGGCCCTCCGGCCGGTACGCGTCGCGCCCGCCGGCCGCCGCGTTCTCGGTTTCGGCGCGCGTGAGCATGTCGCGCACGAGCGACGAATCCCACGATTTCGCCATCAGCTCCTGCTTCGCGATCGGCGGCGTCGGCGCGGCCTTGATGATCGCGATGAACTCGTCGATGTTCGCGAGCGCGACGGCGAGGCCTTCGAGCACGTGGCCGCGCTCGCGCGCCTTGCGCAGTTCGTAGACGGTGCGTCGCGTCAGCACTTCGCGCCGATGCGACAGGAAGCACTGCAGGATCTCCCTCAGATTGAGGAGCTTCGGCTGGTTGTCGACGAGCGCGACCATGTTCATGCCGAACGTGTCCTGCAACTGCGTCGCCTTGTACAGGTTGTTCAGCACGACCTCGGGCACTTCGCCGCGCTTGAGCTCGATCACGACGCGCATGCCGCTCTTGTCGGACTCGTCGCGGATGTCGGAGATGCCCTCGAGCTTCTTCTCGTTGACGAGCTCCGCGATCCGCTCGAGCAGCGAGCGCTTGTTGACCTGGTACGGCAGCTCGTCGACGATGATCGCCATCCGCTGGCCGCGGTCGATCTCCTCGAAGTGCGTGGCCGCGCGCATCACGACGCGCCCGCGGCCGGTGCGATAGCCGTCGCGCACGCCGGCGACGCCGTAGATGATGCCGGCCGTCGGGAAATCGGGCGCGGGGATGATCTCGATCAGCTCGTCGACGCTCGCCTGCGGATTGTTCAGCAGGTACAGGCATGCGTCGACGACCTCGTTCAGGTTGTGCGGCGGAATGTTGGTCGCCATGCCGACCGCGATCCCCGACGAACCGTTGATGAGGAGATTCGGAATCCGCGACGGCAGGATGAGCGGCTGCATCTCGCTGCCGTCGTAGTTCGGGCCGAAGTCGACGGTTTCCTTGTCGATGTCCGCGAGCAGTTCGTGGCCGATCTTGGCCATCCGGATTTCGGTGTAGCGCATCGCGGCCGCGTTGTCGCCGTCGACCGAGCCGAAGTTGCCCTGACCGTCGACGAGCATGTAGCGCAGCGAGAAGTCCTGGGCCATCCGGACGATCGTGTCGTAGACCGCGGTGTCGCCGTGCGGATGGTACTTACCGATCACGTCGCCGACGATGCGCGCGGACTTCTTGTACGGCCGGTTCCAGTCGTTGTTCAGTTCGTGCATTGCGAACAGCACGCGCCGGTGCACGGGCTTCAAGCCATCACGAACATCCGGAAGGGCACGACCGACGATCACGCTCATGGCGTAATCGAGATACGACTTGCGCATTTCCTCCTCGAGGGAGGTGGGCAGGGTCTCTTTGGCGAATTGATCCATGTATCCGTATCTTTTCGGAGCGAAGACGGGGCCGCCTTTCGCGTGGGCGCCGCTCGCGCGACGCAACACGCAATTCTAACATGCGCCCCAACCCGCCCCAACGCGGGCCCCTCTATATAAGAAAGGCGAAACTCGCGCGAGTGAATCGCCCGCCGCCTCGCTCCCCCGCCCGCCGATGCGCGCACAAAAAAACACAAAACGATTGGCGAAAGGTTCGCACTTCAAAAAATCCGCAATTTCCCGCCAACAGACTTGACAATTTTCGAAACATGCGGCAAGCGGTGTTGCACTCGCGCCACAATCGATAGAGCGATGTTAGGGTGGGGAGGATTTTTTTTCGTGGGAAGGGAACGATATGGCAAAATGCCAACGCACTGAAAGTTAGACGCTGCTCGAAGTCTACACAGAGCGGTGCCGCGTTTTTTGTGCCGCACCAATGTTATACTTCGAGCAATGTATGACTTGTCATCGTCAACAGGCTCGCAGTAAACCTGCGGTAATCTCAATTTCGAGAGGAGAAATATGAATAAACTTTCAAAGCTCGCGTTCATTGCAGCTACCGCAGTTATGGCTGCATCCGCTTCGGCACAGTCGGTGCCGGCGTCGCGACAAGCCGTGAATGACAACTGGGTGAATGGCACGGGCGAATGGGTGTGGATGAACGGCACGAACGAGCTCTGCTGGCGCGATGCGTTCTGGACGCCGGCCACCGCCAACGCGAAGTGCGATGGCGCACTGGTCGCCCAGGCACCGGCACCGGCCCCGGTCGCACCGGCTGCTCCGGTCATCACGAGCCAGAAGATTACGTACCAAGCCGATACGCTGTTCGACTTCGACAAGGCCATCCTGAAGCCGGCCGGCAAGCAGAAGCTTGACGAACTGGCCTCGAAGATCCAGGGCATGAACGTCGAAGTGGTCGTGGCCACGGGCTACACCGACCGCATCGGTTCGGACAAGTACAACGACCGTCTGTCGCTGCGCCGTGCGCAAGCCGTCAAGTCGTACCTCGTCAGCAAGGGCGTCCCGGCGAACAAGGTCTACACGGAAGGCAAGGGCAAGCGCAACCCGGTCACGGGCAACACGTGCAAGCAGAAGAACCGCAAGCAGCTCATCGCCTGCCTCGCACCGGACCGCCGCGTGGAAGTCGAAGTGGTCGGCACGCAGGAAGTGCAGAAGACGACCGTTCCGGCGCAGTAAGCCCCGGATCGAACGCATCTGCTTCAAAAGCCCCGCTTCGGCGGGGCTTTTTCATTGACGCGGCCCGGGCATCGCGCGGCCGCGTTCCTGGCGACCTCGCCCGCTTAGCTTATATACTCGTGGCTTGACGGGCGCGCCGCCGCCCTCTTTCCCCATCCGCTTGCCGACATGACGAATGCCGATCCGCACGAACTCCAGAAATTCAGCGACCTCGCTCACAAATGGTGGGATCCGAACGCCGAATTCAAGCCTCTGCACGACCTCAATCCGGTTCGCCTGAACTGGATCGACGCGCACGCGCATCTGCCCGGCAAGCGCGTCGTCGACATCGGCTGCGGCGGCGGCATCCTGTCGGAATCGATGGCGTCGCTCGGCGCGCAGGTCAAGGGCATCGATCTTGCGACGGAAGCGCTCGGCGTCGCCGATCTGCACAGCCTCGAAAGCGGCGTGAGCGTCGATTACGAGGCGATCGCGGCCGAAGCGCTCGCCGCGCGCGAGCCGGGCGCATACGACGTCGTCACGTGCATGGAAATGCTCGAGCACGTGCCGTCGCCCGCGAACATCGTCGCCGCGTGCGCGACGCTCGTGAAGCCGGGCGGCTGGGTGTTCTTCTCGACGCTGAACCGCAACCTCAAGTCGTACCTGCTTGCCGTGGTCGGCGCCGAATACATCGCGCAGATGCTGCCGAAGGGCACGCACGACTATGCGCGCTTCATCCGCCCGTCCGAGCTCGCACGCTTCGTGCGCGCGGCCGGCCTGCAGTTCGTCGAAATCAGGGGCATCACTTACCATCCGCTCGCGAAGCGCTTCGCGCTGTCGAACGACACCGACGTCAATTACCTCGTCGCATGCCGCCGCAGCACCTGACCCGCCACCCGCACCGATCCGCGTTCATGAGCTCTTCGTCGCCCTCCTTCGCCGCTCCGCCGTCCGTCGGGCCGCACCTCGACGCCTGCGAGGCCGTGCTGTTCGATCTCGACGGCACGCTCGCCGACACCGCGCCCGACCTCGCGGCCGCGATCAACAAGATGCAGCGCTCGCGCGGCGCCGCACAAACGCCGCTCGATGCGCTGCGTCCGCTCGCGTCGGCGGGCGCTCGCGGCCTGATCGGCAGCGCGTTCGGCATCGTGCCCGCGGACGCGGAATTCGATGCGCTGCGCGACGAATTCCTCGCCAACTACGCGGCGGATCTGTGCGTGCACACGACGCTCTTTCCAGGCATCGGCGCGCTGCTCGACGACCTGGACGCGCGCGGCGTGCGCTGGGGCATCGTGACCAACAAGGCCGCGCGGTTCACCGATCCGCTCGTCGCGCTGCTCGGCCTCGCGGCGCGCGCGGCGTGCGTCGTCAGCGGCGACACGGCGTCGCACCCGAAGCCGCATCCGGCGCCGCTGCTCCATGCCGCGCGGAGGCTGTCGCTCGCGCCCGAACGGATCGTGTACGTCGGCGACGACTTGCGCGACATCCAGGCGGGCAGCGCGGCCGGCATGTCGACGGTCGCGGCCGCATACGGCTATTGCGGCGAAGGCGCCGCGCCCGCCGACTGGCAGGCGCAGCATCTCGCCGAGACGACGGACGACCTGCAGCGGCTGCTGCGCGTGTTGCGCTATAATGTCTGATCCGCTGGGGGCGACCTGGTTTCGACAGGGGTTGTGAAGCGGCTAGGGCATGTCGAGGACCCGTCACCTCGTTAATCAATGGGAAAAACGTAACTGCAAACGACGATACGTTCGCACGGGCAGCCTAAGGGCCGCCGTCCTCTGCCTAGTTCACTGACGGGCTAGTGTCGCAAGACCGGTAGCAATACCGACAGAGGTCATATACGTCAGTTAAGCCTGTCCGGCGTCACGACGGCCGGGTCGAAAATCGAGTGAATCGCCGTAACGGAGCGTGTTCGTCCGCGACGTCACGGTTAAATCAAATGACAGAACTAAACATGTAGAACTGGTCGTGGACCGCTTCTGGACGCGGGTTCGATTCCCGCCGCCTCCACCACCCGACACCCCGAAAGCCCTTGTTCAACAAGGGCTTTTTCTTTTTGCCGCGCTTTTTCGCCACTCTCCGTCGCGCTCCTCTTTTATCCGGCTCCGGCGATTCACGCCGCGCCATCATCGGCCGGCGCAATGGCGCGGCTTGCGCGCCGCCGCTTCGTGTGGGGTGGTGCTCGATATGGCATCAGCTAAGGCAGCCGGGAACTTGGCGCAAAGCCAATAACGGCGGGGCTGACGGGCTAATTGGCTGCGCGAGCCAGTTTGGCACCGATTGTGCGAAAACCGAGCAGCACTGAGCAAACTTTGCGCAGAACTTGGCACCAATCGAGCCCCCGCGTCACTTTTTCCCCATGACGGCCCGATAGAGGCGCTCCAATTCGTCATCGCCCAAGTCAATCATCGATCCCTTACCGAAGGTGCGCTGCATGTAGGTGCGTCGCCACGTCTCAAGCTCACGCTCCTTGCAGCGGGCGTGGATGGCCGCTATGCGGCGATTCCGCCAATCGGCGAGCTTTTTCGGCGCGGATGCCATGCCGACAAGCATCGCGCGCTGCTTCTGCATGTACTTCAGCGCCTTTTCAAAGCTTTCAGCCAGAATCTCGTGATACGTGTTCACGTTCATGTGCTTGTTGAGTCCGTACATGACGCTCTGCGGTGTCTTTGGCTTCTTTTTAACCTCCGACGCTTTGACGATGTCGTCCCGGAGATCGAGTAGCTGCCGCTTCTGAGCCGCATCGACCACGCCTACGCCGGTCTGCACAACGACTGGAGGCGGTACGACCTTCTCGATATGGTACGTGTTGTGGATGTCGCCGCCGGCAACCTGGCCGGCGCTTCCGCTGACGACAATGCTGAGATTGGGCCTCGTTCGTGGCCGTTTAACTGCGGGTTGTCCGTCGAGTCGCGGCGCTTCCACACTCGTTCCGTCGGCCATCAATTTCGCAGCTAACTCTCTGATTTTGTTCTTGTCTTCCATCTAAACCCCTACATCAGTGGTTTGAAACAAGTTCCATGAGCTGGGCGACATAGGCCGTAGCTTCTGTTTCTGCCTTCTCAATCAGGAAATACTGGTACACCAACGCACCGAGCTTCCCTCGCGTCTCAGGTGGTAGTTTTAACCGGCGCTCGGCTGCGATCTTTTCCACTGCGGCCAAGGCCATGCCGAGAACCTCCCCATTGACCGAGCTGGTAGACGTATCGAGATCGGCGACGAGCATCGACCCTTTGCCTGTTAAGAGCCAGTTAATGCTCAGACCGTTCTGCGCCAGCCCGGTAAGCAATTTGCTGTTCGGGGCTGTTCGGCCGGCCTCATTGTCCTGAATTCCTCGCTTCGTTCCGCCGACCAGCTCCGCCAGCCGGTCTTGGGACAGGCGAGAGTGCTCTCGGTAGGCACGCAATCTTTCGCCTATCTCGACGGAAATGCGTGTCGCACTTTCAGTCATTCACTCACCCCAGAAAGTGCGACACGCGTGTCGCACTTTCGCGGCTCGTGTCGCACTTCAAAAATATCAAATCAAATCAGCACGTTACGTAAAACTCCCGAGTAGCACGCAAAAACCGAAGTGCGACACGCAAAACACGTTGCGAAGCACGGTTTTGCGTGCTATCGTTCATTCCCATGAACACGCTAAACATGTCAAAAAAACCAGCCGAGCAGGTTGCCCTGCAAGACTGGCATCGCGCCGACATCAAGGCGGCGCTGGAAAAGGCCGGATGGTCGCTGCGGCGACTGTCGATGGCGCACGGCTACACGCCCGGCGCGTTAAAAAATGCACTCGACGTGCCTTGGCCGAAGGCCGAATCGATCATCGCAGCGACGATCGGCGTACCTCGTCATCTCATTTGGCCGAGCCGTTATCACATCGACGGCACTGCACGTAGCGGACGCGGTGAGCGCGGTTTCGGCCGACGCAAAGCGGTCGCGTCAACGGAATGTAAGTCTATCACCCGGTCTGACGCGTGCAACGTCAATTGTGCGGGCGGAGCTTGACATGTCGGCACGTAAAACTACTCGAAAAGCCACTTCCGGCCAGATGGAACTGAGCTTCTTTGACGTTCCGCCGACGCCGCGCCCCGAAGCCGGCGGCCTCGACGTTGCACTCACGGTTCGCGAGACCCTCGCGGACATGCTCGGCACCGTGTCTAGTCGCGGTATCGACCGGCACGAGGTGGCCGCGCAAATCTCCCGTCTGTCCAATTACGAAACGACGAAGAACATGCTCGATCGTTACTGCGCGCCGAGCGCCGAAGGCTGGCGTTTTCCTGCCGAAGCCATTCCCGCGCTTACGGTCGCGACCGGCGATTACCGGATGCTCGAAATGCTCGCCGACCGCTGCGGCTGCCGCGTGTATCGCGGCGAAGAAGCCATGCTCGCCGAGATCGGGGCACTCACCTTGCAGGAGCGCTCGGTAAAGGCTCGCCTGGGTGAGCTTCGCAAGAACGTGCCCGACACCGTCATGGACCGGCTTGTCGACGAGGTAGTTCGCCGGCTTGGAGGGCGTGCGTAATGATCGACTTTGAGCTGATTGCCGCAGCCCTCTCTATTACGAAGCGCTCGGCCGAACGTCGTGCCACTCGCGAAAACTGGCCCTTCGATCTGGAAGCCGTGCGCGGCGGCCAGCGCAAACTGTTTGACTTGGCGAACCTGCCGGCCGACGTGCGCAAGGCCGTCGAGCGATATCGGGAAATCAAGGTGCGCGGCGACGCGGCCGGCCGCACGCTCAAGTTGATTGAGCAGGTTCGCGCCGATGCCGAAGCCGAGCGCGCAGCGAAGAATCAGCGTGCGCAGGAAAGCCTCAAGAAGCTGACGGCCGAACTGCCGCCGGGCGTGCAGGCACGGTTCGACGCGCGCTACGAGATCGTCAAGAGTTGGGAGACGTGGTTCGTCACGGTGCAGCCGATGAGCCGCCGCGTGTCCTGGCCGACCTACACAAAAGCATACAACCTGAAGGAAATCGAGGTTGCGGCGGCGGTCCGGTCGACGATCCCGTCGATCTCGCCGCGTTCGCTGCAGCGGTGGGTGCTCGAATACGAGCGCGTCGGCCTTGCGGGCCTGATCGACGAGAAGGACGGCCGGCATCAGCGCGACGTGAACGTGTTCACGAAGCAACCCGAGCTGGAAAAAACAGCGCTCGCGCTGCTCATCGACCGACCGAACCTCGGCATCCAGCACCTCGTCAATCTGCTGAACCAGGCATCTGTCGACGCCGACTCCGGTGAAATCCTGTTCGCCGCGCCGTCCTACGATGCGACGTATCGGTTCGTGACGGCGTGGCGGCGCAAGCACGACGGCCTGTTCACGGCTGCCACCAATCCGGACGAGTGGAAGAACAAGTATATGACCGCGTTCGGTGATGCGTCGGCCGACGTCGAGCGCCTGAATCAGCGATGGGAAATGGACGCGACGCCGGCCGACTGGATGCTGACCGACGAAGACGGCGTCGAGCGTCGTTATTCCGCGTCCGTCGTGATCGACGTGTACAGCCGGCGCAAGCTGGTTGTGCTCGCTCCTACGCCGAAGACCGAGACGCACAAGTATGCGTTGCGCCTTGCCCTGCTGCTGTGGGGTGTCCCGGAGGAAATCGTTACCGACAACGGCCAGGACTACAAGAGCCGCAACTTCATCGAGACGCTTGCAGCACTCGGCATTGCGCACTACGTCACGGCGCCGTTCTCGCCGTGGCAGAAACCGCACGTCGAGCGCGGCATCCAGACGATGCTGCACTCGATCCTGGAAGGACTGTCCGCGTTCATCGGGCATAGCGTCGCCGAGCGTAGCGCGATCGAAGCGCGCCGCGCGTTCTCCGAACGCCTGTTCAAGAAGGGCGAAGCTGTCACGCTTGCGATGCCGGCATCCGAACTGCGCGCGCTCATCGAGCAATGGATCAGGGGTGTCTACGAACACGCGCATCACGAAGGCATCGGCATGTCGCCCTATCAGCGGGCATCGAGCTATACCGGCCCCGTGCATCGCATCGAGGACGAACGTGCTCTCGATGTGCTGCTGGCACCGCCCGCCGGCAAGGGACGATACACCGTCACGAAGAAGGGGCTGCGCATCGACAACGCGCAATTCATCGCCCCGGAGCTGGCGCTCTACGTCGGCAAGGATGTTGCGGTACGCATCACGCCCGATCTCGGCGAGGTCATTGTCTATCACGAAGGCGAGTTCGTTTGCGTGGCGCGCAATCCGGAGCGTACCGGTGTGTCACGTGCGGAAATCGCCGTCCTGGCTCGCCGTAAGCAACGCGAACACGTGAAGCAGCAGATGCACGCCATCAAGGGCACAAAGGTCGATACGGATCGCCTTGTGCGGGATCTGGTGGCTGACAAAGCGGCGCAGGCCGGCAAGCTCACCGCACTGCCGACGCGCACCGCCACGCATACGACCGATGAACTCAAGGCAGCCGGCACGGCAGCGCGCGCACTCGATCGCGTCGTGCCGAAAGCAGACATTCCGGCCGACCTGCAGCGGATCATCGACGCTCGGCAGGCTGCAAGCCAAGTGCAGCCCACACCTGAGAGCAACGTGAAGAAGATTCGGCCGGTTCCGGAAACGCCGGAGCTGCGGTTCCGCAAGTGGCAGGAACTGGACCAACTGGTCGCGGCCGGCGGCACGATCGACGATCCGATTTTGACGCGCTGGTACGGCCAATACCCGCAGACCCCTGAATTCGCAATCGCCATGCGAAAACACCGCCAGGCATCCAGCCCGGCGGTGCCCGGCACGGCCACGGTCGCCACCGTGACGCTTGCATTCAACTAACCCCTTGACGAGAGGCATTGACATTATGGTGAAAACCACCCCTGCAATCAATCGCCCGGCCGGCGGCATTGCACCGATCGCCACGCTGGACCTTGTGGCGGCAACCATCGAGCGACTGAATCAGCGTCGCGGCGGTGTGCCGGGCATCGGTGTCCTGCACGGCCCGGCCGGCTGGGGCAAGACCTTCGCGACGAACTCGATCGCGGTGGAATCGCGCGCCTACTACGTGCAGATGCGCAGCGCTTGGAGCGCGAAAGTGATGTTGGAAAAAATTCTCTACGAGATGGGCGTCAAGCATGGCCGCGCGACCAAGTCCGGCCTGCTCGATCTGGTCTGCGAGCAATTATCTGCCTCGCGCCGCACGCTGATTATCGACGAGTTCGACTATTGCGCGAAATCTGACGCCCTCATCGAGCTGACGCGAGACATCTATGAGGGTTCGCAGGGATCGCTGCTGTTGGTTGGCGAAGAGCTGCTGCCGAAGAAGCTGGAACAGTGGGAGCGCTTCCATTCACGCGTGCTGACGTGGGCACCGGCGCAGCCGGTCAGCGTGAGCGATGCCGGCAAGCTTGCCTCGATCTACGCCCCCGATCTCGCGATTGCCAACGATGTGCTGTCGCACCTGGTCGAACTGTCTCGCGGCTCCGTGCGGCGCGTATGCGTGAATCTCGTTTCGATCCACGAGCACTGCATGACGCGCGGCATGGCTGACTTCGAGCGCTCGGACCTCGATTCCATTGCCCTCTACACCGGCCGTGCGCCGGAACGGAGAGTGTAATGGACGTGAGCCTGACTATCGACGGCCTTCGTGACGCACGAATTTTTGCCGTGAACGATCAAGGTGAAGAGTTCGATTCCGAGATCGCAGACTCCGGTGACATTGGGATTACATGTCGGGAAGGTGACGGCTTCGCGTTGCTTACCATCTATTTCAATGGACTCACCTACCAGGGCGGTCAGCGGCTCGCCGATCTCTTCCTGAATCGCCGTGAAATGCTGGCCCTCGCGCGCGCACTTCAATCTGCTGCGGAAGTTGTGAGCGACATTGATCCGCGAATGGAGGGTTCTCATGGCGCGTAAGCCGATCAACCTCGAAATGAAGGGCGGCAAGAATCCTCGCCAACGTATCTGGGAAGCAATTCGCAATGCTCGCGATGCGTTCCAGCAACGCGAGATTGCGATCGCCTCCCGTACTGAGATCAGTGCTGTCCAGGACTACATGAAGGGCTTGCTCAAAGGCGGCTATGTCGAGGTCGAGCAGGAGGAACGACTCGGAGGCGCAGCGGTACGTCGCACGTATCGACTTGTGCGCGACAACGGCGTTGAGGCTCCGCGTCTGACCCGCAATGGGGGTGAAGTCGTACAAGGCTCGATCAATGAGGCGATGTGGTCGACGATGCGCCGCATGTTCGTCGCGCAGGACTTCAACCACGTCGAACTTGCGGCATTTGCCAGCACGGCGTCTCGCCCGATTTCGGAAGCCACCGCAGCGACCTATGTCGGCAAGCTTGCAGCGGCCGGCTATCTCGAATGCATCGCTTCCGCGAACAAGCGCTCGAGGTACGCCGCACCGGCTCGTTACCGGTTGCGTAAGGACATGGAGTCCGGGCCGAAAGCGCCTCTTGTTCAACGAACGAAGGTCGTTTTCGATCCGAACTGGAACCGCGTCATGTGGATGGAACACCAGGAGATCGCCGATGAGTAAGCCCGCCTACATGCAGGAAGACTGGTTCGTGAACGGCCTGATGAGCGAGGTTCGTGCGATCAATGTTACCCAGGTCGCGGCGCGGATGGGTGTTGCGCGCAAAACGCTTTCCATCTTCGTCAACGGCAGCGGGGCCTACGGCACCGGCAAGGCAAAGCCCGACCGGATCAGAGCGCGTTACCACGCTGCATTCGGACGCGTTGTCTGCCCATTCAGCCACGCCGAGGTGGACGGAGAACATTGTCGCGAGTACGCGTTGCAGAAGGCCCCGATCCACAATCCGATCAAGCTTGAACACTGGCGCACATGCCAAACCTGCCCGCATCGCCCCGTCAAAGGAGAGTCCAAGTGATGACGAAATGTAACGCCCTCAATCCGGCCGTGCCGCCGATCAATCAGCTCATGCAGCTCACGGCGCTGCGTCTCGCAGCGACGATCGGGACGCTCACCACGCAGGGCTTCACGGTCATCGGCATCGAGTTCTCGAACGGCTCGAAGCCGACGATCCAGGTACAGAACTGCGCGGTCTGCACCGACATGGTCGCGAAAGGCGAAGCCACGTACTACCGCACGGGTGGCTCGGGCACCACGCGCTATCGCACCGGCCAGTTCAAGGTCGGCGATATCCGCGTGCTATGGACGGAGCGAGGACACTAAAAATAGAAGCAACGCCTTCCTCGAAGATCATCAAACTATATTAGGAGTCCTTTTATGAAGCTACACGTTTTCACATGCTCTGACGAAGGGCGTCGTGCCCGTCGTATTGCGGTCGATGGCGATCGCATCGATTTTCCCGAATATCCGACGGAGCTGTTTGCCGCTCATGCCAATCCGGTTGCAACAACGGCGGGCGAGCCGGCATTTGTCGTGACGCACGTTGGCACGGGCTTTCGTATTGCAGGTGGCAAGACGCAAGCCGCTGCGATTTCGATGGCGAAACGTCTCATCAAAAAGAAGCCAACAGAAGAGTTCTGGCACGGAGTTTCGGTCGCTCGCAAGCTCATCAAGGCATATCAAACCCTCTCTTGAAAGGAATGAACATGGCATCCGTACAGCAGATTCTCCTAGCCATCATCGACCACCCGGGTTCGTCCGGCGCGCAGCTCGCCGAGATGCTCGACATGGATGCGAAGGACATCCAGCCGCGCATCGATCCGTACATCCGCCAGGGGCGCGTGATCCGCGACAAGAAGGTCATGGATGGCTCGTCCCCGATCAATCTGTACTACCCGAGTGACGATCTTGTGCGCGAGTTCGACGGCACAAAGCAGACCGTGACAAATACCGCGCGAAAAGCGCCTGCATTCACGCCGGCCGATGCCGCGCCCGGCGAGTTCGTTTGCGGCTTTTCTACGGCCGGCCGTCTGACAGTCACCAAGGGGCGAAAGACGATCGAGCTGACGCGCGAGGAGACATCTCGTCTGCTCAAGTTTGTCGACTGCATCAACATCGAAGCGATCGCGGGAGCGCAAGCATGACTATCCATATCACCCAAGGCCCGCCCCTGACCGACCCCGAGGCATTAAGCAGTGTGGCCGAACTGCGATGCGAGTTGCACCGCGCGAACAAGACGGTGCAGCGGCTCCTGACCAAGATCGCACAGTACGACGAGGTTGGTTCACAGATGGTTGGCTCGGTGAATCACATCCTGACGCTCCACGTTCAAGGAAATATCACTGGTCTCGTTGAATGGCTGGACAAGTACCTGTCGGAACGGCCACGCGTGCGAGAGAGGATCGAAGAGGCGATCGAGAGCAAGAATCTCCGGCGCATGCACTGACCGGTCAATCCATTTTCCTATCAGGAATACGCTATGACGAAGAATCAAATCCCGGTCGGCTACGTAAAAGACGCACGTGGCCGCCTCATTCCGGAATCGCTGGTCGAGCCGATCGACCAGTTGCGTGATCAAACGATCACGTCGTTGGTGGCCGAAGCCAGGCGTCTTCAGTCGGAGATGGCTGAGTTCAAGACGCGTGCATTCGGCGACATCGCTGCGTTCGTCGCAACCAGCCATGAGCAATACGGCGTCAAGGTCGGTGGCGCGAAGGGCAACATTTCGCTGATCACGTTCGACGGCCGCTACAAGATCGTGCGCCAGATCGCCGAGCACCTCCAGTTCGACGAGCGCCTGCAGGCGGCGAAGGAGCTGATCGACGAATGTCTGCGCGAGTGGACCGAAGGCAGCAACGACAAGATCAAGGTGCTGATCAACGAAGCATTCCAGGTCGACAAAGAAGGCAACGTCAACACCGGCCGCATTCTCGCGCTGCGTCGTCTTGCGATCGACGATTCGAAGTGGACCAAGGCGATGCGAGCGATCGTCGACAGCATTCGTGTAACGGGCAGCAAGCCGTATATCCGGCTGTACGAGCGCGTCGAGGACACGGAGGAGTATCGCGCGATCAGTCTCGACCTTGCGGCGATCTGACCATGGCGACGAGAAAAACCACTACGCGTAGTCGCGATGTCGCCTGCCTCCGAATCAGCTACCAGGAATACCTGATGGATGCCGACAAGGCAATGCAGGCACTCAAGCTGTTTCAAGGCGCGATCAAGTGCGATAAGCACTATCACGATCAGGGATACCGGTATATCGCTCAGGAGCGTCCGGAACTGCAGATGACGATGGTCGATCCGGACGATGTCGTGATGCCGAGCAGCAATCCTGCACTTGAAGATCGCAGACGTTAAAGCGGGGGTAACGTGGATAAGAAAACTGCAATCGAGAAAATCCGTAAGTGCCTGGCGCTGTCGAGATCGAGCGAGCCGCACGAAGCAGCCGCCGCGCTTCGCCAGGCTCAGAAGCTGATGGAGCAGTTCGGCATCGACCATCCCGAACTGCTCGCGGCCGGTGCTCGCGAGGAATGGTCGAAGAGCGGCGCAGCTCGTCGGCCAGTGCGATACGAGGTAGCACTCGCGAGCGTTGTCGCTGGCGCGTACGGTTGCGAACTGCTGTTTACCCGGCAGGTCAACAGCACCTGTACCGACATCGTCGGCGGTTACACATTCGTCGGCGTTGCACCGGCGTCGGAGGTAGCGAAGTACACGTTCGACGTGTTCGCGCGGCAGTTGCGCGTGGCGCGTCGCGATTACATCCAGACGAAGTTGCGCCGTTGCGGTCCGAAGAACAAGACGGCGCGCGCCGACGAGTTCTGCGAGGGTTGGGTGTATGCGGTGCGCATGCAGTTGCAAGATGCCGTGCGCACTGTCGAACACACGGCGATGATCGACGCCTACATGCGTGCGCACCACGCGCAGGTACGTGAATTCGAGCCTCGCACGCGCGACGTGTCTGGTCGACGCACAACCGACGATCACTGGCACGGTATCGAGCAAGGTCGATCGGCCGTTGTGCGTCCTGGTGTCGGCGCACCGGACACGCGGAGAATCGGCCATGTCTGACATCGTTGTCATCCTCGTCGGGATTGTGTTCCTGGTCTGTCTCTGCCGCAAGGAACTGCGGCGCTGGTGGAGGTCGTGATGCTGATCGCGAAAACAACGGTAGCGAAAATCCACATCGCGAAGCAGCAGCTCGCGATGACCGATGACGAATACCGCACGGTGCTGCGCAGCATCGCCGGCGTCAGCTCGTCGAAAGACCTGACGCCGGAAGGCGCGCACAAGCTGCTGAAGCACTTCGAGCGCTGCGGTTTCAAATCGAAGCGCGATGTCGGTCGCAGGCCGAACGTTGCGCAGCCGCGCGCCGCGCAGATCCGCAAGATCGAGGCGCTGCTCGCCGACGCGGACCGTTCGTGGGACTACGTGGGCGGCATGGTGAAGCGAATCTGCAAGGTCGACGCCATCGAATTCTGCGACGACGCGATGCTCGGCAAGCTGATCGCGGCACTTCAATACGATGCGAAACGGAGGTCGGCATGAAATTCGACGGTGTCGAACACCTGTTGCCCGACGTCGTGAAAACGATCGTCAAGCTGATCGGCTTGCCGACGACGGTGCGCCTGGTCGAGCAGCTCGGCGGCACGACCTTCCCGGTAGCGATGCGCCGATCGCGCCTCGGCGAAATCCGTTACGAGGCGCTGGCCGAAATCGTAGGACCGGACGCGGCCGATCAGCTCACCGCGCATTTCGGCGGTGACGTGTTGTATATCCCGCGTTGCGTGAAGGCCATGCGCGAACTAATGTACCGCAGCATTCGTGCGGAGTTCGACGTGCTGACCCGCGACCGTGCTGCAAACCACGTTGTCGCGCAGCTCGCACTTCGCTATCAGATGGCCGACCGTCATGTTTGGCGCATCCTGAAGCGCGCCGACGCATCCGAACGTACCGTTCCCCAGGCGGAGTTGTTCTAGCGTTAGAATCCCGCCATGATTAAACGAAGCCCCGCCCCGTGCGGGGCTTTTTGTTGTTCCCCGCTGACATCGGTCGACTCGTGTCAGTGGCAGTGCAGCATCAACAATGCGGTCATCATTCCACATACCGAGGGTATCGATGGCACGCATTACGGCCAGCGCGGCGGGCGGACAGAACATCGTCGCGTTTCTCGACATGATCGCCGCAAGCGAGATCGACGCATGGACGCGTCAGAACAGTGACGACGGGTATAACGTGCTCGTCGGCTCGCACGGTCCAATGAAGCGCAACGGCAAGGCCATTGCCTCGCGCCTCCTCACATTCCCCTCCTACGCGAAGCACCCCGGCATCTACAACGCGGAGCTGAATTCGACGGCCGCTGGTCGCTACCAGCTCCTGTCGCGCTACTACGCGCCCTACGCGCAGTTGCTCAAGCTCAACGACTTCAGCCCGGCTTCCCAAGACCTGATCGCTATCCAGCAGATTCGCGAGCGCCGCGCGCTGCCGCTGATCGCTGCCGGTCAGCTCGCAGCCGCGATCAAGGCGTGTTCGAACATTTGGGCGTCGCTGCCCGGCAACGATTATGGTCAACGCCAGAATGAACTGGCCGTGCTCACCGTCGCGTACAAGGCGGCCGGCGGCATCGTCGCTATCGCCTGATCGGGAGCGGCTCACTTCATGCGCTTCGCCGATCTCATCACCGGCCACGACGGCAAACTGTCGCACGCGAAGCTCTGGCCGAACATCGCATCGGCCGTCGCGACCGGCATGTTCATCTATCAGGGCTACCGGAACCAGCTCACGTTCGACACGTGGCTAATCTATCTCGGCTGCGTCGGCGGCTACTCGGCCGTCATCCAGGCACTCGCCGCATGGCGGGGCCGTCCCTCCAAGGAAAGGGCAAATGACGATAGCAATCTGTAAGTACGGGAAGCTGGCCGTAGGCATCGTCATTGCCGCACTGCTCGCGTTCGCCTTCGCGAAAACCTACCAGCACGGCTACGAAGTGGCGGCCGCACGTGGCGACAAGGCGTTGGCCGACTACCGCGCGACCGTCGAGCACACGTCCGCATCGGCCGCGAGTGAGGCATTCGGCCGGTACGCGGCCGACGTGGCGCGCGCGTCCGCCGCGGAGTCCGGTTATCTGACCGCACAAACCACTGCAGCACAGAACGCGACGGTACTGAAGGAGCAAATCGATCATGTCGCGCAACCTCACCGCAATCCGCCAGTTCCCGGCCAGCAACCTGATTCGCCTGTTGCTGGTTGCGTGTTCAGCCGTGGCTTTGTCCGCGTGTGGAACGACGCAGCGAGCATCGCCGACGCTGGTGATTCCGCCATGCCGACAAGCGCCGATCCCGCCGCTGCTATTGTCGGTCCCGACACCGATGCCACCGCTGACTCCGGGGTATCACAAGCCGACATCCTCGACTGGTTCGTCGACTACGCGACCCGCGCCCGAAACACCGAATCGAAACTGAAGGCGGTGAAGGCCGCGCTTACGAAACAAGAGGACAAGCAATAGATGGATGACTTTGACCACGCGAGCGACATAGAAGAACAGTATCGCGCGCTCGCGATCGCGGCGGCAACGCGACCGACTCGCACCACCGCCGAATCGGAAGCGCTTTGCCAGAACGAGGCATGCGGCGAACCCATTCCCGATGAACGTCGTCGCGCGATACCCGGTTGCCGCTTCTGCATCGAATGCCAGGAGCGACGTGAGCAGGTGATTAAACGGAGGTATGCGTGCAAGTGACACTCGACCCGGCCGCGATTTTCATGGGGATCATCACGCTTCTGCTCGGCGCTGTTCAACTCTTCGGTGTGTCGTGGATTCGCACCGTGCAGAAAAAGATGGAAGACAACGAGGCGCGCGACGTTGGCATACAGCGTGAGATCGCGGCGTTCCGCGAGACTGTGGCGCGCGACTACGTTCCGCGCAGCGAGCATCGTGAGATGCGCGACGAATTCCGTGACGGGTTGGTGAGCATCGACATGAAGCTCGCCGATATCAATAACAAGCTTGACAGGAAACAGGACAAGCCATGACCGAGGACGTGAAGTCGGGCGACAGCCCGGAAATGCAGATGTTGAAGAAGATCGATGCAGGGATCGACGAGCTGAAGGATCAGGTCGCCAACGTCGAGAAGCGCGCGATCAAATACGGGGCGGCCGCAGGTGCCGGCGCGGGTGCCGTGGCCGGCGGCATCGTCGCGATGGGTATCTCGTTCGCCCGCGCGAAGCTGGGGCTGTAACTCATGGCTCACCCGAAGGAAGTCCGAGACAAGGTCCGACGTGCGTTTGTGTTCGACCGCTTCTCGCTCGAAATCGCGGCGGCTAAGCATGGTGTGTCATATGCAACAGCTCGCCGATGGAAGGCGGATTCGCTTGCTCAGGGTGATGATTGGGATAAAGCCCAAGCGGCGCAGCTCATCGCGGGCGGCGGCATTGAAGGCGCGGCCCGTCAGATGCTGGCCGGCCTGGTCACGCAATACCAGGCGACGATGGACGAACTGGACGGCGCGGAGATGAAGCCGGCCGACAAGGTCGCGCTGCTCGCGAGTCTCGCCGACGCGTACAACAAGACGATCAACGCGTCGAAGCGCATCCTGCCGGAGACGAACGAACTGGCGATCGCGATGGGCGTCGTGCAGCGTCTGGCTGCGTTCATCAAGGATCGACATCCGGAACACGTCGGCGCGTTCGCCGATGTCCTCGGCCCGTTCGGCGACGAGCTGGCCATCGCCTACGGTTGAGGTGACGCCGCCATGCTGATTAAACTGACCCGCGACAACGCGGTGAATCCTGTTCACGTCGTTAGTGCCCGTATCGAACACCGTGATCGCGATACGCGCCTCGTTGTTGAGACGGTGATCGGCAGCGTGATCTACATGACGCACAATCTGTATGACGGCGTCGACGTGTACAAGATCCATCAGGCGCTGCTCGACGCGAAGGCGGACTGACATGGTCCAGAAGTTCACCGAGAAGGATTTTCACAAGGAAATCGCCGAGCTGCAGGCCGAGCTGCGGCGCGACATCGAGGCCCATGCGACGGGCCTCGATCCGTCGCCGGCCGCGCGCATGGAGCGCCGTCGACGCGTGCTCGTCGACGGCGACTACCAGTTCTTCGCGTACACCTACTTCCCGCACCACATTCGCGGCACACCGTCGCTCTTCCAGGCACATTTCTGCGGCCGGTTTCCGAAGCTGCTGCGCCAGGCCGGCGGCACGCGCGAATGGTGGGTTGCACCGCGCGGCGAGGCGAAGTCGTCGATGTGCACGAAGATCGGCCCCGTCTACATCATCGTGCAGGGGCTGCTGCAGCGCGAGGAAATCCGGCGCGAGGTCGGCTGGACCGGCGAGCTGCCGTCGTTTCTCGACTACGTCATCTTGCTCGGCGCGGAGACATCGCTGCCGACCAAGCTGCTCGAAGTCATTAAAACGGAGCTGACCGCTAACGCGGCGCTTCAGCTCGACTTCCCCGAGGTGTGCGGCAAGGGGCCGATGTGGAAGGTCGGCGAGTTCGTCACGAAGAACGGCGTGAAGGTCGAGCCGTTCGGTGCCGAGCAGGCGATTCGCGGCACGTTCCACGGCGCGAGCCGTCCCAAGGTGCTGATGGGCGATGACCTGATCACCGACGCGGAGGCGAAGAGCCCGACCGAACGTCAGAACCGATGGACGTGGCTGGAAAAAGCGATCGACTACCTCGGCCCGCCGGACGGCAGCGTGAAATACATCGGCGTCGGCACGGTGCTCGACAAGGATGATCCGATCTCGCGCGCGAAGCGCACCATCGGCCATATCGTCCATCATTTCCGCGCGATCGCGCAGATGCCGACGAACATGGATCTGTGGCAGCAGTGCGAAGCGCTGATGCTGAACGACGACAAGCCGGCGATCGAAGAGGCCGCCGCGCGTGGTGAGGCGATCGCCGACACCGATCTGCCATCGTATCAGTTCTACCTGGAACACCGGGCCGAAATGGACGCCGGCGCCGTCACGTCCTGGCCGTCGGTGCGCACGCTGTTCTATCTGATGCGTCAGCGTGCGAAATCGCCGCGCGCGTTCGCGACCGAGATGCAGGGTGATCCGCGCACCGAGGAAGACAAGGTGTTCGGCCACATCACGTTTTGGGTGCAGCGGCTGTCGTCCTGGTTGATGTTCGGCGCGTGCGATCCGTCGATGGGCCAAGGCAGGAAGTCGGACCCATCCGCGATCCTGGTCGGTGGCCTGGACATCGTCAGTCGCAAGCTGCACGTCATCCACGCGGAGATCAAGCGCCGCGTACCGTCGAAGCTCGAAGCCGACCTGATCAGCGTCCAGCGCGAGTTTCGCTGTCGGGCGTTCGGTTTCGAGAACAACAACGCATATGAATGGGCGCGGCAAGACCTGATCAAGGCTGCATTGCGAGCCGGCGTCCCGCTGCCGCTCGTCGGTGTGACGGCGAGCGTCGCGCCCGAGCTGCGGATTGATTCACTGGAACCGTTCGTCACGGATCGGATTACGCCGTCGATTCTGTTCCACGCGACGCAGACCGCGCTGCTCGCCGAACTGGATGAATGGCCCGAACCGCAGGGCCATCACCACTTCGACGGCCTGACCGCGCTGCACATTCTTTGGATGATCGCGCAGTCGCGCGGCTACGGCATCACGGACGGTTACAAGGCGGTCACGTCCCGGCCGATCGAGCGCGGCTCTGATGAAGACGACGACTATGACTATCCGCTGTCGAGCCGGCGCGGCTATTGAGGAAACTGAACATGGCTCAAATTCTTGATATGTACGGACAGCCGATCCAGCGCGAGGTGCTGTCCGAGCCGCAGACGTCGAAGCTCGGCTGGATCACGCGCGATTTTGCGCAGCATCCGTCGCGAGGCCTCACGCCGAAGAAGCTGCATTCGATCCTGGAAGCCGCCGAGTACGGCGACCTGATGGCGCAGTCCGATCTGTTCGTCGACATGGAGGAACGCGACGCGCACCTGTTCGCCGAGATGAGCAAGCGCAAGCGCGCGCTGCTCACGCTCGACTGGAACATCGTCGCACCCGCGAATGCCAGCACCGAAGAGAAAAAGCAAACCGCGCAGTTGGATGAGTGGTTCACCGACATCGCCAACTTCGACGACGTGCTATTCGATCTGATGGACGCGGTCGGTCACGGTTTCTCGGCGCAGGAGATCGAGTGGCACCAGGTCGAGAAGGTATGGCTCCCGAAAACGCTTACTCACCGGCCGCAGCGCTGGTTCCGCACGCCGCTGTACGACGGCAACGATCTGCGTCTGCGTGACAACTCGTCGGACGGCCAACCGCTCTGGCCGTTCGGCTGGCTCGTCCACAAGCATCGCGCGAAGAGTGGGTATCTGACCCGCGCAGGTCTGCACCGCGTGTTGGCATGGCCGTACCTGTTCAAGACCTATGCCGTGTCGGACCTGGCCGAGTTCCTCGAAATCTACGGTCTGCCGCTGCGCGTCGGCAAGTATCCGCCCGGTTCGACGAAGGAAGAGAAAGCCACGCTGCTGCGTGCCGTCGCCGAGATCGGCCACAACGCGGCCGGCATCATCCCGGAGGGGATGATGATCGAGTTCAAGGAAGCCGCCGACGGTTCGAAAGACCCGTTCGAGGCGATGATCAACTGGTGCGAGAAGAGCGTGTCGAAGGCGATCCTCGGCGGCACGCTCACGTCGCAGGCCGACGGCAAGACGTCGACAAATGCGCTCGGCAAGACGCACAACGAGGTGCGGCAGGATCTGTTGACGTCGGACGCCCGCCAGGCGCAGCGCACGCTCACGAGCCTCTGTTACATGCTGTCGGCGCTGAACTTCGGCGCATCCGACCCACGCCGCTGCCCGCGTTTCGAATTCGACACCCGCGACCCTGCGGACTTGGCGCTGTATGCCGATGCGATTCCGAAGTTCGTCGGAGCCGGAATGAAAATCGGCCGCCAGTGGGCGCAGGACAAGCTCATGATCCCGGAGCCGAAGGACGGCGAGGACATCCTCACGGTGCCGAAGCCGCAGATGGCGCTGCCGCCCGAGGAACGTGCCGACGAGCTGCCGCGTACCGCGAAGATGCGGTATCGCGCCGTGCTGCGCAATTCGGCCGGCGAGATTGTCTATCCCGACCAGGACGAGCTTGATCAGACGATCGCCGCGCTGCCGGCCGACGCGATCACCGAGGCGCTGCGCGCCACGCTCGGACCGGCGATCGCGGCGCTGCGTCGGGGCGCGACGCCTGACGAAGCGATCGAGATGCTGCTCGAAGCGCAGCCGGAGATGGACGAAACGGCGATGCAGGAGCTGCTCGCGCGCTGCATCTTCGTGGCCGACGTCTGGGGGCGACTGAATGGCGGTTGATCTGGCCTATGCGATCGGCCTCGAACCGGAGAAGGCGATCGCCTACTTCGAGTCGAAGGGCTACCAGATCGGATTCCGCTGGCAGGATGTCGCCGCCGAGGCGCACGCGAAGGCGTTCACGGTGGCCGGCGTGATGAAGGTCGACGTGCTGCAGGACATCCGCCAGGCGCTCGCGACTTCGTTAAAAAAGGGCACGACGTTCGACGAGTTTAAACGGCAGCTCTCGCCGGTCCTGGAGCGTAAGGGCTGGCTCGGCCACGGCGTAATAGTCGACCCGGACACGGGCGAGATCGAGGGCAAGCGGCTCACGCCCCGTCGCCTGCAGACGATCTTCCAGACCAACATGCAGTCGGCCTACATGGCCGGCCGCTACGCGACGCAGCTTGAGCAGGTCGACACGCATCCGTATTGGGAGTATGTCGCGGTGCTCGATAGCCGCACGCGGCCGGCGCACCGCGCGCTCGCCGGCGCGATCTACCGGTACGACGATCCGTTCTGGCAGACGTTCTATCCGCCGAACGGCTACCGGTGCCGATGCCGCGTGCGGACCCGCACGCGCGCGTATGTCGAACAGAACGGCATCCCGGTACGCGACAGCAAGGGGAACATCGTCGAGGTCGAGATCGTCGATCGCTCTGGCGTGAAGCAGCCCGCGCTCGCCTATAAAGACCCGGCCACCGGTCAGAAGCTGCTGCCGGACCCGGGTTTCAGCTCGAACCCCGGCGCGCAGTGGATGAAGCCGTTCACACCGCCGCCGTCCGACAGCTTGCCGCGCACCTTCCCGTCCGGCGTCGAGCTGCCGACGTTGCCGACGCCGACCCCGGTGCCGGCGTCGACCATGCTGCCGGCCGGCCTTCCCCCGCAGCAATACGCGCAGGCGTTCCTGCGGGAGTTCGGCCTGCAGCTTGGCGAGTCGAAGGTATTCAAGGACGTCACGCGCTCGGCCGTCACGATCTCGGAGGATCTGTTCCAGGCCGGCGACGGAAGCTGGAAGGCGGACAAGGATGGACGCGGCGCGTACATGTCGCTGCTCGCGCGGGCGATCCAGGAACCGGACGAGGTATGGCTGCGGTGGGAAGAGAGTCGCGCGCAGCCCGGGACGTGGTTGCTCAAACGGCGCTACATCAAGTCCTGGTTGATCGACGGCCAGGACGGCGCGCAATACGGTCTGAGCGTGTTCGAGCTGGGCCAGGACGGTTGGGCCGGGTCGACGGCCATGATGGCGAACGTCGAGCGCGGTGAAGAAGCGCGTCGCCGCTATATAGAAAAGCAGCGTGACGGCTTTCTGGCGTACCGCAAATAGAACGGCCCGCGACGCCGACTCGTCGCGGGCCACCGTGCAGTTCCTTTGGTCGCGTCAGTCGGGAGCTTGTGCGACTGCAATCGGTATGAACAGAGTATAGCCGATGATTGAAACCCAGGTCGATGACACGCAGTACGAGGCGGCGATGGCGCGGGTGTACGCGTTGATGCAGGATGCCTCGCCGATCACGTCGCTGATCGCCGCGCTGATGCTCGACGCAGTCGAAGAGAATTTCGCGCAGCAAGGGCGGCCGAAGTGGCTCGGGTTGAGTCCGAAGACGCTCAAGCGCCGCCGCGAGGAAGCCGGCACCGGCAAGATTCTGCAGCGCTCGGGCCGACTCGCGTCGAGCGTCACGTCGACGCACGACGCCACGTCCGCCCGCGTCGGCACTAATGTCGTATACGCGGCGATCCACCAGTTCGGCGGCACGATCCAGCGCCATCCCATGTCCGGCTACGTTAGACTGCGCAAGGGCCGCGACGGCATGATCATGCGCCAGGCGAATCATCCGCACCTGGCCGTGTTCGCGAAGAACGGCCACAAGCAGGTCAAGATCGTGAAATGGACCCGCAGCCAGGGCTGGACGATCAAGATTCCGGCGCGTCCGTTCTTCGTGCTGACCGAGGCGGACAACATCGGGATCGAGTCGGAGGTAACTGCCTATCTGCGCCGATTGTTCGACCAGTAATTGCAGCCGTTTTAACCGCCTGTCAGCATACCGGACACCCCGACATAGCCACTCGGGGGCGGCAGGCCGCTAAACCCCCCGCTAAATCGCGCCGGATCGGCATTCTGTCTGCGCATCCTCCCGCGCACCTCTATTCTCTGGACAAGGTACTGACGCCGGTCGCCTAATTTTTGAGCGCCCCGACCGCCAACATGGCGGCATGGCTATCTTCTTCATTGCGGCGCTTTCGTCGCAAATCCAATCCACCGGCACGGCGCTCAAGCTGCTGCCGGCTGGCGAGTTCCGTGCACGGGACGGCCGGCCGACGGAGTGCGCTGCGTGGCGGCTCGACGCGGCTGGCGCCGCACGCCTGATCGCGGCGGCCAGCGCCCGCCGGACGCGCTATGTGATCGACTACGAGCACCAGACGCTGAACGCGGCGAAGAACGGCCAGCCCGCGCCGGCCGCCGCTTGGTTCAAGACGCTGGAATGGCGCGAAGGCGATGGTCTGTACGCGACCGACGTCCAATGGACCGCTCGCGCGTCCGCAATGCTCGACGCGAACGAATACGCCTACCTCTCCCCGGTGTTCGCCTTCGACAAGGCCGGCAACGTGACCGCGCTGCTCAACGCGGCGCTGACCAACGACCCCGCGCTCGACTGCCTCGACGAGGTGCAGCTCACGGCTGCCTGCTCGGCGGCGACGCACGCCTTCGATTCCGCCGCCCACGCGGCGCTTTCCACTGTCCCACCTACCGAGGCTCCCAATATGGATGAACTCCTGGAACAACTGCGCTGGCTGCTGAACATGCCGGTCGGCGCGACTGCTGAAGACGTCACGGCGCAGCTCAAGAAGCTGATCGAGTCGCTGTCCGGCGGCCAAGGCATCGCGGCCGCGAGCGTGAACCTGCCGGTGCTGCTCGACTCGCAGCGCGCGCAGATCGCCACGCTGTCGGCCAACCAGGTCGACCCGGCGCGCTTCGTGCCAATCGCGGTCATGACCGACCTGCGCACGCAGCTCGACGCCGCCAACGCGAAGCTTGCCGGCAACGAAGTCGAGGAACTGGTGACGGCCGCGCTGAAGAACGGCCGCCTGCTGCCTGCGCAGGAAGGCTGGGCGCGCGACCTGGGCAAGAGCAACGTCGCCGCGTTGAAGCAATTCATCTCGACCGCGCAGCCGATCCAGGCGCTCGGCGGCACGCAGACGGGCGGCAACCCGCCGGCCGATGACAAAACGGGCGCTGGCGCGCTGGCCGCCGAAGACATCGCCGTGTGCAAGGCGCTCGGCCTCGATCCGGCGACCTACAAGACGTCGCAGCCGGCCACCTGACGATAGCGCGGCAGCTCGCTTCACTTCCATCGGCAACGCGTTTCACTTCCACCAGGAGATTCACACATGACTGCATTGACCGCCGACCGCGACACCGTCGCCCGTGCCGGCCTGCTGTTCAGCTACCCGGCCAAGAGCGGCGTGCTGTTCTTTACCGGCGCGATCGCCGCGATCGACACCGCGACCGGCTTCGCGACCAAGGGCGCGGAGTCGACCACGCTCAAAGGCGCGGGCATCGTCCAGGAACAGATCGACAACACGGCCGGCGCGGACGGCGCTGTGAACGTGACGATCCGGCGCGGCCAGTGGCGCGTCGCGAATTCGGCCGGCGCTGACCAGCTCACGCTGAAGGATGTCGGTTCGACCGCATACGTCGTCGACGATCAGACCGTCGCGAAGACGGACGGCGGCGGTAAGCGCTCGGTCGCCGGCACCGTGGTCGACATCGACCCGGCCGGCGTCTGGATCGCGTTCTAACGCGGTCCGCCACACCTCTCGACTACTCCATAAGGAAAGCACATGGAAATCAATCGCGCCAACCTGCGCGCCCTGTTCACCGGTTTCAACACGGTATTCCAGCAAGCGTTCGACGGCGCGCCGTCCGACTGGAACCGCGTCGCCATGCCGGTGCCGTCGACCACGTCGCAGGAGGTCTATCCGTGGCTCGGCCAGACCACGCGCTTCCGCGAATGGATCGGCGATCGCGTGATCCAGAACCTGATGACGCATGACTTCTCGATCAAGAACAAGCCGTTCGAGAACACCGTCGGCGTCGACCGCGATGCGATCTCGGATGACACCTACGGCGTCTACAAGCCGGTGATCGCGCAGATGGGCCTGGACGCGAAACAGCACCCGGACGAGCTGGTGTTCAACCTGCTCAAGCAAGGCACGACGAAGACCTGCTACGACGGCCAGTATTTCTTCGACACCGATCACCCGGTGCTGCAGGAAAACGGCACGGTCGGCTCGGTCTCGAACTTCAAGGCCGGCGCAGGCCCGACCTGGTATCTGCTCGACATGACGCGCGTCGTCAAGCCGATCATCCTGCAGCAGCGCAAGCCGTACACGTTCGTCCCGATGGATCAGGAAACCGACGAAGTCGTGTTCTCGGCGAAGACGTACCGCTACGGCGTCGACGCGCGCTGCAACGTCGGCTTCGCGCTCTGGCAGCTCGCGTATGCATCCCAGGAACCGTTGAACGAAGACAGCTACCAGGCTGCCCGCGAAGCGATGACCGGCATGAAGGGCGACAACGGCCGCCCGCTCGGCATCCGTCCGTCGCTTCTGGTGGTGCCGCCGATGTACGAAGGCGTCGGCCGGAAGATCCTCCACGCCGACGCGAACAACTACGGCGCGACCAACGTCTGGAAGGGTTCGGCCGATCTGTTGGCCACGCCCTGGCTGGCGTAACGGGATAACACCCCCGCGAGAGACGGCCGCGCGACGCCGATAAGCGCGGAGGAAGACCGTCCCGGAGCTGCGGCGCAATGGTGGGCTCCGGTTGGGTTCGAATTCACAGGAGAGGTTCATGAGCAAGAAACATCCGGCGATCAAGGTGGCGTCGGCGAAGGAAGGGTTTCGCCGCGCGGGCCATGTGTTCGGGATCGTGCCGAAAACGATCGCGCTGGCTGCGCTTCATCCGGACGCACATGCCGCAATCGTCGCCGACAAGTCCCTGGTCGTGGTCGACACGGCGATCCATCTCAGCGACGAAGAAGCGGCGGCGCTCCCGCACCACGACGCCGACCACGTGATCGCCGCGCTCGCGAATGCAGACACGCTGACGCTCGACGTGAGCGAAGACGACGCGAAGCGCGCGCTGGCGCTGGCCGACATCGAGGCCGACCTGAAGGCTCGCGAGAACGAACTGCGCACGCGCGCCGATGCGCTCGCAGCCGCCGAAGCGGAACTGAAGCGCAAGTCCGACGAACTCGACGAGCGCCTCGCCGGCCTGGTCACGCGCGAAAACGATCTGCTCGCGCGCCTCCAGGCATTCGAGGCTGAGCAGGAAGCCGCGAAATCCGGCGGCAAGTCCGCGCAGTCGGCCGGCAAGAAGAGCTAACGCACCATGTACGCCACCGTCGAATTCATGATCGGCCGCTTCGGACAGCGCGAGGCAATCTCGCTGTCCGATCGCGAGCGCACGGGCGACGCGAACCCCGTGGTGCTGTCAGACGCGCTCGACGAAGCATCCGCCGAAATCGATACGTATCTGGCCGGCCGCTACGCACTGCCGCTCGATCCGCAACCGAAGATGCTTGCAGGCGTCTGCTGCGACATCGCGCGCTATCGCCTGTGCGGCGGCGAAACGGTCATGACCGACGAAATCGACAAGCGTTACAAGGCAGCGATCGCGTTCCTGAAGCTCGTCGCGAGTGGCGACGTCACGCTCGGCTCGACGACGACGGGATCGATCCCGCAACCCGACAACTCCGTTCAGTTCGTGACCGGCACGCGCGTGTTCAGTCGCGAGAACCGATAACGCCATGCCCTACGTTCCGATCGTGACCGCTGTTGAGCTTGGCGTCGTCGACCGCCTCACGCGCGGCCTCGGCAAGATGGTCGCCGAGGTCAAGACCTACGGCGGCGAATTCGATGACGACGAACTGGAATCCGTCGTGCGGCGTTTCCCGGCCGCGTGGGTGACGTTCGGCGGCGTGAAGCGCACCGATCCCGTCGCGACCAGCCGCTCGAAGTGGAAAGCCGAGGCGACCTTCGTCGTGATGGTCGGCGCGCGCAGCGTGCGCAACGAGGAAACCAGTCGGCACGGCGGGCCGGCGCACATCGAGGTCGGCACGAACCTGCTGATCTCGGCCGTGCGCCACCTGTTGAATCAGCAGGACATGGGTCTACCGATCCGACATTTCGCGCCAGGCGCGATCCGCACGCTGTTCAACACGAAGGTCCGCAGCGACGCCATGTCAGTCTACGCGCTGGAGTTTCATACCGCGTGGGTCGAAGACACGCTGTTCGTCGGCGCGTTTCCGCAAGGCAGCGTCGAAGGTCCGCTCGGCGAGGTGTTCGAGCAATACGACGGCCAGCTCGATCCGCCGACGCCGGACTGGAAGTCGACGCTGCTGCGCTACTACCTGCAACCCGGCACCGATCGGTCGGCCGACGCGGTGGATCACATTGAGATGAAGGAGCAACCATGAAAGTGAAAGCCCGTTCCGGGCTGCGTGTCCCGAAGGAACACGCATCGCGCCAGTACATCACGGACGCTGAAGCCGTCGATGTGCCGGATACCGCCTATTACCACCGCCGCGTCGCCGACGGCGATCTGGTTGTGGAAGCTGCGCCGGCCGTGGAGTCGAGCGTCGACGTCGCGCCGAGTCCCGCGGTTGATTCGAGTGCCAAAAAGGCCGCGAAAGGAGCCTAACCGATGGCAAGCCAAAACATCGCTTTCGATACGATCCCGTCGGGCATCCGCAAGCCGGGCAAGTATTTCGAATACAACACGAAGCTCGCCGTGCGCACGCTGCCGGCGAACGATCAGACCGTGATCATCGTCGGGCAGCGTACCGCTGACGGGACGGTCCCGGCGCTGAAGCCGGTCGACGTGTTCTCCGGCGACCAGGCGGCGCTGTACTTCGGCGCAGGCTCGCTCGCGCACATCGCGGCCGTCGCGGCGATCACGGCGAACAAATACGTCAGCCTGACGGTCATCGCCGTCGACGACGCGCAGGCCGGCCAGCCGGCCAAGGGAACGGTCGAGTTCAAGGGGTCAGCGACGGCCGATGGCGCGTTCGCGCTGATCATCGGCAACACCCGGGTCGACATCGCCGTGTACGCGACCGACACGGAAACGGCGATTGCCACGCGCCTCGCGGCCCAGATCGCGCAGAAGACGGCGCTGCCGGTCACGGCGGATTCGGTCAACGGCAAGGTGACGTTGACGACGAAGAACAAGGGCGCTTTCGGCAACGACATCGTCCTGTCGCAGCTCAACCAGGCAGCCGGCGTCACGGCGACGATCACGGCGTTCACGGGCGGCCTGAACGATCCCGACATCGCCCCGGCGCTCGCGGCCGTGTACGGCGCGAAGTACAACGTGTATGCGACGTGCTGGCCGACGAAGGAATCGCTGACGAAGCTGCGCACGCACCTGGACAGCATCTCGGGGCCGCTCGAACAGCGTCCGGCAGTGAGCGTCGCTGGCACGCCCGCGACGCTCGCCACCGCGACCACGCTGGCCGGCGACCTCGACGCGGGCCGGATCACGATCGGCTGGCACCCGGGTTCGGTGTGCTTGCCGGCCGAGATCGCCGCCGCCTATGCGGCCGTCATCGCCAGCGAGACGGACCCGGCACGGCCGCTGAACACGCTCGCGCTGACCGGTCTCGACGTGACGCCGATCCCGTCGCAGCCCGGGCGCACCGAGCAGGAGAAGGCGCTGCACAACGGCGTGACGCCGTTCGAGATCGGCCCGGGCAACGTCGTGCAGATCGTCCGGTCGATCACGACGTACACGAAGGATGCGCAGGGCATCGATGATCCGGCGCTGCTCGACATCACGACGATCCGCACGCTCGACTACGTTCGCAAGGCGTGTCAGCAGCGCATTGCGCTGCGCTTCCCGCGCGAGAAGCTGTCGGAGAAGACGCCGCCGAAGGTGCGTAGCGAACTGCTCGACGTGCTCTACAAGCTGGAAGAGCTGGAAATCATCGAGAACGTCGACGCAAACAAGGACAAGCTGATCGTCGAGCGCGATCTGCAGGACGTCAACCAGCTCAATGCTGCGATCCCGTGCGACATCGTGAACGGGTTGCACGTGTTCGCCGGCCGGATCGACCTGATCCTGTAACACCCTTCGCAACACTATAGGAGCCAGCTATGGCATTGGAAGAATACGTTGGTGCGATCGTGCTCGAGGTCGACGGCCAAGAGGCCGAGGTCGTGAGCGTGTCGCCAACGTCGAAGACCGGCAAGAAGCCGGTCAAGACGATGAACCGCACGGGCCGGGTCAAGGGCTTCGCGCGCGGCGTCGAGGAACACGAGCTGAAGGTGACGGTCGTGATCCCGCTCGACGGCGACGAGATCGACTGGTTCAACATGGAAGGCGGCAAGCTGACCATGTTCCCGGTGTCGCCCGGCGGCCAGCGCGTGAGCTATTACGACTGCGTCACGCTCGACATGGGCGATCAGTACAGCGTGGAAAACGAGGCGCGTCGCGACCTCACCATCTTCTCGACTCGACGGGGGACGGAATGAGCATCATGACGGAAAAAGGTTCGCTGGACTACGGCATCGAATATCCGGCCGGCAGTGGCCAGTATCACTACGACTTCGAGCTGCGTCTCGCGACGGTCGACGACAACATCTCGGCCTATGAGCATCCGTCGATCCTCGGCGGCGGCGTGTCGAACATGCGCGTCAACGCGGCGATCATCTCGTCGTGCCTGCTGTCGCTCGGCACCATCCCGAAGGAAGAGATCACGCCCGAACTGATCGGCACGGCAATCGACGTCGACTATGACCAGTTGCACGCCGTGCAGGAACTGCTCAAAAAAAAGCGAAAGGAAAGGAAACCCACCTCCGCAACTTCCGACTCGCCGTCCTCATCCTCGGACCCTGCGGGTTCAGCGAAGAGCGAGTCCGGAGCCTGAGCGAACCGGAGCTGGAGAGTTACCTGTCCGCGTTCGCCACGCTGCGCGGACAGGGTTCGAACGGTCGCCCTGGGAAGACCGGGCCGACCGTCAAAAGCATGCGGCGCAAACGCCGCAAGGGTAAATAGGAATGTCTCGCGATCTCGCCGTCGGCATGACCATTCGGATGCGCGACCAGGTGTCCGCGCCGGCGCAGCAATCCGAACGCAATGTCCAGCGCAGCGTGCGCCAGACGACGCAGACCTATACCGACGCGTCGCGCGTCGCCGTGTCGACGAGCCGGATGCTGTACAACGTCCGCATGACATCCGGCGCGCAGGCCGAGCAAGCGGTACAGCGCAACGTCGCGCAGACCGAGGCGGCGTATCAGCGCGCGAACCGTAACGTGCTAACCGGGTCGCAACGGCTCGCCAATGCCCGTCAGCAGCTCGACATTCGATCGGAACAGACGATCCGGCGCGAAATTGACCAGACGGTCGCGTCGTACAACCGACTCGCGCGGGCCGGCTTCTCGTCGTCGAACGAACAGGCGCGCGCGTTCGCAGCCGTTCAGCGCAAGGTCGCCGAGCTGAACAAGGAACTTGGCAAGACGGTCGAACGGGAAAGCCTGCTGGCTCGCGGCTCGCACGGCATGCTGCGCGTCGGCGAAGGGATTGCCGGAGCCTATGCGGGCGCGCGCGTGCTGTCCGGCCCGGTGGGCCAGGCAATGCGGTTCGATCAGCATCTGGCGATGATCGCGAACACCAGCTATCGCAACCTTGCACCGAAGGATCGCGTGAAGGCCACCGATGAGCTGCGAGCCGTTGTTTACGCGGCTGTTCAGGAAGGTGGCGGGACGCTCGACCAAGCGATGGAATCCCTCGAAAAACTGATGGCTCACGACGCGCTTGGACACAAAGCCGCGTTCGAGCTTCTGCCGAAACTGCAGCGAGGTGCGCAAGCCGAGGGAGCCGACCCGGTCGACCTGGGCAACGTCGCGGTCAAGGCCGTGCAGAACTTGCGCTTTGAAGAGCACGACACCGGGCGTGTGCTGGACATGGGGGCAGTCGCCAGCCACATGGGTGAATTCAAGTTCCCGGACCTGAGTCATTACCTTCCGGCGCAGATGGCGGCCGCAGGCAATGCGGGTTTCTCGGGCGCGCGCGGCTACGCGAAGATTCTGGCGCTGAACGAAACCGCGATGTCCACGGCCGGCACCGCCGGTCAGGCCGGCACGAACGTGACCGACCTGCTCAACCAGATGTCGAGCCGGGAGCTGGCGCACGCGGCGAAACGCGCCGGCATCAAGGATTTCGAGGGCGTCAAAATGCGGACCCTGGCGCGCGGCGGCGACATGCTCGACGCGATAGAGGCGACGATCGAGACGATCTTCAAGAGCGACAAGAAGTACCAGGAAATCCAGCGCAAACTGAAAACCGCCAAACCGGGCGAGGACAAGGAATTGCTGACGGACATGGCGAACCTGCTGCAGGGTTCGGCGATCGGCAAGCTGTTCGGCAACCAGCAGTCCGTGATGGCGCTGACCGGCTACATCACGCAGAAGCACAAGCGGCAGGAGGTCTATGAAGCTGCGATGCACGAATGGGATCGCGGAGGCGGCACGATCGCGGGCGACTTCGACGTCGTGAAAGCGATGGACGGGTTCAAGGCGCAGCAGCTCAAGAACGAGGCCGAGATCGCGGAGATGGAAGCCCTGCGCGGATTGAATCACCAGCTCGGCGACGCGGCGTCGAAGCTCGCGAACTATGCGAAGGAATACCCGGGTCTCGCGAAAGCAATTGCCGGCACGACGCTCGCATTCGAAGGGCTGACGGCCATCCTCCTGGGCGCGGGTCTGATGCGGTTTGTGACCGGCGGCCGCGCTGCCGGCGCCGTGGCGGCAGCCGATGCCGGGCTGGCGAGCGCAGGTGTCGCAGGCGCGGCCAGCGCGGCGGGATTCGGGGCGCGATTCTCCGGCATGGCGAAAGCCATCGGCATGCGCGGCGGCCCGCTACTGGCCATTGCGAGCGGGCTTGAAGCGATGTCGATCTCGGGCGACCAGTCGAAGCCGGCAGACGAAAAGAAAGCGGCCTATGTCGGCGTCGCGGGCGGTGCTGTCGGCGGTCTCGCCGGCATGGCGGCAGGTGCCGCGACCGGTGCGGCAATCGGCTCTGTCGTCCCTATCGCGGGCAACATCGTCGGCGCGGGCGTCGGGGCCGTCGCCGGATACTTCGGTCACGAATGGGGCGAGAAGCTCGGCAAGATGATCGGCGACGCGATCTTCGCGCAGAAGAAGGATGAGAAGCCGCCCGTGGTTGAAGGCCATTTCACGATCAATCTGGACGGTCAGCATCTCTACGACTTCGTCACGACGGCAGGCCAAAAGGCCGCGCGGAGATTCTGATATGGCATGGAAAGACACCTTGCTCGACGCCGCGTTTCGCGGTGTGCCGTTCGACGTCCAACGCACGTCCGATACGATCGATCGCGACACGGCGGAATACGCGGTGCCGCATGTCGACGGCGAGGATGTGGAAGACCTTGGACTGAAAGCTCACACCGTCAACCTGTCCGCAGTCTTTTTCGGTGACGACTACGAAGACCGGATGAATGCGCTGCTCGGCGCACTCGCGGTTAAAGGCCCGGGTGAACTGATTCATCCGATCTTCGGGTCGATGCCGGACATGCAGCTACTCGGTGCGCAAGTCTCGCATGATGCCGAGAACGTCGACGCTTGCGTGATCGAGATGCGATTCAAGCGTTCGACGCCGGCCAATCCGTTCTTCGTCGAACAGCAGCCGACTCAGACGGCCGATGCGGCCGCGCAGCTCGCGACCGACGCGCAGGACGCGGGCACCAATATGTTCGAGATGGCCGTCGATGCGCTCAAGACGATGAAAGCGGGCTTGCGTCGGCTCAATGCGCTGCGTGACGTGATGAGCGAGACGCTCGGTCCGATCAAGGCGCTCGTCGTCGGCTTCCGTCGTGCGACGGTCGATTATCTGTCGTGGCCAGGCGCTTTCGCCTCCGACCTGATCGGGCTGGTCAGCGGCATCGCCGACTTCCGTTCGTATGATCCGGGACTCGTCATGTCCGACTGGAACGACATGCGCGACCAGATGAAGACAGTCGTGAAGCTGCCGGCAGCATCGGCCACCGGTCAGCCGCTGGCCATTCCCGGCACACAGACCACGACGGTCGCGACCAGTGAGGCCGTTGATCCCGCAGCGCCTTACGCGCCAGCACGTCCTGGAACCGTGGCAGCCGATGCAGCGGACGTCCAGCTCGTCACGGCCATCACAGCGGTGGTTGTCGCGACGGTCACGACTGGCGTCGCGTCCGACGTCCTCGCAAACGAGGTCGGCACGCCGACACTGACGCCGGCCCAGGTCGAGCAGATTGCGAACGACACGCGCGAGCTGATCCAGGCCGCGATCGACGCCGTGCGAGCAGCCGTGCCCGTCGAGCAGGCACGTCCTGTCATCGAGCCGCTGAAGGATGCCGCGCTGTCGGTGCAGGAATTGGCGATCAAGGTGATCGACGTCCTGCCGCCGATCATTTCGCGTACCGTCGATGCGCCGGCGAACCTGACCTTGCTGGCGCATCGTTGGTACGGGGACTATTCGCGGTCGGCCGAGCTGCTGCGTCTGAATCCACAGATCCGCAATCCGAACTTCATTCAACGAGGAGACATCGTCCGTGGCTTCGCCCAATGACGACGTGACGCTGCTGATCGGTGGCAAGGCGCACAGCGCCTGGTCGTCGTATTCGATCGATTCCGATCTGCTGACGCCGGCCGACGCGTGGGACGTGCGCCTCACGCGCCCGGCCGGCAAGATGCCGGACGCCGTCAATTCCGGCGCGCACGTCCAGGTGAAGGTCGGCGACGACACGGTGCTCGTCGGCTACGTCGACCAGGTGCGTCGCCGCACCAGCAAGACGGAGAAGACGCTGTCGATCAGCGGCCGGGACTATGCCGCGATCCTGCGCGACTGCTCGGCACCGATTTTCACGGCTAAACAGGTCACGTTAGCGGAGGTGGTCGCGAACATCGTTAAACCGCTCGGGATCAGGAAGATTCGTATCGACACGGCGCGCGCGCAGTCGACGTGGGATAAGATCAGCGTCGACCCGGGTGACACGGCATGGGACGCGCTCGTTCACGCGGCCGAGGGTGAAGGTTTGTGGCCGTGGTTCGATCCGGACGGCACGCTCGTGGTCGGCGGGCCGGACTACAATGCCCCGCCCGTCGCGAGCCTGATCCTGCGCGAGGATGGCAAGGGCAACAACGTCGAGTGGTTCGACGAGGATTTGTCGATCGCCGAGCGACACTCGGAAGTCACGGTGCTCAGCCAGGCGCACGGCACCGGATCGAAGGCCGGCAAGCACGCGATCAAGGCGACCGTGAAAGACAAGGATGTGCCGGTGTACCGCCCCAAGATAGTCGTCGACCACGACGCGCCCAATCTGGCAGCGGCCGAAGCGCGTGCGCGCAAGATCATTTCCGACTCGGCGCTCGCGGCGCACACGCTGCGCGCGAGCGTCAAGGGACACCGAACCTCGGACGGCGTGCTGTGGAAGCCGGGCCAACGGGTGCACGTCGTATGGGAGGAATACGGGATCGACGCCGTCTACTTCCTGATGGCGCGTCGATTCACGGGGGGCCGTCCAGGCGGCACGCACACGACGCTGACCCTGAAGGAAGATGGCGTGTGGATTCTCGACGCGCATCCGCATTCGGGACGCAAGCATCGGAAGAAGAAACGCGGCGGACCATCGATCGAAGTCACGGACGCCACCATCGACGCGAGCATCATGAAATGATCAAGGACATCGACAAGCGCATCCAGCGTGCGGTTTCCGGCATTCGGCAAGCCTTCCGAGGAATGATCGGTGGCGTGCAGACAAACGGCCCGACCGCGACCGTTCGCGGCGAAGGTCTCGCTGGCGAGAACATGGTCGACCTCGAACTATTCCAACACTACGGCTACACCAGTTCGCCGCCGGCCGGCACGATGATGGTCGTGGTGCCGGTCGGCGGCAAGACGAGTCATGGAATCGTCATCGCGACCGAGCATGGTCAGTATCGGTTGAAGGCGTTGAAGGCTGGCGAGGTGGCGCTGTACACGGACGAAGGTGATTCCATCGTCCTCGCTCGCGGCCGCGTCATCGACATCAAGACGAAGACGCTGAACATCGAAGCCGAAGAGTCGGTGAACTTCAAGACGCCGACCGTCAACATGGATCACGCGCTCAACGTGGCCGAGCAGATCACCGGCAAGGGCGGCATGTCGATGTCGGGTGGCGACGGCGCGCGCATCGACAGCCTGAACGTCGACAAGGATGCCGTGATCAGCGGCAAGAGCTTCAACGGCCACAAGCATCCGGAAACGGGCAGCATCACGGGCACCCCTGTTGCCTGACATCAGCGGCACTCACTGACCTCCATCATCTGAATTGTCCACGCGCGCGCGATCACAATCGCGGCATGGACGCACTTCTGAACCCGCAAACTGGCGGATATACCGGCACGCAAACGACGACGCTTGCGAATGCCGTGTATATCCGCCTCGCCACACCGCTCGGCTCCTGGTGGGCCGCGCTCGACGTCGGGTCGCTGCTGCACACGCTGGCGCGCGAGAAAGATACGCCCCGCGTGCGCCGTCTCGCCGTTCAATACGCCGAGCAAGCGCTCGCCCCGTTGGTTAAGGACGGCCGCGCCCGTGAGGTGTCGGTGTCGTCCGCCTCCGCCGAAAAAGGCTGGCTCATTCTGCTCATCGAAGTGGTCGACGCCACGGGCGACGTTCGCCACTTCCAACATTCGGTCAAGGTGTCGTAATGCCGGCAACCGTTCTGACTCTCGACCAGATTCGCGAAAACATTCTTCGCGAGATCAAGAATCAGCGCCCGGAAGCCGACGTCGGGCCGGATTCGGATCACTTCGTGCGCGCGAGCGGCACGGCCAGCGCGATCGAAGGGCTGTACGCGCACCAGGTCTGGACCGCCAAGCAGATTTTTCCGGACACGGCCGACGAAGACAAGCTCATTCTTCACGCGCGCCTGCGCGGCATCGAGCGCAAGCCGGCCGTCGTCGCGAGCGGCACCGCGCGCGCGACGGGCAAGCCCGGCGTCCAGGTCGCCAGCGGTATGAGCGCGAAGTACCAGGACGGCACGGCCTATGTGACGACGAGCGGCGGCACGTTCGACGCGACGGGCAATCTCGTTGTCGCCGTCTCGGCCGTCGACGCCGGCATCGTCGGGAATCGCCAGGATGGTGACGCGCTCACGCTCACCGTGCCGCCGGTCGACATCGACGCGACGCTGACGATCGTGAGCCTGCGCGGCGGCACGCCGATCGAAACGCTCGACAGCCTGCTCGCACGCCTGTTGCAACGCATCCGTCGTCCGCCAGCCGGCGGCAACAAATACGACTACTGGCAATGGGCGATGGAGGTGCCGGGCGTGACGGCGGCGTTCGTTTATCCGCTGCGACGCGGACTCGGCACGGTCGACGTGGTGATCGTGACCGAGGATGGTCTGCCCTCTGACGACGTGTTGAAGTCGGCCCAAGCGCACATCGACGATCAGCGGCCGGTGCGAGCCAAGGATACGCGTGTCGTCGTGCCGTCGATCAAGCCATACGACGTCACGGCGGCCGTCAAGCTGAACGGCATCACGCTCGATGCGGCCCAGGCCGCCGTGGAATCCGGTCTCGAAGCCTATAACGCGATCGTATCGCCCGGTGACACGGTCATTCGCAACCGCATCGGCGGTGTCATCAACGACACGCTCGGCGTCGACGACTACGTACTGGATAGCCCGGCGGCCAACGTCGTTCCGGTGGTCAATGCGCAGGTGATCGAGTGGTGCCGGCTCGGCAAGGTGACGTTGAGGCCGATGGTATGAACGAACACGCCGAGCTGCTCGGGCGGCTGCTTCCTCCCGTCTCATACGATCCGCGTGAGTCGCATCTCGCAGTCGAGCTGGCTGCCGAGGGGAAGGCGCTCGATCGCGCGTTCGCCGACGCCGAAACGATCGTGAACGGCATCACGCCGTTCTTTGCACAGCAGCTATTGCCGGATTGGGAGCGTGTGTGTGGCATCACGCCGGCCGTGGACACGACGCTGCAGCAACGCGTGTCGATCGTCGTCGCGAAGGTCAATGAGACCGGCGGCATGTCGATTCCGTATTTCACGCGCCTCGCGGCCGCGCTCGGTTATCGCATCGAGATCATCGAGCCGGACCCGTTTCGCGTCGATGAAAACTCGGTGGGTGACGCGCTATGGATCGAGGACATCATCTACGAATGGGGCGTTGTGGTACACGGCGCGCCGACGCTGGAAATCTATTTCCGCGTGGACGAAAGCGCGGTCGGCGAGCCGCTTCTGACATTCGCAGACCCGATCCTCGAAGCTGTATTCGAGGATCTAAAACCGGCCGACACCTTCGTCTACTTCATCTACCAGGAAGAGTAACCATGCAGCGAATCAACACCCCCGATGGGAATTTCCATGCCGGCGACCCGTCTGCCGGCGTGAAGGGTACGGTTGTCACGCAGCCTTTCATGCAAGCCGTGCAGGAGGAGCTTGCGGCCGTGCCGGAGAGCGTTGGGATCAAGCTTGATCCCAACGACAACGGCCAGCTCCTGAAGGGCATTCAGAAGATCGTCGGTAATGCTGGCGCGAACTATCAGCCCGTACTCGGATACACCCCGGTTCAACAGGGTACTGGCGCGCTGCAAGGCCAAAACGCGGTAAAAATCGGTTGGGCGACGGATGGTTCAGGTCTGCGTGTGACGATCGATACAACCGACGTCGGCGTGGTCGCGTTCGCGAGTCAACTTGCTGCATATGCATCGCAGCAGTGGGTGCTGAACAACGCCGTTCCCAAGGGCGGAGGGGCAATGACTGGTCCGTTGGCGGTGCCACAGGTTCAGTTGAGCCAGGGGTATGCGGACAACGACGGCACGAAGCCGCTGATCTACAACGACCCGTCCGTCAGAAACGTTGTTTTCCGAACTGGTCCATCGAACGCGTACAAGTACACGGTGATCGATGAGAACGGCGTAATGAACCTTCCGGCTCGACCGAGTTTCGCAGGATCGACGCCTTGGGACACGGGTAACTTCGATCCAAACTCGAAGCTGAACACGTCCGGCGGAATTGTTGGCGGCCGCTTAGCGCTCAGCAAACAAGGCTGGCAGGCGGACTTCCAGCTCAGAAACTGGCGAGATGGCCAAGACGTTAGCTCGTACCTCCGAGCGCGCGATGGCGGCGGTATCGAAATCATCAACAACGCGTACAACGGCGTCATCTGGTCGGTCAACGATTGGGGCGACATGTACTTCCGCGACCAGCATCGTGCTACTCCGGGCGGAAACTGGTTTTTTGAAAATCACGGCTGGTCCAACGACGTGCTGAACGACTTGTACAACCGGGACAATAGCAAAGCGAATGCAGGCGCAACGTGCCAGCCGTACGATTTTGCTGAGTTCGGCCCACTTCGACAAAGCACCGGCACGACAACTGTGGATGCGCCGGACTCATGGTTCGTGAAGGGCATCCGAACCGACAACTGGAACGGTGATGCTGCACCGCGCACGTTGTTCTTGCGATGCACCCGTATTCGCAACACGTAAGGAGGCTACTTGGTCGAGCACGAACTTCTCATCATGGCGATTGAGGATCGCTGGCCGCAGCTCGTACACGGGCGCGATTATTGGGTAGGCCATCCACTAGATCGGCAAACGGGACTTCAGTGCGGCGATGCGTTCATCGCGCAATGGAATTGCTCCGTTGTGCCGCCGGACGTTACGGACCTGCTTAAGCGTGGCGAAGAACTCCGCCCGGTCCTCGCCGCACAGAAGGCGCGAGAACAACGGGATTCACTCCTTCGTGCGTCTGACTGGACACAAGCGCCCGACGTGTCGGCGGTAACTCGGGAGAAGTGGGTAGCCTATCGGCAGACGCTTCGCGATCTGCCGGAACAACCGGGCTTCCCGCTGGATGTGCGGTGGCCGGATGCGCCCACAAGCGAGTAACACTTCATTTTTGTTCGGAACAAGGCGGCCGGCACGAGTGTAGTGAGCACTCGTGCCGGTCACTTACTCACTGCGCGGAACAGTGAGAAGCCAAGGCCCTGCCACCTTCGCGAAGGCAGGGCGAGTTTAACAGACAATTCGCACCCTAAATGGCACAACCCATCATTCCGTGGCTCGGTGGCAAGCGTCGCTTGGCCGAGCAACTCATTCCGCTATTCCCGCAACACGAATGCTATGTCGAGGTGTTCTGCGGCGGTGCCGCCTTGTACTTCCTACGGCCGATGCCGGCACCAGTCGAGGTGCTGAATGACATCAACGGCGAACTGGTGAATCTATACCGCGTCGTGCAGCACCACCTTGAAGAGTTCGTGCGGCAATTCAAGTACGCGATTTCGAGTCGACAGGTATTCAAATGGCACCAGCTCGCGGTTCCGGAAACGCTTACCGACATACAACGCGCAGCACGGTTCTACTACCTACAGCACCATGCCTTCGGCGGCAAAGTTGAAGGGCAGACGTTCGGCACCGCTACGACCGCGCCGTCGGTCAACCTGTTGCGGATCGAAGAGAGTCTGTCAGCCGCACATCTGCGGTTGGCCGGCGCACACGTCGAAAACCTGCCTTGGTACGAGTGCATGGCGCGGTATGATCGGACGCACACGTTCTTCTATTGTGATCCGCCGTACTGGCAGACCGAGGGATATGGCGTTCCGTTCCCGTTCGAAGAATACGAACGGATGGCGGCTATGATGCGCGCCTGTAAAGGCAAGGTGATGGTGAGCATCAACGATCATCCCGACATTCGTCGAGCGTTCGATGGTTTTCCGATGCTCGGACTGTCAATCAAGTACAGTTTGAACAACGCAACTGGCGGCGCGCCAAAGAGCCGCGAGCTTGTGATTACGAACTGGGAGCCCGGAACGCTGACAGGCGGTTTGTTCTGACAGCAATCATTCGACGAGCTGGCGGGAAAGGTCGACGGTTTATTGGCAGGCGCTTTGCGTTCGCGCCTGCCGCCGAGCTATGTTTTACGCGGGTGTCGGCGTTGCGTCGACATTGGCAGGCGCGATTTCGATTTGAATCGGGCGCTTTGGCCGATGCTCGTCGTTGAAGCGGCGTGACGTGCGCCGCTCGACCTTACGGTAATACTTGGCTTTCAATCGCTGCACGAGCGTTCGACTATCAGGCCTGTCAGTGATCGTCGTCGGCGCGCCGGTGTCTGCTACGAACTGCGGAGACGTGACATACATCCGTTGCCCGTGCTCCCAGTTGCGATCGAACGCGATATCAATCGCATGCGTGATTTTCGCCGTGTAGTCCAGCATGCGTTGCGCGGCGGTTCGCGTGATCATGTAGCACTGCAAGCCCACTGGGTTTTCCATCCACATCAATCTGGTCCCGCTCGGAAGACGCGCATACTCGGATTGCTGACGCTCGTTGATCCACATCAGCCGCACCATATCCCAATGCTGGCGGGCGGCGTAGAGTTCGAGCGTAGCGGCTTTGAACCCGTCGAGCAGCGTGATGTCGTCTTCCATGACGCACATTGCTTCCTTGCCGGATTGCACCAGTTGGAGCCACGCCGCACGATGGCTAAGGTAGCAACCGACCTCCCCGCGAGAAAGCTGCCAGCCATAGCGCCGCTGGCGACCGGCTGCGTCGTAACCCGGTATGGCTTCGACAGTTCCCTTCAGGTCAAATGCATCGAAGAACCGTGCATTAATGCCGTGATTGGCAAACTGCTCCACCATCTTGGTGCGCCGGTCTTGCGCACGGGTAAGCGAGATGCAGACATACGAGATACCCCGTTCCACTTCTTCCCTCGATTTTTTGGCATGCGCGACACGCGCATTACTTTGTTCTTACGGAAATGTTTCGAGAGTATAGCGGAACCTTGCGCCGACGCCTCGCCGGGCGGGCTGAGGTGAAGCTGCCAGCGCCCATTTTTCGGTGCAGTGGGCGGCAATCGGGACGTGCGTCCCTCGCACGGTGCCATGTGCATTCACCGTGACAAATCCGGCGCAAAAGCGGCAGATCAGGCAGTGACAAACATATCGCTAAACGGTGACAAATCGCGCGCGACGTTACACTTCGCGCCATCGCCTCGCTTCATGCGCGAGCGCAATACAGCGGGTAATACACGATGGCCGGTGTTTTTGAACGTGGCAGGCTAGCTTGCCGATCGTAGCGTCGGAACCGATTTCGTCCGAACGATGCCGCGTTCCGCTTGCTGCTCAATTCCTCAGGAATGAATCATGCGAATCCCCGAACTCGCGCTCTTCCTGCGTGCCTGGCTGCGCAATCCGCGGCAGGTCGGCGCGCTCGCGCCGTCCAGCCCCGCGCTCGCCGCCCTGATGACCGCCCAGATCCCCGGCGAAAGCGCGCGCGTGATCGAGCTCGGCGCGGGCACGGGCGTCTTCACGCGCGAGTTGCTGTCGCGCGGCGTCGCAGCGGAGCGGCTCGTGCTCGTCGAAGCCGATCCCGCTTTCGCCGCGACACTGCGCCGCCGCTTCCCCGCGCTGCGGGTCATGAACATGGATGCAGCCGAACTCGGCATCACGCACGGCCTGTTCGGCGACGCGCGCGCGAGCACCGTCGTCAGCGGCCTGCCGCTCGTCGCAATGCCGGTCGAGCAGGCGATCGCGATCGTGCACGGCGCGTTCGCGATGCACCTCGGCCCGGGCGGCGCGTTTTATCAGTTCACCTATCTGCCCCGCTGCCCGATTCCCGCCCGCCGGCTCGCGGCAATCGGCATTCGTGCGGAGCGCATCGGCATCGCGTGGGCGAACGTGCCGCCCGCAGCCGTCTATCGGCTGCAGCGCTACGCGGACTTCTCGGGGTCCCCGTCGTCGATCGGCCATTCGTGGCCGCGCGCGCAGCCGCCCTCGACGGCCGCGTGACGTCGCGCCGCGCATGCGCATCGTCAGTTCATCGGGCACTTCAGGTTGCAGCCGTTCGGGTCGCCCATGTCGCCCTTCCTGCGCAGGTCCGATTTCTTGCCGCTCTGATATTTCTTCGTCGGCGCCGACGCGGCGAACTGCATTTGCGGATGCTCGTTCAGCCGGAACTGGTCGTTCAGGATGCCGCCCGGCACGCCGGGCGAGTTCTGCGCGAACGCGGCCGTGGCGGCCGCGACAAGTGCGCCCGCCACAGCGGACGCGACGGCGAGTTGGGTCAGGAGCTTCATCGATGTCGAACGCCTGTCGGCGCTTTGGATCACACGAAAGGAAGCGGCAAGCGTAACGCAAATGCGCGCGCCTTGCAGCGCTGTGCGCGCAGCCGCTTCGTTACAGCAGATGACCGCCGGCGCGCGCATCGTCGGCCGTGCCCGCGAGGCCCGCCGCCACATCGACGAGCGTGCCGCACACGCTCGGATCGTAGCCGTCGAGCCGCGCGACGGCAGCGTGGTAGCCGTCGTCGCGCAGCAAAGCAAGCGCGCCCGCGAGCGGCGCGCCGCCGAGCCGCGAACGCTCGCACGCGAAGTAATAATCCTCGTCGACGATCGGAATGAAGTCGAGCCCGAAGTGGCGCGCCGCCGGCTCGACGCCGAAGCCGAGATCGGCCATCCCGCTCGCGACGAACGCGGCGATCGCCGAATGCGTGAGCTCCGCCGATGCATAGCCGTCGATCCGCTCCGGATCGATGCCGATGTCGCGCAGCGCGAGATCGAGCAGCATACGCGTGCCGGAGCCCGGCTGCCGGTTGACGAAGCGGATGTCGCCGCGCGCGAGGTCGGCGAGGCCCGCCACCCGCTTCGGGTTGCCGCGCGGCACGAACAGGCCCTGCTGGCGGCGCGTCAGATGGATCAGCACGTGATCGGCATCGTCGAGCCACGGCCGGTAGATCTGCGCGCAGGGCGCGCGAAACGCGCCGCGCGGCAGATGAAAGCCCGCCAGATCGCATTCGCCGCCCGCGAGCGAGCGCATCGCCTCGACGCTCTCGCGGTACTTGATGTCGACGGGCGAACCGGCTTCGACGAGCGCGGACACGAGCGCCGCAACCGCGTAGCCGTGCGACGCGTGGATCCGCAGCGCGCCCGCGTGACGCGCGAGCCGCCGGTTGAGCCCGCTCGCGACTTCCGCCGCGAGCGCGCGCAGGTTGCCGTCGAGACGCTCGCGGGCGAGCCGCTGCGCATCGACGACCGCCTGCCCGAGCTCGGACAGCGACGAACCCTTGCCGCGCACGGTTTCGATCAGCGCGCCGCCGACGCACGCCTCGAACGCGCGCAGCAGCCCCCACGCGTGCCGGTACGACAGCCCTCTCGCGTCGGCCGCCTGCGCGATGCTGCCCGCCGTCGCGACGAGCTCGAGGAGCGGCGCCACATCGGTCAGGCTCGCCGTACGGCCGTCAGTGTCGCGCACGATCAAATGCGCGTCGCATTCGACTCGAATCATTTATGCAATCCTGTTTCCTATTGCGACCGTCATTCTATCGATTTATCGTTGATACACATCAATATCTCAAGGTCTGTTTGCGCTCTATATGAACCATAAGCGCATATATGGCTTCGGAGGAGGCAACAGGATGTCCCCCAGTTCCGTCGCGCCCGACGCGCTCGTGCGCGCGCATGCGCAACCCGGCAGGTCGCTCGTCGCGATCCTGCACGCGATCCAGGACGACGCGGGCTACGTGCCGCCCGCGTGCGTCGAGCCGCTCGCGAAAGCGCTCAACCTGTCGCGCGCCGAAGTGCACGGCGTGCTGACCTACTACCACCATTTCCGCACCGCGCCGCCCGCGCGCGTGACGATCCGGCTCTGCCGCGCGGAAGCGTGCCGCAGCATGGGCGGCGAGGCGCTCGTCGCGCACGCGCAGGCGCGCGCCGGCTGCCGGATCGACGGCGGGCACGGCGGCGAGGTCGCGCTCGAATCGGTCTATTGCCTCGGCCTTTGCGCGCAGTCGCCGTCGCTCACGATCAACGACGAGCCGCATGCCAAGATGTCGCCCGCGCGCTTCGACGCGCTCTTCGACGCGGCCGTCCGCACGGAGGAGCCCGCATGAGCACGCGCATCCATGTGCCGCGCGATTGCGCGGCGCTCGCGGTCGGCGCGGACGCGCTCGCGCGCGCGATCGAGGCGGAGGCGGCGAAGCGCGGCGTCGCGATCGAACTCGTGCGCAACGGCTCGCGCGGCCTTCTGTGGCTCGAGCCGCTCGTCGAAGTGGGCACCGCGGCGGGCCGCGTCGGCTACGCGAACCTCACGCCGGCCGATGTCCCCGCGCTCTTCGACGCCGGCTGGCTCGACGGCGGCGAACATCCGGCGCGCGTCGGCATCGTCGACGAAATTCCTTATCTGAAGCGCCAGCAGCGGCTCACGTTCGCGCGCATCGGCATCACCGATCCCGTGTCGATCGACGACTACGTCGCGCACGGCGGCCTGGCGGGCCTGAAGAACGCGCTCGCGCTCGACGGCGCCGTCGCGTGCGAGACGCTCGTCGAATCGGGCCTGCGCGGACGCGGCGGCGCCGCGTTTCCGGCGGGCATCAAGTGGCGGACCGTGCGCGAAGCCGCGGCCGCGCAGAAATACATCGTCTGCAACGCAGACGAAGGCGATTCCGGCACGTTCTCCGATCGCCTCTTGATGGAAAGCGATCCGTACTGCCTGATCGAAGGGATGATCATCGCGGGCGTCGCGACGGGCGCGACGGTCGGCCATATCTACGTGCGCAGCGAATATCCGCACGCGATCGCGGCGTTGGGCGAAGCGATCGCCCGCGCGCGCGCGGCCGGCTGGCTCGGCGCGAGCGTGCTCGGCACCGCGCACGCGTTCGAGCTGCACGTCGCGAAAGGCGCGGGCGCGTATGTCTGCGGCGAAGAGACGGCGCTCCTCGAATCGCTCGAGGGCAAGCGCGGCGTCGTGCGCGCGAAGCCGCCGCTGCCCGCGCTGTCGGGGCTCTTCGGGCAGCCGACCGTCATCAACAACGTGATCACGCTCGCGACCGTGCCGGTCATCTTCGCGCGCGGCGCGGCGTTCTATCGCGACTACGGGATGGGCCGCTCGCGCGGCACGCTGCCGTTCCAGCTCGCGGGCAACGTGAAGCGCGGCGGGCTCGTCGAGCTCGCATTCGGCGTCACGCTGCGCGAGCTGCTGTTCGACTTCGGCGGCGGCACCGCGAGCGGCCGCCCGGCGCGCGCCGCGCAGGTGGGCGGCCCGCTCGGCACCTACCTGCCCGACAGCCAGTGGGACATCCCGCTCGACTACGAGGCGTACGCGGCCGTCGGCGCCGTCGTCGGGCACGGCGGCATCGTGCTGCACGACGACACGTCGAACCTCGCCGCGCTCGCCGAATACGCAATGCACTTCTGCGCGCTCGAATCGTGCGGCAAGTGCACGCCGTGCCGGATCGGCTCGACGCGCGGCGTCGAGACGATCGCGAAGATCCGCGCGGGCGACACGTCGGAAAAGCAGGTGCGCCTGCTGCGCGACCTGTGCGACACGATGACCGCGGGCTCGCTCTGCGCGATGGGCGGCATGACGCCGTACCCGGTGTTGTCCGCGCTCGACCACTTCCCCGAAGATTTCGGCCTCGCCGCGCACGCGAGCGGCGCGGCGCCCGCCACGGCCTGACAGCAGGAGCCCCGATGACCTCTTCCGCATTCGATTCGTCCCGGCAAGGCTGCGGCTCCGGCCAGTGCGCGTGCAAGAGCGCGGCGCAAGCGCGCCGCGCCGATCCGTTCGACGACACCGACTACGGCACCCCGAAGCGCCACGCCGACGCCGACGTCACGCTCGACATCGACGGCCGCACGGTCACGGTGCCGGCCGGCACGTCGGTGATGCGCGCGGCGATCGAGGCCGGCATCAACGTGCCGAAGCTCTGCGCGACCGATTCGCTCGAGCCGTTCGGCTCATGCCGCCTGTGCCTCGTCGAGATCGAGGGCCGGCGCGGCTATCCGGCGTCGTGCACGACGCCCGTCGAGGCCGGCATGAAGGTGCGCACGCAAAGCGACCGGCTGCAGGACCTGCGCCGCAACGTGATGGAGCTCTACATCTCCGATCATCCGCTCGACTGTCTCACGTGCGCGGCGAACGGCGATTGCGAGCTGCAGGACATGGCGGGCGCGGTCGGCCTGCGCGAGGTGCGCTACGGCTTCGACGGCAAGAACCATCTGAACGACGCGAAGGACGAATCGAATCCGTACTTCAGCTACGATCCGTCGAAGTGCATCGTTTGCAATCGCTGCGTGCGCGCGTGCGAGGAAACGCAGGGCACGTTCGCGCTGACGATCGCCGCGCGCGGCTTCGAATCGCGCGTCGCGGCGAGCGCGGACGAGGCGTTCATGGATTCGGAATGCGTGTCGTGCGGCGCATGCGTCGCCGCGTGCCCGACCGCGACGCTCGTCGAGAAGAGCGTCGTGCGGCTCGGCCAGCCCGAGCACGAGGTCGTGACGACCTGCGCGTACTGCGGCGTCGGTTGCTCGCTGAAGGCGGAGATGAAGGGCGAGCAGGTCGTGCGGATGACGCCGCACAAGAACGGTCAGGCGAACGAAGGCCACGCGTGCGTGAAAGGCCGCTTCGCGTGGGGCTACGCGACGCACAAGGACCGCATCACGAAGCCGATGATCCGCGAGAACATCACCGATGCCTGGCGCGAAGTGAGCTGGGACGAAGCGATCGGCCATGCGGCCGCGCGGTTCCGCCGCATCCAGGACAGGCACGGCCGCGATTCGATCGGCGGCATCACGTCGTCGCGCTGCACGAACGAGGAGACGTACCTCGTGCAGAAGCTCGTGCGCGCGGCGTTCGGCAACAATAACGTCGATACCTGCGCGCGCGTCTGCCATTCGCCGACGGGCTATGGCCTGAAGGTCACGCTAGGCGAATCGGCGGGCACGCAGACGTTCGCGTCGGTCGGCTCGGCCGACGTGATCGTCGTGATCGGCGCGAATCCGACCGACGGCCATCCGGTGTTCGGCTCGCGCCTGAAGCGCCGCGTGCGCGAGGGCGCGAAGCTGATCGTCGTCGATCCGCGCCGGATCGATCTCGTCGATGGCCCGCACGTGAAGGCCGTCCATCATCTGCAATTGCGCCCCGGCACGAACGTCGCGCTCGTCAACGCGCTCGCGCACGTGATCGTCACCGAGGGCCTCGTCGACGAGGCATTCGTCGCCGAGCGCTGCGAGCCGCATGCGTTCGACGTGTGGCGCGCGTTCGCCGCGCAGCCCGAGAACTCGCCCGAGGCAACCGCGGACGTCACCGGCGTGCCGGCCGACGCGGTGCGCGCCGCCGCGCGCCTGTATGCGACGGGCGGACGCGCCGCGATCTTCTACGGGCTCGGCGTGACCGAGCATGCGCAGGGCTCGACGATGGTGATGGGCATCGCGAATCTCGCGATGGCGACGGGCAACCTCGGCATCGAGGGCGCGGGCGTGAACCCGCTGCGCGGGCAGAACAACGTGCAGGGCTCGTGCGACATGGGCTCGTTCCCGCACGAGCTGCCCGGCTACCGGCACATCGGCGACGCCGCGGTGCGCGCGCTCTTTGACGAAGCGTGGTCGACGACGCTGCAGCCGGAGCCCGGCCTGCGCATCCCGAACATGTTCGACGCGGCGCTCGACGGCAGCTTCAAGGGCCTCTACTGCCAGGGCGAGGACATCGTCCAGTCGGACCCGAACACGCAGCATGTCGCGGCCGCGCTGTCGTCGCTCGAATGCCTCGTCGTGCAGGACATCTTCCTGAACGAAACCGCGAAGTATGCGCACGTGTTCCTGCCGGGAGCGACCTTCCTCGAGAAGGACGGCACGTTCACGAACGCGGAGCGCCGGATCTCGCGCGTGCGCCGCGCGATGAAGCCGCTTTCCGGCTACGCGGACTGGGAGGTGACGCTGATGCTGTCGCGCGCGCTCGGCTACGACATGCATTACGCGCATCCGTCCGAGATCATGGACGAGATCGCGCGTCTCACGCCGACGTTCGCGGGCGTGTCGTACGCGCTGCTCGACGAGCTGGGCAGCGTCCAGTGGCCGTGCAACGACGCGGCGCCCGAAGGCACGCCGACGATGCACGTCGATCACTTCGTGCGCGGCAAGGGCAAGTTCATGATCACGCAGTACATCGCTTCGCCGGAGAAGGTCACGCCGCGCTATCCGCTCATCCTGACGACAGGCCGGATCCTGTCGCAGTACAACGTGGGCGCGCAGACGCGCCGCACGGAAAATGTCCGCTGGCACGGCGAGGACCGGCTCGAGATCCATCCGCACGACGCGAACGATCGCGGGATCGGGACGGACGACTGGGTCGGCGTCGAATCGCGCGCGGGGCAGACGGTGCTGCGCGCGCTCGTCACCGAGCGGATGCAGCCGGGCGTCGTCTACACGACGTTCCACTTCCCGGAATCCGGCGCGAACGTGATCACGACCGACAGTTCCGACTGGGCGACCAACTGCCCCGAGTACAAGGTGACGGCCGTGCAGGTCGCGCCCGTCGCGCAACCGTCCGAGTGGCAGCGCGCGTACACGCGCTTTCGCGCGGAGCAGCTCGCGCTGCTCGAGCGGCGCACGGCGGCGGGCGCGCCGGCAACGGCATCGGGCAAGTGAGGTCGACATGGAAAGCCGACACCTGATCGACATGGCAAACCAGATCGGCGCGTTCTTCGCGTCGATGCCGGATCACGACGAGGCGGTCGCGGGCATCGCCGACCACATCCGGCGCTTCTGGGAGCCGCGGATGCGCCGCGCGCTCCTCGCCGCGCTCGACGATCCGCATGACGAGGCCGCGCAAAGCGTCGCACCGATCGTTCGCGAGGCGATCGACAGGCACCGCGCGTCGCTCGAGCCGGCGCCTGCCTCGCCCGTCGCGCCGCACGCCGCGTAGGACGGGCGCAGGCGCTGCGCCCGCCGGGCGCGCCGTCGCCTTCAGCCTTCGAGCCGCATTCCCGAGAACCACGTCTCGCAATGGCGCAGCAACGCGTTCGCATCGGTCGCCGGGCGGCCGCGCGCGGCGACGTAGCCGTCCGGGCGCAGCAGGTAGAACACGGGCCGCGCGCGCCCGTACGCATCGGCCAGCAGCGGCGCGCCCTCGCCTTGCGCATCCGTCACGCGCCAGCAGCGCACCGCGCCCGGCATGATCCGCTCGAGCGCGTCGGCGAGCGTGCGGCCGTCCTCGCCGGGGTCCGACGGCAACGTGTCGTCAATCGCCTCGCGCGGCTCGAGCACGAGCAGCGTGAAATGCGCGGGATCGTGCAGATCGAAGAGGCGCGCGACGCCGGGCGCCTTGCCCAGCGGCCCGTCGAGTACCTGCACGAGCGCGTCCGGCGCGCGCTCGCCTGCGCGCGGCCCGCCGTCGAGCACGCGCTCGAGCGTGAGCGGGCTCTTCCGATACTGGATCGCGAGCTCGCTGACCGTGCGGCGCGCCGCATCGCGCAGCGGCCCGAACGACGCGAGGATCGGCACGACGTGATCGCGCAGCAGCTTGAGCGGCCCGCGGTCCGCCTCGACGAGCTGTGTCGCGAAGCTCGTCTGCCGCAGCATGTCGCGCTCGATCGGATGGCGCTCCGCGTGATACGTGTCGAGCAGCCGCTCGGGCGCGTTGCCGGCCAGCACGCGCGCGAGCTTCCAGCCGAGATTGAACGCCTCCTGGATACCCGTGTTCATCCCCTGCGCGCCCGCCGGGCTGTGCACGTGCGCCGCGTCGCCCGCGAAGAACACGCGCCCGACGCGCAGCTTCGCGACCATTCGGCTGTGCAGATGAAAATACGACGACCACGCAAGATCGCCGATCTTCAGATCCGGCGTCACGCGCGCGCGCACGATTTCGCGGCACAGGTCGAGCGACGGCCCGTGCTCGTCGTCGAGCGCGCCGTTGCGCGGCGGCCGATCGGCGACGAGCCGGTAGCGGCCGTTGCCCATCGGAAACAATCCGGCAATGCCGTCGCCCGTCGTGAACAAATGAATCTCGTCGTCCGGCCAGTCGGCGCCGACGTCGAGATCGGCGAGCATGAACGTCTGCTCGAACGCATGTCCGACGAAATCGACGTCGAGCAGACGCCGGACGGTGCTGTGCGCGCCGTCTGCCGCGACGACGTACGACGGCTGCAGACGCTCGTCGCGGCCGTCGCCGTGGCGCAGCCGGACGTCGAGCGCGCCTTCCGGCTCTCCGCAGTGCGTGAGCGTCACGCCGCGCTCGACGTGGACGCCGAACGTCGCGAGATGCTCGGCCAACAAACGCTCGGTGACGGTCTGGTCGAGAAACAGCAGGTACGGATAGCGCGTTTGCAGCGGATCGAAGTCGAGCTCGGCGATACGCTGCCCGGCCGAGTACAGGATCGCGACGCGCGCGCGATGGCCGAGCTCGACGAACCGGTCGACGACGCGCTGCTGCTCGAGGAGCTCGAGCGTTCGGGCCTGGATGCCGATCGCGCGCGAATGGCGCGCGGGCTGCGCCGCCTTGTCGACGATTCGCAACGGCACGCGGGCGCGCGCGAGGCAAAGCGCGGCGGCGAGCCCGGTCGGCCCGGCGCCGACGATCAGCACGGGAGGCGTGGCGAGCGGAACGACTGCCATAAGGACCTCGTCGATACGCAACATCCGCAGTCTACGCCCGCCGCCGCACCGCATCCATAGCGGGCGGCCGCACCGGTGGATTCGGCCGGCGCGGTTCGAGGTATGGGAAAATGCGGGGTTTCCCGTTTGTCCCGCGTCATGGAATCCGCTTTCGACCGCGCGTTCGCCGCGCACCGCGCCGGCCGGCTCGACGATGCCGAGCACGGCTACCGGGCGGCGCTCGCCACCAATCCCGCCGATGCCGACGCGCTGCACCTGTTCGGCGTGCTGCGCCATCAGCAGGGCCGGCACGAAGAAGCAGCCGATCTCGTCGGCCGCGCGGTGGAGTTGCGCCCGAACGACGCGGCGCTGCAACTGAACCTCGGCAACGCGTTCAAGGCGCTCGGCCGGCTCGACGAAGCGATCGAGCGCTTTCGCAACGCGCTCACGCTTGCGCCGGAGTTTCCGCTCGCGCATTACAACCTCGGCAACGCGTACGCGGCGCAGGAGCGCCACGACGACGCGGTCGACGCGTTCGAGCGCGCGCTCGCGCTCACGCCCGGCGACGCGTCGATCCACAACAACCTCGGCAACGCGCTCAACGCGCTCGGCCGGCACGACGGCGCGCTTGCGGCGTTTCGCCGCGCGCTCGAACTGCGCCCCGGCCACGCGGGCGCGCACAACAACCTAGGGATGGCGCTCGCCGCGCTCGGCGATACCGACGAGGCGGTCGCGCATTTTCGCGCGGCGCTCGCCGCCGAGCCGCGCTTCGTCGCCGCGCATTTCAATCTCGGCAACGCGCTCGACGCGGTCGGCCGGCATGCGCAGGCGCTGCGCGCGTTCGAATCCGCGCTCGCGCTGCAGCCGCGCTTCCCGCTCGCGCTGTTCGGGCTCGCGAACGCGCTCGCGGCGCTCGGCCGCCATCGCGACGCGCTGCCGCATTACGAGCGCGCGGTCGGGCTCGATCCGTCGTTCGTGCTCGCCTGGCTCAACCTCGGCACCGCGCATCACGCGCTCGGCGCGCACGAGATGGCGCTGCGCGCGTTCGATCAGGCGCTGCGGCTCGATCCGTCGCACGCGCTCGCGCAAATGCATCGCGCGGTCACGCTGCTCACGCTGCGCGACTTCGCACGCGGCCTGCCCGCGTACGAAGCGCGGCATGCGCTGCCGGGCGCGGCGCCGCTCGGGCCGCTGCCGCGCTGGCAAGGCGAGCCGATCGCGGGCCGCACGCTGCTCGTGCGCGCCGAGCAGGGCTTCGGCGACACGCTGCAGTTCGTGCGGCTCGTGCCGCTCGCTCGCGCGCGCTGCGCGCGGCTGATCCTGCAAGTCCAGCCCACGCTGCTGCCGCTCGTCGCGCCGATGGCCGCGCGCTGGCGCGTGAGCGTCGTGTCGGCCGATGCGGCGCAAACGCCCGCCGCCGATCTCGTCTGCCCGCTCCTGAGCCTGCCGTTCGCGCTCGGGCTCGAATACGACTCGATCCCGTCTCACACGCCGTATCTCGACGTGCCCGACGCCGCGCGCCGCCGTTTTCGCGGCTCGCTCGGCGGGCAGGCGAAGCGCAAGCTCGGCATCGCATGGTCCGGCAGCGCGCAGGTGCAGGAGAATCGCGCGTTGCCGCTCGATGCGCTCGCGCCGCTCTTCGCGCTCGCCGGCATCGACTGGATCGTGCTGCAGCCGACGCTGACGGATACCGAGCGCGCGGCGCTCGACGCGCATCCGGATGCGGCTCGCATCCATCGGCTCGACGGCCTGACCGATTTCGCGGCGACGGCCGCGCTCATCGATCGGCTCGACGGCGTCGTCTCGATCGACACCGCGGTCGCCCACCTCGCGGGCGCGCTCGACAAGCCGCTGTGGCTGATGCTGCCCGTCGCCGCCGACTGGCGCTGGAGCACGGGCAACGACAGCCCGTGGTATCCGCGCGCGCGGCTCGTCCGGCAATCGGAGCCGGGACGCTGGGACGACGTGGTCGCGGCCGTCGCGGGCGAGATCGCACGCGGGTGACGGCGCGCGCGCATTCGTGCGTGCCCCTTTTGACCGTATGAGCATCGCGTCCACGATGCGTCCGACGGGATTCGCCTTCTCGCCTTCTCGCCCTCTCGCTTTCTCGCTTTCTCGCCGCGACCTGCTCGATTCGTCGATGCTGCGCTCGCACGCCCTCACGGCTCGCGGCTTGCCCCGGCGTCTTCGCTGCGCGCCCACGCCAACGCTTCGCCCGAACAAAAACGGAGCGCGACGCGCTCCGTTTTCCGATTCGCCGACGACGGCCCGCTCGCGGCGGGCCGCCCGTCCGCTCAAGTCGTCTTGTACTGCTTGCGCGCTTCCGGCGACCGGTACAGCACGAGCGTCGCGATCAGCCCGCAGATCGCGGCGAGGCCGAGCCAGAGCCCCGGCGCCGCCTTGTTGCCGGTCTCGTGGATCAGCAGCGTCGAGATCGCCGGCGTGAAGCCGCCGATCGTCGTCGCGAGGCTGTACGCGAGCGAGAAGCCCGCGGTGCGCACGTCGGCCGGCATCGCCTCGGTCAGCGCGACGACCATCGCGCCGTTGTACGAGCCGTACAGGAACGACAGCCACAGCTCGACGGTCAGCAGCCGCAGGAACGACGGCGAACCGACGAGCCACTGCATCGCCGGATACGCGGTGAGGATCGTGAGCGCCGTGAACGCGATCAGCACCGGGCGACGTCCGATCCGGTCGGACAGCGCGCCCGACAGCGGCAGCCAGACCAGGTTCGACAGCCCGACGCAGACGGTCACGACGAGCGCGTCGGTCGCCGACAGGTGCAGCACTTCCTTGCCGAACGTCGGCGTGTACGCGGTGATCATGTAGAACGACACGGTCGTCATGATGACCATCCCCATGCCGGCGAGCACGACGCCCCAGTTTTCGAGCATCGACTTCATGATCTCGCCCATGCTCGGACGGCGGCGCTTCGCGAGAAACTCGTCGGTCTCCTTCAGCGAGCGGCGGATCAGGAACAGGAACGGCACGATCAGGCAGCCGATCAGGAACGGGATGCGCCAGCCCCACGACGTCATTTGCTCGACGGGCAGCGCGCGGTTCAGCAGCACGCCGACGAACGCGGCGAACACGACGGCCACCTGCTGGCTGCCCGACTGCCACGACGTGTAGAAGCCCTTGTTGCCCTTCGTCGCGATCTCCGACAGGTACACCGACACGCCGCCCAGCTCGACGCCCGCCGAGAAGCCCTGCAGCAGGCGGCCGAGCAGCACGAGAACCGGCGCGAGCACGCCGATCGTCGCGTACCCCGGAATCGTCGCGACGGTCAGCGTGCCGAGCGCCATCAACGCGAGCGTCAGGATGAGGCCCTTGCGGCGGCCGTGATGGTCGATGTACGCGCCGAGCACGATCGCGCCGACGGGACGCATCAGGAAGCCCGCGCCGAACACCGACAGCGACAGCATCAGCGAGGCGAACGCGTTGCCGCTCGGAAAATAGGTCTTGGCGATCGCGGACGCGTAGTAGCCGTAGACCATGAAGTCGTACATTTCCAGGAAGTTGCCGCTGACGACGCGGAACACGGTCCTGGCCTTGGATTCCTGCTGGATTGCGGGGGACGCGGTAGTCATGTCTCTCTCGATAAGGCTGCGCCGCGGCTGCCCCGAGGGCGGCGCACGGCGCATGTCACATCGTGTTTCTTGCCCCGGCGCGCCGGGGGCCGCGCAGATCGATGATGCGCTGCGCGGCGTCCGCCATCTTACTGCGAACGACGGCGAGATGCGTCAAAGCGCCGCTTGCGAAGCAATCCGAAAGGCATTTGAAAAAAAGCGCTTTTCGAGTCCTTTTACACGTCTTCTTACGCGCGGCGCGATCGCGCGATCATCCGGCCGACGCTCCGGACGCCGAACGAACGACGGGCCGCACCGAAGTGCGGCCCGTCTCTTTCCTGCTCGCGGGGAAATCGCGTCGCGCCGGCTACAGCCGCGTCTCGCGCGCCGCGCGCAGGAACGTGTCGAGAAGCGGCGTGCAGTCGAGCAGCTCCGGGCCGCCCGCGCGATGAAACTCCGGATGCCATTGCACGCCGACGACGAACGGCGCGCGGCGATAGCGGACCCCTTCGATGATCCCGTCTTCCGCCGACACCGCCTCGATGTTCAGATCGCGGCCGATGTCGCGGATCGCCTGATGGTGGATCGAATTGACGATCGCCTCGCGGCGGCCGGGGAACATGTTCGCGAGCGTCGAGCCGTCCGGAAAGCGGATCGCGTGCCGGTGCTGGTCGTAGTGCTCGCTGACGTGCGCGCCCGCGGTCGGCACGTCGGTCGCGATGTCCTGATAGAGCGAGCCGCCGAACGCGACGTTGATGAGCTGGCAGCCGCGGCACACGCCGAGCACCGGCTTGCCCGACTCGATGAACTCGTGCAGCAGCTCGAGCTCGTACATGTCGCGCACGCGATCGCCGGGCCATTCGGGACGCGCGTCGGACGCCGCGTAGGTCTGCGGCGACACGTCGGCGCCGCCTTGCAGCAACAGACCGTCGAGATGCTTCGCGTAGTCGCGCAGCCGGATGTTGCTCGGATGCAGCATCCCCTGATGGCCGACCGTCGGAATCATGAACACGAGCACGTCGCGCGACATCACCCAGTGCGCAATCGATTCCTCCAGATACTGCAGCGTCTTGCCGCGCAGCCCCGGCGCGCCCACCTCCGGATGGAAGATGCGCGCCGACACGCCGATGCGCAGCGTGCGCTGCGTGATTCGCTGCCCGGCGCGGTCGAAGAGCCGCCGCGCGCGCGCCGCGATGATCCGGCCGAACACCGACCACGGCGTGTCGCTCTGTTTCAGGTAGGCGGGCGGCGCAGGCGCGGCCGCGCTCGCGGGCGGCGGGCGCGACGTCTCGAAATCGGGTTGCGCGCCGAAGCCCGGCGGCGGCGAGCCGGCTTTCGCGTGCGCGGCGGAGCCCGCGGCGCCCGCCGCCGATGCGCCTGCGCTCGTCGCGCCCGAGGGCGCGGCGGCAGGCGCGCCGTGCGCGGCTGCCGCCGGCTCCACGGCCGCGCCGCCCGCCGCAACGCCGGGCGCGCCGGGCTCGGCGATCGTGCCGGTCGGCGCCGAGCCGGGATCGCCGACGTCCTGCGCGGCGGCGATCTGCGCGGCGAACGCGCCGACGTGAACAGTCGCGCCCGCGGGCGGTTTGTCGGAGACGGGAGACGGTGCGGAAGCCGGGCCGGCGTGCCCGGAGGGCGTCGCGGCGGAAGAAGAGGAAGAACCGGACTGGTCGGCTCTTGCGGACGTGTTTTCGCTCATGACGAAGGTCTGGCGCGTCGGTCACGCGGAGAATCAACAAAGATTCATTATGCTTCAGTACACGATCGACGGCAAACCGACAGAATTTCGTCAATATTGTTGCAACGCTGTGTCGAATTCACGCCGACGCGCGTTGCAATTGCGCGACGACACGCACGATTCGACGTGCGATTCGACCGACGAAACGACGCGCGGCGGCATCGCAACGGCAGCGGCGCGACAAGGTGCGCCACGCGAGCGCATCGACTTCGCGATTTCATGCCCGGCTCGCGGCCCTCGCCTCCGCGACGCACCGCTGTTCTACAATGCGCGAAGCCGCCCGCCGCCCTCCGTCGCGCGGCTTCGCGACGCGCCGGACCGTTCCGGGCCGCTTCGCGCGGCGCTTCGCCAACCCGATCCAGCCCGATACCGCCATGACCACTTTCGCCCCCTTCCCGCCGCTCGCCCGACTCGCCGCCGACCTCGCCGCCGGCACGACGACGAGCCGCGCGCTCGTCGAAGCCGCGCTCGAACGGATCGCCGATCCGGCGGGACAAGGCGCGCTCGCATTCACCGAGGTCGACGCGCAAGGCGCGCGCGCCGCCGCCGACGCGCACGATCGCCTGCGCGCGGCGGGCACCGTGCTGTCGCCGCTCGCGGGCATCCCGGTGTCGGTGAAAGACCTGTTCGACGTCGCGGGCCAGGTGACGCGCGCGGGCTCCCGCGTGCTAGCCGACGCGCCCCCGGCGGCCGCCGACGCCGTCACGGTCGCCCGCCTGAAGCGCGCGGGCGCCGTGCTCGTCGGCCGCACGAACATGAGCGAGTTCGCGTTCTCCGGCCTGGGCCTGAATCCGCACTACGGCACGCCGCGCTCGCCGTACCGGCGCGGCGTGCCTGGCGACGAGCGGATCGCGGGCGGCTCGTCGTCGGGGGCGGCCGCGTCGGTTGCGGACGGCATGGCGGCCGTCGCGCTCGCGACCGACACGGGCGGCTCGATCCGGATTCCCGCCGCGCTCTGCGGGCTGACGGGCTTCAAGCCGACCGCGAGCCGGATTCCGAAGCAAGGCGGCGTGCCGCTGTCGACGACGCTCGATTCGTTCGGCCCGATCGGCGTATCGGTCGCGTGCTGCGCGCTCGTCGACCGGATTCTCGCGGGCCTCGAGCCGCACGTGAGCGCCGCGCGTCCGCTCGAAGGCGTACGGCTGGGCATGCTGACGAACTACGTGACGGATGGTGTCGACGCGCACGTCGCGGCGTCGCTCGACGCCGCGCTCAAGCATCTCGAGGCGGCGGGCGCGATCGTGTCGGACGCGCGCTTCGCGCCGCTCGACACGCTGCCCGACATCAACCGCTTCGGTTTCGCTTCGATCGAGGCGTACGCGTGGCATCGCCCGCTCGTCGCGCGCCACCGCGACGCGTACGATCCGCGCGTGCTCGCGCGCATCCTGAGGGGCGAGCCGGCGAGCGCCGCCGATTACCTCGATCTCGTCGCCGCGCGCGCGGCGCTCATCGACGAGGCGGCGCGCACCGTGTGGCAGCGCTTCGACGCGCTCGTCGCGCCGACGGTGCCCATCGCGCCGCCGCGCATCGCCGAGCTCGAACAGGACGACGACGCGTTCACGCGCATGAACGCGCTCGTGCTGCGCAACCCGAGCGCGTTCAATTTTCTCGACGCGTGCGCGCTGTCGCTGCCGTGCCATCCGCGCGACACGGCGCCCGTCGGCCTGATGCTCGCCGCCGCGCCGCACCACGACGACGCGCTGCTCGCGATCGGCCAGGCGGTCGAAGCGGTGCTCGCGACGATCCGCTGAGCGCCGCTTGCGCGCCGGATGCCGCGCCGTCGGAAAGCGGCGCGGCGTTCGCGTTAAAATCCGACGATTGATTTTCCCGACCGCTCGAAGGAACTCCGTTTCGATGAACCATCTGACGCTCTCGCTGCGCCGCGAACGACGCCTGCTCGTGCTGCTGGGCCTCGTATGCCTCGCGCTTCTTGCCGGCGCGCTTTATCTGCAGTACGTGAAAAACGAGGACCCGTGCCCGCTGTGCATCATCCAGCGCTATTTCTTCGTGCTGATCGCGGTGTTCGCGTTCATCGGCGCGGGGGTGACGAGCGGCGCGGGCATCGCGGTGGCCGAGGCGCTCATCGTGCTGTCAGCCGCCGCGGGCGTCGGCACCGCGGCGCGCCACCTGTACGTGCAGCTCAATCCGGGCTTCAGTTGCGGCTTCGACGCGCTGCAGCCCGTCGTCGACAGCCTGCCGCCCGCGCACTGGCTGCCGGGCGTGTTCAAGGTCGCCGGGCTGTGCGAGACCGTCTATCCGCCGATCTTCGGCATCCTGCTGCCCGGCTGGGCGCTGATCGCGTTCGCGCTGATCGTCGTGCCCGTTGCAGTGAGCCTGCTGCGCCACCGCGGCCGGCTGCGCTGATCGGCGTCGGCGCGTCGGCGCCGCATCCGCCCCCCGCCCCGCCGCGACCCGCGCGGGGCAACGGTTTCCCGCCGCCGGCAACTTCGGCCCGGCGCGCGAATCCTACGTGCATCATGATCGCCGCCGAATAGCTCGCATCATTGCCAGGCCATACCGCCGCTTTTTTGCGGTGCTATCTTCGTTTCCGGATGGCGATCTACGTGCGCGAGGCGGGAGCCTCTCGACCCTGCGTAACGCGCGCCTGATCCGCAATGTCCCGTGGATTCGCCATGACAACGCAAACCATCCGCATGTCCCGCCGCGGCTTCGTCCGCGCCGCCGCTCGTCCTTGCCGCATCGACGACGTTTCCCGCATCGGCTTCGGCCACAGCGAGCAAGCCGGCCGCACGGGCTTCGCGCGCCGCATGCCGTGGGCTCGCGCTGCAATCGCACGTTCGCCGCGCCGCGACATGAAGTGCGCCCGCGCGCGATGCGCGCTTCACGCGGCAACCGCCGCCCGCCCGGCCGCCACGGCCTGATTCACGATCAGGAGAAACGCCGGATGGAAACCTGGCTCACCGACCTGCAGCATCTGCTCGCCCGCGGCGACGCGGCCGTCCTCGTGACGGTCGCGCGCGTCGACGGCTCCGCGCCGCGCGACGCGGGCACGAAGATGCTCGTCACGCGCGAGGCCGCGCGCCACACGATCGGCGGCGGCCATCTCGAATGGAAGGCGATCGAGATCGCTCGACAATTGCTGAAGGAAGGCGCGCACACGCCGCACGCACGCCGGCTCGAACGGCTCGCGCTCGGTCCGAGCCTCGGCCAATGCTGCGGCGGCGCGGTCGTGCTCGCATTCGAGCGGCTCGACATCGCCGATCTCGGCTGGATCACGTCGCTCGCGAAGCGCACGGCGGCGGGCGCGCCAACCGTGCGCAGCGTGTCGTTCGGCCCCGTCCCCGACGCGGTGATGCTGAGCGAGCCCGAACCGGGGTCGGGGCCGAACGCCGCGCGCACCGACTGCCTGTTGTGGGAGATGGGCGACGCGCCGCTGCTAACCGAGACGATCGCGCCGCACACGTTTTCGGTCGTGCTGTTCGGCGCGGGGCACGTCGGCGCGGCGCTCGTGCGCGTGCTCGGCACGCTGCCCTGCCACGTGCGCTGGGTCGACGAACGCGACGCGCAATTCCCGCCGCCCGACGCGCTCGCGGGCATCCGCAACCTGTCGCTCGACGCGAACGACGCGCCCGACGAAGCGGTCGATGAAGCGCCGCCCGGTGCGTACTTCGTCGTGATGACGCACAATCACGCCCGCGATCTCGAGCTCGCGCACCGGATTCTCGCGCGCGGCGACTACGCGTACTTCGGCATGATCGGCTCGCGCACGAAGCGGATGCAGTTCGAGCACCGGCTCGCCGCGCGCGGCATCGATCCGCTGCAGATCGCGCGGATGCAATGCCCGGTCGGCGTGCCCGGCATCGTCGACAAGGCGCCCGAGGCGATCGCGATCGCCGTCGCCGCGCAGATCCTGCAGACCGTCGACGCGCGCCGCGCGAACGAGCGTGCGGCCGCGTCGCCTTCGCCACCCGGCGCAAGCGCGTGCTGAATCGCCATCATTCAAACCAGGATACGACCACCGACACCACAATGACCCCGACATTCAAAGACAAGATCGCCCGCGCGCCGAAGGCCGAACTGCACATCCACATCGAAGGCTCGCTCGAGCCCGAACTGATCTTCAAGCTCGCGCAGCGCAACGGCGTGAAGCTCGCGTACGAATCGATCGACGCGCTGCGCGCCGCGTACGCGTTCACCGATCTGCAGTCGTTCCTCGACATCTATTACGCAGGCGCAAGCGTGCTCCTCACCGAGCAGGATTTCTACGACATGACGGCCGAGTACGTCGAGCGCGCGCTCGCCGATCACGTCGCGCACGCGGAGATCTTCTTCGATCCGCAGACGCACACCGAGCGCGGCGTGCCGATCGAGACGGTCGTCGCCGGCATCGATCGCGCGCTCGCCGATGCGCAAGCGCGCGGCTTCTCGAGCAAGCTGATCCTGTGCTTCCTGCGCCACCTGTCCGAGGAAGACGCGCTCGCGACATTCGAGGCGGCACTGCCCCTCTTCGAGCGCTACGCGCAGCGCCTCGTCGGCGTCGGCCTCGATTCGTCCGAGCGCGGCAATCCGCCGTCGAAGTTCGCGCGCGTGTTCGCGAAGGCGCGCGAGCGGGGCCTGAAGCTCGTCGCGCACGCGGGCGAGGAAGGCCCGCCCGAATACGTCACGCAAGCGCTCGACGTGCTGAAGGTCGATCGCGTCGATCACGGCGTGCGCAGCGCGGAGGACGCGGCGCTCGTCGCGCGCCTCGCCGGCGAGAAGATCGCGCTCACCGTCTGTCCGCTGTCGAACCTGAAGCTCCGTGTGTTCGACGACCTGACGAAGCACACGCTGAAGGCGCTGCTCGATCGCGGCGTCGCGGTGACGATCAACTCCGACGATCCCGCGTATTTCGGCGGCTACGTCAACGAAAACTACTTCGCGACCGTCGACGCGCTGCAGCTTGGCGAGGCCGACGTCTACACGGTGATCAGGAACGGCTTCGAAGCGTCGTTCGTGAGCGCCGACGAACGCGCGGCGCTGATCGCGAAGCTCGACGCGCACTGGCACGCGGCCTGACAGCCGCACGACGCGCGCGCGCTGCGACGCGGCGCGCCCGACGCGAGACTCTGAGGAGAGCTTAACGATGGACATCTATCAAGGCACCGCCGCGCCCGCGAAACGCTCGGCGCTCGAGCGCCATTTCGGCATCCGCGAGTCCGGCTCGCGGCTGCGCACCGAGATCGTCGCCGGCGTGACGACGTTCCTGACCGCGATGTACATCATCGTCGTGAATCCCGGCATCCTGTCGCAGGCGGGCGTGCCGTTTCCGGCCGCGCTGACGGCGACCGTGATCGTCAGCTTCCTCGGCAGTTGCGCAATGGGCCTGTACGCGCGCAATCCGGTGCTCGTCGCGCCTGGCATGGGCATGAACGCGCTCTTCACGTTCGTGATGGTCCACGGCGGCAAGATGCCCTGGCAGACCGCGCTCGGCTGCGTGTTCTGGGCGGGCGTGCTGTTCGCGACGCTCGCCGCGTTCAACGCGCGCAAGCTCGTCGTCGACGCGATTCCGGCCAGCCTGCGGCACGCGGTGTCGTGCGGCATCGGCCTGTTCATCAGCCTGATCGGGCTCGTGAACGCGAAGTTCATCGTAGGCGACCCGGTGACGATCGTCCATGCGACGTCGCTCAATCCGGTGATCGTCACGTTTCTCGCCGGCCTCGCGATCACGACCGTGCTCGTCGTGCGCCGCGTGACGGGCGCGCTGATGCTCGGCATCGTCGCGACGACGCTGCTCGCGATCCCGATTGGCCGTGTGTGGGGCGACGGCAGCGCGTACTGGCCCGCCGCGATCGCGACGAAGACGCTCGTCAACTGGAACGGCTTCGTCGCCGCGCCGGACTTCTCGGCGCTCGGCCAGCTCGATCTGCTCGGTTCGCTGAAGTTCGCGTACTGGCCGTTCATCTTCGTGATGCTGTTCACCGCGTTCTTCGACGCACTGTCGACCTTCATGGCGATCTCGGAGGCGGGCAACCTGCGCGATGCCGGCGGCAATCCGCGCAACATCCGCCAGTCGATGATCGTCGACGCGTTCTCGGCCGTCGTGTCGGCGCCGCTCGGCACGAGCCCCGCGAACGCGTACATCGAATCGGCGGCCGGCATCTCGGCGGGCGGCCGCACGGGGCTTGTCGCGGTGATCGCGGGCTTGTGCTTCGTGCCGTTCCTGTTCCTGTCGCCGCTCCTGTCGCTCGTGCCCGCGATCGCGACGGCGCCCGCGCTCGTGCTCGTCGGCGTGTTCATGATGGAATCGATCACGAAGATCGAATGGCACCGCTTCGACGAGGCGATCCCCGCGTTCCTCGCGATGATCCTGATTCCGCTCACGTACTCGATCACCGAAGGCATCGCATACGGTTTTCTCGCGTTCGTCGTGCTGAAGCTCTTCACCGGCCGCCGCCGCGACGTGAAGCCCGCGATGTGGGTGGTCGCCGCGCTGTCGGTGCTGCTCGTCGCGCAGCTCTGATTTCAATCGATACGGATTCCAAACGATGACTCAAACCGCTTTCCGCGCCCGCCTGCTGAGGTTCGACGGCGATCCCGCGCAATCGGACGATGCGATCGCGTACGACGAAGACGGCCTCCTGATCGTCGACGGCGGACGCGTCGTCGCGGCGGGCGCCCATGCGGCGCTCGCGCCGCGTCTCGCCCCCGACGCGACGCTCGTCGAGATGCGCGACAAGCTGATCGTGCCCGGCTTCATCGACACGCACGTCCATTATCCGCAGACCGAAATGATCGCGTCGCCGGCGCCGGGCTTGCTGCCGTGGCTCGACCGCTACACGTTCCCGACCGAGCGGCGCTTCGCCGATTCCGCGCACGCGCGCGACATCGCCGAGTTTTTCCTCGACACCCTGCTCGCGTGCGGCACGACGACGGCGCTCGTCTACTGCACGGTGCACAAGCAGTCGGCCGACGCGTTCTTCGACGCGAGCGACGCGCGCGGCCTGCGAATGGTCGCGGGCAAGGTGCTGATGGACCGCCACTGCCCCGAGTTCCTGCGCGACACCGCGCAATCGGGCTACGACGACAGCGCCGAGCTGATCGCCCGCTGGCACGGCCGCGGCCGGCAATCGTACGCGCTCACGCCGCGCTTCGCGCCGACGTCGACGCCCGAGCAGCTCGAAGCGTGCGGCGCGCTCGCGAAGCTTCATCCGGACGTGTTCATCCAGAGCCATGTCGCGGAGAATCTCGACGAGATCCGCTGGGCGGCCGAGCTGTTCCCCGAGCGGCGCAGCTATCTCGACGTCTACGATCATTACGGCCTGCTGCGCCGACGCGCGGTCTACGGCCACTGCATCCATCTCGACGACGACGATCGCCGGCGCTTCGCCGAAACGGGCGCGATCGCCGCGCACTGCCCGACGTCGAACCTGTTCCTCGGCAGCGGCCTGTTCGACTTCGATCGCGCGAACGCGCGGCAGATGGCCGTCACGCTCGCGACCGACGTCGGCGGCGGCACGTCGTTCTCGATGCTGCAGACGATGAACGAGGCGCACAAGATCGCGCGGATGACGGGCCATCATCTGAGCGCGACGCGAATGTTCTGGCTCGCGACGGCAGGCGCCGCGCACGCGCTCGACCTCGCGGAGACGATCGGCACGCTCGCGCCGCGCGCGGAGGCGGACTTCGTCGTGCTCGATCCGGCCGCGACGCCGCTGCTCGCGCGCCGCACAGCGCGCGCGGAATCGCTCGAGGAGCTGCTGTTCGCGCTCGCGCTGCTCGGCGACGATCGCGCGGTCTATCGCACGTATGCGGCGGGCCGCTGCGTGCACCGGCGCGACGCCGCCGACGCGGGCTGAGCGCGCGAAGGCCGCCGGGACCGCGGCCCGGCGCGGCAGGCGGCAGGTGGATCGCAACAATCGCCCCCTTCGTGCAAAAAAGGCGTGCTAGAATCCGCTCCTCATTGGGGAGTAGCCGCTCCGCTCGAGCCGACGCCGCCCGGCGCGCTCGTGACGGGGGCGTCCGTCAACAGACTTGGCCGTCGCGGCCATGGCGGACGCAGCCCGCAGGGCCTGGCGAGACCGATGGTTCACCGCACGCCGCAGATGGGCCCGGCGCGCGGCGAATCGTCGCTCGCGTTCAACCTGGCCCTGGGATATTCGTTCCGTGACTGAAGCCTTCCTGATCTCGACGGGCGCCATCGCCCTCGCCGAAATCGGCGACAAGACCCAACTGCTCTCCCTCGTCCTCGCCGCACGTTACCGCAAGCCGCTGCCGATCATCGCCGGCGTCCTCGCCGCGACCCTGATCAACCACGGCTTCGCCGGCGCGCTCGGCGAGTGGCTCGGCGTCTATCTGACGCCGACGGTGATGCGCTGGGCGCTCGCGATCTCGTTCATCGGGATGGGCTTGTGGACCCTCGTGCCGGACAAGCTCGACGCCGACGAGGCGAACGCGAACCGCTCGCGGCTCGGCGTGTTCGGCGCGACGTTCGTCGCGTTCTTCCTCGCGGAAATGGGCGACAAGACGCAGATCGCGACCGTCGCGCTCGCCGCGCGCTTCCAGGATTACGTGGGCGTCGTCGCCGGCACGACGTTCGGGATGATGCTCGCGAACGTGCCGGCGATCCTGCTCGGCGACCGCTTCGCGCACCGGCTGCCGACGAAGCTCGTTCACGGCATCGCGGCCGTGCTGTTCATCGTGCTCGGCGCGCTCGCGTTCATCCACGGCGACGTATGACGGCGCGAAGGGAACTGCCGGCCCGCCGTCGAGACGTTCGCGCGCCCCGCGCATCGCAGCCGCTCGTCACGGCGGCTGCGGCAACAGCGGCAACAGCCGCGGCAACTGACGGCCGGCTGTCGAACCGGCGTGGCGCCCGGTTCGGCATCGCGCCGTTTCACGGGTTCGCCGCTTCGCCTTTTTCCCGGCTCCCCTTTCACTGCGCCGGCGAGCCGGCTCGCCGATTCGTCGGCTCGCCGTTTCAACGCGCCGGCGCGACGGCTGCGCCGGATGCGGGCGCGGCCGGCACCGCGCGCTCGTTCGACGGCATCGGCGCGGGCGCGCCGTTCTTGTCGACGGGCAGGCGCACCGCGCGCACGGTGCCGTTGCCGAGCGGGAAGTCGGCGAGCGCCGCGCGGGCGAGATACGGCATCGCCTGCAGCAGCGACGAGCCTTCGCCCGCGTTGCGCGCGGCGACGTTATAGACCTCCGTGCCCGTCGCGCGCTCGGTGATCCGGATCTCGAGCGAGCGCTGGAAAATCTGGTAGCTCTGATTCACGTAGCCCGCTGGAAACGGTCCCCACGGACCGTATGGCCCCCACGGGCCGCCGCGCCAGTACGGGCCGGGGCCGAACCACGGGTCGTAGTAGACGGGCTGAGGCACCGACACCCAGTCGCTCTTGATGCCGTACGCGAGCCGGACGAGATAGCGCGCGTCCTTCGTCGGCACGCGCTTGAACGAATAGGTCGACAACTCGTTGCCGACGATCTGCTCATAGGTCGACTGCTCGAGGCTGTTCTGCTGCTCGGCGGTCCGCGCGAACGCGTAGGTGCGCGTCGCGTCGTTGCCGCTCCAGTTCGAGAATGCCGTGACCTGCGTCGTGACGTAGGACGTGCAGCCGGACAGCAGCACGATCAGGGCGCCCGCGACGAGCGCCGTGCCGCGGATGAAGGAAATGCGTTTCATGTTCGTCCTCTGGGTCAATGGCGCCGCGCGGGCTGGCCGGGCGGCGCGATGACCGGATCATACGCCGTCGCGCCGACGCCGCGCCGATATGACGAAGACCGCCCGCGCCGCCGAAAAGTTCGTCCCGCGCGCCTTGCGCAAAGGCTTTGTACAATGGGCCCTTGCCGCCGCGCCGCCCGCCCGGCGCGTGTCCATACTTTTCCTACGCCCACGATCGCCATGTCCGACATCGCCGCTCCCTCCGCCGTGATCCGCCGCAGCGACTACACGCCGCCTGCGTTCCTGATCGATACCGTCGCGCTCGAGTTCGATCTCGAGCCGGCGCGCACGATCGTCAAGAACACGATGCGCGTGCGCCGCAACCCGGACGCCGCGCCCGCGCCGCACTTCGAGCTGATGGGCGAGGCGCTCGTGTTCGCCGGCGCGCGTCTCGACGGCAAGCCGTACGACGCGGTGCGCGTGCACGAGCATGGCCTCGCCGTCGAGAACGTGCCCGACGCGTTCGAGCTGACGATCGAGAGCGCGTGCGCGCCCGAATCGAACACGACGCTCTCGGGCCTGTACGTATCGAGCGGCAACTTCTTCACGCAGTGCGAGGCGGAAGGCTTCCGGCGCATCACCTACTTCGTCGACCGTCCGGACGTGATGGCGTCGTACACGGCCACGCTGCGCGCCGACAAGGCCGCGTATCCGGTGCTGCTGTCGAACGGCAATCTCGTCGATTCCGGCGATCTGCCGAACAGCCGCCACTTCGCGAAGTGGGAAGACCCGTTCAGGAAGCCGAGCTATCTGTTCGCGCTCGTCGCGGGCACGCTCGTCAAGCTCGAGGAGACGATCAAATCGGCGAGCGGCAAGGACAAGCTCCTTCAGGTGTGGGTCGAGCCGCAGGATCTCGACAAGACCCGCCACGCGATGGATTCGCTGATCCATTCGATCCGCTGGGACGAACGGCGCTTCGGCCTCGAACTCGATCTCGACCGCTTCATGATCGTCGCCGTCGGCGACTTCAACATGGGCGCGATGGAAAACAAGGGGCTCAACATCTTCAACACGAAGTACGTGCTCGCGAATCCGGAGACGGCGACCGACGTCGACTTCGCGAACGTCGAATCGGTCGTCGGCCACGAGTATTTCCACAACTGGACGGGCAACCGCGTGACCTGCCGCGACTGGTTCCAGTTGAGCCTGAAGGAAGGCCTCACCGTGTTCCGCGACCAGGAATTCTCGGCCGACATGTCGGCGGGCGCCGAAGACGACGACGCCGCGCGCGCGGTCAAGCGCATCGAGGACGTGCGCGTGCTGCGCCAGCTTCAGTTCGCCGAGGACGCGGGCCCGATGGCGCATCCGGTGCGGCCCGAGAGCTACGTCGAGATCAACAACTTCTACACGATGACCGTCTACGAGAAAGGCGCGGAAGTCGTGCGGATGTACCAGACGCTGTTCGGCCGCGACGGCTTCCGCAAGGGGATGGACCTGTACTTCCGGCGTCATGACGGACAAGCCGTCACGTGCGACGACTTCCGCCACGCGATGGCCGACGCGAACGGCCGCGATCTCGCGCTGTTCGAGCGCTGGTACAGCCAGGCGGGCACCCCGCGCGTGACGGTTCGCACCGCTCACGACGCCGCCGCGAAACGCTACGCGGTGACGCTGCGGCAAGGCTACGGCGACACCTCGCCCGCCGCGCGCGACACGCAGGAGGGGCCGCTCCTGATCCCGTTCGCGATCGGCCTGATCGGCGCCGACGGCCGCGACCTGCCGCTGCGCCTCGACGGCGAAGCGGCCGCGTCGGGCACGACGCGCGTGCTCGAGCTGACCGAGACCGAGACGACGTTCACGTTCGCCGACATCGACGAAGCGCCGCTGCCGTCGCTGCTGCGCAATTTCTCGGCGCCCGTGATCGCCGAATACGACTACCGCGACGACGAGCTCGCATTCCTGCTCGCGCACGACAGCGATCCGTTCAACCGCTGGGAGGCGGGCCAGCGCCTCGCGACGCGCGCGCTGCTCACGCTCGCCGCGCGCGCGGCCGCGCAGCAGCCGCTCGCGCTCGACGACGCGTTCGTCGCCGCGTTCAGGCGCGTGCTGACGGACGACACGCTGTCGCCCGCGTTCCGCGAGCTCGCGCTCACGCTGCCGTCGGAGGCCTATCTCGCCGACCAGATGACGCAAGCCGATCCGGCCGCCGTCCATCGCGCGCGCCAGTTCGTGCGCCGCCAGCTCGCGACCGCGCTCGCCGCCGACTGGCTCGCGGTCTACGAGCGCCATCAGACGCCTGGCGCGTATACGCCGACGCCCGACGACGCGGGCCGCCGCGCGCTGAAGAACCTCGCGCTCGCCTACCTCGCCGAGCTCGACGAGCCGGCCGACGCGATCCGTCTCGCCACCGCGCAATACGACGCCTCGAACAACATGACGGACCGCGCGTCCGCGCTCGTCGCGCTGCTGTCGGCGGCGACCGCGTCGGCCGACGCCGCGCGCGACGCCGATCGCGCGCTCGACGATTTCTATCGCCGCTTCGAGAAGGAAGCGCTCGTGATCGACAAGTGGTTCTCGATGCAGGCGACGCGGCGCGGCACGCCCGAGCATCCGACGCTCGACCTCGTGCGCAGGCTGCTCGCGCATCCGGCGTTCAACCTGAAGAATCCGAACCGCGCGCGCTCGCTGATCTTCGGCTTCTGCTCGGCGAATCCCGCGCAGTTCCATGCGGCCGACGGCTCGGGCTATGCATTCTGGGCCGACCAGGTGCTCGCGCTCGACGCGCTCAATCCGCAGGTCGCCGCGCGGCTCGCGCGCGCGCTCGAGCTGTGGCGCCGCTTCACGCCGGCGCTGCGCGACAGGATGCGCGACGCGCTCGAACGCGTCGCCGCGAACGCGCAGTCGCGCGACGTGCGGGAGATCGTCGAGAAGGCGCTCGCCTGACGGACGATGCGGGCGGCCGCGGCTCTTTTCCCGGCGGCCGCGGACGAACGAGCCGGCATCGCGCCATCCGATGCCGGCTTTCTTATCGGACCGTATTCGATCGAACCCAGCAGAATCGCGTCAGGCCAGCGCCGTCTGCTCGACCGTCTGCCGCACGCGCTTCGCCGCGTCGACCATCGCCGTGAGCGCCGCGTCGACCTGCCCCCACTCGCGCGTCTTCAGCCCGCAGTCCGGATTCACCCACAGGCGCTGCGCCGGAATCCGCTCGAGCGCGAGCAGGATGAGCCGCTCGATCTCGTCCGAGTGCGGCACGCGCGGCGAATGGATGTCGTAGACGCCCGGCCCGATCTCGTTCGGATACTCGAACGTCTCGAACGCGTCGAGCAGCTCCATGTTCGAGCGGGTTGTCTCGATCGAGATCACGTCCGCGTCGAGCGCCGCGATCGACGGCAGGATGTCGCCGAACTCCGAATAGCACATGTGCGTGTGGATCTGCGTCGCGTCCGCGACGCCCGACGCCGCGATCCTGAACGCGCGCACCGCCCACTCCAGATACGCGGCGCGATCGCGCGCCTTCAGCGGCAATCCCTCGCGCAGCGCCGGCTCGTCGATCTGGATCATCCCGATGCCGGCCTTCTCGAGATCGAGCGTCTCCTGCCGCAGCGCGAGCGCGATCTGCAGCGCCGTCGTCGCGCGCGGCTGGTCGTCGCGCACGAACGACCATTGCAGCATCGTCACGGGCCCCGTCAGCATCCCCTTCACCGGCTTCGTCGTCAGGCTCTGCGCATACGACGCCCAGCCCACCGTCATCGGCTCCGGCAGATAGACGTCGCCATAGACGAGGGGCGGCTTCACGCAGCGCGAACCATAGCTCTGCACCCAGCCGTTGCTCGTGATCGCGAAGCCCCACAGCAGCTCGCCGAAGTATTCGACCATGTCGTTGCGCTCCGCCTCGCCGTGCACGAGCACGTCGAGGCCGTACGCGAGCTGCTTGTCGATCGCGATGCGCACCTGCTCGCGCATCGCCTCCAGATAGCCAAGGTGATCGAGCACGCCCTGCTTGAACGCGGCGCGCGCGCGGCGGATCTCCGGCGTCTGCGGGAACGAGCCGATCGTCGTCGTCGGCAGCGGCGGCAAGTCGAAGCGCGCGCGCTGCGCGGCCGCGCGCGCCGGATACGCGCTCGCGCGGCGCGCGTCGGCGTCGGTCAGCGCCGCGACGCGGCGCTTGACGAGCGGATTGTGGATGCGCGCCGACGTGCGGCGCGCGGCCGCCGCCGCAGCAGCGGCGTCGAACTCCGCCGCGACCGCCGCGCGCCCCTTCACGAGCGCGTCGCGCAGCGCCGCGACCTCGCGCGTCTTCTGCGCCGCGAACGCGAGCCACGCCTTCAGCTCGTCGTCGAGCTTCGGCTCGTGCGCGAGATCGACGGGCGCGTGCAGCAACGAGCAGCTCGTCGCGACCCACAGCCGCTCGCCGAGCGCGTCGCGCACCGGCGCGAGCCGCGCGAGCGAGCGGTCGAGGTCGTTGCGCCACACGTTGCGGCCGTCGACGATGCCGCACGACAGCACCTTGTCGGCCGGATAATCCGCGACGAATGCGTCGAGCTGCGCGTCGCCGCGCACGAGGTCGATGTGCAGGCCCGCGACGGGCAGCGCCTTCAGCCGCGCCGCGTGCTCGCTCGCGTCGTCGAAGTACGTCGCGACCAGCAGCTTCGGCGCGCCGGGCGCGAGCGCTTCGTACGCGGGCTGCGCCGCGTCGCGCCACGCGGCGGGCAGATCGAGCGCGAAGATCGGCTCGTCGATCTGCACCCAGTCGACGCCCTCTTCCTTCAGCCGTGCGAGCAGCGCGCGATACGCGGGCACGAGGCGCGGCAGCAGATCGAGACGCTCGGCGAGCCCGTCGCGCGCCTTGCCGAGCCAGAGCAGCGTGAGCGGGCCGACGAGCGCCGCCTTCGCGCGGTGGCCGAGCGCGCGCGCTTCGCGCACCTCGTCGAAGAGCCACTCGACGCCCGGCCCGAACGTCGTCGCGGGCGAATACTCGGGCACCAGGTAGTGGTAGTTCGTATCGAACCACTTCGTCATTTCCATCGCCGGCTGAGCGGCGTTGCCGCGGGCGGCCGCGAAGTGATCGGCGAGCGTGAGCGCGCGCGCGTCGAAGCCGAAGCGCGGCGGCAGGCCGCCGACATGCGCGAGCGTCGTCAGCACGTGGTCGTACCACGCGAAATCGCCAACCGTCACGCAGTCGAGCCCGGCGTCGCGCTGCGTGCGCCAGTGCGCGGCGCGCAGCGCGCGGCCGGTGTCGACGAGCGCGCGCTCGGCGTCGGCCGACGCACCGTCGCGCCAGTAGCGTTCGAGGGCGAACTTCAGTTCCCGTTGCGCGCCGATGCGCGGAAAACCCAGGATATGTGCGGTGCTCATCTCGATCCTCCAGAAGTGACCAGCAGTATCGGATTTGCCCTATCATTACTCAAACGAAAGTTTTTGCCGAACAACATGAATATTTTTCAACTTCAAACCCTGCGACGCGCACTGCGATGATCCGCTCCCCGCTCGAATTCCGGCATCTGCAGACGCTCGTCGCGCTGCGCGATACCGGCAACCTGTCGCGCGCCGCGCAGGTGCTGTGCCTCACGCAGTCGGCGCTGTCGCATCAGTTGAAGGCGCTCGAGACGCACTTCGGGCTGCCGCTCTTCGTGCGCAAGTCCGCGCCGCTCACGTTCACCGCGGCCGGCAAGCGGCTGCTCGCGCTCGCCGAGCAGGTCGTGCCCGCGATCGAGGAAGCCGAGCGCGACATCGCGCGCCTCGCGCTCGGCACGGGCGGCGCGCTGCGGATCGCGGTCGAATGCCATACCTGCTTCGACTGGCTGATGCCCGCGATGGACGCGTTCCGGCAGCGCTGGCCGGAAGTCGAGCTCGACATCGTGTCGGGCTTTCACGCGGACCCGATCGGCCTCCTGCACCAGGACCGCGCGGATCTCGCGATCGTCGCCGAGGCCGACGCCGACGAAGCGGTCGACTATCACCCGCTCTTTCGCTTCCAGATCGTCGGGCTCGTCGGCAACGACCACGCGCTCGCGCAAAAACCGTCGCTGGCGGCCGCCGACTTCGGCGACGAAACGCTCATCACGTACCCGGTGCCCGACGAGATGCTCGACATCGTCCGGCAGGTGCTGAAGCCCGCCGGCATCGAGCCGAAGCGGCGCACGTCGGAGCTGACGATCGCGATCCTGCAGCTCGTCGCGAGCCGGCGCGGCGTCGCGGCGCTACCGCTGTGGGCGGTCGCGACCTACCTCGACAAGCGTTACGTGAGCGCGCGCCCGGTGCTGCGCGCCGACGGCTCGACGCTGTCGGGCGAGCTCTACGCGGCGACGCTGCCCGCGTTCTCGACGCGCGCGTACGCGGCCGACTTCGTCGCGACGATGCGCGAGACGAGCGCGGCGTCGCTGCCCGAGATCGAGCTGCTGTAGGCGGCGCGCCGCCCGCCGCTTGCGGCCCGTTTTCGCCGAAAAACCGTCTGCCACGGGTCGCGACGGGTAAAATCGAGCCTATTCCTATCCCAACATCCAACGCATTCTTCAGCCTCTCGGAGTTCCCCATGTCCATTACCCGACGCACCACGCTGTCCAAGTATCTGATCGAGCAGCAGCGTGAGACCCACAACCTCCCCGCCGACCTGCGCCTGTTGATCGAAGTGGTCGCGCGCGCGTGCAAGGCGATCAGCTACAACGTGAGCAAGGGCGCGCTGGGCGATGCGCTCGGCACGGCCGGCAGCGAGAACGTCCAGGGCGAGGTGCAGAAGAAGCTCGACATCCTGTCGAACGAGATCCTGCTCGACGCGAACGAATGGGGCGGCAATCTCGCCGCGATGGCGTCGGAGGAAATGGAGACGTTCTTCCCGATCCCGGAAAATTACCCGCGCGGCGAATACCTGCTCGTGTTCGATCCGCTCGACGGCTCGTCGAACATCGACGTGAACGTGTCGATCGGCACGATCTTCTCGGTGCTGCGCTGCCCGGACGGCCAGTTGGCGACCGAGCAGTCGTTCCTGCAGCCGGGCACCGAGCAGGTCGCGGCGGGCTACGCGGTGTACGGCCCGCAGACCGTATTCGTGCTGACGACGGGCAACGGCGTGAACTGCTTCACGCTCGACCGCGAAGTCGGCTCGTGGGTGCTCACGCAGAGCAACCTGCGGATTCCGGAGGACACGCGCGAATATGCGATCAACGCGTCGAACGCGCGCCACTGGTACGACCCGGTGAAGCGCTACGTCGACGAGCTGAACGCAGGCGCCGAAGGCCCGCGCGGCGAGAACTTCAACATGCGCTGGATCGCGTCGATGGTCGCCGACGTGCACCGGATCCTGAACCGCGGCGGCGTCTTCATGTACCCCGCCGACAAGCGCACGCCGGATCGTCCGGGCAAGCTGCGGCTGATGTACGAGGCGAATCCGATGTCGTTCATCGTCGAGCAGGCGGGCGGCGCGGCGACGACGGGCCTGCAGCGGATCCTCGACGTGCAGCCGACGGGCCTGCACCAGCGCGTGCCGGTGATTCTCGGCTCGAAGAACGAAGTCGAGCGCGTCGCGCGCTATCACCAGGAAGCGCAGTCTTGACGCACGACCGCGGGCGTCGGGGCGCCGCCGCCGGCACCGCCCTGCCGCATCCGGCGCGCTCCGCTCGATGTGCACTCGTCGAATGACGGCGAACCGGCGCGAATCGGTTGCGCGAAATATCGACGAATCGGGCCGTTATCCGCGCGGCAAAAAACATCGATTTTTTTTCGCCAACCCTCTTGCCAAGCCTCCAGTAGCTCCCTATAATTTCATTTCTTTGTTGCCGGTGTAGCTCAGTTGGTAGAGCAGCGCATTCGTAATGCGAAGGTCGTAGGTTCGACTCCTATCTCCGGCACCAACAGATTCAAGGGCTGCGATGCGAAAGCATCGCAGCCCTTTTCATTTATCGATCCGATCAAGCCCGCCCATGCGGCCCGATCCGCAAGACACGTCGAAGCTTCCGCCTCTGTCGGCGTTGCGCACATTCGAAGCGTCCGCGCGCGGCGACAGCCTCGCCGAAGCCGCGCGTCATTCGCATGTCACGGTCGCGAGCAGCGGCAGGATCGACAGCCGCGTTCTCCTCACGACAACCGTCGTCGCGCTCCAAGCGATACCGGACAGCAGTCCGAACCAATCGCCAATAACGGTCCCGAATAAAGCAGCGCCTTCACGTGGCTCGACGTCGTTGGCGCGATGCCAGCGCGATCGCAATCGATCGCCACGCCTTCGACATGTTTCGACTCAAGCGCACTTGCGCGTTCATTCGTCCGCCTGAACGGTGCCGTACCGCACTGTGCGCATGCCCACCGTCGGCTACCGTCAAAACCATTCGCTGCGCCGCCGCACGCGCGCCGCTCGCAACGCAGCGCGTCATCGCAAGCCAATCGAGCACACGTTTTCTTACGCTTTTATTTCAATGCGCGCATCGGCATTCGTCCGGCAAAAAATATTTGGTCAATCCGGACGGGATGCGTAACATTACTTAACGATCCTGACCCGCCTATTGCAGTAAATTGCGTGTGCGACGCTCCGGGATCGGCGTGCGATCCGCGTCACGTCACAGGCAGCGCCCGACGTCGGCTCATTCGTGGGAACTAACAAAGGAGAGGACCACCATGGCTCATGGCTTGATTATGTGGCTCATCATCGGCGCAATCGCCGGCTGGCTCGCCGGCCTGCTCGTGAAGGGCGGCGGCTTCGGGCTGCTCGTGGACATCATCGTCGGCATCGTCGGCGCCGTCATCGGCGGCTGGCTCGCCGGCATTCTCGGCATTCACATCGGCGGCGGCTTCATCAGCTCGGTGATCGTCGCCGTCATCGGCGCAGTCATCCTGCTGTTCGTGATCCGGCTATTCAAGCGAGCCTGACGTATAGCGACGTTGCCCGGCGCGCCGCATGGCCGCCGGGCGCTTTCTCGCCGTCCCCCCGCCTTTCTCGCGGCCGCGCGCCGCGTTCTTCTGCATTCCGGATCGCTTACTCGCGCCGACGACCTTCGCCTCCCCACCGATCGTCAGGAATCCCGATGTTGCAGCCAAGCATCGAGCACGGCCGGCGTGAGCAAGCCGCTCTTCGCGCGCCGCGTGCCGTCCGCGCCGATCCACAGCGTGCGCGGCAGTTCGCCACGCCACGCCGGATCGAGCGCCGCGCGCAATCGTTCCGGCATCGGCTCCGCGTTCGCGTATTGCCTGACCGTTGCGGGCAGTTGCATCTGCGCGAGCGCGCCGGCGAGCGCCTGCGCGTGCTCGTCGAGCGAGTCGAGCGCGACGAGTGCGATGCGCACCTGCGGATGCCGCCGCTGCCATTCGACGAGATGCACGGCGTTCTCGCGGCAGTAGCCGCAGTCGAGCGACCACACTTCGACGACGAGCGGCGCCCCGCTTCCGCTCGCATAGAGCGATGCGACCTCCGACGCGCGCAGCGGCTGCGGCGCCGGCACTTCTCCCGCGACGCCCGACGCGACAATCGCGAACGCAGCGAGTGCGAAAACCATTCGTTTCATTGCTGCGCCTCCACGTCGATCAATCGATAGCCGTCGTTGCGCGTGCGCCATGACAGATAGATGCGTCCGCGGTCGGCCAGCAGTTGCGGGTTGTCGCTCGCGCCCGACGTGTACGCGAGCGTGCGCGGCGCGCTCCAGTGCATGCCGCCGTCGTCCGACCGGCGCAGCCTGATGCGCATCGTGTCGCCGTCGAACGCCTTCCACGCGAGCCATAGCGTGTCGCGCTGCGCGACGAGTGCCGCATGCGACGCCTGTTCGTTCGGCGCCGCCGGATCGTCGCCGAACGCGAGCGGCGTGCCGAGCGGCGCGCCGCTCGCATCGAGTCGCGAATAGAACACGTCTGCCTTGCCGTCGACGACGCCGAACCATGCGAGATGCCGCACGCCATCCGTCGTGATCGCGAGCGCAGGCCCGTGATCCGGGCACGCCTCGACATGCCAGTTCGAGAATGTCGCGCGCACGGGCTCGACCGCGCGGTCCGCCGACGCGGGCAGCACCGCCACCGCATGATCGCGGATCTGGCCTGGGAACACGTTGCGCCACGCGGCCTGCACGCGGCCGCCGGCATCGATCGCCATCGCGATCCGGCAGCATTCGCACGTGTGGTCGCTCACCTTGCGTTCCGGCTCGAACGTCGCGCCGCCGTCGGTCGACACCGCGTAGTAGATCGCCGCGCCGTCGTACGAACGCCCCGCCCGGTGCGCCGCGACGAGATCCCGCTTGTCGATCCACACGACGAAGATGCGGCCTTGCGGATCGATCGTCAGCATGTCGAAACGATGTGTGATCGCCTGCCGGTCGCGATGCACGGTGACGGGCACCGACCACGTCGCGCCGCCGTCGAGCGAGCGCGAGAAGCGCACCATCCCGGTGTAAGGCGCATCGAGCGGCATCGACCACGTGACGTAGATCGCGCGCCCGTCCGAGCTCGCGGCGATCTTCGGCCGGTTCTCTGCGCTCGTGTAGACCGGTTCGGGCAGCGCGTTGACCGTCGCGGGCGCGCTCAGCGTGCGCCCGGCGTCGTCCGAATGCGCGACGACGACATGCTGCCCTTCGACCCACGCGACCCACAGCCGATGACGCGCATCGAATGCGGCTCCCGTCGCGAGCGGCGCCTTCTGCGCCGCGCCGGCCGGCGCAGCGTCCATCTCTATGTGCGCAGCATGCGCGGACGATGCGCCCGCGGCCGGCTGCGCGTCGTGCGCGAGCGCACCGCGCGCGAACGCAACAAGCGCGACGAGCGCGACGCCCGCCGATCGATGCTTCATAGCGACCATTTCAACTCTCCATAAAAAGTGCGGCCCGGATAAGGATGGAACACGTAGTAGCGGCGATCGGTCACGTTGTCGATGCCGAACGACGCGAGCCAGTGCCGATCGAACCGGTAGCGCGCCTTCAGGTCGACGACCGCATACGAGCTGGTGCCGCCATACACGTTCGGATTCACGTCGCTGTTGTCGAGCGCGTTGTACTGCCGCCCCGAATAGCGAACGCCGACGCTCGTCATCCAGTGCTCGTCGAAGCGGTACGACGCGAGCAGGTTCGCGCGCATCCGCGGAATCCTCGGCCAGCGCGCGCCGACGTAGTTCGGGTTCGCCGCGTCGGCGAGCGTCTGCGCATTCGTCGCGGACACGTTCGCGTCGACGTCGAGCCCTCTGATTGCGACGTCCTGCCCCGAGAACGCGAGCTCGACGCCGCGCACCCGCACGCGGTCGACATTCGAGATGTTCGTGTACGTCGAAGCGCCCGCGAGCGTCGTCTGGCTGTAGATCGATTGGTGCAGATCGCTCTGGAACACGCTCGCGCGCACGACGCCGAAGCCCATGTCACGCTCGGCCGTGAAGTCCCAGTCGATCGCCTTTTCCGGCTGCAGGTTCGGGTTGTTGTTGACGATCGCGTTGTTCGAGATCGTGCCCTGGAACAGCTCGGCGACGGTCGGAAAGCGCGTGCCCGTCGCGAACGACAACCTCAAGCGCCACGCATCCGCCGGCTGCCATTCGAGCGAGAGCTTCGGCGAGAACGCGGTCGCGCCGCGGTCCGCATAGCCGAGCGTCGCGCTCGCGTTGCCGAGCTCGCCTCCATACGCGTCCCACCGCTCGTAGCGCAGGCCGAGCGTCGCGAGCCAGCCGGGCGCGAAACGCCACGCGTCCTGCGCATACAGCGCCTGCGTGCGCGTGTTGCCGCGATAGCGGTTCGCGAGCGTCGTCGGCACGGCGTTTTGCCAATCCGCCGTGTTGTAGGTCGCGTTGCGCAGGAAATAAGCGTCGAAGTGATAGCCGAACGAAAAGCGGTGCCCACGCACGTCGGGCGACTCCGCGCGCAAGTCGACGGTGCGCCAGCCGGTGCCGTCGCCGCGGAACACCGTTCCAGGCCCGCCGTCCCATGCGCCGGGCGGCGCGCTCGACGCGCTGCGCAGCACGTCGCGCGACACCTCGTACGCGGACGCGGTCGCCGACAGTTTCCAGCCGGACGCGAGACGCGCGTCGAGCCCGAGGCCGTACAGCCAGTTCTCCTGATCGCCGTTCTGCGGCGCGAACGCGGTGGGCGACACCGTGTAATTGCGCCCGCCGAACGACACGTTGCCGCCGTACACCGGATTACCCGCCGCGTCGCGCAGCAGCGTGTCGCCGTGCTGCCGGTAGTGGTTCTCCCAATGGCCGAGCGTGACCGTCGCGTCGACGTGGTCGGTGAACGCATAGCCGAAGCGCAGCGTTTCGTTGAGCTGCTCGGTGCGCTCGATCGTCTGCGCGCCGACGATTGTCCGCGGCCGCCCGTTCGGGCCGATGTCGGAAACGGCGCCCGTCACCGGCACGCTCGCGCCGAGCCTCGGATCGAACGCGCCGTTCGGGCTCGCGTATTGCATCGGCTGGCTGTCGTTTTCGAGCCGGTCGAGCGACAGCGCGTACCAGAAGCGCCCGACGCGGTCGGCGATGCGCGCGGTCTGGTGATTGCCGCCGAAGCTGTCGGCAAAACCATAGCCATCGTGATAGCGCTGCGTGAAGAACTGCGTCGACACCGACGCCTCGAGCCGATCCGGCTTGCGCGTCGTGATCTGCACGGTCGAGCCGATCGCGTTGCCCGGGTAGAGCGCGGAGAACGGGCCGTACAGCACGTCGACGCGCGCGACGTCGTCGGGCTGGATCAACGACCAGCGCGGCGGATACGAATAGCTGGAGCCGAGCAGATTGGACAGCAGGATGCCGTCCGCGTAGACGAGTCCGCGCGCGCTCTGCAACTCGTTGAAGTCGCGGCCGGCGAACACGGAGTTGCGATCGCCGATATAGCGCCGGCGCACCATCAGGTTCGGCGCGTACTTGAGCGCGTCTTCGGTCGTCACGTTGACGTGCGAATCGATCTGCTCGCACGTGAGCGTCTCGACGACGCCAGGCGTGCCGGGCGCGAATGCGGGGCGCGGCGCGGTGATCCTGACGACATCCAGGGTCTTTCCGGATGCGGCCGGCTCGGCGACGGCGGGCGTTGAATCGGCAGGGACGGCGGCGCCCGTCGTGGCGGCGTGGGCGGCGGGCCAGGCGAACGCCGCAGCGCACGCGGCCGCGAGCCGCCTGCGCGCGACATGCGCGGCAAGTTCATGGGACATGGAAAAGCGAATCCTGAAACGTGGTCGGCGGATCGCCGCGCGGGCGAACGCGCGCCGCGCCTGTCTTCAAGGAAGAACGGGCACGACGCCAGACGTCGCGCGCACGACGACGCTCACGCGTGGCGATGCGCGAGCGGGCTGCGGAAATCAGACCGGGACGGTTTCAGGCGGAGCGCGCGGCTGCGCGATGCGCACGCCGCGGCGAAAGAAGACGGTAGGCCGCTCGGCGCGGTTTGCATACACGAACGCGCGGACGAAGCGGGGCAACACGGGCGCGCTCGAGCCGAGCGCGACATTCGCGGCGAAGCCGGGACAGTAGACACAATGCGCGGCGTGCGCGAGCGAACCGTCGTCCTGGCGCGTCGCCCCGCCGCTGCCGATGACGACGCGCTGCGCGCCCGCTGCGCTGCACAATTCGAGCGCGAACGGCATGTCGTGTGCGTTCGCGGCGGCGCGCGCATAGCCGATGACGGGCGACAGTACATTGAGTACCAGCGCCAGCCAGACGAGGCTCAACCATCGCGTCGAACGTTTCATCGCAGTTTGGGGAAAAGAGGCGCGCAGTATAACAAGGCGGTTCGCGATCGCGCTTCGAAGGAGGCGCATCCCTGCGGGATCACGCATTGCTGCACATCAACGCAAACGCATGTGCTGTTTAAGCAACAGAGACAAAATCTAACGATTGAACACTGGCATAAAGCAAAGCTCGCGTTCGATAATCGTTTCACCAAGGAGAGAAATCATGGACGAAAGGCCCACCCGCATTCCGCCTCCCGAGAAAGTGATGAGCCCGGACCCTGAGCCCGTGGCCGTCGAGTTTCTCGCCGAGTTGCCCGAGCACGTGCGCGCGTTCTTCGACGAGCAGCGCAAGCTGTGCTCACCGAAATGACCGTGCATCCGCTGGCGGCACGTGCGGGCCGGTGAATCGTCGCGTGTCCGCGAACGCTTTCGTGCGCCCCACCACTTCGCCGTCCCGGCAAGCCGCACGAAATCCGGCCCGCCATCGTGAGCCGGGTCGAGGTTGTTGCGTCCGCTGATCTCCCGCTTGCGCCACGTCGCTGCGCAACGTCTTCGCTTATTCTTCTGTTTTTTCCATCGCCCGGTTCCCGCACGCCGGCATTGTCATTTTTCGCCATGAAACAGTCGCTTCGCGCAAGCCTGGCCGCCGCCTTGCTCGGCTGCGCCGTGCTGAACGCGCCCCGCATCGCCGCCGCCGACGGTGACGACACCGCGCTCACGAACCTCGTCGCGCTCGCGTCGCAGCGCCTTGCGCTTGCCGAACCCGTCGCTCACTGGAAATGGATCAACAGGAAGCCGATCTCGGACCCGCCGCGCGAAGCGGCGCTCCTGGCCGACGTCGAGAAGCGCGCCACGGCGAACGGCGTCGATCCCGCGTACGCCCGCGCGTTCTTCGACGACCAGATCGCGGCGAGCAAGCAGGTGCAGAACACGCTCTTCGCGACATGGCGCGCAACGCACGGTCCCGAAGGCCCGGCGCCCGATCTGGCGACGAGCACGCGGCCGCAGCTCGACCGGCTCACGCAATCGCTGATCGCCGCGCTCGCGCGCGTCGCGCCGCTGCGCGACGCGCCGGATTGTCCGTCGCGCCTCGCACGCAGCATCGCGAACTGGAAGACCTTGACGCGCTACGACTCCGGTCAGAAGGACGCGCTCGGCACCGCGCTGTCGCACGTCTGCACGGCGGGCAGCGCCAGCGCCGTCGGCTAGGCTGCGGCAGGCGCGGCGCCCGCGAGCGGAATCAGCTCGAGCCCGCGCGCGAGATGCGTCTGCAGAATGCGGCGCACCGCCGGCGCGGCGTCCGACATGCCCTCGCCCGCCGCGCGCGCATCGGCCGCGAGCGCCGCCGCCTGCTCGAGCGACGATGCCGCGCCGACGTAGCGCCAACGGTCGACCACATGGAAGACGCTCGACTCGCCGCGCTCCTCGAACGCGACCGGCCCATCGAACGGCCAGTGCGCCGCGCCCGCGGCGCTCCGGTCCGGCCGCCGGTTGAACGACGGCGCGAGCGACGCGATCCAGTCCGCCTCGGCCAGCAGCGCGCCGAGCTCGCCGCCCGTCTCGCGCCATTCGACGCGCCGAACCAGTTGAGCGAGCCGCATTTCCTTCGCCGAGCGTCGCTCGCCCGTCAGCAGCGCGCGCAACCGCTGGCGGACCCGAACGCTGCGACCGACATAGAGCGGCGCATCGTCGTCGCCGAACAGCGCGTAGACGCCGCAGCCGGCGGGCGCGCTTTCCAGATACGCTTCCGTCAACTCCCCGGCGAGCCTGAACCGGCGCGTCGTGCGCGCGATCTGCTCGCGCAGCCGCTCGGCGGGTATCGCGTCGTGCAATTTTTGCCAGAACTGCCAGATGAGATCGGCGTCGGCAAGCGCCCGGTGGCGCGCCGACGGCGCTAGCGCGTGCCGCTCGATCAGCGCGTCGAGCCCGTGGCGCGACTCGCGCGGAAAAAGCGCGCGCGACAGCCGCACCGTGCAAAGCACGTCGGGATTGAACGCGACGCCCGCGCGCTCGAACTCCGCGCGCAGGAAGCCGCGGTCGAAGCTCGCGTTGTGCGCGACGAAGAGTTTGCCGTCGAGCCGCTCGAACAACGCGGACGCGATGTCGGCGAACGTCGGCGCGCCGCGCACCATCGCGTCGGTGATGCCCGTGAGTTGCTGGATGAACGGTGGAATCGGCTGCCGCGGATCGACGAGCGTCGTCCACGTCGACACGTGGCTCGCATTCACGACGACGACGCCGATTTCGGTGATGCGATGCTCGGCGGCCGAGCCGCCGGTGGTTTCGAGGTCGACGAACGCGAGCGGCGTGTCGATCGCGGGATGAAGCAGCGGCGAGGCGGACATGGATGGGCGGACGGCGCTTCGTATTGTGTCGGACGGAGCCGGGAGAGCGGCTCCCGGCACTGGCAGTCCTTATTCTACCCGCCTGGAAAACCAAAACCCCCGCCGAAGCGGGGGGTTTGCACGGCCCTCGGCGCGTTTCAGGCGTTCAAAGCGCCTGAATATTCGCGGCTTGCTTGCCCTTCGGGCCGGTTTTCACTTCGAACGACACACGCTGATTCTCTTTAAGGGTCTTGAACCCCTCCATCTTGATTTCGGAGAAATGGGCAAACAAATCCTCGCCGCCATTGTCCGACGTAATAAAGCCGAAGCCCTTAGCATCGTTAAACCATTTCACGATACCGGTATCCATATTCCTAGTTCCCCACTAAATAAAAATAACACACGGGCTACGCCCTTATACCGTCACACAAAGCTCCGACGCTTCCTCCACCCCTCATACGATCTGCTGGAAGCACCGCAAGCTTGGTGTTGCTTTTATAAATTGGAAAATCCAATCCAGTCAAGAAAATTTTTGATGACCGCTTATGCGATTTGATACGAATACAACTGGAATCGGTACACTAGGGCCAAGAAATTAATTAACCGCAACAACACCTGTCATTATTACCGGGGAAAACGATCAATTAAATCCGCAAAAGAAAAATCTACCGCAATCAAGCGAATCGACCACGGCTCAGTATTTGTCCGGGTTGCGGTGCGCAACAAGCTTTGCAATGCTGGTCCTCGCCCAGAAAGGCGCTGGAGACTGTCATGCTGAACGGCATCAAACGTTTCGCACACCGGCTCGGTATTGTGCGCCGCAGCAATGCGGCAGGTCGCGCACCGGCGGCGTCCGACATGTTCGCCAGCGAATTCGATTCCACTTGGCACGGCGATCATTGGCAGAACCTGCTCGCCTCGCCGCTCGATGCGCGTCATTATGTGATGGAAGATTGGGCGCAACCCGCCATGCCCGAGCGAGACGAACAGGCGGACACGTCGCCGCCCAAGCGACGCACGCGCTGGTATGAACAATAGGCAGGCAAAAAAAAGCGCGACCGGAAAGTCGCGCTGACAAAGGTTTGGAGATCTTTTCCGTCAACGAAAAAGTCTGCTTAGGTAAGCAGAAGTTGCAGTATAACGAGTTGACTCCCTTTCATTAGTCATACTCCCCACAAACCTCTATTGCCGAAGCGTCAATAATCCCATTCCCACGCACGCAGCTCGGCCGCCTCCCCCAACAGATTGTCGCTGTCACGCAACGCTACGGCAGGTTCGGAAACGGAAAAATATTCCCTCGATTCGGGCCAAAGCCTTGCTCCACAAGGGTTTCCGTCGCAACCCCAATTATTTCTAAAACGCAAATATATTATTTCTTAAACTGAATTCATCGACTTTCGGCAACGCTCTTTTACACTGCGGATAGCTTGTGATGACGGGCGTCGGTACACGCCCGAGACATACCCCGGCTCCGTTTCTCGCAGCAGCGGCCGGGTACATCGAAGGACAGGTCAGATATCGTCATCCACCCTGTTTCGGACGGAGATAAACCCAATGAAAAAGACCCTCATCGTTGCCGCTCTCTCTGGCGTTTTCGCGACGGCCGCTCACGCGCAAAGCAGCGTGACGCTGTACGGCCTGATCGACGCCGGCATCACCTACACGAACAACCAAGGCGGCCACAGCGCCTGGTCGCAGTCCACCGGCTCGGTCAACGGCAGCCGCTGGGGCCTGCGCGGCGCCGAAGATCTCGGCGGCGGCCTGAAGGCGATTTTTGTGTTGGAAAACGGCTTCGGCATCAATAACGGCACGCTGAAGCAGAACGGCCGCGAGTTCGGCCGTCAGGCGTTCGTCGGCCTGTCGCACGAGCAATACGGCGCGCTGACGCTCGGCCGCCAATACGATAGCGTTGTCGACTACATCGGGCCGCTGTCGCTGACGGGCACGCAGTTCGGCGGCACGCAGTTCGCCCACCCGTTCGACAACGACAACCTGAACAATTCGTTCCGGATCAACAACGCGGTCAAGTACACGAGCGTGAACTGGGCCGGCCTGAAGTTCGGCGCGTTGTACGGCTTCTCGAACAACAATCAGTTCACGAACAACCGCGCATATAGCGCGGGCGTATCGTACAGCTACGCCGGCTTCAACGTCGGCGCCGGCTACTTGCAGTTGAACAACGAATTCGGCCCGACGGTCTCCAACGCGGCCGGCGCGGTCGCGCTCGACAACACGTTCGTCGGCAAGCGCCAGCGCGTGTTCGGCGGCGGCCTGAACTACACGTACGGCCCGGCGACGGCCGGCTTCGTGTTCACGCAATCGCGCGTCAACCGCGCGACGGCGATCAGCGCGGGCGCATCGGGCATCTCGAGCGGCATCGCGCTCGACGGCACGTTCATGCGCTTCAACAACTACGAAGTGAACGGGCGCTACGCGATCACGCCGGCATGGACGGTCGCGGGTTCGTACACGTACACCGCCGGCTTCATCGAGAACCATCACCCGGGCTGGAACCAGTTCAACCTGCAAACGGCCTACGCGCTGTCGAAGCGCACGGACGTGTACCTGCAAGGCGTGTATCAGAAGGTCAACAGCGACGGCACGGGCCTCGGCGCCTACATCAACGGTGTCGGCGGCATGTCGTCGAGCGAAAAGCAGATCGCCGTCACGGCCGGCCTGCGCCACCGCTTCTAATCGGTTCTTCGGCACCGATCCAAAGCGCCCCGCCCGGGGCGCTTTTTTTATGTCCGATCGTATCCAGCCGGTCGCGCGCGCATTGTTGCGCCGCGCGTCTTGCGTGCTGCCGTCGCGACGATCGTTCGCGCCTTCGCAAGCTTATCCAGGCACGCGCGCCGAGCGAATTCTCGCCCTTGCGATGCGCGACGAAAGCAAAGCGCGCCCCACGGCGGCGCTCACGCTGCACCCGGCGACGGGTAGCGGACGTCGAGCACGTCGATCGGCTCAGGACCGACGGGCGTCAACAGCGTGACCGTGTCGCCGACGCGCGCCTTCAGCAGCGCACGCGCGACGGGCGAGATCCAGCTCACGTGCCCGCGATCGAGATCGACCTCGTCGACGCCGACGATCGTCACCGTGTGCTCGGTGCCGTCCTGCGTCGCGTAATCGACGGTCGCGCCGAAAAACACCTGATCCGCGTTCTCCTGGCGGCTCGCGTCGACGACTTCGGCAAGATCGAGGCGCTTCGTCAGAAAGCGGATACGGCGATCGATTTCGCGCAGACGCCGCTTGCCGTAGATGTAGTCGCCGTTCTCGGAGCGATCGCCGTTCGACGCCGCCCACGACACGAGCTTCACCACATCCGGACGCTCTTCGTCGATCAGGTGCAGCAACTCGTCGCGCAGACGCTTGTGGCCCGCCGGCGTGATGTAGTTCTTCGCGCCGGGCGGAATCGCCGCCTGCGCGTGTTCGAGGTCGTCGTCGTCTCCGTCCGACTCCTTCACAAACGCCTTGTTCATGATGCAATTTCAACGACTATCGGATACTGCAAGGTTACACGAACGGCCTCATCCGATAAATCATCCAGGGCTTCCGCATGAAGAGGCATGTCAGGCAAGGCCGAGGATGGAGTCACGCATAGCGGTATCCCATGCGGCGAGGTTACGGATGTTCTTCAGGCTCACCTTCTTGGGCTGCCGACTCTGAGCCAGCCGGGCGAGATTGAGTGTGATCTTGCGCAGACTGGCCATGTTGCGGGCGGCCAGGGTGTCGCGGATCAGGCTGGCATCCTCGCCCCACGAGACATCGAGGACCCAGTGCAGTTGGTTTTCGATGCCCCAATGAGCACGGATGATCGGAGCCATCTCAGTTGCTTTCACCGCTTTCGAGCTGATGTAGTAACAGCGCTCGGTCGTCACTTTCTCGCCAATCTGGCGTGTGCGCTCAAGCATCACCAGCCGCTGGAGACCCGCCCAGTGCTGTCCTGTCCCGCTCAGCCACGCCACATCATCGCTGACCCGGCAAACCCGGGTCTCCAGCCGCCCGTGGCCTTTGTCATGTTCGGTGTGCTCCCAGTACGAGCTTTCGAGCTTGCCGTCCTGGGCAGCCGCAAACCACTGGCGCACGCCTTCGGCCAGTCGCGGCTGATTGTCCTTGACCGCCAGAACGTAGTCGGCCCCGGCCTCCACGATCGTGCGTGCGATCTCGTGCTGCGTGCCGATCGCGTCGATCGTTATCGTCGCGCCCTGCAAATCGAGCGCGGCCAGCAATTCCGGGATCGCCGTGATCTCATTGCTCTTATCGGCCGTGCTCACTTGCCCGAGGCTCAAGCCGTTGTTCGAGCACCATGCCGACACCAAATGCAGCGCCGCATGCGTGCCGCTACGGTTGCCGCGCACCGCCTTGCCGTCAATCGCCACATGCTGGCCAGCCAGCGCCGGACACAGTTGCCCGACCCAGTCGATGAAGCAGCGCTCAAACGCTTTCGCACTGAGCGCGCCGAATACCCGCCGGAACGTATCGGGCGACGGCACGCCGTTCTCATACGCCAGATGGCTACGCAGCCAAGCAAGCTGCGTGCGGCCCCACAGTGTCATCGTTTCCCAGTCCTCGACGCCGCATAAAACCGCGCACAGGGCGGCAAACAGGATTTCCTGCAACGGATAACGGCAGGCGCGGCAGCGCGGGTCTCGCAGTTCGGCAAACGCGTCCATGATCGTTGGCATCTCTCGTCCGGCAAAAATCGAGAGTAAACCTGAGACGCCAAATGTTTACAACAACCTTTTCCGCTCTCAGCCTTGATTCATGGGGGCCTTCATGCGGAAGCCCTGATAAATCATCACGAAAGGCTTCCCTTTTTAAATTTGTTTGCTATAATCTCACTTCTGCGTGCGGCTGTAGCTCAGTTGGATAGAGTACTTGGCTACGAACCAAGGGGTCGTGGGTTCGAATCCTGCCAGCCGCGCCACTTTTTCGAGGCCTTCTCCCGAGAAGGCCCTTTCAGTTGAAGTTGTACCGCTTTGCGTGCGGCTGTAGCTCAGTTGGATAGAGTACTTGGCTACGAACCAAGGGGTCGTGGGTTCGAATCCTGCCAGCCGCGCCATTTATGAAGGGCCTTCCTCCGGGAAGGCCCTTTGTTTTTGCCCATTCTCGGACAAACGCACCCCGCTGCCCCGCCGGCATCACGCCGAGGCAAGCGCGGCGCATGCGCCCCACCGCCGGGCGCCGCCCACGCACTAGTAGTCCTGCCGCTCGCGATCGATCCGCATCCCGCCATCGTGGCGCGCATGCACGACATCGTCGCTCGAGCGCTCACGCATGATCCGCATCACGTCCGGATTCGTGCGCACGCGGCGCATCACGTTCGCGAGGTGCACGCGATCGCTCACCTGGATCACGAAGCGCAGCACCGTCGATTCGTGCGTCAGATCCTCGTCCATCGCGATGTGGACGATGTTCGCGTCGGCCGACGTGATGTCGGCCGCGACGCGCGCGAAGATGCCCTTCGTGTTGCTCACGAGCGCCTTCACCGCGACGTCGAACAGGCGGCCCGGCTGCGGCGCCCATGCAACGTCGATCCAGCGGCCCGGATCGCGCCGGTGGATGCGCTGCGCGACGCGGCAGGCGGTCGTGTGGATCGCCATTCCGAGCCCGATGCCGATGTAGCCCATGATGTCGTCGCCCGGAATCGGCCGGCAGCACGCGGACAGTTGCACCGACATGCCTTCCGTGCCGGTGATGACGACGGGCGGCGCATGGTTCGCCGCATGACGCTCGGCGCGCGGCAGATCGTCGTCCGCATCGCGCCCGCTCGTCAGCACCTCGATCCGTTTCGCCATCACGGCGGCCACGCGGCGGCCGAGGCCGATGTCCGCAAAGATCTCCTGACGGCTCTTGTTGCCCGTCCACTGCACGAGCTTTTCCCATACCTCGGGCGCGACGTCGGCGAGCGCGAGCCCATAGCCCTTCAGGCTCTGATCGACGAGCCGCTCGCCCAACTGCACCGATTCGTTCAGGCGCATCGTCTTCAGGTAATGCCGGATCGCCGAGCGCGCCTTGCCGGTGCGCACGAAGCCGAGCCACGCGGGGTTCGGCTTCGAGTACGGCGCGGTAATCACCTCGACGATGTCGCCGCTCTTCAGCTCGGTGCGCAGCGGCAGCAACTCGTTGTTGATCTTCACGGCAACGCACTGATTGCCGAGATCGCTGTGGATCGAATACGCGAAGTCGAGCGCGGTCGCACCGCGCGGCAGCGCCATGATCTTCGACTTCGGCGTGAACACGTAGACCGCATCCGGGAACAGGTCGATCTTCACGTGCTCGAGGAATTCGCTCGAATCGCCCGCCTCGCTCTGGATGTCGAGGAGCGACTTGAGCCACTGGTGCGCGCGCTTTTGCACGTCGTTCAGATCCGCGCCGCCGTTCTTGTACAGCCAGTGCGCGGCGACGCCCGCTTCCGCGATCTCGTGCATCTTGCGCGTGCGCACCTGGAACTCGATCGGCGCGCCGAACGGGCCAACGAGCGTCGTGTGCAGCGACTGATAGCCGTTGACCTTCGGAATCGCGATGTAGTCCTTGAACTTGCCGGGCACGGGCTTGTAAAGCGCGTGCAGCACGCCGATGCACGTGTAGCAGTCGAGCGGATGTTCGACGACGATCCGGAAGCCGTACACGTCGAGCACCTGCGAGAACGACAATTGCTTGTCGCGCATCTTCTTGTAGATGCTGTAGATCGTCTTCTCGCGACCGGTGATTTCGGCATCGATCTTCGCGTCCGCCATCGCGCGCTGCACCGACTCAAGGATCTTGCCGATCACTTCGCGGCGATTGCCGCGCGCGGCCTTCACGGCCTTTTCGAGCGTCGCGTAGCGATGCGGATTGAAGTTCGCGAAGCTCATGTCCTGCAGCTCGCGATACGTATTGTTCAGGCCAAGGCGGTGCGCGATCGGCGCGTAGATGTCGAGCGTCTCGCGCGCGACGCGGCGGCGCTTCTCCATCGGCACCGCGCCGAGCGTGCGCATGTTGTGCAGGCGGTCGGCGAGCTTCACGAGGATCACGCGCACATCGCGCGCCATCGCGAGCAGCATCTTGCGGAAGTTCTCCGCCTGCGCTTCCTCGCGGCTGCGGAATTCCATCTTGTCGAGTTTCGACAAGCCGTCGACGAGCTCGGCGACCTTCGGGCCGAAGCGCTCGGCGAGCTCGCTCTTCGTCACGCCCTGGTCTTCCATCACGTCGTGCAGGAGCGCCGCCATGATCGCCTGCGCGTCGAGCTTCCAGCCGGCGCAGATTTCCGCGACGGCGACGGGATGGGTGATGTAGGGTTCGCCGCTCTGGCGATACTGGCCGAGGTGGGCTTCGTCGCTGAAGTGGAACGCCGCCTTGACCTCTTTGATTTCCTCGGGGCTGAGGTAATCGGCAAGCGCGGCGGTCAGTTTCGCGATGGAAACGACGCCGTGCTTGCGGGGCTGCTCGGGTGTCGCGGTCGGCCCGAACAGATGGCGAAACGACTGTTCGAGGACCGCGTCGATATATTGACGCGCGTGCGACGCAGCGGTGGCTTCGGCGTGCCCGGCCTCCGAGGAGGCGGACGATGGTGTAGTGCTCATTTTCGCCTCCTTGGTTCGCTCGTCGGTTGCGCGGGGGACTACATGGCTGAAGAAACCGGGTGCGCCTTAAACGGGCACTTTCTTCAGCATTTCCACGCCGACCTGGCCGGCCGCGATCTCGCGCAGCGCGACGACCGTCGGCTTGTCGCGGCTTTCGATCTTCGGCGTATGGCCTTGCGCGAGCTGCCGCGCGCGATAGGTGGCGGCGAGCGCCAGTTCGAAGCGGTTCGGAATCTGCTTCAGGCAGTCTTCAACGGTAATGCGAGCCATGTTGGGTCATTCCTTCTGAATATGTTGCTTATTCTACCTTATGTGCCTTGTTCGCCGCCGTCACTCCGCATGCGGCAGATGAATGCCGAGCTCGACGAATAGTTCGGCATGCCGTGCATATTGCGACGTGAAGCGCAGGCGCGTCGCGGCGACGATGCACTCGAGCTCGGCGAGCGCGCGCGCGAAGGTCTCGTTGATGACGACGTACTCCGCTTCCGCCGCGTGCGCGATCTCGCTGCCCGCGGCGAGCAGGCGCCGCGTGATCACGTTCGGCTCGTCCTGTCCGCGCTTTTTCAGCCGCTCCTCGAGCGCCGCGAGCGACGGCGGCAGGATGAAGATGCCCACCGCGTTGTGGAACTGCTTCTTCACCTGCTGAGCGCCCTGCCAGTCGATTTCGAGCAGCACGTCGTGGCCGTTCTTCATCTGCTCTTCGATCCACACGCGCGACGTGCCGTAGTAGTTGCCGTGCACTTCGGCGCTCTCGAGAAACTCGTGGCGCGCGTGACGCTCGCGGAAGTCCTCGACCGTCGTGAAGTGGTAGTGCTGGCCGTCCTGCTCGCCCGGACGCGGCTTGCGCGTCGTGTACGAAATCGACAGACAGATGTCCGGATCCTTTGACAGCAGCGCGTTGACGAGCGTCGACTTGCCCGCGCCCGACGGCGCGACGACCATGAAGAGATTGCCGGGATAGACGCCGGCGTGCAGCGAATGCGCCGCCGCGCCGTCGTGGTTCGAATCGGTCATGTTGCGTTACTCCAGGTTTTGCACTTGCTCGCGCATCTGCTCGATCAACAGCTTGAGCGCCATCGACGCGTCGGCGAGTTCCTTCGCCGCCGCCTTCGAGCCGAGCGTATTCGCCTCGCGGTTCAGCTCCTGCATCATGAAGTCGAGACGCTTGCCGACGCGGCCGCCCTTCTCGATCACGTGGCGCGTCTCGTTCAGATGCGCGGTGAGGCGCGACAATTCTTCCGCGATGTCGATGCGGATGCCGTACATCGTCACTTCCTGGCGGATGCGCTCGGCCGCCTCCTCGCGCGACACGACGGGCGCGCCGCCCTCCGGCGCCGCGACGCCGAGCGCTTCCTGCAGCCGCTCGACGATCTTCTGCTGATGCTTCGCGATCAGCTCCGGCACGAGCGGCGCGATGCGCGCGACGATGGCCTCCATCTCGGCGACGTTCGCGAGCAACATCGTCGCGAGCTGCGCGCCCTCGCGCGAGCGCACGACGACGAGCTCGCCGACCGCCTCCTTGCCGCACGCGAGCACCGCTTCGCGCAGCGCGTCGGCCGACACGCCGCTCTCGGCGAGCACGCCCGGCCAGCGCAGGATCTCGCCCGCGCGCAGGCGGCCCACGCCCGGAAACGCGTCGAGCACCGCGCGCTCGAGCTCCGCGAGCTGGCCGAGCGCCGCACGGTTCAGCGCGCCCGCGTTCACGTTCTGATCGCCGCGCTGCAGGTTGATGCGCACGTCGACCTTGCCGCGCGACAGCTTGTTCATCAGCATCTCGCGCAGCGCCGGTTCGCACGCGCGCACGTCGTCCGGCATCCGGAAATTCAGGTCGAGGAACCGCGAATTCACGGTCCGCAGTTCAACCGATACGCTCGTGCCGCCATTGCCGGAGGCCGTCGCGAGATCGCGCGTCGCGCTCGCATAGCCCGTCATGCTGTAGATCATCGTTCGTCCCGTCGTTTGATGGCCCAGCGGGCCGGAAGGATTCGAGACGCCCGGCGCTTACGAGGCGCGGGGCGCGAAACGGTCATTATCCCATTTTTGCGGGCCGGACCCGCCGGGCCGATGTGCCGCGCGCGCGGTAAAATTCGGGTTTCTCCTCAGCAGATTGCCCCGATGACGAATTCCTCCCCACGCCCGAGCGGCCGCCGCGCCGACCAACTGCGCGACGTGCGCATCACGCGCCACTACACGAAGCATGCGGAAGGCTCGGTGCTCGTCGAGTTCGGCGACACGAAAGTGATCTGCACGGCAAGCGTCGCCGAGCGCGTGCCCGAGTTCCTGCGCGAGCGCGGCCAGGGCTGGCTCACCGCGGAATACGGCATGCTGCCGCGCGCGACGCACACGCGCAGCGACCGGGAAGCGGCGCGCGGCAAGCAGACGGGCCGCACGCAGGAAATTCAGCGCCTGATCGGCCGCGCGCTGCGCGCGGTATTCGATCTGAACGCGCTCGGCCCGCGCACGCTGCACCTCGACTGCGACGTGATCCAGGCCGACGGCGGCACGCGCACGGCAAGCATCACGGGCGCGTTCGTCGCCGCGCACGACGCGGTGACACAGCTCGTCGCGGCGGGCAAGATCGCGCGCTCGCCGATCACCGACTACGTCGCGGCGATCTCGGTGGGCGTATTCGGCGGTGCGCCGGTGCTCGATCTCGACTACGACGAAGACTCCGCGTGTGACACCGACATGAACATCGTGATGACAGGCGCGGGCGGCTTCGTCGAGGTGCAGGGCACCGCAGAAGGCGCGCCGTTCTCGCGTGCCGAGATGAACGCGCTCCTCGACCTCGCGCAAGCCGGCATCGGCGAACTCGTGCGGCTGCAGCGCGCCGCGCTGGAGGCTTGACGATGTCGCACGCATCGCCCGGCGCCGCGCGCTCGCGCATCGTCCTCGCGTCGAACAATCCGGGCAAGCTGCGCGAGTTCGCCGCCCTCTTCTCGACAGCGGGCATCGATATCGTGCCGCAAGGCGAGCTCGGCGTATCCGAAGCCGACGAGCCGCACGTGACGTTCGTCGAGAACGCGCTCGCGAAGGCGCGCCATGCGTCGCGCGCGACGGGCCTGCCCGCCGTCGCCGACGATTCCGGCCTGTGCGTGCCCGCGCTGCGTGGCGCGCCGGGCGTCTACTCGGCGCGCTACGCGCAGCGCGCCGGGCGCGAGAAGAGCGACGCGGCGAACAACGCGTATCTCGTCGAGCAACTGCGCGACGTCGCCGACCGGCGCGCGTACTACTGCTGCGTGCTCGCGCTCGTGCGCCACGCGGACGATCCGGAGCCGATCATCGCCGAAGGCCGCTGGGCGGGCGAGATCGTCGATGCGCCGCGCGGCGCGCACGGCTTCGGCTACGATCCGCACTTCCTCGTGCCGGCGCTCGGCGCGACGGCGGCCGAGCTCGATCCGGCCGCGAAGAACGCAGTGAGCCATCGCGCGCTCGCGCTGAAGGCGCTCGTCGCGCGGCTCGGAGAGATTCGATGAGCGACGCGGCCGCCAACGGTGCGCGCGTCGTCGCGACGTTCGCCGCGCCCGGCCGGATCCGGCTCGCGTCGCTGCCGCCGCTCGCGCTGTACGTGCACTTCCCATGGTGCGTGCGCAAGTGCCCGTATTGCGACTTCAATTCGCACGAATGGAAGGACGGCGGCGCGCTGCCCGAGCGCGACTATCTGGGCGCGCTGCGCGCCGATCTCGAGCACGCGCTGCCGCTCGTCTGGGGGCGCCAGGTGCACACGGTGTTCATCGGCGGCGGCACGCCGAGCCTGCTGTCGGCGGCGGGGCTCGACCGGCTGCTGTCCGACGTGCGCGCGCTGCTCCCGCTCGACGCGGACGCCGAGATCACGCTCGAGGCGAACCCGGGCACGTTCGAGGCGGCGAAGTTCGCGCAATTCCGCGCGAGCGGCGTCAATCGTCTGTCGATCGGCATCCAGAGCTTCAGCGAAGCGCACCTGAAGGCGCTCGGGCGCATCCACGACGCCACGCAGGCGCGCGCCGCGGCCGAGATCGCCGCGCGCACGTTCGACAACTTCAACCTCGACCTGATGTTCGCGCTGCCGAACCAGACGCTCGACGAATGCCGCGCGGATCTCGAAACCGCGCTGTCGTTCGCGCCGCCGCATCTGTCGCTTTATCACCTGACGCTCGAGCCGAACACGTACTTCGCGAAGTTCCCGCCCACCGTGCCGGACGACGACACGTCGGCCGACATGCAGGACTGGCTGCACGAACGCACCGCGCAGGCGGGCTACGCGCGCTACGAGGTGTCCGCATATGCGAAGCCGCATCGGCAGTGCAGGCACAATCTCAACTACTGGCGCTTCGGCGACTATCTCGGGATCGGCGCCGGCGCGCACACGAAGCTGTCGTTTCCGAACCGGATCCTGCGCCAGGCGCGCTACAAGCATCCGGCGACGTTCATCGAACAGGCGAAAGCCGGCGCGGCCGTGCAGGAAGAGCGGGAAGTGGGCCCGCACGATCTGCCGTTCGAGTTCATGCTGAACGCGCTGAGGCTCGTCGAAGGCGTGCCCACGCACAGCTTCGCGGAGCGCACCGGCATGTCGCTCGCCTCGATCGGGCCCGCGCTCGCGCAAGCCGAGCGGCGCGGCCTCATCGTGCATGATCACACGCGCATCGCGCCGACGCCGCTCGGCCAGCGCTTCCTCAACGATCTGCAGGCGCTTTTCCTGCGCGACGAATGACGGGCGACCGACCGGCGTGAACCGACGCGTGCGCGCTCAGGCGCGCACGCGCGAATCGAACGCCGCGACGCAACGATTCGCGCGCCGTTTCGGTTACAATGCTCGACCTTGGAAGCGTGGCCGAGTGGTTTAAGGCACTGGTCTTGAAAACCAGCGACGGGCAACTGTCCGTGAGTTCGAATCTCACCGCTTCCGCCAAGTCCTCCTCTCGCCGTCTCCGAATCGATCCGGCAGTCACCTCCCCGCACGCGTGACCTTCAACGCATGGCCTTCATCAAGACAAGACGCGCCGCCAGGAAGCGTTTTGAATCTGTCGATGCCAGACAATGCGAACGACGCTTTCATCGATGCATCGTCCCGCTCACGACGCCAAGGCGTTCGAGCCGGACACGCACGCGCCTGAAGTCGTGCTGCGATGGAGCAAGTGCGCTCGACGCCTCGACCCGTGCGCTCCAAGGCCGAGTCGGGTCACTGCTGCTCGCCACGGTCATTCCGTGTCGGCACGTGGACGGCGGCCCGCGATATTCGTCGAGTCGACACCGAGGCCGACCGGCACGAACACCGGCTTCGACACCGATGAACGCGCTTCAACCGACCGCCCTTTACGACCTTTTTACTTGTAACCGGATGGCGGCTCAATAAAATATCCCTGTAATCCCACCGAGAGCCGGCGACATGACCATTCGATGTCCTCGTCCCCCAAGTTGCATCGCGACCTGACAGGCAGGACGCCGGCTCTTTTCTTCGAGCGGTCGCCCTGCCGACAGGCGGACGACGCGCGCCCGTAGCAACCTTTTCGAGTGCCTTTGCGCATACCCGGAGCCGCGATTGCGGCGATTCGGGATGTGACGCGCCCGGCCGCGATGGCCGGCGCGCCCCTGTGCTTCGCCCGCCCTTTCGAACTTCACCTCGCTTGCACGCAGCGGATGATGCGCGAGCACGCGCGCCATCTGCACCGAAGAAGAAAGGATGACTGATGAACGAGCTTCATGGAACGGCGACGCCGGCCAGCATGCCGCGATTGAGCGCGCATGAAATGGCCGCACTGATGCTGCTCGAACATGCGCCCGTCGAGGTCGAGCAGGGAACGCTCGACATGACCGCGCTCCGCGACGCAGGGCTGGCGGAACTGGTCGATCGGGAAAAGGGTGAGCCCAAGTTCTCCATCACGCGAAAGGGCAAGGTCCTGTTGCGAATCCTGAGCGTGCTGGTCCCACGGGAAAGCATCGCCTCAGCGGCGTATCGGTCCTGATTTCGCGAGCGTCTCGCCAAACGCGCGAGCCGCTACCCCATGCACGTCGGCGCGAACACGCTTTGATCCACGGGCATGCCCGCCTGCATGCATTGCAATGACGAACTGGAATCCTGACATGTTTGAACTCAACAAGCATTACACGCGCGAATTCATCCACACCGCCTGCGGCGGCAACAAGCAGGCCTTTCTGCCGACGAAGAACGGCAAGGTCGTGGCCGCCTGCCTGCGAACGGATCTCAATCCGCAAGCGCCGGACGTCATCATCTGCGACGGCAGCGCATCAGCGCGCGCCGCAGGCAAAACGCTCGCCGGTCAGGGCGGTACGATCCCCGTGTTCATCAAGATGGAGACGGACGCGTTTCGGTTCGTCGGCCTGTTTGCAGTCAGCGAATCCTTGATCGCGCCGCTCGATTACACGCCCTATGTGCGCAACAGCGGATTCACGATCGGCCAGGTTTCGCGCGTCCTGAAAATGAAGCGCTGCGAATAGGCATGAAAGAAGGCGGCGCGACGGCAATTCGGCGTCGTGCCGCCGTTCGGCTGCCGGCCGGCGATTCGGAAACGGCCTGCGTCGCCTTCTACCGCCCGGGGCGCGCACTCTTCTCCGCGAACTCGGCGACGAGCGGGCCATACGCCCCCATCGCCGGGAATCGGTCGAAGCTGTGCGCGGCGCCCGTCTTCGCCCAAGGCAGCGCCTCGCTGGCATAGGTTTCGATATAGGGCTTGAACCATCCGCAATCGTCGAGCATCGTCGGGCGGACGTTGACGAATCCCATGCTGGGTTCGAGCTCGGTGAACACCCAGCTTTTGCACCAGTCGCAATGCCGGTGATGAATCTCCGCGCCATGCGCGCCGCCGACGACCGGCTCGCCGGCCGTCACGCGAAAGCCGCCTTCCGGAATCGCCATCGAGAGTGAAAAGGCGCTTGCGCTCATCCTCTGGCAGCCGGTGCAGTGGCACGCCATCGTCAGCAGCGGCGGCGCGGTGATCTCGAAGCGCAATCGTCCACAGCGACATCCTCCCGTCCAGGGCAATTTCCAGTCGTCCATCGCACGCTCTTTGGCAGTGGGCATTCAAAGAGACGAAATCATATTACGGACCGGAACACACAATCAACGCAGTTCGCATGCGCCGAAATCCGGCGCGAGGCGGCTTCGCATCGTCACCACGCCGCCATCGCGCGGCGCCGAAACCGCTCCCCGGAGAACGGAGATCGTTTGTCCCGATGCACAGCGATACGCTCAGACCTATCATGAAATCTGCGCTCTGCCGATCTTCCGGGAGGCGATCATGACGACGCGCGACGAGTTCCTCCGAATCCGGGCCGCATGGCGCGGCGCTGTCCTGTCCGCGTGCGCGGCCGCGCTCGCGGCCTGCACGATCACGCTGCCGCCGCCGCACGGCGCGGTCGTCGTGCCGAGCGTCTCGTCGATGAGCACGACCGAATACCGCGCGGCCGTCGCGCAACGCATCGCCGACAGCAATTCGGATCGCATCCTGCACGGCACGCCACAAGCCATGCTGCGCTCGCTCGTCGTCGTCGCGTTCACCATCGATCGCAACGGGCAGCTCGTGAAGTCGGCCGTCTACCGCAGCAACGGCGACGACGAAGCCGAAGGCATCGCGCTCGCGTCGCTGCGCCGCGCCGCGCCGTTGCCGCCGCCTCCCGCGAAGTTGCTCGACGGGCGCGGCCAGATCGAAATGATGGAAAGCTGGCTCTTCAACGACAACGGACAATTCCAGTTGCGCACGAAAGCGGCGCCGCAGGCGCAGACGCTCAACTGAACGCGAACACGCACGCACTCGCGCGCGATCCACCGCGCTCTCGCACGCGGCGCGCGACAACGCGCGACGGCTCGCGGCCGCGTCGCTATAATTTCCCGCATCCGCATTCGGCCGCAAGGCCCGCTTGCGCGGCGCACCCACCCGGCGGGCCGCGCAACGCATCGACGACACGCGGCCGCACGATACGCGGCCGGCTCGCGGGCAAGCGACGGCCCGCGTGGGCGCCGCGTGCACTTCGCATTGCTGCGCGCGAACCGCCGGCATGCGCCGAGTGCCGCGTCGCGCCCGACTCTCGATTCGAACAAAGGGGCAACGACCGCCGACCGCGCGCGACGAGCGACGCGCGCTCGAGCGAACGCTGCGCCGCCACAACCGGAGACCCGCATGTCGGATACCCGTCTTTCCGCTTCCGCCGCCGCGCCGCGCGCCGCCGACACGACGAGCCACCGTCGCATCGCGTTCGCGAGCTTCATCGGCACGGCGATCGAGTTCTACGATTTCTACGTGTACGCGACGGCCGCCGCGCTCGTGATCGGCCCCGTGTTCTTCCCGCACGGCTCGGCCACCGCGCAGGCGCTGTCCGCATTCGTCACGTTCGGCATCGCATTCATCGCGCGGCCGATCGGCTCGTTCCTGTTCGGCCACTTCGGCGACCGGATCGGCCGCAAATCGACGCTCGTCGCGTCGCTGCTCGTGATGGGCGTCTCGACGACCGCGATCGGCTTCGTGCCCGGCTACGACGCGATCGGCGCGCTCGCGCCGATGCTGCTCTGCGTGCTGCGGTTCGGTCAGGGCATCGGCCTCGGCGGCGAATGGGGCGGCGCCGCGCTCCTCGCGACCGAGCACGCGCCCGCCGGCAAGCGCGGCTGGTTCGGGATGTTTCCGCAGCTCGGCCCGTCGATCGGCTTTCTCGCGTCGAACGGCCTGTTCTTCGCGCTCGCGCTCACGCTGTCCGACGAGCAGTTTCGCGGGTGGGGCTGGCGCATTCCGTTTCTCGCGAGCGTGGCGCTCGTCGCGGTCGGCCTGTACGTGCGCCTGAAGATTGCCGAGACGCCCGCGTTCCAGGCTGCGCTCGACCGGCACGAGCGCGTGCGCGTGCCGGTCGCGGCACTCGTCGCGCACCACTGGCGGCCGACGCTGCTCGGTGCGCTCGCGATGGTCGTCTGCTACACGCTGTTCTACATCTCGACGGTGTTCTCGCTGTCGTATGGCGTGTCGACGCTGCATTTCTCGCGCCAGAGCTTCCTCGGCCTGTTGTGCTTCGCGGTGCTGTTCATGGCGCTCGCAACGCCGCTCGCCGCCGCGGCCGCCGATCGTTTCGGCCGCAAGCCGGTGCTGATCGCGGGCGCGATCGCCGCGCTGCTGTCGGGCTTCACGATGGCGCCCCTCCTCGGCAGCGGCTCGACGGCGCTCGTCGCGCTGTTCCTGACGATCGAGCTGTTCCTGATGGGCGTGACGTTCGCGCCGATGGGCGCGCTGCTGCCGGAACTGTTTCCGACCAACGTGCGCTATACGGGCGCGGGCGTCGCGTACAACCTCGGCGGCATTCTCGGCGCGTCGATCGCGCCTTACATCGCGCAGTTGCTCGCCGCGCGCGGCGGGCTCGCGTGGGTCGGCGGATATGTGTCGGTCGCGGCGGCGATCAGCCTCGTCGGCGTGCTGCTGATGCGCGAGACGCGCGACGCGAAGCTGACGTGAACAAGCCGGCGCGAACGCACTGACCCGGGCGGGCCCGCGTCATCCGGCGCGATTCGTCGTGTCTATACTCGATTGCACGGGCGCCTGCCGCGCAGCGGCGCGCGCAACGCTTTCGGCATCAGCCGACAGGAGCCGTCGAGATGGATCTGATCCGCCTGCAGAACGCCGACCTCGTATTGATCGTTGCGCTGTCGCTCGGCGGTGCGCTGCTGCTTTCCGTGCGCTTCAAGCCGAAAAGCTGGCTCGGCATCGCGGTCGAAGCGCTCGCGGCGAATCTCGCGGCCATTGCGGCCGTGATCGCGTTCGAATTATTGCTGTCCTGAGCGCGCCGGCGCACGCTCACATCGCAGCGACGCGCCGCGGCTGCTCGATGACGCCCGTCGGATAAACACGCTCGATCGCGCCGAGCACGTCGCCGACGCCCGGCGTCGCCCCCTCGTCGCCAATCGACAGCGAGTGCGGCGCGCCGCTCACGCCCAGATGCTGGCGCGACGTCGCGCGAAAGATCATGACCGTCGGCTTCGCGAGCGCATGCGCCATGTGCACGAAACCGGTATCGACGCCGACCACGAGCGTCGCGCGATCGATCTTGCGCGCGACGTCGGCGAGCGTCAGCTTGGGCAGCACGACGGCGTCCGGCGCGCGCGCCGCGATCCGCTGCGCCTCTTCCCGCTCGTGCTCGCTGCCCCACGGCAGCAGCACGTGCAGCCCGCGCGCGCGCATCTCGCGCGCGACCGCGCTCCAGTGATCGGTCGGCCAGCGCTTGTCGTCGTTCGACGTCGCATGAAAGAACAGCGCGTACGGCCCGGCCGGCTCCGCGAGCGCGGCGAGCGGCGCCGTATGCGGCTCGCGCGATTCCGGCGGCACGTCGAGCAGGTAATCGGCGCGACCCTGCGGTTCGTAGCCGAGCGCCTCGCCCGCGCTCACGCGCATGCCGTGCCACGCGTCGCAGGCGGGACGCGGACCGAAGCGGCCGTTGTACGCGAACATCGCGCCAAGCTCGCCGAGATCCTGGTTCCGGTAGCCGTAGCGCCGCCGCGCGCGTGCAAGAAATGAAATGATCGCGCTCTTGTAAACACCGTGAAGATCGATCACCGCATCGTAGCGATACGCGCGCAACTCGCTGATCGAAGCCGCGATCGCCTTCAGGTCGGCCGGGCTGCGCGCCTTCTTGAAGCGACGCAGCGGCGCGCACAACACGCGGCTCACGCCGGTGTTCCAGCGCACGACGTCGGCGCACGACTCGTCGACGGCCCAATCCACCTGCACGCCGGGGAACGCGCGGTGGAGGTCCGCTACGACGGGCAGCGTCTGCACGACATCGCCTAGCGACGTGACCTTCACAATGAGAATACGTTTCATTTTTATATGGATGTATCCAACTCGTTAGTTGGGCATTCTAAATAGACAGAACGTCACAAACAGCACAAATTGCGAAGAATTTACATTTGTCCCCACGCCGATATCGTGCTAAGCGCGCAATTATAATGTCACCTTTTTACGCGCCGACGCCCATGCAACGCCCTCGCCTGTTCCCGACCCTCACCCGCCGCACGCAGCGCATCTGGCGCCAATATGGCGTGTTCTGGCTCGGCGCGATCGTGGTCGGTCTCACGGCCGTGACATATGCGCGACTCATCGACTGGGGCTACGAAGCGTTCCGCTCGCTCGAGGGCGGCCGCCCGTGGCTCCCGTTCGTGCTGACGCCCGCGCTCGCCGCGCTGTCCGTGTGGCTCACGCGCCGCTTCTTCCGGGGCGCCGAGGGTAGCGGGATTCCTCAGGTGATTGCGACGCTGCACGCGCAGCCGAGCGCGTTCGGCTCGCGGCTGCTGACGCTGCGCATCCTGTTCGGCAAGATCCTGATCTCGCTGCTCGGGATCGTCGGCGGCTTCACGATCGGCCGCGAAGGGCCGACCGTGCAGATCGGCGCGTCGCTGATGTTCAACCTGCGCCGCTTCTACCCGCGCTCGAACGCGCTGATTGAACGCCAGCTCGTGCTCGCGGGCGCGGCGGCAGGCTTGTCCGCGGCGTTCAACACGCCGCTCGCGGGCGTCGTGTTCGCGATCGAGGAATTGAGCCGCAGCTTTTCGGCGCGCGCGAGCGGCGTGCTGATCACCGCGATCATCATCGCCGGCGTGATCGCGCTCGGCTTGAACGGCAACTACACGTACTTCGGCACGATCGAGATCGGCCAGCATTTTCCGAAAATGCTCGCGGCCGCCGTGCTGCTGACGGCGCTCGTCACGGGCGTCGCAGGCGGGCTGTTCGGCTGGCTGCTGCTGAACACCGGCCGCTGGCTGCCGGCAAGGCTGCTCACGCTCTACCGCGAGCGGCCAATCGTGTTCGCGGCGGCATGCGGCCTCGCGATCGCCGCCGTCGGCGTCGCGTCCGGCGGCACGACGTTCGGCAGCGGCTATGCGGAGGCGCGCGGGCTCCTCGACGGCCGCGAACAACTGTCCGTCCTGTATCCGTTCCTGAAAATGATCTCGATGGTCGCGTCGTATCTGCCCGGCATTCCGGGCGGGATCTTCGCGCCGTCGCTGTCGATCGGCGCGGGCTTCGGCAATCTGCTGCATTTCGTGTTCAGCGGCATGCATCTGCCGATGCTGATCGCGCTCGCGATGGTCGGCTATCTCGCGGCCGTCACGCAATCGCCGATCACGTCGTTCGTGATCGTGATGGAGATGATCAACGGCCACGCGCTCGTGATCTCGCTGATGGCGACCGCGCTGATCGCAAGCCGCGTATCGCGCCTGTTCGTGCCGCCGCTCTACGAAACGCTCGCCGAGCGCTACTTGAAGCCGCCGCAGCCGAAGCGCTCGACGGCTGCGCCCGCCCCCGCTCCCGCGCACGCCGGCATCGCGGCGGTCAGGATGCCGGAAGACGCCGAATCGGCGCCCGCCGATCCGCTCGACACGCTGCGCGACGAAGCGACGGACGACGCGCAAGCAAACGCGGCGAACGATGCGAGCGCCGCCGACGGCAATGTCGGCGCGGATGCGTCGGCGCGCGCCGACGACGCGTCGATGACCGCGGCCGATGCCGAACGCGCGGCCTCGCCGCCCCACGCGGGCTCGGTATCGACGCCCGGCGCGGCCGACGAGCCGAATGCGCGCGCCGACGGCTCGACGTCGCCGTCGGGCGACACCGCGCATCGCGAGCCGCGGCATCGTCCCGCTCAATAGATGACGACAGGCGCCGGCCGGTAATACACCGGCCGCGCCGGCACGACGACGCAGCCGGCCAGCGTCAGCGCGACGAGCGCGAGGGCGAACAGGGTCCGTTTCATCGCTAGCCCCTCCTCAGGCCCAGTGGCCGCGAACCCAGACCCAGCCCGGGCCGCGCTGCGACCAGTGCCCCGGCTCCCAGTGCATGCCGACGCGCTCGATTTCCCAATGCCCGGCGATCCACACATAGCGGTCGTGATCCCAGCGCCAGTGGCCGCGATCCCATACGTAGCCGACACGCGGCTCGGGCACGACCTCGTGGCGCACGGGTGGCGGCGCGCTCGGCGCGACGACGACGACTTCGCGCACGGCCGGCTCGATGACGACGGGCGCCGCCTGCGCGACGACGATTTCGTCGGCGCTCGCGACAAGCGGCGCGGCGAGCGCGCAAACGCCCGCGCCCGCGACGGCGAACGGCAGCACGACACGATGAAGAGAGAAAGACATCACGGCCTCCATGAACGATTGAACACGCGACGAGAGCGTATCCATTCAATGCTCAGGAAAGCGTAACGGCGGACAGGCGCTGCGTTACCGGCGGCCCGAAAGTGCAACGAGAAGTAAAGACGCGCGCGGCGGCGGCGCGCCGCGCGCGATGAGACGGGAAACGCGTCAGGCTTGCGGGATCTCGATCTTCACTTCGAGCACTTCCAGATCGTCCTGGCGCTCGAGGCTCACGCGGATGTCATCGTTCGAAATCTTCACGTACTTCGAAATGACCGCGACGAGTTCCTTTTGCAACGCGGGCAGATAATCGGCGGGCGGCCGGCCGCCCACGCGCTCGTGCGCGATGATGAGTTGCAGGCGCTCCTTCGCGACGGCCGCGGATTTCTTTTTCTCACCAAGCAGAAACGACAGAATCGACATGACGCGCCTCCGTTACTTGGAGCCGAAGAGGCGCTGCAGCAGGCCCGGCTTCTGATAGTCGGTGAAACGCAGCGGCTTGTCCTCGCCGAGGAAGCGCGACACGATGTCCTTGTACGCCTCCGCGACGTCGGTGCCGTCGAGGTGGACGGCGGGCAGGCCCTGGTTGGACGCGTGCAGCACCGCTTCGGACTCCGGCACGACGCCGATCAGCTTGATGCGCAGGATCTCGCTGATGTCGTCGAGCGACAGCATCTCGCCTTCGGTCACGCGTTTCGGGTTGTAGCGGGTGATGAGCAGGTGCTCCTTGATCGGATCCTTGCCTTCCGACGCGCGCTTCGTCTTCGACGACAGGATGCCGAGGATGCGGTCCGAATCGCGCACCGACGACACTTCCGGGTTCGTCACGACGAGCGCCTCGTCCGCGAAGTACATCGCGTGCAGCGCGCCCGACTCAATGCCCGCTGGCGAATCGCAGATGATGAATTCGAAGTCCATCCCGATCAGGTCATTGATGACCTTCTCGACGCCCTCGCGCGTCAGCGCTTCCTTGTCGCGCGTCTGCGACGCGGGCAGGATGTACAGGTTCTCGCACTTCTTGTCCTTGATGAGCGCCTGGTTCAGGTTCGCTTCGCCCTGGATCACGTTGACGAGGTCGTACACGACGCGGCGCTCGCAGCCCATGATGAGGTCGAGATTGCGCAAACCGACGTCGAAATCGATCACGGCCGTCTTGTGGCCGCGCAGCGCGAGACCGGAAGCAAAGCTCGCGCTCGTCGTCGTCTTGCCCACGCCGCCCTTGCCCGAAGTCACCACGATGATTTTTGCCATTTACCTACCCTGTGTTCGTCAATGAGGACCGACCGACCCGTTTGTCGCGCCACGCGTATCACGTGAGACGCAGCGGTTCGATCATCAGTTTTTCCTGTTCCAGCCGGATCTGCACCGACTTGCCGAGCACGTCGGCCGGCAGCGGGTTCTCGGTGGTCCGATAGATGCCCGCGATCGAGATCAGTTCCGGTTCGAGACACGTGCAGAAGATGCGCGCGTCGTGATTGCCGTGCACGCCCGCGAGCGCGCGGCCGCGCAACGGCGCGTAGATGTGGATGTTGCCTTCCGCGATGACCTCGGCGCCGTAACTGACCGGGCCGAGCACCACGAGATCTCCCTTCGCGTAAATCTGTTGTCCTGAGCGCAGCGGCTTGTCGATGACGAGCGTCGCCGACTGCGCCGCGACAGCGGGCGCGGCGGACACGGCCGGCGGCTCGCCCGCGTCGGCGCCGGCCGGCGTGGGCGGCTCCGCCTGCTGCGCGGGCGCGTCGTCCTCCGCCTTCGGCGCCGGCGCGCGCCGGTCGCGCGCCTCGAGCAGCGGCAGACCCGCGCCCGCCGCCCACGCGTGCTGCCCCGGTTGCGCGACGACGCCGATCGCGCGCATCCGCACGTCGCTCAGCATCCCGCGGATGTCGTCGAGCGGCACGCGCTCGTTATCCGCGAGCCGGCGCACGTCGATCGCGACGACGTCATCCGCAAAGAATTCGGGAGTCGCTTCGAAACGCTTGACCAACTCGGCGCGCAACGCATCGAGGTCGGCGGTTTTCACGATGAACAGCAACGTGTCGACCGAGCCGCTGCGCAGTTCGAAGAATGGCGATTTTTTAAGCGACATGGACGTTCTGCAAAAAAATTTTGCGTATTTTACAGGCGTCCGCGCCCGGGGCCATCATTTTCGGGCGCGCCGAATGCGCGCGCGGCGGCCAGCCTGCCCGCGGCACCCCGTCCGGGCGCGGCAAGGAAGGTCCGGGACCGGTTCGCACGCCGCTTACGCGTGCTCGCGCCAGACGAACAGCGACTTCATCGCACCCGGCACGCGGGTGATCGGCGCACGCTCGCCGGTGTCGGCGAAACCGACGTGCTCATAGAAACGGATCGCGCTGCGGTTCTGGTCGGCGATCCACGCGTAGATCTCGCCGGCGCCGCGTGTGGCGAGCCACGCGCGCGCCGTGTTGACGAGCAGCACGCCGCCGCGCAGATGACGGACCGCATGCGCGACCCACAGCTCGCTCACGAACGCGCGGCGCGCGGGCGTACTGTCGAAATACGCGCCGATCATGCCGGCCGGATGGCCTTCGGTGTACAGCACGAACGTGGTCGATTCATCGGACGCCGCGCGCTGCTGCGCGATCGCGGCCGCTCGCGCGGCGTCGACGGCCAGTTCGGCTTCCGGCGTCTCGCCGCTCGCATAGGGCTCGCGCAGCGAGGCCGCGCGCAGTTCGCGATACACGCCGCCCTGATCCGCGGCAATACGACGAACAGTCAAGGTCGAACTCATGCAGGCACAGCCCCCTTCGGACAGCAAGCCGTTAGCTTCAACCGAAAGCGGGGCATGAGTCAAATCGTAATTTTTGAATGGCTGCGAAATGTCGTCGATAAACGCGATATCGAGCGCAATTTCGCGCTTATGCGGCAGCGCAGCAATATGCGGCGGTCGGTCGACGGGACGTGCCGCGCGAAAACGGGCATCAACGTCATGGGTTTGATCAGTCGACGCGTTCGCCTCGCACGTCGTGCGCGCATGGCTCCGATTGGTCGCGCCGTTCAGTTCTTATGCAGTCCGTTCGATCGGAGCGAGTCGGGAAAACCTGTGCGCGCATCGGCGGCGGCTACCGTCTTGCCCCGGCCCGAGCCGCGTCTTTCGACATCGATCGAGCGGTCGAACGTGTCCACCCGCGCACCTCGATTCATTCGCTTCGGTCACGGCGCTCCCGCATCTCCCATCGTCCAATACCTTCATCGAGGCGCACTCCGCACCGCCGAAAAAATCTCACGCCGATCCGAGGATCAAATCATCCCAATAATCGATCCCCCCGATCAATATGCCGCCGCCTCGTTGGCGCAGGCATATCTGTCCGACAACGATTACCGAAACACCCTCCCGATGCGCCGGCGACGCACGACGATCTCCACTCGGCTCTCGTGTCTGCTCGACATGCACACATGCCGACGACGAACGTCAACGTTCCGTCGTGTCTTAAACTTCAAAGATTCGAGACGATTTTTCAGATTCCGGCATTGAGTCGAACTATAAACGGCAATGGCATCGGTCCGATTTCGCAACCCCTTTTTCAATTGCCGGCATGCCTACCAAATCTGGGCGTTTAGTCTCGGGTCGATTAATTTATTATTGTTTGCAGTCGATCTGCCATTACCCGCGCATTTCGATTGACCCAATCCTTTAACGAATTTCAGAAAGAGAAATTTCGTTATGGGAATCCGGCTAAAACAGACTGATAGACCGAGGTGAAATCATGGCGATAAGCGTCAAAAACAGCGCATCGAACACGGTTGAAGTGTCGATCAATCACTGGGAAACGGACGTAGACACCAGCACCAAGCCGTTCAAGATGGCGCCCGGAGCCAGCGATTCCTGGAATCGCACCGACCTACGTGGCTACGTCATCTATGTGCAGCTGGGCGGGTCGGCGACGCCGTACTATGTGCTGAGCACCAGTAATATCGTGATCTACGACGACAAGGTGACGGATAGCGGGCAAACGCTCCTTCCCGCAAACAAGCGTTTTGGCTGAGCGCGCGACAAGAAACCGGGCACATTGGCCTCTGAACGGCACCAGGGCGCCGATTGGCGCGGCGCGCGGAACAAGCCGAGCGCATCATCGACGTTGACCGCTCACGGCGTGCAACCACATTGCCCGATCGGAACGGATTGTTGATGCGCCGCTCAGCCACGATTCCCGTGACGCAATAGAAAAACCCCCGCAAGCCTTTTGGCGTTGCGGGGGTTTCCTGTGTATCTGGCGGAAAGGGTGGGATTCGAACCCACGATACGGTATAACCGTATACCGGATTTCGAGTCCGGCGCATTCGACCTCTCTGCCACCTTTCCTTTTTCGCTCACCGGCAGGTCAGCCCGGCGAAGCGAAGATTATAGAACAACTCTTCGCGGACTTCCAAGTTTTTTCTTCAAAAACTTTTCGAAGCCGCTCGGACGCCCGTTCAGGCCGCGCTCGACGGCGCGTCGATCCGCTCGACGCCGCCCATGTACGAGCGCAGCGCAACGGGCACCGTCACCGAGCCGTCGGCGTTCTGGTAGTTCTCCAGCACCGCGACGAGCGTACGGCCGACCGCGAGCCCCGAGCCATTCAGCGTATGCACGAGTTCCGGCTTGCCCTGCGCGTTGCGGAACCGTGCCTGCATCCGGCGCGCCTGGAACGATTCGGTGTTCGAGCAGCTCGAGATCTCCCGATACGTGTTCTGCGCGGGCAGCCATACCTCGAGGTCGAACGTCTTCGCCGCCGAGAAGCCCATGTCGCCCGTGCACAGCGTGATCACGCGGTAAGGCAGTTCGAGCTTCTGCAGGATCGCCTCAGCATGGCCGACCATCTCGTCGAGCGCCGCGTACGACGCTTCCGGCGTGACGATCTGCACCATCTCGACCTTGTCGAACTGGTGCTGGCGAATCATCCCGCGCGTGTCGCGGCCGTACGAGCCCGCTTCCGAGCGAAAGCACGGCGAATGCGCGGTCAGCTTGATCGGCAGCGCTGACGCCTCGACGATCGAATCGCGCACGGTGTTCGTCAGCGAGATCTCCGATGTCGAGATCAGGTATTGCGTCACCGTGTTCTCCGCGCCGCCCTTCTCGACGCGGAACATGTCCTCCGCGAACTTCGGCAACTGGCCCGTGCCGTACAGCACGTCCGGATTCACGATGTAAGGCGTATACGTCTCGCTGTAACCATGCTGCAGCGTGTGCGTATCCAGCATGAACTGCGCGAGCGCGCGATGCAGGCGCGCGATCGGGCCGCGCAGCACCGTGAAGCGCGCGCCCGACAGCTTCGCGCCCGTCTCGAAATCGAGGCCGAGCGGCGTGCCGACGTCGACGTGGTCCTTCACGTCGAAATCGAACTGGCGCGGCGTGCCCCAGCGGCGCACTTCGACATTCTCCGTCTCGTCGCTACCGACTGGCACGCTCTCGTGCGCCAGATTCGGCATCTGCAGCATCAGGTCGGACACGCGCGCCTGGATCTCGTCGAGCTTCACCGCCGATGCCTTCATCTCGTCGCCGATGCCGCCCACTTCGGCCATCACCGCCGTCGTGTCCTCGCCCCGCCCCTTCATCGCGCCGATCTGCTTCGACAGGCTGTTGCGGCGCGCCTGCAGTTCTTCGGTGCGGGTCTGGATCGCCCGGCGTTCCGCTTCGAGCGCGGAAAACGCGGCGACGTCGAGGGTGTAGCCGCGATCGGCGAGGCGTTTCGCGACGCCGTCGAGGTCTTTGCGCAGCAACTGGATGTCGAGCATGGGAGAACAGGAAAATCGTTGTGTAAGAGGGGAATTCTAACGCACCGCGCGTCCGCCACGGCGTCGGCTAAACGGCCGGTGTCGCAAACCGGGCGTCCGTGGCAGTATCGCGTTGCCGGCATGCGCGCCGGTCCACATCCGCTTCACAGGAGAATCGATGGCCATCGAATTGGACAAGGACGTGCGCGATCGCGCAATCGCGTCGCTGCAACGCTATTTCACCGAAAACCTGGAGGAGCCGATCGGCAATATCCAGGCCGGCGCGCTGCTGAATTTCTTCGTCGAGGAAATCGGCCCGGCGATCTACAACCTCGCGATCGCCGACGCGCAGTCGAGCCTGCACACGCGCGTCGCCGAACTCGACATCGACTGCCATCAGGAGCCGTTCGACTACTGGAAGAAGCAGCCGGCGCGCAAACGCTGAAGCAGCCGACGGACGACCGCCGCCGCCCGCGCCGGCTTCGCTAGTCCTTCTTGCCCGCTTCGCGGTCGAGCTCGCGCAGCCAGGCGAGCTTGTCGGCGATCTTCGTCTCGAGCCCGCGCGGCACCGGCTTGTACCAGCGCGGCTCGCGCATGCCGTCCGGCAAGTATGTCTCGCCCGCCGCGTATGCGTTCGGCTCGTCGTGCGCGTAGCGGTACGCGTGGCCGTAGCCGAGCTCCTTCATCAGCTTCGTCGGCGCGTTGCGCAGATGCACCGGCACCTCGCGCGACTTGTCCTGCCGCACGAACGCCATCGCCTCGTTGTACGCGTTGTAGCCGGCGTTGCTCTTCGCCGCGCACGCGAGGTAGAGCACCGCCTGCGCGAGCGCGAGCTCGCCTTCCGGCGAGCCGAGCCGCTCGTAGGTCTGCGCCGCATCGTTCGCGATCTGCATCGCGCGCGGATCGGCCAGGCCGATGTCTTCCCACGCCATGCGCACGACGCGCCGCGCGAGGTATTTCGGGTCCGCGCCGCCGTCGAGCATCCGGCACAGCCAATACAGCGCGCCGTCCGGGCTCGAGCCGCGCACCGACTTGTGCAGCGCGGAGATCTGGTCGTAGAAATTGTCGCCGCCCTTGTCGAAGCGGCGCGCGTTCATCGTCATCGCGCTCTCGACGAACGCCGCGTCGATCGTCGTCACGCCCGCGGACGTCGCCGCCGTCTGCGCCTGCTCGAGCAGATTCAGAAAACGCCGCGCGTCGCCGTCCGCGTAGCCGACGAGCGTGTCGACCGCCTTGCCGTCGAACGCGAGCCCGTCGAGCGCCGTGTCCTGCGCGCGCTTGAGCAACTGGCGCAACTCGTCTTCCGCGAGCGACTTCAGCACGTACACCTGCGCGCGCGACAGCAGCGCCGAATTCACCTCGAAGCTCGGATTCTCGGTGGTGGCGCCGATGAACGTGACAAGCCCCGATTCGACGAACGGCAGCAGCGCGTCCTGCTGCGCCTTGTTGAAGCGGTGGATTTCGTCGACGAACAGGATCGTGTGGCGGCCGGTGCGGTTCAGCGTATCGCGCGCCTGCTCCATCGCCTCGCGGATGTCCTTCACGCCGCCCAGCACCGCCGAAAGCGCAATGAACTCGCAATCGAACGCGAGCGCGGTCAGGCGCGCGAGCGTCGTCTTGCCGACGCCGGGCGGCCCCCAGAGGATCATCGAATGCGGCTTGCCCGATTCGAACGCGAGCTTGAGCGGCTTGCCTTCGCCGAGAAGATGCGTCTGCCCGATCACGTCGGCGAGCGTCTTCGGGCGCAGCGCCTCGGCGAGCGGCCGGCGCGGTTCGACTGCAAACAGGTCGGACATGGACCTTGGCTCCCACGAAAAACGATGGCGGCACGCATGCGCCGCCGGACCGGACATTATGACAGCCGCGCGGCGCAACGCCACGGCGCGCCGGACAGCGGCGCGACTGCCGGCTCTCGAGGCGGCGCCGCGCCGAAGAAACGAATCGGGCCCGCCATCGCTGGCGGGCCCGGTCGCGAATCGATGCGGCCGCCGCGCTCAGCCGGTAACGACGTCCGCGCCCTTCGGCACGACGAACCTGAACTGATCGGCCTTGAGCGGCGGATTCGTCTGAATGTTCGTGAACGTGAGCAGCGTCACGTTGCCGAACACGTCATGCAACTCCATCGCGGCGAGCATGCCGTTCCTGAAGCCGATGCCGATCCGCTGGAACTGCGTGTCCTGCGCCTTCGGCACCATTTCGAGCCAGTCGATCCCGCCCTTCTCGCCCGCGTCGCGCAGCGTGTAGTTCTTCTCGAGATCGTTGCTGCCGAACAGGATCGCGGCGGGGCTCGCGCCGAGCGCGCCCGCGAGCTTGCGCTCGGTGACCTGGTTCAGATCCTTGTCGTACACGTAGAGCTTGTCGCCGTCGGCCTGCAGCACCTGCTGGTACGGCTTCTGATACGTCCAGATGAACTTGCCGGGCCGCGAGAACACGAAGCTGCCGCTCGAATTGTCAGTGGGCTTCACGGTCGGCACCGCGCCGCTCGCCGCCTTCGACGGCGCCTTGACGATCTGCTGCGTGAAGTCGCCCCTCGCCGCGTGAACCTTCGCGACGAACGCCTTCAGTTGCTCGGTGCCGCTCGCGAATGCGCGCGACGCGACGAGCGCGAGCGCGGCGCCCGCGAGCGCGGCGCGCAGCGTGCGCGCGAACCCGCGCTTCGGCGCGGAACCCGAACCGGTATGAACTGCCAACGACTGATGCTGCATGCTGTGGTTTTCTCCGTAGAGGGCCGGCGCGCGTTCGGCAGGCGCGCCGGCGCGGATTCACTCCGCGTCGCGCGCGGGGGTGAGGATTTCGCGATTCCCGCTCGACGACATCGCTGACACGAGCCCCGACTGCTCCATTTGCTCGAGCAGCCGCGCCGCGCGGTTGTAGCCGATGCGCAGGTGGCGCTGCACGAGCGAGATCGACGCGCGCCGGTTCTTGATGACGATCTCGACCGCCTGGTCGTACAGCGGATCAGACTCGCCGTTCGCGTCGCCCGTTCCCGCGGCCGAGCCTTCGTCGCCGTCGACCGTACCGCCTTCGAGGAGGCCCTCGATGTAGTTCGGCTCGCCGTGCTCCTTCAGCTTCTCGACGACGCGGTGCACCTCGTCATCCGACACGAACGCGCCGTGCACGCGCACGGGCAGCCCGGTGCCGGGCGGCAGGTACAGCATGTCGCCCTGGCCGAGCAGCGATTCGGCGCCCATCTGGTCGAGGATCGTGCGCGAATCGATCTTCGACGACACCTGGAACGCGATCCGCGTCGGCACGTTCGCCTTGATGAGGCCCGTGATCACGTCGACGGACGGACGCTGCGTCGCGAGAATCAGATGGATGCCCGCCGCACGCGCCTTCTGCGCGATTCGCGCGATCAGCTCCTCGACCTTCTTGCCGACGACCATCATCAGATCGGCGAGCTCGTCGATCACGACGACGATGTTCGGCAGCCGGCCGAGCGGCTCCGGATCGTCCGGCGTCAGGCTGAACGGATTCGGGATCTTCTCCTCGCGCTTCTTCGCGTCTTCGATCTTGTTGTTGTAGCCGGCGAGATTGCGCACGCCGAGCTTGCTCATCAGCTTGTAGCGGCGCTCCATCTCGGCGACGGTCCAGTTCAGCGCGTGGCCCGCCTGGCGCATGTCGGTGACGACCGGACACAGCAGATGCGCAATGCCTTCGTAGACGCTCATTTCGAGCATCTTCGGATCGATCAGGATCAGACGCACCTGCTCGGGGCTCGCCTTGTAGAGCAGCGACAGGATCATCGCGTTGATCCCGACCGACTTGCCCGAACCCGTCGTGCCGGCGACGAGCAGGTGCGGCATCTTCGCGAGATCCGCGCACACCGGCTTGCCGCCGATGTCCTTGCCGAGGCCGAGCGTGAGCATCGACGGCGCGTCCGCGTAGACCTCGGAGCCGAGGATCTCGGACAGCCGCACCGTCTGGCGGCGCTGGTTCGGCAATTCGAGCGCCATGCAGTTCTTGCCGGGAATCGTCTCGACGACGCGGATCGACACGAGCGACAGCGAGCGCGCGAGATCCTTCGACAGATTGACGATCTGGCTGCCCTTCACGCCCGTCGCGGGCTCGATCTCGTAGCGCGTGACGACGGGGCCCGGGTACGCGGCGGCGACGCTCACCTCGACGCCGAAATCCTTCAGCTTCTTCTCGATCAGGCGCGACGTGAATTCGAGCGTGTCCGCGGAGATCGTCTCCTGCGACGCCGGCGCGGGATCGAGCAGCGAGATCGCGGGCAGCGTCGAATCGCCGGGCAGATCGGTGAAGAGCGGCTGCTGGCGCTCCTTCTCGGCGCGCTCGGATTTCGCGGGCGTGACGACGGGCGGCACGATCGTGACGGGCTCGTGCTCCTCGATGCGCACGCGCTCCTCCTCGACCTTGCCTTCGCGCTTGACGGCCGCGGCCTCGCCGAGCTTGCGGTCGCGCTCGGCCTCGCGGCGCAGCTTCGCGAGCGTGAACGCGTTGATGATCGCGTCGCCGACGCGCTCGGCGACCGACAGCCACGAAAAGCGGAAATACAGCGACAGCCCGATCGCGAGCGCGATCAGGAGCGCGAGCGTGCCGCCCGTGAAGCCGAACGCGTGCGACACGCCGCGCGCGACCGCCTCGCCGACGACGCCGCCCGGCGCGCGCGGCAGCTGCACTTTCAGCGACCACATCCGCAACGCCTCGATGCCGTCGCTCGCGAGCAGCACGAGCACGAACGCGAAGCCTTCGGCGAGCCAGCCGGCCGGCTTTTCCGGCTCGTCGGGCAGCGCGTCGTGCCGGGTGATGCGGCGATAGTTCGCGGCGACGCGCCGGCCGAGCAGCACGATGAGCCAATACGCGGAGAGGCCGAAGAGGAGCAGCATGATGTCGGCCGTCCACGCGCCGACGCGCCCTGCCCAGTTCGCGATGTGGTCGACCTGCGCGGCGTGCGTCCAGCTCGGATCGCGCCGGCTGTAGCTCAGAAGCGCCATCAGCAGGAAGGCGAGCAGCGCGACCTGGAGAATCCAGCGGATCTCGGTCAGCAGGCGCGACATCCGGTGCGGCAGTGCCTGGGCCTGAGCGGTATAAGGTGCTTTTGCCATGAATCCGTCAAAAGGGGCGATGAGGCGGCTGCGCGCGGCAGGACCGCCGATCGTTCGATCCGATCTATTGTAAACGCTGCGCCGCCGCGCCAAGTGTAAATGACGGTAACGCGCGGGCCGAGTCGCGCCGAAATGTGCGCGCGCCGCCACAACCGCGCCGCGCGACGCTATCGCGCCGATTGAAAAGTCCATTCGGCGGCGCAGCAGGCAGCCCTTTATAATGCGGGCTTTGCACCCATCTGCGACGGTATCCCGCTCGCAACGGGCCGCCCGGCAGCATCGTCCGCCCGGCCGGCCGCTTTTTACGGATCCTGCTCATGTCCACGCCCAAACACGCGAAAGTCCTGATTCTCGGTTCCGGCCCCGCCGGCTACACGGCGGCCGTCTACGCGGCCCGCGCGAACCTGTCGCCCCTCCTGATCACGGGCATCGCGCAAGGCGGCCAACTGATGACGACGACCGACGTCGAGAATTGGCCGGCCGACGCGGACGGCGTGCAGGGCCCCGAACTGATGCAGCGCTTTCTCGCGCACGCGCAGCGCTTCAACACCGAGATCGTGTTCGACCACATCCACACGGCGAAGCTGCACGAGAAGCCGATCCGCCTCGTCGGCGACGCGGGCGAATACACGTGCGACTCGCTCGTCATCGCGACGGGCGCGTCCGCGCAATACCTCGGCCTGCCGTCGGAAGAGGCGTTCATGGGCCGCGGCGTGTCGGCGTGCGCGACCTGCGACGGCTTCTTCTATCGCGGCCAGAACGTCGCGGTGGTCGGCGGCGGCAACACGGCCGTCGAGGAAGCGCTCTACCTGACGGGCATCGCGAAGAAGGTCACGGTGATCCACCGCCGCGACAAGTTCCGCGCGGAGCCGATCCTCGTCGATCGTCTCCTCGAAAAGGAAAAGGAAGGCGCCGTCGAGATCAAGTGGAACCACGTGCTCGACGAGGTGACGGGCGACGATTCGGGCGTCTCGGGCGTGCGCATCAAGCACGTGGCGACGGGCGCGACCGAGGACGTCGCGGTGCAGGGCCTCTTCATCGCGATCGGCCACAAGCCGAACACCGACATCTTCAAGGGCCAGCTCGAGATGAAGGACGGCTACATCATCACGAACAGCGGCCTGTCGGGCAACGCGACGGGCACGAGCGTGCCGGGCGTGTTCGCGGCGGGCGACGTGCAGGACCACATCTACCGCCAGGCGATCACGAGCGCGGGCACAGGCTGCATGGCGGCGCTCGACGCGCAGCGCTATCTCGAAAGCCTGCACGACCACAAGTAAGAAGCGGCGCGGCGCTACAATGGCGTCGCCGCGCGCCGCCTGACGGGTCTGACTGACGGGTCTGACACACCGCAGCCGCTGTGCCCCGCGCAGCGGCTTTCTCACGTCCGTCGGGCCGAACCGCAGCGTCGGCGCGCCCGCCCTTTTCGTATCCGATTCATCATGGCGAAGAACCAGCCTCATCCGAGCGACCCCGCGAAGCGGCAAGCCGCCGCCCGCGAGCCGGCGCCCGCGCCCGCAAGCCCGCCTCCCGCGCCCGCCGCGCTGCGCGGCCAGGGCCTCGCCGGGCTCGACGCGCTGCGCGCCACCCTCGCCGGCGAATCCGAGCGCCGCACGCGCGAAGCGGTGCAGGCGAAGCAGGCGGCCCGTCAGGCCAACGCCGACGCCGACCTCTTTCGCCGCGAGATCGGCGCGATCACGCCGCTCGCGGCGCCGCCGCGCGCCGCGGGCGGCCGCCCGGCGCCCGCGCCCGTGCCGAAGCACACGCAGCAGGACGAGGAGGCGGTGCTGTCCGAGACCTTGTCCGACGAATTCGATCCCGAGACGCTGCTCGATACCGACGAGACGCTGTACTACCACCGCCCCGGCGTGAGCCGCGACGTCGTGCGCAAGCTCAGAAGCGGCGCATGGATCGTCCAGGCGCAGCTCGATCTGCACGGAATGCGGCGCGACGAGGCGCGCGAGGCGCTCGCCGAATTCATCCGCGAATCGGGCAAGAAAGGCCTGCGCTGCCTGCGCGTGATCCACGGCAAGGGGCTCGGCTCGATCGGCAAGGAGCCGGTGCTCAAGGGCAAGGTGCGCGCGTGGCTCGTGCAGAAGGATGAGGTGATCGCGTTCTGTCAGGCGCGCGGCCATGACGGCGGGGCGGGCGCCGTGCTCGTGCTGCTGCAGCCGGCCTAGCCTCAACTCGCACGCGACACGCGACGCAAAAAGGGCGGCGCACGAAGGCGGCCGCCCTTTTTCCTCCTTGATTCCACCATCGTCCGGATCGCCCGAATCATCCCGGTCGATCGCCGCGTCCGCGCGCGCCGAATGGCGACGTCACGCCCGCGCGAGCCGCGCCGCGATCCAGCGCCGCCGCCCGCGCGCGTGATCGCGCGCGATCACGCGATGCGCGCCTCCGTCGACGGATCGAACAGCACCGCCTTCGACACATCGAACAACAGCGACAGCTTCTGCTGCGGCTGCGGGTTCGCGGCCGGATGCACGCGGCTCACGATCCGCTTGCCGTTGACCTGCGCGAACACATGCGTATCGGGGCCCGTCGGCTCGGTCACGTCGACCGTCACGTCGACGGGCTGCAGGCGCGAGCTCTCGCCGTTGTGCGCGCTCCGCGCGTCGGTGATCCGCTCCGGCCGCAGGCCGAGGATCACGTCGCGGCCGACGTGGCCGTTCATCCGCTTCGCGTCGAACGGCAGGTTCAGCACGCCGCGCATCGCGCCCGTGTCGAGCTCGATGCCGACGCCGCTGCCCTGCTCGACGAGCTTGCCGTTGATGAAGTTCATCGGCGGCGCGCCGATGAAGCCCGCGACGAACAGATTCGACGGCGAATCGTAGATGTCCTGCGGCGCGCCGAACTGCTGGACGACGCCGTCCTTCATCACCGCGATCCGGTCGCCCAGCGTCATCGCCTCGATCTGGTCATGCGTCACGTAGACGATCGTCGTGCCGAGGCGCTGATGCAACAGCTTGATCTCGGCGCGCATCTCGATGCGCAGCTTCGCGTCGAGGTTGGAGAGCGGCTCGTCGAACAGGAAGAGCGCCGGGTCGCGCGCGAGCGCGCGGCCCATCGCGACGCGCTGCCGCTGGCCGCCCGAGAGCTGCCCCGGCTTGCGATCGAGCAGGTGCTCGATCTGCAGCATCGCGGCGACGCGCTCGACGATGCTCTTCTGCTCGTTCTTCGGCACCTTGCGGATGTTCAGGCCGAACGAGATGTTCTCGCGCACCGTCATCGACGGATAGAGCGCGTACGACTGGAACACCATCGCGATGTCGCGATCCTTCGGCGACAGATCGTTGACGACCTTCTCGCCGATCCGGATCTCGCCCTTCGTCACGGTCTCGAGGCCCGCGATCATGTTGAGAAGCGTCGATTTCCCGCAGCCCGAACCGCCGACGAGAATCAGGAACTGACCGTCCTCGATGTCGATGTCGACGCCCTTCAGGACGGGCACGCCGTTCGGGTAGGTCTTGTACACGTCACGGATGGAAAGGCTTGCCATGCTGTGAATCCTCTGTCTCATTGCGGCGCGCGTGCGCCGCGTCATGTCTCGTATCGTTGCGCCGCGCGCGGCGCCCGTGTTCGCGTCGTGCGCGCCGCGCTCACCCCTTGACCGCGCCCGCCGTCAGGCCGCGCACGAAGTAGCGGCCGGCGATCACGTAGACGACGAGCGTCGGCAGCGCGGCGATGATCGCGCCCGCCATGTCGACGTTGTACTCCTTCACGCCCGTCGACGTGTTCACGAGGTTGTTCAGCGCGACCGTGATCGGCATCGAATCGACGCCGGAGAACACGATCCCGAACAGGAAGTCGTTCCAGATCTGCGTGAACTGCCAGATCAGGCACACCATGAAGATCGGCAGCGACACCGGCAGCAGGATCTTCGTGAAGATCGTGAAGAAGCCCGCGCCGTCGATGCGCGCCGCCTTCACGAGCTCGGCCGGCACGCTCACGTAGAAGTTGCGGAAGAACATCGTCGTGAACGCGATCCCGTACACGACGTGCACGAACACGAGGCCGGGAATCGTGTTGGCCATCCCGAAGTAGCCCTGCAGGCGCGCCATCGGCAGCAGGATCACCTGGAACGGGATGAAGCAGCCGACGAGCAGCATCGTGAAGAGCGCATCCGCGCCGCGAAAGCGCCAGTGCGTGAGCACGTAGCCGTTGAACGCGCCGATCAGCGACGAGATCAGCACGGCCGGGATCACCATCTTGATCGAGTTGAAGAAGAACGGCTTCATTCCGTCGCAGCGCACGCCGGTGCACGCCTCGCCCCATGCCTTCACCCACGGCGCGACCGTCCAGCTCGACGGCGGCGTCAGCAGGTTGCCCGTGCGCAACTGGTCGAGATCCTTGAACGACGTCGACAGCATCACGTAGATCGGGAACAGGAAGTACAGCGCGAACAGGATCAGCGCCGCGTAAATGACCGCCCGACTGAGTGTCATCTTAGGCTGCATTGCGGGTGCTCCTCGATTCCAGATACATGAGCGGCACGAGCACCGCGACGACGGTGGCGAGCATCATCACCGACGACGCCGCGCCGACGCCGAGCTGCCCGCGGTTGAACGAATACGTGTACATGAACATCGCGGGCAGCGACGACGACGTGCCCGGCCCGCCCGCCGTCAGCGCGACGACGAGGTCGAAGGTCTTGATCGTGATGTGGCAGAGGATCAGCAGCACCGAGAAGAACACCGGGCGCATGCTCGGGATCACGATCTTGCGGTAGATCGTGGGCAGCGTCGCGCCGTCGACCTGCGCGGCCTTGAAGATCTCGCTGTCGACGCCGCGCAGGCCGGCGAGGAAGAGCGCCATCACGAAGCCCGTCGATTGCCAGACGGCCGCGATCACGACGCAGAAGATCGCCTTGTCCGGATCGTCGAGCCAGCCGAACGAGAAGTTCGTGAAGCCCCAGTCGTGCATCACCTTCTCGAGGCCGAGGCCCGGGTTCAGTATCCACTGCCACGCGGTGCCCGTGACGATGAACGACAGCGCCATCGGATACAGGAACACCGCGCGCAGCGCGCCTTCGTTGCGGATCTTCTGATCGAGCAGGATTGCAAGGAAGAGGCCCAGCGCGACGCAGATCGCGATGAACGGGATGCCGAACCAGCCGAGGTTCGCGGCCGACGTCCACCAGACGTCGTTCTGGAACAAGTCGGAATAGCGGCCGAAGCCGTCGAACTCGTAGTTCGGCAGCAGCCGGGAATTCGTCAGCGACAGATAGCTGGTGACGACGATGAAGCCGTAGATGAAAACCAAGGCGATCGCGATGCTGGGCGCGAGCACCAGTTTCGGAATCCAGCGGTCGGCGAACGCCGACAGCGGCGACGTGCGGTGCGCGTCAGCCGCGCTGGTTCCGTTTCCGCTAAGAGGGGCAGCCACGTATTTCGACTCCTGGAACGAGGCCGCCGCGCGCGGGCGCGAAGCCGGCGCGGGCGGCGGGTACGGCGCGGGCCGGCTCGCGGCCCGTTTGCTGCGCCTGCGGCACGAAGCGCCCGGCGCAGCCGTGCGTTACGCGCCGTGCGTTACTTCACCTTCGCGGCGCGCGCGAGCGCGGCAACCGCGCTCTTCGCATCCTGCTGAGAGTTCATGAACTTCGTCACGACGTCGGAGATCGCGCCCGCCGTCGCGTCGCCCTGCGCCATGCCGTGCGCGAGCGACGGCACGTAGCCGTTCGACTTGATCGCCGTCTGTTCATCAGCGTAGGACTTCTTCGCGCAATCGTCGAACTTGTCCATCTTCACGCCGAGGCGCACCGGGATCGAGCCCTTCAGCAAGCTGAACTGCTCCTGGAACGCGGGCGTCATGATCGTCTTTGCGAGCGCAATCTGGCCGGGCGTCGCCGCCTTCTGGCCCTTCTGCTGGAAGAACACGAACGAGTCGACGTTGAACGTGTACGCATTCGCCGTGCCCGGCACCGCCGCGCAGATGTAGTCCTTGCCCGGCTTCTTGCCGGCCGCCTCGAACTCGCCCTTCGCCCAGTCGCCCATGAACTGCATGCCCGCGCGGCCGTTGATGACCATCGCCGTGGCCAGGTTCCAGTCGCGGCCGTTGCGGCCCGAATCGAAGTAGCCCTGGATCTTGCGGACCGTGTTGAACACGTCGAGCATCTTGTCCGACGTGAGCGTCTTCTGGTCGAGGTCGACGAGCGCCTTCCTATAGAAGTCGGCGCCTTGCGACAGCACGACATCTTCCCACAGCGTCAGGTCCTGCCACGGCTGGCCGCCCATCGCGACCGGCTGGATGCCCGCCGCCTTCAGCTTGTCGGCGATCTGGAAGAATTCGGGCCACGTCGCGGGCGGCTTCGCGCCGATCTTGTCGAGCGCGGCCTTGTTGATGTAGAGCCAGTTGACGCGGTGCACCGAGAACGGCGCCGCGACGGTGTTGCCCTTGTACTTGATGATCTTGTCGATCTCGGGCGGCAGGTTCTGCTTCCAGTCGCCCGCGGCGGAGTCGATGTTCACGAGCACGCCCTGGTCCGCCCACTCCTGGATGAGGGGGCCCTTGATCTGCGCGGCCGACGGCGCGTCGCCGCTGATGACCTTCGTCTTCAGCGCGGTCATCGCCGCGGCGCCCGCGCCGCCCGCGACCGCGAAGTCCTTCCAGACGTAGCCCTGCTTCTGCAGGTCGTCCTTCAGCACGCCGACCGCCTTCGATTCGCCGCCCGACGTCCACCAGTGCAGCACCGTGACGTTCTCTGCCGCTTGCGCCGCGGCAGCGCCGAACAGCAGGCCTGCGGCGCCGAGCGCGCCCATGATCGCGCGAATTTTCATCAGTTATCTCCTCCAGATTTGGATCGATTCGTCAGGCTTTCGACTGCGCGGATGCGCGAAAGCCGGCTTTGCTACGGAACGACACGGGAAATCGAGCCGCGAACGACGCATGATCGATGCGTTCGGGCCGATGCCGGCCGCGGGCTCAGGAACTGAGTGACTCGAGATTCAACGACCGTCTCCTCTTTGGGCTATCCGGTTCCGCCGCCGCATGGCTCGAACCCGGGGCAGCGACGCGCGCGAACATGCGCTTCATCAATGTCCGATAACATTTGCCGCGTGCGGCTCACACGCCGCACGGCCCGCCCGAAGTTCGCGCCTCTTCATGCCGTGCGCTTCTTTTCTTCGTTCGGGTGCTACCCCTTGCGGCGGATTGTAGTTAAACTACAATTCAGTGTCAAAAATATTTTTATCGCACTACGGCCCGCGTCGCGGGCATCCCCAAACGGCGGAGACACATGCATACCGATTCGAGCTTCACCTTCGTTCTCTTCGGCGGCACCGGCGATCTGTCGATGCGCAAGATCCTCCCCGCGCTCTTCGAGGCGCATCGCGCGAACATGCTGTCGGAAGCCGGCAGGATCGTTGCCGTGGCCCGCCATGCGGCGGACCGCGACGGCTACCTGCAGTGGGTCGAAGAGCACGTGAAGCCGCACGCGGCGAAGGCGGCGGGCGGCGCGTTCGACGAAGCGGTCTGGCGAAGCTTCCTCGAGCGCATCGTCTACGTGAAGCTCGACCTCGGCCGCGCGGAAGACTACGCGCTGCTGCGCGACACGGTCGGCCAGCTCTCGGGCATCCGCGTGTTCTATCTCGCGACGGGCCCGTCGCTCTTCGTGCCGATCTGCAAGGCGCTCGCCGCCGTGGGCCTGAACGAGGGCGCGCGGATCGTGCTCGAGAAGCCGCTCGGCTACGACCTGCGCTCGTCGAACGCGATCAACGACGCGGTGGGCGAGATCTTCGCCGAAGACCAGATCTACCGGATCGACCATTACCTCGGGAAGGAGCCGGTGCAGAACCTGCTCGCGCTGCGCTTCGGCAATGCGCTGTTCGAGCCGCTGTGGCGCCGCGAATGGGTCGAGAGCATCCAGATCACGATCGCCGAGGAGCTCGGCGTCGAGGCGCGCGGCGATTTCTACGACAATACCGGCGCGCTGCGCGACATGGTGCAGAACCACCTGCTGCAGCTCCTGTCGATCGTCGCGATGGAGCCGCCGCACTCGATGGATTCCGATTCGGTGCGCGACGAGAAGCTGCGCGTGCTGCGCGCGCTGAAGCCCGTCGAGCCGCGCGACATCGGCAAGGTCGCGGTGCGCGGCCAGTACCACGCGGGCGTGATCAAGGGCGCGCAGGTGCCCGCGTACGCGACCGAGCCCGGCGTGAAAGCGGACAGCCAGACCGAGACGTTCGTCGCGCTGAAGGTCGAGATCGAGAACTGGCGCTGGGCCGGCGTGCCGTTCTTCCTGCGCACCGGCAAGCGCCTCGCCGACCGCGTCGCGGAGATCGTCGTCAACTTCCGCCCGGTGCCGCACTCGGCGCTCGGGCCGACCGCGCTGCGCGCGGGCGCGAACCGCCTCGTGATCCGGCTGCAGCCGAACGAATCGATTCGCCTGTACTGCCTCGCGAAGCAGCCTGGCGAAGGGATGAATCTGGCGAGCGTGCACCTCGACCTCGCGTTCGACCAGTTCTTCAAGGAAGGCCAGATGGAGGCGTACCAGCGCCTGCTGCTCGACGTGATCAACGGCCGCCTCGCCCTCTTCGTGCGGCGCGACGAGCAGGAAGCCGCATGGCGCTGGGTCGAGCCGATCCTGAACGAATGGGCGCGCTCGCTGAAGCCGCCGAAGCCGTATGCAGCCGGCACGTGGGGGCCGGCCGCGGCGAGCGCGATGCTCGCGCAGCACGGCACCTGCTGGCTCGAAGAAGAAAACTGATGCAACGCGGCGCGCGGGCGGCTTCGTCCGCGCGCCGCCCGATGTCCCCATCGAATTCAATCCATTCAATAAAGGCAGTCTGGAGGAGAAGTGATCGAGGTTCACGCTTTCGAAACCCCGCGCGCGCAAACCGAAGCGCTCGCGCAAGCGGTCGGCGAAGCGCTCGCGGCTTCGCTCGCGCAACGCGCGCGCGCAACGCTCGCGGTGTCGGGCGGCACGAGCCCGCGGCCGTTCCTGCAAACGCTGTCGGGCGCCGCGCTCGACTGGCCGCGGATCGACGTGACACTCGTCGACGACCGCTGGGTGCCCGACACCGACGACGCAAGCAACGCGAAGCTCGTGCGCGAGACGCTGCTGCAGAACACGGCCGCGCACGCGCGCTTCGCGCCGCTCGTCGACATGCGCGAGTCGCTCGACGCGCAAGTCACCGCGCTCAACCAGAGCCCCGCGCACCCGCTGCCCGACGTCGCCGTGCTCGGCATGGGCGAGGACGGCCACACCGCGTCGATCTTCGCGGACGCGCCCGAATGGGACCACGCGATCGCGACGACCGAGCGCTTCGTCGGCGTCCACCCGGGCGCCGCGCCCCATGCGCGCGTGAGCCTGTCGCTCAGCGCGCTCAAGCGCATCGATCGGCTGTTCCTGCTGATCGCGGGAAGCCGCAAGCGCGCGGTGCTCGAGGCGGCCGCGGCCGCGTCGCAGAAGAACGCGATTTCGCAACTGGCCAACCACAACGGGACGAAGCTCGATGTCTACTGGTGCGCAAACTAAGGCCGCTGCGGCGAGCCAGCATGCGGACGGGCCGCGCCTATTGGCCGACGTCGGCGGCACGAACGCGCGCTTCGCGCTCGAGACGGGTCCGGGCGAAATCTCGCAGATCCGCGTGTACCCCGGCGCCGAGTATCCGACGCTCACCGACGCGATCCGCAGGTATCTGAAGGACGCGAAGATCGGCCGCGTGAATCACGCGGCGATCGCGATCGCGAATCCCGTCGACGGCGATCAGGTCCGGATGACGAATCACAACTGGAGCTTCTCGATCGAGGCGACGCGCCGCGCGCTCGGCTTCGACACGCTGCTCGTCGTCAACGATTTCACCGCGCTCGCGATGGCGCTGCCCGGCCTGACCGACGCGCAGCGCATGCAGATCGGCGGCGGCGCGCGCCGGCAGAACAGCGTGATCGGCCTGATGGGGCCGGGCACGGGGCTCGGCGTGTCGGGCCTCATCCCCGCCGACGACCGCTGGATCGCGCTCGGCAGCGAAGGCGGCCACGCGACGTTCGCGCCGATGGACGAGCGCGAGGATCTCGTGCTGCAGTACGCGCGCCGCAAGTACCCGCACGTGTCGTTCGAGCGCGTGTGCGCGGGCCCGGGCATGGAAATCATCTATCGCGCGCTTGCCGCGCGCGACAAGAAGCGGATCGCCGCGAACGTCGACACGGCCGACATCGTCGAGCGCGCACACGCGGGCGACGCGCTCGCGCTCGAAGCGGTCGAGTGCTTCTGCGGGATTCTCGGCACGTTCGCCGGCAACCTCGCGGTCACGCTCGGCGCGTTGGGCGGCATCTACATCGGCGGCGGCGTCGTGCCGAAGCTGGGCGAGCTGTTCATGCGCTCGTCGTTTCGCGCGCGCTTCGAGGCGAAGGGCCGCTTCGACGCGTATCTCGCAAACATCCCGACTTACCTGATCACAGCCGAGTATCCGGCGTTCCTCGGCGTATCGGCGATCCTCGCGGAGCAGTTGTCGAACCGCACGGGCGGCGCGTCGTCGGCCGTGTTCGAGCGGATCCGCCAGATGCGCGACGCGCTGACGCCCGCCGAGCGGCGCGTCGCCGATCTCGCGCTCAATCATCCGCGCTCGATCATCAACGATCCGATCGTCGACATCGCGCGCAAGGCCGACGTGAGCCAGCCGACCGTGATCCGCTTCTGCCGCTCGCTCGGCTGCCAGGGGCTGTCGGACTTCAAGCTGAAGCTCGCCACCGGCTTGACGGGCACGATCCCGATGAGCCACAGCCAGGTGCATCTCGGCGATACGGCCACCGACTTCGGCGCGAAGGTGCTCGACAACACGGTGTCGGCGATCCTTCAGTTGCGCGAGCACCTGAACTTCGAGCACGTCGAGCAGGCGATCGACATCCTGAACAACGCGCGGCGCATCGAGTTCTACGGGCTCGGCAATTCGAACATCGTCGCGCAGGACGCGCACTACAAGTTCTTCCGCTTCGGCATCCCGACGATCGCTTACGGCGACCTGTACATGCAGGCGGCGTCGGCCGCGCTGCTCGGCAAGGGCGACGTGATCGTCGCGGTGTCGAAGTCGGGACGCGCGCCGGAGCTTCTGCGCGTGCTCGACGTCGCGATGCAGGCGGGCGCGAAGGTGATCGCGATCACGTCGAGCAACACGCCGCTCGCCAAGCGCGCGACGGTCGCGCTCGAGACCGATCACATCGAGATGCGCGAGTCGCAGTTGTCGATGATCTCGCGGATCCTGCATCTCGTGATGATCGACATCCTCGCGGTCGGCGTCGCGATCCGCCGCGCCGCGCCGAACGCCGAGCTCGCGGAGGCGATGGCGCGCGCGAAGGCGCGCGCGGGCGCGGGCGACGAGGCCGCCGACGTGCTCGACTGGCTGAGCCACGGCGCGGCGCCCGCGGCGAAAGACTGACGCGCGTTGCGCGTCTCGGCTTGCAGCCATGCCGGAGCCTTCGCGCTCCGGTTTTTTTATCCAGTGAATTTCCGGCACGCGACACTAGCCGCGCGGCATCCGACCTGACGGGCGCCGCAGCCCTCACCATTGCGCCGGTTCAAGCGTGCGCTCGAACGCAGCCTCGAGCAGCGCGGTTTCGTCGTCGTCAAGCGTCAGCTCGAGCGCGGCGAACGCGTCGGCCGCCTCGTGCCGCTGCTGACCCGGCACGTCACCTGCCGTTACGGGCTCTACCTGTGCATGCCGCAGCGAACGCACGTACCGCGACGAAGCCGCCTGCTCATGGACTTCCTGGCCGCCCGGCTCGGCGAACATCCGGACATCGCGCCGATACGTTTTGATCAGGGCGCAAGTGATGCCGATTGGCGAACCCGTTCGATCGCCGATGAACCGTTAGCGTCCGAATAGCGTTTGCCTCGGCCCGATGATCCGTTTTCGAGGATGTTTCAAAAAGAGCAAGCGCGGCTGACCGGAACGTCGCCGCCGGCACACGGCACAAGTCGCAATGATTCATCGCTTACGAGACCCGCGACGACGCGGCGCCGCCCCGATCGCACCGGTTGCGCAACCCGCGCAAACGATAGAAAAACTTTCCACGCGGCGCTGTAAATCCGTACTTCTTTGGAAACATTTTCCATTTTGGCGAAATTAAGCTTGCCGTCAATCGTCACGCATTTGCAGCGTGCCGAACGGCGCCCTCGCCGCGCGCATGCCGCAAGATCGGCGTTCGCGGCGAGCGCCGTCGACATGACGATGCGGCCTCGAAATCGCTCGCTCGGTTTTCCCCACGGAGATCAAAGATGAAGGCATTCAAACCGATGTTCACGTCAACACTCGTCGCCGCGCTGCTCGGCATCGCAACCGCGTCCGCGCACGCGGCCGATCTGCTCGACAACGTCAGGCAGGCCGGCGTGCTGAAGATCGCGCTCGAAGGCACCTACCCTCCGTTCGACTACCGCAACGGCGACGGCCAGCTCGAAGGCTTCGACGTCGACGTCGCGAAGGAAGTCGCCGCGCGGCTCGGCGTGAAGCCGCAATTCGTCACGACCGAGTGGAGCGGGATTCTCGCCGGCCTGCAGGCGGGCAAATTCGACGTGATCGTCAACCAGGTCGGCATCACGCCCGCGCGCAAGCAGGCGCTCGACTTCAGCCAGCCGTATGTGTACTCGGCCGCGCAACTGATCCAGCGCGCGGACGACAAGCACGATTACGGCGCGCCGGGCGCGTTGCAGGGCAAGCGGATCGGCGTCACGCTCGGCACCAACTTCGCCGATCTCGCGAAGACGCTGCAAGGCGTCGACGTGAAGACCTATCCGGGCGCGCCGGAGAAGCTGCGCGACGTCGCCGCGGGCCGCATCGACGTCAGCATGGACGACCGGCTGATGCTGCCGTATCTGATCAAGAACGCGCACATGCCGCTGCGGCCCGGCGCGACGATCAAGGGCGGCGAGACGCAGATGGGCATCCCGTTCCGCAAGGGCAATCCGAAGTTCGCGAAGGCGATCGACGACGCGCTCGCGTCGATGCGCGCGGACGGCACGCTCAAGAAGATCTCCGTGCACTGGTTCGGCGTCGACACGTCGACCCCGACCGCGCAATGACCGGCCGGGCGCCGCCCGACCGCGCCGCGCGCGCCGGCGCGCATGCCGCCGCCGGCGCGCCCGTCAACGATCTGGAGACAAGTTCATGCAAGCGTTCGATCTGGTCGTGCACACCCTCCCCGTCCTCGCGAAAGGCGCGGTCCTCACGATGAAGTTCGCGGTCGCGGCGATGGTGCTCGGGTTGATCGTCGGCCTCGTCGTCGCGATCGTGCGGATCGGCGACAACCGGTTCCTCTGCGCGATCGCGCAGGGCTACGTGAGCCTGATGCGCGGCACGCCGCTCCTCGTGCAGATGTTCGTCGTCTACTACGGGCTGCCCGACATCGGCATCTCGCTCGACCCGACGGCCGCCGGCATCTTCACGCTGACGCTCAACGCGGGCGCGTACCTGTCCGAAAGCATGCGCGGCGCGATCCTCGGCATCGGCCGCGGCCAGTGGGCCGCGTCGCACAGCCTGGGCCTCACGCATGTGCAGACGCTGCGCCACGTGATCTGCCCGCAGGCGCTGCGCCTCGCGGTGCCGAGCCTCGGCAACACGCTGATCAGCCTCATCAAGGACACGTCGCTCGTCTCGGTCATCACCGTCACGGAGCTGCTGCGCTCGACGCAGGAAGTGATCGCGTCGACCTTCCAGCCGCTGCCGCTGTATCTCGCCGCCGCCGCGATCTACTGGGCGCTGAGCACGCTGCTCGCGCGGCTCCAGGGCCGCATCGAAACGCGCTGCGCGCTGCCGTCCGCGCACTGAACGCGCACCGGGGCCGCCCGTCCCGGCCGCGCCCGACCCATCTCGCGAAGAATCCCGACATGATCACGCTCGACAACGTATCGAAGTGGTACGGCTCGCATCAGGTCCTCGCCGATTGCAGCGCGGCCGTCTCGAAAGGCGAAGTGGTCGTCGTCTGCGGGCCGTCCGGCTCCGGCAAGTCGACGCTCATCAAGACGATCCGATCAACGGCCTCGAGCCGTTCCAGAAAGGCAGCATCACCGTCGACGGCGCGCGGCTCGGCGATCCGTCGGTCGAGCTCGCGCGGTTGCGCGCGCGGCCGCATCGAAGGAAACGGCCCGGTGCTGTTCGTGCATACGGGCGGCGCGCCCGCGCTGTTCGCGTATCAGGACGCGTGCCGCGCGAACCGATGACGCGCGGCGCACGCGCACATCGCCGGCCTGCGCGCCCGCGCCGCCGGCCGCGTTACGCGACGTCGGCGCTACCGAGCCTGCCCTTCACCGGCCGGCCGTGCCAGCGCAGCACGAGCGCCCGCCCGCCGAGACACAGCAGCCCGGTGACGCCGATCGTCACGCCCATCGCGAACGGGGTGCCGTCGGCGAGCGCGCCAATCGCGACGCTCGCGAGCGCGCCGAGCGCGAGCTGCATCGCGCCGAACACGGCGGCCGCGGCGCCCGCGTTGTGCGGATAGCGCAGCATCAGGTCGGTCGTGCAGTTCGCGGACAGGATTCCGACCACGCCAACGACGAAGAAGAGGCTCGCGACGATCGACCACAGTCCGCCCAGCCCCGTCAGCGCGAAGAACGCAACGCAGAACGACGCCGCGCAACTCAGCAGCGATGCGCCCGCGATGATCTTCAGCGAGCCGACACGGCCGACGAGGCGCGTGTTCAGGAGGTTGCCGGTCATGATGCCGGCGACGTTCAGCCCGAACAGCAGCCCGTAATGCTGCGGCGACACGTGGAAGTAGTCGATGTAGACGAACGGCGTCGCGGTGATGTACGCGAACATCGACGCGAACGCCATTCCGCCGCACAGCATATGGCCCCACGCGACGGGATCGACGAGGATGCGTCCATACGCGGCGAACGAATTCAGCACGGCCGAGCTCGCGCGCTTCTCGCGCGGCCAGGTCTCGGGCACGCGCAGGAACGCGGCAGTCGCGCAGACCGCGCCGAACAGCGCGAGCACGACGAACACGCCGCGCCAGCCGGAGAAGCGCAGCACCTGCCCGCCGACGAGCGGCGCGAGGAGCGGCCCGATCGCGGTGACGATCGCGACCATCGACAGCACCTTCGCGGCGTCGGAGGGCTCGTGCGCGTCGCGCGCGATCGCGCGCGCGAGCACCGACGCGGCACCCGCGCCGAACGCCTGCAGGAAGCGGACGGCGATCAGCATGTCGATCGATGCGGCGACGAAGCAGCCGATGCTCGCGAGCGTGAAGAGCGCGATGCCGCCGAGCAGCACGGGACGGCGGCCGTAGGTGTCGGACAGCGGGCCGTAGAGCAGCATGCCGATCGAGAAGCCGGCCATGAAGCTCGTCAGCGTGCGCTGCGCGGCGGCGGCGGTCACGCCGAAGCCGTCCGCGATCGCGGGCAGGCTCGGCAGATACATGTCGGTGGCGATCGGCCCGCACGCGGCAAGCGCGCCGAGCAAGAGGATCAGCCGGCCGTCGGGCCGGCGTCTTGCGACGTGAGGCATTGGAATTCCACGAAAAGCGGCGCCTCGCGCCGGTGGCGCGCAGACGGTCAGACAAGGAGGACGGCGGCCGGTCGGGTCGACGCCGAAAGGTCCTGATTGTACGCGTGCCTTCGCCCGGCCGCCGAACGCGCCGCCAACGGGTATATTGCGGGTTCGACACGAAGCGACGGGAGAATCGCGATGAAAGGCGGGCGGCAGACGCGCTGGATGCCGACGAGCAGCGATATCCGCAATCCGGCTCGTCCGAGATCCGGCCGAGTGGCTGCGCATCAAGCGCAAACGGGAATTCCCGACGCCCGGCAAGCTGATCGCCCACGTCGCGCAACGGGCGGCGTCGTTCGCCGTGACCGCCGCGTCGGTCGTCGCCGGCGTGGCGGTTGTCGCGGCGGTGTCGGGCGGTTCCGTGCATGCGATCAAGTTCGCTTTTTTCCTGCGCCTACCGGCTGTGCGTCGGGGAAGCGGCGGCGGTCAACCCGCTCATCGCGCCCGGACAGTCGCGCCTCGACGGCGCCGCCATGAACATTCTGAGCGGGATGCCGCTCGGGTTCCAGTTGACGGGCCAACGATCCGCCGCGCGCCGCGCGCGAGCTTGCCGGCGCTCCGGTCAAGCTCGCGCTTTCCATTCAATTCATCTGTTCGAGTGAGCGACATGACCGCCTTCCTGCTGATCTGGAGCCCCAAGAAATGGCCGTGGCCCGAGTTGCCCGAGATGGCCGCGCGCGTGAAGGCGGGCGAAGCGGTCGCGGACGTCTGGGGTTGCGGCTTCTCGCGCAGCATCCTGCCGGGCGACCGGGTGTTCCTGCATCGCGTCGCGAAGGAGCCGAAGGGCGTGTTCGGCTCCGGCTACGTCGCGCGCGGGCCGTACGAGGTGGCCGATCCGCAGATGAAGCGCGGCTACCGGCTTTGCATCGATTTCGTCTACGACTGGCTCGTCGACGGCCACCGCGAAGTGGTGATCCCGCGCGACGCGCTGCGCGCGCATCCGTTCTCGGTCCAGACGTGGGACGCGCAGACGTCCGGCATCTCGATCAAGCCGGTCGCCGAAGGCGCGCTCGAAAAGCGCTGGGCCGAACTCACCGGCAGGCGCAAGCCGCCGAAACGCGCGTAGCCCGCCGCGACGCGCGAAGCACGCGCGGGAGCGCATGTGCCGGGGGCATCTCGCCCCGCGCGTCACGGCGACGAATCTCGGCGGACGCCGCCGTGCCGCGTCGAACCCAACCGCCAATAACCGCCGATACCACAAGACGACGAAGCGCCGACGAATCACCGGCGAAACCCGCTCCCCGCGTCTCCGGTACAATCAGTCGGATCGATACGCCCGACGCGAGCCGCGGCGCTTCGCCGCTCGCGCGCACTCTCTCGCAGGTCCAAATTCATGTCGAACAATCAAACTCTCTTCGAACGCGCTCAGCGAACCATTCCGGGCGGCGTCAATTCGCCGGTGCGTGCGTTCCGCTCGGTCGGCGGCACGCCGCGCTTCGTCGCCCGCGCGCAGGGCGCGTACTTCTGGGACGCGGACGGCAAGCGCTACATCGACTACATCGGCTCGTGGGGCCCGATGATCGTCGGCCACGTGCACCCCGACGTGCTCGCGGCCGTGCAGCGCGTGCTCGCCGACGGCTTCTCGTTCGGCGCGCCGACCGAAGCCGAAATCGAGATCGCCGAGGAGATCTGCAAGCTCGTGCCGTCGATCGAGCAGGTGCGGATGGTGTCGAGCGGCACCGAAGCGACGATGAGCGCGCTGCGCCTCGCGCGCGGCTTCACCGGCCGCAGCCGGATCGTCAAGTTCGAAGGCTGCTATCACGGCCATGCGGACAGCCTGCTCGTGAAGGCGGGCTCCGGCCTTCTCACGTTCGGCAATCCGACGTCGGCAGGCGTGCCGGCCGACGTCGCGAAGCACACCACCGTGCTCGAGTACAACAACGTCGCGGCGCTCGAAGAGGCGTTCGCCGCGTTCGGCAACGAGATCGCGGCGGTGATCGTCGAGCCCGTCGCGGGCAACATGAACCTCGTGCGCGGCACGCCCGAATTCCTGAACGCGCTGCGCGCGCTCTGCACGAAGCACGGCGCCGTGCTGATCTTCGACGAAGTGATGTGCGGCTTTCGCGTCGCGCTGGGCGGCGCGCAGCAGCACTACGGCATCAAGCCGGACCTGACCTGCCTCGGCAAAGTGATCGGCGGCGGCATGCCGGCCGCCGCGTTCGGCGGCCGCAGCGACATCATGTCGCACCTCGCGCCGCTCGGCGGCGTCTATCAGGCGGGCACGCTGTCGGGCAACCCGGTTGCGGTCGCGGCGGGCCTGGCGACGCTCAGACTGATCCAGGCGCCGGGCTTTCACGACGCGCTCGCCGACAAGACCCGCCGGCTCGCCGACGGCCTCGCGGCCGAGGCGCGCGCGGCCGGCGTGCCGTTCTCGGCCGACGCGATCGGCGGGATGTTCGGCCTCTACTTCACCGAGCAGGTGCCCGCGAGCTTCGCCGACGTGACGAAGAGCGACATCGAGCGCTTCAACCGCTTCTTCCATCTGATGCTCGACGCCGGCGTGTACTTCGCGCCGTCCGCATACGAAGCGGGCTTCGTGTCGAGCGCGCACGACGACGCGACGCTCGACGCGACGCTCGACGCCGCGCGCCGCGCATTCGCCGCGCTGCGAGCCTGATCCGCCGCACGACTGACAGGACGAACCGATGTTCTCGGAAAGCGACTTCACCCACATGCAGCGCGCGCTCGCGCTCGCCGCGCGCGGGATGTACACGACGACGCCGAATCCGCGCGTCGGCTGCGTGATCGTCAAGGACGACGTCGTGATCGGCGAGGGCTTCACGCAGCCGGCGGGCCAGGATCATGCGGAGGTGCAGGCGTTAAAGGACGCGCGCGCGCGCGGCAACGACCTGCGCGACGCGACCGTCTACGTGACGCTCGAGCCGTGCAGCCACTTCGGCCGCACGCCGCCGTGCTCGCACGCGCTGATCGATGCGCGCGTCGGCAAGGTCGTCGCGGCGATGGAAGACCCGAACCCGCAGGTGTCCGGACGCGGCCTCGCGATGCTGCGCGACGCGGGCATCGACGTGCGCTGCGGCCTGCTCGCGCACGAGGCGCACGAAATGAACATCGGCTTCGTGTCGCGGATGACGCGCGGCCGGCCGTGGGTAAGGATGAAGACGGCCGCGTCGCTCGACGGCCGCACCGCGCTCGCGTCCGGCGAAAGCAAATGGATCACGGGCGACGCCGCGCGCGAAGACGGCCACAAATGGCGCGCGCGGGCCTGCGCGGTCCTGACGGGCATCGGCACCGTGCGCGAAGACGATCCGCAGCTCAACGTGCGCGGCGTCGACACGCCGCGCCAGCCGCGCCGCGTGCTGATCGACAGCCGTCTCGACATCCCGCTCGCCGCGCGCCTGCTCGAAGGCGGCTCGCTCCTCATCTTCTGCGGCGCGCTCGATTCGCAAAGCGAAGCGCGAGCGCAGGCGCTGCGCGCGCGCGGCGCGGAAATCGTGCCGCTCGCGAACGCGCGCGGCAAGGTCGATCTGCCCGCGATGCTCGCCGCGCTCGGCGAGCGCGGCATCAACGAACTGCATGTCGAGGCGGGCCACAAGCTGAACGGCTCGCTGCTGCGCGAGCGCTGCGTCGACGAGCTGCTCGTCTATCTCGCGCCAAGCCTGCTCGGCGCGGACGCGGCAGCGATGTTCGATCTCGCCGCGCCGGCGTCGCTCGTCGACCGCACGCGGCTTGCGTTCCATAGCGTCGAGCGCGTCGGCGACGACCTGCGCATCCTCGCGCGCTTCGCGAACGCCTCCCCTACCCATTCATAACGGAATCCGACACGATGTTTACCGGAATCGTCGCGGCGGTCGGCCGCATCGAAACGATCGAGCCGATCGCCTCCGCGCCCGACGCGGGCGTGCGCCTCACGTTGCGCGCGGGCGGGCTCGACCTCGCCGACGTCGCGATCGGCGACAGCATCGCGATCCAGGGCGCGTGCATGACTGTCGTCGCGAAGACGGCCGGCACGTTCGACGTCGAGGTGTCGCGCGAAAGCCTGAACAAGACGGTCGGCCTCGCCGAGCCGGGCGACGTGAATCTCGAAAAGGCGCTGCGCGCGCACGATCGCCTGGGCGGCCACATCGTGTCCGGGCACGTCGACGGGCTCGGCACCGTCACGCGCTTCGCGCCCGTGGGCGAATCGCACGAGTTGCGCGTGCTCGCGCCGCGCGCGCTCGGCCGCTATCTCGCGTACAAGGGCTCGATCACCGTCAACGGCGTGAGCCTCACCGTCAATTCGGTCGAAGACCGCGACGACGGCTGCGAATTCTCGATCAACCTGATTCCTCACACGGTCGAGGTGACGACGCTGCGGCATCTGACGACCGGCGCGAAGGTCAATCTCGAGATCGACATGATTGCGCGGTACGTCGAGCGGATGACGAACGCGCCGAAATAAGCGCGGATCGGCACGGCACGCGCGTCGGGCGGCCGGAATTGCCGCAGCGCGACGCGCGTTCGTTCGATCCGACTCCCGGACGGCTATCCGACGATCGATCGGACGAGCTGATGCTCGGGCGAGCAGCGGTCCGGCCCGCGCATTTGCGCCTTTTCGGGCCCGTTTTTCGGGGCCTCGTTTGGGGCCTGCGTGTGGCCTGCTTGTGGCCTCTTCGGGCCCCGTTTCGGCCCTCTTCGCGCCTGACCGCCGCGCCGCAACCGCTGCGCCCTTACCGCACCGGAAAACGCACCGGAAAACGCGCCGGATACCACGCCAATATCCGCCGGCGCCCGCCGAAAGGCCGCTGCCCGTCGATCCGGACGCGCCGTCCGGCGCCCCGCCATCGGCCATCCGGCCAACGCGGCCGCCCGTCACGCCGCGTCCGGCTAAAACCCGCCGCGCGTGGCGTAAAATACGCGCTTTCCCTTCCCCCTGATCCTTTTATGACGCTCGCCTCCACGCCCGACATCATTGCCGAGCTCAAAGCCGGCCGGATGGTGATCCTGGTCGACGAAGAAGACCGCGAGAACGAGGGCGACCTCGTGCTCGCCGCCGAGTTCGTCACGCCGGAAGCGATCAACTTCATGGCTCGCTACGGCCGCGGCCTGATCTGCCTCACGCTCACGCAGGAGCGCTGCAAGCAGCTCAACCTGCCGCTGATGACGTATCGCAACGGCACCCAGTACGGCACCGCGTTCACGGTCAGCATCGAGGCGGCCGAAGGCGTGACGACGGGCATCTCGGCCGCGGACCGCGCGCGCACGATCGCAACCGCGGTCGCGCACGACGTGCGTCCGGAGCACATCGTGCAGCCGGGCCACGTGTTCCCGATCATGGCGCAGCCGGGCGGCGTGCTCGTGCGCGCGGGCCACACCGAGGCGGGCTGCGATCTGACGGCGCTCGCGGGCCTCACGCCCGCCGCCGTGATCTGCGAGATCATCAAGGACGACGGCACGATGGCGCGCCTGCCGGACCTGCTCGAATTCGGCAAGGAGCACGGCCTGAAGATCGGCACGATCGCCGATCTGATCCACTACCGCAGCCGCACCGAATCGATCGTCGAGCGCGTCGCCGAGCGCACGATGCAGACGGCGCACGGCCCGTTCAAGACGGTGCTGTATCGCGACCACCCGACTGGCTCGCCGCACATCGCGCTCGTGCGCGGCACGCCCGCGCCGCACGACGAGACGCCCGTGCGCGTGCACGAGCCGCTGTCCGTGCTCGACTTGCTCGAGACCGGCGTGTCGACCCACTCGTGGACGCTCGACGCCGCGATGAAGGAAATCGCCGCACGTGAGCTCGGCGTGATCGTGCTCCTGAATTGCGGCGACACGAAGGAACATCTCGTCGACGTGTTCCTCGCATTCGACGAGAAGGAAAAGGCGGCCGAGCTCAAGCGCCGGCCGGTCGATTTCAAGACGTTCGGCATCGGCGCGCAGATCCTGCGCGACGTCGGTGTCGGCAAGATGCAGGTGCTGTCGAATCCGCGCAAGCTCGGCAGCATGTCGGGCTACGGGCTCGAAGTCACCGGCTTCGCGCCGATGCCGGGGAGCGCAACGTCCGCGTCCGACGCCGCATAGCGGGTTTCGCGTCATCGCCGTACTGTTGTCAGCCTGTGCTGCAGCCCCTATCACCGCTCATCCACTCTACGGAAAGAATATGGAAATCGGACAATATCAACCGAACCTCGAAGGCGATGGCCTGCGTATCGGCATCGTTCAATCGCGCTTCAACGAGCCTGTCTGCAACGGCCTCGCGGACGCATGCGTCGAAGAGCTGGAGCGCCTCGGCGTCTCCGGCGAAGACGTGCTGCTCGTGACCGTCCCGGGCGCGCTCGAAATCCCGCTCGCGCTGCAAAAGCTCGCGGAAAGCAACCAGTTCGACGCGCTGATCGCGCTCGGCGCGGTGATCCGCGGCGAGACGTATCACTTCGAGCTCGTGTCGAACGAGAGCGGCGCGGGCATCACGCGCATCGCGCTCGACTTCAACACGCCGATCGCGAATGCCGTGCTCACGACCGAGACCGACGAGCAGGCGATCGCGCGGATGACCGAAAAGGGGCGCGACGCCGCGCGCGTCGCCATCGAGATGGCGAACCTCACGATGACGCTCGATCAACTGAGCGACGACGAAGAGGACGAAGACGAGGACGAGGACGACGAAGACGAAGAGGAGCGCGCATGAAGAAGAGCGCCCGCCGACAATCGCGCGAGCTGGCGACGCAGGGCCTGTATCAGTGGCTGCTGTCGAACGCGGCGCCGGGCGAGATCGACGCGCAATTGCGCGGCGCGCTGGGTTACGACAAGGCCGACAAGACGCTGCTCGACACGATCCTGCATGGCGTGATCCGCGAGCATGCGACGCTTGCCGAGGCGATCTCGCCGAGCCTCGACCGTCCGATCGATCAGTTGTCGCCCGTCGAACGGGCGGTGCTGCTGATCGCGACGTACGAGCTCACGCATCAGATCGAAACGCCGTACCGCGTGATCATCAACGAAGCCGTCGAGCTCGCGAAGACGTTCGGCGGCTCGGACGGCTACAAGTACGTCAACGGCGTGCTCGACAAGCTGGCTGTCAAGCTGCGCCCGGCCGAAACGCAGGCGCGGCGCAACGCGTGATCCTCCGTTCGCGGGCGCGCGGCGCGCGCCCGCTTTTCACCTTCCCCACCGTTTTGATTCGACGATGAATGCCGCTGCCGATTCGCTCCTGAGACTCGCGTCGCGCGTCGACGCGATCGAGCCGTTCTACGTGATGGAAATCGTCAAGGAGGCCGCCGTGCTCGAGCGCGCAGGCCGCGACGTCATCCATATGAGCATCGGCGAGCCGGATTTCACGGCGCCCGAGCCCGTCGTCGACGCGGCCGCCGCAGCGCTGCGCCGCGGCGTCACGCAATACACGGGCGCGCTCGGCATCGCGCCGCTGCGCGAGGCGATCGCCGCGCACTATGCGCGTGCGTACGGGCTCGCGATCGAGCCGGAGCGCATCGTCGTGACGGCGGGCGCTTCGGCCGCGCTGCTGCTCGCGTGCCTCGCGCTCGTCGGCCGCGACGACGAAGTGCTGATGCCCGACCCGTCGTATCCGTGCAACCGCCACTTCGTCGCGACCGCCGAGGGCCGCGCGGTGCTCGTGCCGAGCGGCCCGGAAACCCGTTTCCAGTTGACCGCGGACGACGTGAAGGCGCGCTGGGGCGAGCGCACGCGCGGCGTGCTGCTCGCGTCGCCGTCGAACCCGACGGGCACGTCGCTCGAACCCGCCGAGCTCGGCCGGATCGTCGACGCCGTTCGCGCACGCGGCGGCTTCTCGATCGTCGACGAGATCTACCAGGGCCTGAGCTACGACGGCGAGCCCGTGTCGGCGCTGTCGTTCGGCGACGACGTCGTCACCGTCAACAGCTTCTCGAAATACTTCAACATGACGGGCTGGCGGCTCGGCTGGCTCGTCGTGCCGCCGGCACTCGTCGGCACGTTCGAGAAGCTCGCGCAGAACCTGTTCATCTGCCCGTCCGCACTTGCGCAGCACGCGGCGCTCGCGTGCTTCGAGCCGGACACGCTCGCGATCTACGAGGCGCGCCGCGCCGAATTCAAGCGCCGCCGCGATTTCATCGTGCCGGCGATCGAATCGCTCGGCTTCAAGGTGCCCGTGATGCCGGACGGCGCGTTCTATGTCTACGCGCAATGCGGCGGCGTCGCGCATCCGTCGTCGGGAGACAGCGCCGCGCTCGTGAGCGCGATGCTGCACGACGCGGGCGTCGTGCTCGTGCCGGGGATGGATTTCGGCGTTCATGCGCCGCGCGACTATATCCGGCTGTCCTATGCGACCGCATACTCGCGGCTCGAAGAGGCGGTCGAGCGTCTCGGCAAGCTGTTCGGTCGATAGGACGGAAGGACGCCTCGCCGCCGTCCACTCGGCCTCCAGCCGGTGCGCTGGAGGCCGACGTCCGTTGCGGCCGGTCTCGCGCGGCGCGCCGTTCGTCCAACGCCTCAGCGCCACGCTTCGGCGTTCGGGCATGGCGTCGGCGTATGCGGTTTGAGATTCGGCCCCGGACTTCAGCGTAGTCCGGGAACCCGCCCCACACCAAGCGCGACGAGCCATAACCATCCGCCGCAACAGCGGATGCCCAAACTTGCCGTTAGTTGCATCAAAAAAACCATACTGCAAACACCGCTCGCCCAAACGAAAAAAGCCGGGTCCCACTCAACGCAGGACCCGGCTTTTTCAATGATTCCCAGTCTTCGATGCCCGGCGGCCATCGCAGCCGAGGCGGCCAACCGCTCCGGCACGCGTCGATCCGCGTCGTCAGGTGCCGAGCTCCGAGGCGGAGGCTTCGTGCTTCGATGTCGTGTCGACGCTCGCGTCGTCCTGCTGCGGCGCCTTCGGCGCGGCGGCAGCCTTGATCGTCAGCGGGTGCGCGCCGTCGAGCGTCGTGCGCACGCGCTTTTGCGTCGCGCCCGAAGTCGACACCGTCGTCACCGCGCCCTGCGCCGGCTGCTGCGACGCATAGATCGACACCTTGCGGCCGCGCGCGACATCGCGCAGCCGGTCGCGTTCGCCGATCACCTTTCCGCCGTAGCCGCCGTCGTCGGGCGTCGTCGCGCCGACGTACAGACGCAGCCCGCCCGCGAGCGAGCCGCCGCGCGCGATGCAGTCCTTCAGCACGAGCGCGCCGACCTGGATGTTGACGACCGGCTGCAGCGCCGCGTCGGTGCCGCCGAAATACTCGAACTTGTCCGAATGAACCTTCGACATCACCTGCATCAGCCCCTGGGCCCCGACGCCGCTTTCGGCATACGGATTGAAGCCGGACTCGATCGCCATCACGGCGAGGATCAGGAGCGGGTCGAGCCCGACGTCGCGGCCCGTCTGGAACGCCGCCTTCACGAGCTGGCCGACGGGCTCCTGCGCGACACGGTAGCGGCGCGCGAGATAGGTGGCGACGAGCGCCTGTTCGCGGTTCGACGCGAGCGCGCGGTCGTCGCGCGCGTCGGCGGCGACGCGCTGCGTCGGAATGAGCTTCGCGAGCGACACGGGCGACGGGCTGATGCGCGTCGCGTCGAACGTCGCGCCGGCGTCGGCCGGGGTAGCTGCCGTCGAAGGCGACGCGTCCGCATTGATCGATTCGCTCTCGTCGGCGTTCGCCGGGCCGAAAGTCGGCAGCGGATGGCCGCTCAGCAGCCGCGCAGGACCGGCCTGGACCGCGGCCGACACGAACGGCATCACTTTGGCCGCGAGCGTGCCGCGCACATTGGGCAGCAGCCACAGCGCCAGCGCGATCGCGACCGCGCAGCAACCGACCACGCTGAATAGATGGTGACTGACACGCGTCCCGCGACGCAGCGCTGCGCGCAACATCTGCGCATGCCGCTCCTTGGGACGCCACGTTAACCAAGCGTTCATTCAGATCCTCCACGGACATGATTCGTGCGGCTCGCTCGGCGCTCGAAGCGAGACATGGCGCGCTGCCGCGGAATCAAGACACCGAGCGTCTTGGTCGGACCGCCTCGGTATCGGAGAAACGGTATAAGTACCGTTCGGAGCCACGTCGAAACAGGGCCTGCACTTGCGGCAGGCGGACGCGCGAGGCTCCTACGCAAAAAACCAGCGTCGACTGGGCGCTGACTAGGACAACAAACAGACCGTCAGAAGGCCGTGCAGGTATCGGCGGACGGCGACGCGCTGCGTCTATAGGGCCGGGGATTGATGGTTCAACTACAGGGGCCTGCAACCAATGTGAGCGGATTCTAGCAGGGTTTTATAGATCGTCAACACTATAGAAATGCAATTTCATAACAAAAAGTAATGATTTATTACGGATCGGAATCGGAAGCCGCATGCCGTCTGGCGTTCGGATCCGCCGCCATTTTCTACGTTTTCATCGCCTGGCCGTCCGGCCGGGTAAAATCGGCGCTCGTTCGGGCGTGCTCCGTGCCCAGCCCCCACCGCCGCCGCCTGTCGCGCGCGGCCTGGACATCCTTCATGAAATACAAAGATTTACGCGATTTCATTCACAGCCTCGAGCAGCGCGGCGAATTACGGCGCGTCACGCAACCCGTGTCGCCCGTCCTCGAAATGACCGAGCTCTGCGACCGCGTGCTGCGCGCCGGCGGTCCCGCGCTGCTGTTCGACGCGCCGGCCGGCTACCGGTTTCCGGTGCTCGGCAACCTGTTCGGCACGCCGCGGCGCGTCGCGCTCGGGATGGGCGTCGACGCCGCCGACGACGCGGCGCTCGCGTCGCTGCGCGACATCGGCCGCCTGCTGTCGGCGCTCAAGGAGCCCGATCCGCCGAAGAGCCTGAAGGACGCGGGCAAGCTGCTGTCGCTCGCGAAGGCCGTGTGGGACATGGGCCCGAAGACGGTGTCCGCGCCGCCGTGCCAGGAGATCGTCTGGGAAGGCGACGACGTCGATCTGCACAAGCTGCCGATCCAGACCTGCTGGCCGGGCGACGCCGGGCCGCTTCTCACATGGGGCCTCACCGTCACGCGCGGGCCGAACAAAACGCGCCAGAATCTCGGCATCTATCGGCAGCAACTGATCGGACGCAACAAACTGATCATGCGCTGGCTCGCGCATCGCGGCGGCGCGCTCGACTTCCGCGAATTCGCGCTGAAGCATCCGGGCCAATCCTATCCCGTCGCCGTCGTGCTCGGCGCCGATCCGGCGACGACGCTCGGCGCCGTCACGCCCGTGCCCGACACGCTGTCCGAATACCAGTTCGCAGGCCTGCTGCGCGGCGCGCGCACCGAGCTCGCGAAATGCCTGACGCCCGGCGTCGACACGCTGCAGGTGCCGGCGCGCGCGGAGATCGTGCTCGAAGGCTTCATTCATCCGCAGCGGGGCGCGCCCGCACCGGCGCCGGAAGGCGCGCCGCCGAGGCCGACGGCGGGCGCCGCGGCCGGCTACGAGCATGCGCTCGAAGGCCCATACGGCGACCACACCGGCTACTACAACGAGCAGGAGTGGTTTCCGGTCTTCACGGTCGAGCGGATCACGATGCGCCGCGACGCGATCTATCACTCGACGTACACCGGCAAACCGCCCGACGAGCCGGCCGTGCTCGGCGTCGCGCTGAACGAGGTGTTCGTGCCGCTGCTGCAGAAGCAGTTCCCCGAGATCACCGACTTCTATCTGCCGCCCGAGGGTTGCAGCTACCGGATGGCGATCGTCCAGATGAAGAAGAGCTACGCGGGGCACGCGAAGCGCGTGATGTTCGGCGTCTGGAGCTTCCTGCGGCAGTTCATGTATACGAAGTTCATCGTTGTCGTCGACGAGGACGTGAACGTGCGCGACTGGAAGGAAGTGATCTGGGCGATCACGACGCGCGTCGATCCGGCGCGCGACACGGTGCTCGTCGAGAACACGCCGATCGACTATCTCGACTTCGCGTCGCCCGTCGCCGGTCTCGGCTCGAAGATGGGGCTCGACGCGACCAACAAGTGGCCGGGCGAAACCCAGCGCGAATGGGGCCGGCCGATCGAGATGGACGCCGCCGTGAAAGCGCGCGTCGATCGTCTGTGGACCGAAATCGGCCTGTCGTGAACGCTCGCGCGTCGAACATGTTCAATAACAACCGCACATGATGAGCTTCGCCCCCACGTCGATGCTGTCCGACGGCTTTTTCCTGTCGCTTTCCCTGTGTCTCGACATCGGCCTCGTGAATGTCGCGATGCTGTCGCTCACGCTGTCGCACGGATTCAAGCCGGGTTTCTGGCTCGGCGTCGGCTCGTGCGTCGGCGACCTCGTCTATGCGGCGCTCGCGCTCGCCGGCATGGCCGTGCTGCTGCAGTTCGAGGCCGTGCGTTGGGTCGTGTGGCTCGGCGGCGGCGCGGTGCTGCTGTTCCTCACCTGGAAGATGGCGCGCGAGGCGCTCCTTCCCGAGCCGGCGCGCGACATCGGCGACGATGCGCCCGCCGCCCTTGCCCGGAAGGGCACGTGGCGCAACTTCGCGCGCGGGATGCTGCTCGCGATGTCGTCGCCGTCGGCGATCCTGTGGTTCGCGGCGGTCGGCGGCGCATTGATCGCGAAGGCCGGCGCGACGACGCCCGCGACCGCATCGGTGTTCCTGTCGGGCTTCTTCCTCGGCGGGCTCGCGTGGACGCTCTTCCTCTGCACGCTCGCGAGCCAAGGCCGCAAGCGCGCGGGCGCGGGGCTGATGCGCGCGTGCCACGTCGTGTCGGCGCTGCTTTTTGCGTACTTCTCGTACAGCGTGATCGTCGGCGGCTATCGCGACCTGATCCTGAACGCGGCGGCTTGATGCAATGCGGCGCGGCTCGCCGCCCTCGCGGGCGGGCGGCGCGATGCGCGTCGGTGAGCGTGCGCGCGCGGCACGGCTCGCCCGCGCGCGCCGGCCGATCGGGTCAGGCGCGCGCCGCAATCCTGAATCGACGCAACGCATTCCGGCCGGCGCGGCAACGCACGCCGCCAGCCGTCCGCATCCACGCTCACCCGCGCAGGAACTCGCCGTAGCGCGCGAGATCGACGTTGCCGCCGCTCAGGATCACGCCGATACGCTTGCCCGCGACGGGCAGCACGCCGTCGAGCACCGCGGCCGCGCCGAGGCAGCCGGTCGGCTCGACGACCATCTTCATCCGCTCCGCGAAGAAACGCATCGTATCGACGAGTTGCGCGTCGCTCGCCGTGACGATTCGCTTGACGAGCCGCTGAAGGATCGGAAAGTTGTACGCGCCGACGTGCGTCGACGCCGCGCCGTCCGCGATCGTCCGCGGCACCGGAATGCGCACGACCTCGCCGCGCTCGAGCGACTGCTGCGCGTCGTTGCCCGCCTCCGGCTCGACGCCGATCACCGCGCAGCCCGCCGACAGCGCGGCGGCCGACAGCGCAGTGCCCGCCATCAGCCCGCCGCCGCCGAGCGGCGCGACGAGCATGTCGAGCTCGCCGACTTCCTCGATCAGCTCTTTCGCGGCCGTCCCCTGCCCGGCGATCACGTGCAGATGATCGTAAGGCGGCACGAGCGTCATGCCGCGCTCCTGCGCGAGCCGCGCGCCGATCTCCTCCCGGCTCTCCGTATAGCGATCGTAGGTGATGACTTCGCCGCCATAGCCCTTCGTGGCCGCGACCTTCGCGGCCGGCGCGTCGTGCGGCATCACGATCGTCGCGCGAATGCCCGCGAGACGCGCGGCGAGCGCGATCGCCTGCGCGTGGTTGCCCGACGAATACGTGAGCACGCCCGCGCGGCGCCGCTCGGCGTCGAAGTGCGAGATCGCGTTGTACGCGCCGCGGAACTTGAACGCCCCCATCCGCTGGAAGTTCTCGCATTTGAAGAAGACCGTCGCGCCCGTGCGCGCATCGGCCGTGCTGGACGTGAGGACGGGTGTGCGATGCGCGACGCCGGCGAGCCGGGCGGCTGCGTCGGTCACGTCGTCGAAGGTCGGGAGAACGAGGTCGGAGGCGGATTGAACAGGCATGGCAGCGAGTGCGAAAACGCATTGGACAAGGAAGCGGCCATTGTCCCAGCTTCGCTCGACTCGCGCAGCAACCGGAAAAGAAAACGGCGCGGCACGGACATCGCCGTGACGCGCCGCAGCGTCAGACGCTGCCGCCCGCCAGGCGGCGCGTCGACGTCATCAATCAGTAGCGCCAGTACGGACGGCCGTAGTAGCCGCGGTGATGGTGCCAGTACGGACGGCCGTAGCCGTAATAGCCGCCGCCGACCACGACGGCGGGCGGCCCGTAGTACACGGGCGCTGGCGCGTAGACGACGGGCGGAGGCGGCGCGTAATAAACGGGCGGCGGCGGCGCGTAGACCGGATACGCCGGCGCAATCGGCACCCCGATGCCGACACCGATCGACACGTGCGCCTGGGCGGCGCTCGCAGCTCCGAGGCCCAGTGCTGCGACGGCGATCAACGGAATGAGCTTTTTCACTTTGGTTCTCCTAACGGCGGGCGGCGGCGCTCGCCGTATCGACAGCGACGGCATCCTTGCCGTATGAGACGAATGTAGCGAAATCCGGAATCGCGAGCCACGCCCATTTGTTGCAAATTGCAATTGCACAAAGCTCTGCGGCACGGCGGCGCGGGCGCGGTCCGGCGGCCGTTCGGCGGATCGCGAGACATCGCGGGCGGCGCTGCGGACGCCGCCGCGCCGCTCGTTCGGCGCGCGGTAATGAACGATTACAAATTAGAGACAGTATGCGGACGGCGCGACACGGAAGGACGCCGCCGCATGCTCCGCCCCCGTCATCGATGCGGATTTGGGGCCAGACCGAACGCCGTCATGGCCGAATACGCGATACTGATGGTTTACCGCAGATGACGGATCGCTTCCATGTCCCTTTCCGCTACGCCCCGCATCGGCTTCATCGGCGCCGGCCGCCTCGCCCGCTGCGTCGCCCGCCGCTTCGCGCGCGCCGGGCATGACGTCGCGGCGATCGCGAGCCGCTCGAGCGCGTCGGCCGCCGCGCTCGCCGCGCAAATCGACGCCGAGCGAGCCGCGCACGCCGCCGCCGCGCGTGCCGCCCCGCACGCCGCTTCCGACGCCGACCGCGGCCGCACGCGCTGCGCCGCGCTCGATACGCCGCAGGCAGTCGTCGACGCGGCCGACCTGATCTTCGTCACCACGCCCGACGACGCGCTCGGCCGAATCGCCGCCGAGCTGCGCTTCGCCCCCGCGCGCGCCGGCGGCCAGGCGCTCGTCCATTGCAGCGGCGCGTCGAGCGTCGACCTGCTCGATCCCGCGCGCGCGCAAGGCGCGGCGACGGGCGGCTTCCATCCGCTCTACCTGTTCGGCGGCGGCGACGCCGATCTCGCGCGAATCGACGGCTGCTCGGTGACGATCGAAGCCGACGGCGCGCTGAAGGACGTGCTCGCCGCACTCGCCGCGGCGCTCGGCTGCCATCCGCTGTCGATCCCGGCGGGCGGCCGGATGCTCTATCACGCGGCCGCGAACTACGCGGCGAGCTTCGCGCTCTGCAACCTCGCCGAATGCGTCGAGCTGTGGCGCGCGCTCGGCTTCGCCGAGGACGAGGCGCTGCGCGCGCTGCTGCCGATGCTCGCCGGCACGCTCGAGACCGCGCGCGACAAGGGGCTCGCGAACGCGCTCGCCGGACCCGTGTCGCGCGGCGACGTCGGCATCGTCGAGCGGCAGCTCGCGCTGCTCGAATCGCGCGGCGGCGACCACGCGGCGTTCTACGCGCTCCACACCCGCCGCGCGGTCGCGCTCGCGCGCAGGCGCGCGTCGCCGCCCCCGTCACTCGACGCGCTAGAGCACGCGCTCGACGCATCGCTCGCCCGTTCGCTCGACCTCGCGCGCCCCGCCCGCGACGAGCCGTGATAAGGTGACGCCCGATGCACGCCGCCCGAAGGCGGCGTCGGCACGCTACCCGACTGGACTGGATAACGAAAAGGATTCAAAGATGTTCGGCGAAATCGCCCGTTTTCTGCTCAATACCATCTTCACGCTGTTCGGCGCCGCATTGATCCTGCGCGTCTGGCTGCAGGCCGTGCGCGTGCCGCCGTACAACCCCGTCACGCAGGCCGTGCTGCAGGTGACGAACTGGCTCGTGCTGCCGCTGCGGCACATCGTCCCGGGCGTGCGCGGCGTCGACTGGGCGAGCATCGTCGCGGCCGTCGTCACGTCGCTCGTCTACGTCGCGCTGATGGTGACGATGGCGGGCGTCGACGCGCTGTCGATCATCCCGACGATCCTCGTCGTCGCGCTGCTGACCGTCGTCAAGTGGGCGCTCAATCTCGTGCTGTGGCTCACGATCCTGATGGCGCTGCTGTCGTGGCTGAACCCCCGCTCGCCCGCGATGGCGATCCTGTATCAACTGACGGCGCCGTTCCTGAACCCGCTGCGCCGGCTGATCCCGCATCTGGGCGGCATCGACCTGTCGCCGATCCTGCTGTTCGTGATCGTTCAGGTGCTGATCATGATCGTCACGCGCGCGGCGGTGTCGCTCACGCTGTTCGGCATCTGACCGGCGGCAGGCGCTAGGCGGCAGGCGGCGCGGCGCCGGGCGCGCCGTCGCCGAGATTGTCGATCACGCCGAGACGTGCGGGAATCGTCGCGTAGCACACGCGCACCTTCTCGCGCGACACGCGCTCGATGAGCCGCCGCGCCTCGTCTTCCGTGACGACGAATTCGACCTCGATCGCAAGCGACCCCTGCAGCTCGAAGAAGCGGTCCTCGTGCAGCACCCGGTGCTGGCCGAACCCCGCCATCGCGCGAAACGCGGAGCCGCCCGCGACGCCCATCCGGTTCGCTTCCTCCAGCAGCCACTCCCAGAGCGGCTTCCAGTGCAGCCGGTGATTCTCGTGTACGTAGAAACGCAGAAAGATCCCGTCCATAGCCGCCTCCCCCGACGCCGGATCAGGCCGGCGCGAGCCATGCCCGCGCGGTCCACATGCCGAGCCCCGTCAACGTGAACGAACCTATCAAGTGTAGGGCAGCCACGGCGAGCGCCCAGCCGAACTCGCCCTGAACCGCGTGCGTCATCACTTCGACCGAGTACGTCGAGAACGTCGTGAGCCCGCCCATGAAGCCCGTGATCACGAACAGCCGCCATTCGGGCGGCAGCCCCGCCCGCGTCGCGAACGCGACCACCGCGATGCCGATCAGATAGCCGCCGATCAGGTTCGATGCAAGCGTGCCGAGCGGCACTTCGGGCAGGAGCGCATTGAGGCCGATGCTCAGGAACCAGCGCAGCAACGCGCCGAGCCCGGCGCCGACGAAAATCGCGACGATCGAATAGAACAAGGCGGCCCCCCACGCGTGACGGAGAAGATTGGCGCGACGCTTGCCGGGCCCGAGCCCGGCGTCATGCCGACGCAGTTGCGCGGCTGCATGGCTTCGCGGCTTCGGACGCGCCCGGCCGGCGACGCACATGCTCAACTTTATGCGGATTTCCGCACGCCCGGCAATCGGCCTGCTCGGCGCGCATCGGCACGCATCGGCGGGCCGGCCGGAACGTGCTGCGTCGTTTCGCCTGCCGGCCGCTTCGTCTCTTCGCCAATCCGGCTCCGTCGCCATGACGTAAAACTCCAAATAAAACTTCCGTTCGTTCTATTTTCAACAAGCCGAATAAAACGAAAACGATAAACACAAAAAATCAATTATTCGGATTATTAAGAACGAACGGCTCGGGTTACGCAGGATGTCGAATGCACGAATCGGTCGAATCGGCCGATGCTGCCGATTCGACCGATTCGCCGCGCGCTCGCCCGGCTCGGCGGCCTTCCCCCACCCGGCCTGGTCTCCCCGTTGATTCGACAGTGGCAACGATGCCCGTTTTCAGTGCTTGGAAACAGGCTCGGGAAATCCCTCGGCATGCCGATTTTTTTATTCAAAAAACCTTTCCGGTTCGTAGAATTCAAACAGACCACTCCATTTATTGATATGGAGAATACAGCATGAAAAACAAACCCTTGCTGTCCATCCTGATAACGGCCGCCTGCATTCAGGCATTCGCGGCGACAGCCTCGCTCGCGCAGGGCCCCGCGCACCCGCCGTCGTACGTCGAGGGCACTCGCGTGCCGATAGGCTTCGCGCGGCCGCCGTTCCACACGAATCCGGCGCGCTTCTCGGCGACGACCGTCTCGGGCCTCGCGCCCGCCACCGTGCGGCACGCGTACGGCTTCGACTCGATCGCGAACCAGGGCGACGGCATGATCGTCGCGATCGTCGACGCATACGACGATCCGAAGATCGAATCCGATCTTGGCGTCTTCAGCAAGAATTTCTCGCTGCCGCCCTGCACGACGTCGAACGGCTGCTTCAGGAAGCTCTACGCGAGCGGCAGCAAGCCGCGCGCCGACGCCGGCTGGTCGCTCGAGATGTCGCTCGACGTCGAATGGGTGCACGCGATCGCGCCGAAGGCGAAGATCGTGCTCGTCGAGGCGGCGTCGAACGGCTTCAACGATCTGATGACCGCGGTCGACGCGGCAGTCGGCGCGGGCGCATCCGTCGTGTCGATGAGCTTCGGCGGCAGCGAATTCAGCTCGGAAACGGGCTACGACAGCCACTTCAGCGCGCCGTCGCGCGTCACGTTCGTCGCATCGTCCGGCGACAGCGGCAACGGCACCGAATATCCGGCTGCGTCGCCGTACGTCGTCGCGGTCGGCGGCACGACGCTCGCCGTCGACGCATCCGGCAACTACGTCGGCGAAACCGCGTGGAGCGGCAGCGGCGGCGGCGTCGGCACATACGAGCCGGAGCCGTCGGGCCAGGCGCTGTGGCCGATTCCGTATGCCGGCAGCCGTGGCGTGCCCGACGTCGCATACGACGCGGATCCGGGCTCGGGCTTCGCGGTGTACGACTCCGTCACCTACCTGGGGCAATCAGGCTGGTTCGTCGTAGGCGGCACGAGCGCGGGCGCGCCGCAATGGGCGGCGCTCTTCGCGATCGCGAACTCGATGCGCGCCGCGGCCGGCAAGGGCAAGCTCGCCGGCTCGTACAACCAGCTCTATACGGTCGGCAAGTCCGCATACGGCAGCGACTATCATGACATCACGTCGGGCACCAACGGCAGTTGCGGGACGATCTGCACCGCGAGCGGCGGCTACGACTACGTGACGGGATTGGGCTCGCCGCAGGCGCTCGACCTGGTTCAGGGGCTCGTCGCGCAACCCTGACGAGTTGACCGGCTGCCCCCGCTCGGCGGCGGGCGACGCCGCGCCGCGAGAAGAATCCGGTAACGCGGGCCGAACGCGGACGAGCAGACGTTCGAGACGATCAAGAGAGGCGATGCGCGCAGCATGGCCTCTTTCGTTTTTCCCGGCAGCGCCCGGATCGCCGCCGATATCCGGTCGATCGTTCGCCCACCGGCCGGCAACCGCACGCGCCGACGCGCGTGGCCCACGCCGCTCGCGACCGCGCGAAGCACCCGCACGGCAACAGCCGTCGCGCGCGCAGTCGAGCGTCAATCCCGCCGCCACGCGGCGTCGAGCGCGCGCAGCGTCTCGAGCGCGCCGCCCGGCAATCCGATCACGTCGCCGCGCCGCGCGTGCGCTTCACGAACGTTGATCCGGATCACGTCGTCGCCGATGCGTTCGCTGAAGAAGCGCACCATCGGCACCGCGGTGCCGGCGCCGATTTCGACCACCGCCACGCGTCCCGCGCGCCGAGCCAACCGGCATCGTCGAACATCAGGATTCGTGGAACGCGTAGCCGACATCGCCGAGCGCCGGGTACGCGCGCCACAATCCTTCCGCGCCGCGGAAATCCGGCAGCCCGGAATCGATGCCGATGCCCGCGCGCGCCGTGACGAGCAGCGCATCGGCGCGCGACAACGCGCGAACGGCCGCGTCGACGAGCTCGGCCGCGACGGGCGTCGCGGCGGCGCGCATCGCGGACGACAGGTTCGAAGGCGGGCGGCGTGAATCGGACATGGCGCGGCGGTTTCGCTCCAGATTTCGTTCGAAGTCGGGACGATCATACGCTCGCGCGGCGCACCGCCAAGCGTTTTGGACCTTTGGACGGCAAGCGACGAGCGGCGCGCGGGCACGACCGATCCCATGCGCATCCACCGCCGCGCGATCAATGCGCCATCGCGCTCGAACGCTGCAGCGCGGGCGTGCCCTGCACCCGCTCGACGATGAAATCCATCACCGCGCGAATCGGCGGCGACGCCTTCAGTTGCCGATGCACGACGAGCCAGATGTCGCGCACGAACGGCTCGGCGTCGACGTCGAGCTCGACGAGATCGTCGCCCGCGGCCGGCAGAAAGCGCGGCAGCATCCCGATTCCGGCGCCGGCGCGCGTCGCCGCGTATTGGCTCGTGATGTCGCCGAGCCGGCACGCGATCGCCCGCTTGCCCGCGATCTTCTTCAGCCATCGCTGCTGCGGCATGTCGTCGAACTGATCGTCGTAGCCGACGAATTCCCAGCGTGCCGGCTCCTGCAGATACGGATAGCGCCGCGCCGCATAGAGCGCGAACTCCATCGCGCCGATGCGGCGCACGACGTTGCCCGCCTCCTTCGGGCGCACGAGCCGCACCGCGACGTCCGCCTCGCGCCGGCTCAGCGACACGCTCTGCGCCTGCCCCGACAGCGCGAGCTGAATGCCCGGATAGCGCTCGCGAAACGCAGTCGTCGCCTTCGCGAAGAAGTTCGTGACAAGTACGGGCGGCGCGCTGACGACGACCGCACCCGCCAGTTGCGAGCGCTCCGCCTGGATCGTGCGCTCGATCGCGAACGCGCCCGCCTCCATCGCCGACGCGATCTCGAAGATCCGCCGTCCCGCGCCCGTCAGCGCGCAATGGCGCGGAAAGCGCTCGACGAGCCGCACCTGCAATTCGGTTTCGAGCATCGTCACGCGCCGGCCGACCGTCGCATGATCGACGCCGAGCGCGCGCGCCGCGCCCGAAAGCGTGCCGACTCGGGCGACCGCCAGAAAATGCCGCAGGTTTTCCCAATCGAACATCGGTGCAATTTTCCACAGACACAGTGCAGATCCGGGGAATTTACACCGGATCGCATCGAGCCATAACCTTGGTTTCGATTCGGCGCATGGATCCGCGCCCGGCTCCCCCTTCTGTTCATCACGTTGGAGAAAACACCATGACGCTTGCGATGGCGATCACGCAAACCGGCGGCCCCGAAGTACTGAAGGCGATCGAACTCGACGTTCCCGATCCGGGGCCGCTCGACGCGCGCATCAGGCAATCGGTGATCGGCGTGAACTTCGTCGATACGTATTTCCGCAGCGGGCTGTATCCGGTCGCGTCGCGGCCCGCCGTGCTCGGTTTCGAAGGCGCGGGCGTCGTCGAAGCGGTAGGCAGCGAGGTGACGCGGCTGCGACCGGGCGACCGCGTCGCGTATGCGGGCGCGCCGATCGGCGCTTATGCCGAGTCGCGCGTGCTGCCGGCCAGCCGGCTCGTCAGGATTCCCGATGCGCTGTCGTTCGAGGCGGCGGGCAGCTCGATGCTGCGCGGCCTCACCGCGCACATGCTGCTGCACGAAGTGCATCCAACGACGCGCGGCGACTGGATTCTCGTGCACGCGGCGGCGGGCGGACTCGGACAGATCGTCGTGCGATGGGCGAAGCGGCTCGGCGCTCAAGTGATCGGCACGGTAGGCTCGGCGGGCAAGATCGAGCTGGCGCGCGCGGCAGGCGCCGATCACGTGCTGCTCCATACCGATCCGGGCTGGACCGACGAAGCGGTGCGCATCGCGGAGCGCCGTGGCGTCCATCTGGCGATCGACGGCATCGGCGGGAACATGGTCGCGCAGACACTGCGCGTCGTTCGTCCGTTCGGCGTCGTCGCGAGCCTCGGTCAGCCGGCGGGGCCGATTCCACCCGTGCGCGTCGAGGATCTCGGCTTCGCGCGTTCGATCGGCCTGATGCGGCCGAGCTCGCTTGCGTACGCGAACGATCCTCGGTTGTATGCGCGCGGCACGAGCGATCTGCTCGACGTGCTTGCCGACGGGGTGGTCGCGCCGATCGGCTCGAGCTACGCGCTGAGCGATGCGGCGCGCGCGCATGCGGCGCTCGAAGCGGGGAAGACGACGGGGAGCGTGATATTGACCGTGTGACGCGGAGGGCGGCGGGCGCGATGCGTCGCGCCTGCTCGCGGAAATCGATCTGGGCGCGCGGCGCCGCTCGTGCGGACGTGTGCGCAGCGCGTGATGGCGCTGGACGATGCCCGTCGGGTGATAACGGCGGCAATGCATCGAACGGTGGCCGGCCCATTGCATTTCTCCCGTCAAACCCTGTAGAATTATTTATTTTGCGGGCGTCGTATAATGGCCATTACCTCAGCTTCCCAAGCTGATGACGTGGGTTCGATTCCCATCGCCCGCTCCACTTGAGCTTCCATGGATATCCACCGATTTCCATAAGCTGCTGTCGATAAAGGTTTTTTCCTCGACAGTCCTCCAGCGAAATCCATCGAAATCCCCCTACTGCTGGACTGATTTGGTCCATCCGCTAGTCCACCAAAGCGGTCGGGTTCGAGTCCGGATTGTTGCTGGGGTCAAGCGAGCCATGGGATGAGTATCTGACTCCTGACTCTGTTCAGGAGCAGAGATGGCACTCACTGACATGGCCGTCCGGCAGGCCAAGGCCACCGGAAACGCTTACACCCTCCCCGATTTCGATGGCCTCTCGTTGGCAGTCTCGAAAACAGGCGCCAAGTCCTGGCACTTCCGCTACACGTGGCAGGGCCGTCAGAAGCGGATGTCCCTGGGAGACTACCCGGAGATCAGCCTGCGCGAGGCCCGCAACCGCCGCGATGATGCACGGACGCTGGTGGCCAAGAACATCAATCCGCAGCGGCAACAAGAAAAGGATCGGCACATCGCCACTCAAGTCGAGCAGAACACCTTCGAGGCGGTGTACGAAAAGTGGCTCACGTTCCGCCGCGAACACGGACGCCTCAAAATGGGTCGGCAGACCACGCTCGCGATGATCCCGCGCATCTTCGAAAAGAACATCCTCCCCCTTCTGCGCAAGCAGTCGATCTATAACGTCACCCGTGTTGATCTGCTCGAGATCGTCGGTCGTATCGAAAAGCGCGGCGCGCCGTCCGTCGCCGAGAAGGTACGCACCTGGTTCAACCAGCTTTTCCGGTATGCACTGGTGATCATGCCGGGCCTGGAGCAGAACCCACGCGAGCGTACAACAGGCCGGTGGCGGCGCTGTGCAGGCGGTATTCGCGTTCAGGGCGGTAGCGGAAGCGGTACGCCCGGCACAGCGGGCCGTGCCAAGGATGCCAGACGACGCCGTCGCCATACTCGACGTGCAGATCGACGGCCACCTTACCAATATCGTGCAGCAGCACCGCATAGGCGGTGCCGGCAGTCCACGCCTCGGCTTGGGCGGCCTGCGCTTCCGGCGTGGCACCGGCCGGCAGCAGATGGGACTGCCGCAGCTTCAGTGCATAGGCCACGATCTCCAGACCGTGATCCAGCATGCCGCCGGGGTAGTCGTGATGGTGGCTTTCCGATGCGGGGAACTGCTGGACCAACTCGGCGTAGGGCTCCAGCGGCGCGCGGTACAGCGCGGCGAATTGGCTGCGTGAGACGGACGTGCGTTGCCAGATGTGTTCCAGTAGCCGCTGCCGCCGCGGCGTCGCCAGCAGCGACGCGGCCAGCTCTGGCCGCGTCAGCCCTTTGGATGGCTCGATGGGCCGTGCCGACGGCGCGCTGGCGGCCGGCGGAACCTTTTTGCAGTGGAACAGCGAGAGCATGGCGAATCCCGGTGATGGACTGGCGGGGGAGTCTTTTGGCCCTTTCGGGTAGGGCCTTTCCCCTTGCCCCCCGTTCCCTTGCCCCTTGCCAGCCCTTTGACCTTCAACTTTTTGGGTATAGGGCAACCCGGAAGGTGGTTCCACCATCAATGTGGGATGGCCCCGATCGGATTGGCCGGCGCTCAGGCGCGAGGAGCCGTCCTATGCTGCGCGAGTGCCGCGTCCGCCCTGTCGATGACGGTCGGGTCGCGGAGGAAATCCGCAATTTTACAAAGTTGACAAACGAGACAAAGGAGATTAGAGTGGTTCTCGTGTTTCAATCCTGCCTGCGGGAGACGACCATGCCCAAGACCCTTGAATTCATTGCCGACCACCTGCCGCGCGTCACGGTGGAAGATGTGCATCGCTTCTTCACGACCGTCGAAATCCGGGACGCCCGTGCCTTTGCGGCCGAGCTTCAGGCGTTCGTGCATGAGCGCGTGGAAGCGGTCGAACTGCCTGCCAACCTGGAAGCGGAGACGGTGGAGCAAACCTTGGCACGCAAGGCGGCTGCATTGCGTGCCGGTACGCGCTGGACGCCTGGCGCAACTGACATCCAGCGTGGTCGCGCCGCGATGCTGGAAGCCTTCGAGCAGCCGCACAATCTGCCGCTCGCCGAGTTCGCCAAGTTGGCGGACAAGTCGCGCCAGCAAATCTACAAGGACATCGACGCTCGTCGGCTGCTGGCGTTGAACGTGGGGCCGCGCGGCCAGAAGCTGCCCGACTGGCAGCTCGACCCAGTGAAACAACAGTTGACGCAGGCCGTGCTCCAGGAAGTCGAAGGCATCGACAACTGGACGATCTACCGTGCGCTGTCCGAGCCGCTCGAAGGCCTGGACCGGCGTTCGCCGGTGGATGCGGTGACGGCCGGCTCGATCGACGACGTCGCCAGGGCGGTGTTCAACGTGCTGGGCGTGCACGCTCATTGAGACGAGGTTGGAGTGAGTATTGAATTGCCGTCGTTCCCGATCGAGGCCGGTGAACTGCTTCAGCACGTAAGCCGCGTTGCGTATCGGGGAGACCCGCTGTACTACGGCCGCGACGGCACCAACCGCTACGACGACCCCGCACGGAGCTACGGTGTGCTCTACTTGGGCCGCGACCTGCCCACGGCGTTGATGGAATCGGTGTTCCACAAACACCAATGGCTCGCGGACACGAAGCGCGCCATCGCGCTGAAAGAAGTTCAGAGCCGACTGGTGCGCGCCGTGGGTGTTCTGGACGACCTGCGCCTCGCGGACCTCACGGCCCCGGGCGTCATGGCGGGCTACTTCGGCTTGAATCTGGAGCAGTTGGCCAGCCGCGACTACACCCACACGCAGCAGGTGTCCGCTCAGGTGCATGCGATGCTCGGCGACGAAGGCTTTCCGCTGTTCGCAGGCGTGCTCTACCCATCGCGCAACAACTACCCCGCTGCGAGCATCGCCTTGTTCGACCGTGCCGAGGCGATGGTCAGGGTTATTGAGGACATCGACCTGATTGACCATGCGGATTGGCCACGCTTCGTCGATACCTATCGTGTCGCCGTGGAGCCTGATCCCGGCCCGGTGGAACCTGATGACGAAGTGTTCTGAGGCAGGTATGGAACGCATTGAAGCCATTAGCAGAACCGATTGGAGCAAACTGGCATAGCCCACACGCATGTAGCAGGTGACGAGAGCCATGAGCACGAAGACCCATCGCAGCCACGCAGAACGCCTCGGCCGCTGGTTAGGCAGGATGTGGCGTGCCTACGTCCGCCGTGAGCGCGAAGCTGTGGCCTGGCTGGTGGCTCAGGGGATGCCCGCCGGCGGCGCTACTACCACGCTGTGGATCGTCAAGCTCGGCGTGGTGGCCATCCTGTTCTACGCCGTCTTTTGGCTGGCACTGTTGCTGATATTTGCAGTCGTAGCAGCTTGGCTTGCGGAGCACGGTGGCTTGGATCAGGATGATCCGCAACCTGAGTGGCGGGAAGGCCCCAACGGCTTCGGCCTCTACGACAAGAGCAACTGGCGGATTGATCCGCACGTATCCGACGACGATTGAGCGGCGGGTCACTTCTTTGATCTTCAGAAACGACAGCACCATCGGCAGTGCCTCACGCACCACGTCCATCGCCGGGAAAAAGCCCAGCGAGCCCACGGCCAGCCCCACGTCGCCGGCACCGCGCGTCACCTCGTTCGGCAACGTCATGCCCACCTGGCCGCCGTAATCCGCATAGACCTGCCCTTGGTTCATCTTCTGCTGCTGGGGAGAAACGGTCGCCCGGATCACCGAGTCGTCGACCTCTGCCTGCGACAGGAAGCCGGCCCATTTCCCGATACGGGTCAGCAAGTCGGGATCGACCTGCGCCAGCAAACGGCTGCGCAGCCCCTGGCGCCCATCCGACCGCCACTGCCGGCACGTCGGATACCCGCCGCCGCTGTCCACCTGAGCCAACCCCGCGTCGCGGCTGGCATCGTAGGGCCAGGCCGTGCGCACCGCGCTCGAATGATAGGTGTCGTAGAAGCCGCCCGTGTAGAGAAAGTAGTTCGAGCCGATCCAGGTCACGTCGTTCATCTGCGCGTCCGACAGCGTGGGCCGGTTCATGAAGAGCTTGGCGCGCGACGGCCCGTAGCAGTCGTGCGTGAAGTCGGCGACCTCCTGGGCAAGCACCGGGTCGTTGATACGGGTGGCATCCACGTCCATACGGATCTGGCGCAGGTCGGTGCCGCACGGGATCGCCGCCACGGCTGCCCCGGTGACGGCCTTCGAGATGGCGTACATGAAGAACCACCAGACGAGCACCAGCGCGCTCTGGTTGTTAAGCGCGGTATACGACGTGCCCCAGCCCGTGTCCGCTGGCTGCGGGACTTTGACCTGGCACTGCTCGGAGCGGGTCGTGTCGAACTTGATCGTGGAGAGATTGACCGGGATGAACGGGATGCCGGCGAACATGATGAGCACGATCGCCACGAACAACCGGCACACCGTACACGCTGGCCGATTTCGGCGGACTCTGTCTCTACGTCTCCGCCACCGGCGCCAAAGACCTGGCGCTTCCGTTGCTCATGGGGCGACAAATGCGAGCGCATGTCGTTCGGAAGCTATCCGGTGCTCTCCCTGAACTATAGGCAGGACATTCCGAGGATATCGCGCGCGTCCTGATTCGGCAGTGCGTCATCCGCGTATGCGAAATCCCCTTCTCTCTGCCGTTTCGCGAGTTGCTGCAGCAGAATTCGATAGCGCAGACCGGCCTGATCAAAGCGCGAGAAAAGATCGCGACGCTCGCCAGATTCGAGGTAGCGACCACGTTGCCTATCAACCATGCTGTTGTCTTGAGGTCCAACGACATAGGGCATGAATGGCAATATGAGGCGCAACGGCCACGGCGATGCCGTCGCATTCAATGCGAAATTGAGCCGACAGTGGTTGCCCGACTCGGGCACGCACGGATGGAACAAGGGCAGATCGCTGCCCGGAATGTGGCGACCATACGCGAGCGCGATCGAACTGCGCACATGCACATGAATCACCGCATGAACGTCCTGATACTTCGCACGCACGCCACCGAACCAACGCATGATTGGTATCACCGACTTGTTCTTGCAGCGGCGGATCATCGTCACCGTTTCAGATGTATAACGCACGTCGATCCGATCCTCATCGGACCGTTCGTTACCAAACACCTTCGCGTGCAGGAAATCCGAGTGCGTCAAATCCAGCAGATTTTCGATCAGGAGCGGCGCGCAACAATTGAAACGGATGTTGCCCTGCATATATTTGGGCAGACCGCCATCGCGCGGCAGAAACGGCACATCTGGGAGAAAGGTGTCGCTTGCGGCCTCGGGATCGCCGTACCAAATCCATACATAGCCATATCGTTCGATCACCGGGCAATGTTCCGCGTGCTCCTGCCGATGCGACGGGGGACGTTTTGAGATTGGCAATTCGGGATGCCACTGGGATGTGTGGATGCGACCACCCGTTCGCCAGAGGTAGTACGGTTCCGATCGAATATGCCAGCGCGAAACCCGTTCGCTGATCTCAAACGCATGGGCAAGTGGAAGCCACGCGTTGCGCAGGCTAATCCGATCGGGTATCCAATCGTTCTCGTTGCGATGGTTCGTCAGATTGCAATCCTCGTGAACGGATAGCATCGTCTCCTCCTTACGTGGCAATCGATCGACATCGAGTTTCGCGACACACGCATCCTGCGAGGTCGGGCATTTTCATCCCGTTGAATTGAACTCATCAAGCATTAACAGCGCCAGGCTGTCGATCTGCTCGCGCATCGCGAACGGCGCGCCACAGGACATTCGTCGCGCCGCGGGAACGATGGCGAGACGGCGCTGCGGGCGTCGGGCGCTCGAACGCCTCGTAATCGCGGCGAGGAATGCCGCGCCGGTCGCGCCGGCCGGCCCGCCGCCGACGACGAGGACTCGTGTGCGATTCAGTAGACGCATGCTTGTTTCTCCTTGCATGGGGGACGCCATGATCGCGAGCGCGTGCGCCCCCCGGATCGGCGATTCAATTCGGATTCTTTAACGATTCGGCCGGGCCTCGGTCTCGCCCGAATCATGCCCGGGTGAACATTGCGGTCTCATCAACGGCGCGCTTGAGTTGGTAGACGCTTCTCGACACGATTGGTACCGTCATGCACGTGCCGTCCTCGTCCGCCTGGTTGCCCCAAAGCGATGTGTTCCGACGAAGTTCCGGCATTCGGAATGCATCGTCATCGCGAAGGAAATCAAATTGGCCCTCATAAAAGGAACCGTAAAGCGGACCCTCAGCTTGGAAATGTTGCTCAGGCTTTTCGAAAAAGGCGTGCGTACCGTGCTGGACGCGTGCCGAAATCGCGTGAAGATGCTCTTGCGCCATACATCCGAGAGGTTGCACTTCTACTGGCCCAAACCGAGTCTGGAGTACACGGCTTGCGTTCGAAGAGATCGCCGGGAAGCTCGGCCTCGGCACTAGCTTGGCCAGCAAAAAGATTGAGTGCCGATTGATCATCGATCCGCCACTTCGACACCGCTGTTTCGCCCTCCCTGATGCGACATTGAGGTACTTTCTTCGAACTGGTCCGGTAGTAAGCCGACCCTTGAGAAGGGCGCTCGTCGATAACAACCAATTGCAGAGGTAGGACTATCTCCACCGAGCCATCCGGATAGCGCTCGGCGACGCCGCGAGTCAAGCGGCAATCGCGCGTACTGCGGTAGACGGCGAAACCACAATCGCATTTGATTTGACTGTTTCTCATCTATAGCACTCCTTATTTATCAAGTGAGAAACGAAGAAAAACGGTTCCAATTGGATGACGAGCGGCGTAAGTCAGGTAAAAGTCCCTTGTGGACGATGACACTTCGCGTGGCGGGCTTCGAACGCGTCGTGGACTCAGGACAGTCCGACCCTGACCGTCTCTCGTTGTCCTATAATGTCATTATTGTCAACGTTGACACATTTGTCAAAGAACGTTGCAAGTGGAACCTTAACCGCTCTTTGAGGAGTATCGTTTTCATGGCGATGGTCAGGCAGTTCGACGAGGAATCCGTGTTGGACAAGGCACTGGAAGTCTTCTGGCAGAAGGGCTGGCAGGCCACGTCCATGTCGGACCTCGCCGAGGCGACTCAGGTCCAGCGCGGTTCGCTCTATCACGCCTACGGTGGGAAAGAGCAAATCTTTCTGCTTGCCTATGAGCGATACACGAAATGCTTCTTGTCGGAAGCGCAAGCCGCGCTTGATGCACCCTCCGCATCACTCGCTTTGCGACGCTTTTTCGACTTCGCAATCGGAAACATGTCGATTGGTTCTCCCCCACGCGGATGCCTGACGACAAAGATGGCGGGAGAAAGTGACGAGGTAAGCCCAGTGGTTCAAGAGTGCTTGCGGACGTTGCTCGATAGGTTGGAGACGCGCATAGCGGAATCTCTCTCGCGCGAGCCGCTTCGGTCATCGTTAAGCATTCCCCCGGCCCAGGCCGCCCGAATGATCGTGGTGTTCTCGCGAGGGCTTACCGTGATCGAGCGCGTTTACCACGATCCGGATCGACTGCACGCAACCGCCAGAAGCTTTACCAAACTGCTGTTAGGCACGTCCGCCTGACGTTTCGATAGCGAGACCCGCTGTTATTTTCCGCATGACGGTGACGGCCACGAGCAGCGAGTTCGCGTGGAAGCACGGCATGCAAGCGGCCCCGGTTGACGTGGGTCGGAGCTGGCTCACGCCGCAGGGGCACGCGAACTCACAGTGAACGCCGAAGCGATCCCGGTGCAGCAACGCCACGCTCGCACCGCTCGCCGGGCCGCGACGCGGCAGTGAAGGCGCTCGGATAGCTTTGCCACGCCCGGATTCGGTTCTGTTTCATCGATCAAAAGTCCTCGCGCTCCCTGCCAACCCATGCATCGGCCACCGCAGCGCCGCGTCGAACGGATTGGTGCGCGGCCCGATCGCATCGGTCTGCCGCCTGAGCAGTTCGACGACCATCGGCAGCCGGTCGTCGCCGAGGCGCGACGCGAGCGTGCCGACGCTCAGCGCGCCGACCGGATAGCCGGTGCGATCGAGGATCGGCACCGCGACGCCAGCCATCCCGTCGAGCACGCCGCTGTTGCGGCCCGCATAGCCGAGTTGCCTCACGCGTTCGATCTCGGTGCGCAGGTACACCTCGTCGAGCACGCCGTAGCCGCGAATGCGCGGTACATTGAAGCGGATCACTTCCTCGCGCTCGGCTTCGGGCAGGAACGCGAGGATCGCGAGGCTGCCCTGCCCCACGCCGAGCGCGATGCGCCCGCCGATGTCGCCGGTAAACGAGCGAATCGGGAACGGCCCTTCGCACAGGTCGAGACAGACCGCGTCGAAGCCGCTCTTCACGAGCAGAAAGATCGTCTCGCCGAGGCTCGCGCACAGCCGCAGCAGTGCCGGGCGGCACAGCGTGCGCATGCTGCTCGGGTTGCCGGCCTGCGCGGCGAGCGCGAAGAAGTCGACGCTCAGCCGGTACAGCTTCGACTGTACGTCCTGCTCGACCATCCCTTCGGCAATCAGCGATTGCAGGATTCGGTGCGCGGTGCCTTGCGTGAGACCGACGGCCTTCGCGAGATGCGTGACGCGCACGCCATCCTGCTGCATGCCGGCCAGCGCGCGCAGGATCGCGAATGCGCGTTGCAGCATGCCGGTGCCCGGCGCGCCGGCCGGATCGGCGGCGCGCGCGTCGTCGCCCGGCAAGCGCGCCGCGGCGGCCATTCCGTGCGAAAGAGGTTCCTGCATGCGGGTGCTCCTCGGCGATTTCGTTGAACGGAATACAGTAGCCGCCATTCTCGCCGTGTCGAAATTTCGCGGGCATTCGGGTGTGCACGGGATTGACGCATGCATTTCCGGATCTTTGCGCCCTTCACTCATCGGAACGGTTTGCACGCGGCTTGCCGTTTCATTCCGATCACCGGAATTTTCCAAAAATTCCTCCCGTTCAGCAGAATTCGAAATTGACGCTCCGAAATATGGCTGGCTAGAGTCCGCGTCAACGACCCATCGGCCGCACGATGCGCGAATCCGGAGCGCCCCATGTCGTTTCTCACGCTAACCGACTTGACGAAATCGTTCGGCAAGCTCGTCGCCGTGGCCGACGTCAACCTGTCGGTCGAAAAAGGCGAGTTCGTATCGCTGCTCGGCCCCTCGGGCTGCGGCAAGACCACGACGCTGCAGATGATCGCCGGTTTCGTCGACGTGACGCGCGGGCGCATCGCGCTCGACGGGCGGGACATCACGCGGATGAAGCCGAACCGCCGCGGGCTCGGCATCGTGTTCCAGAGCTACGCGCTGTTTCCGCACATGAGCGTCGCGGAGAACGTCGGCTTCGGCCTCGACATGCGCGGCGTCGACAAGGCCGAGCGGGCCGAGCGCATCCGCGCCGCGCTCGCGCTCGTGCGCCTCGACACGCTCGCGCACCGCTTCCCGCGCGAGTTGTCGGGCGGCCAGCGGCAGCGCGTCGCGATCGCGCGCGCCGTCGTGATCGAGCCGCCCGTGCTGCTGCTCGACGAACCGATGTCGAACCTCGACGCGAAGCTGCGCGAGGACATGCAGTTCGAGCTGCGCGCGATCCAGCGCAAGATCGGCACGACGACGATCATGGTCACGCACGACCAGTCGGAAGCGCTGTCGATCAGCGACCGCGTCGTCGTGATGGAAGCGGGCCGCATCACGCAGATCGACACGCCTTATCACGCGTACGAACGCCCGGAAAACCATTTCGTGTCGCAGTTCATCGGCAAGGCGAACCTGCTGCCCGGCACGGTCGTCGCGCACGATGGCGACGCGATCCGCATCGACCTCGGGCACGATCTCGCCGAAACAGGCCGCACCGCGCACCTGCCGCCGCGCGAGCGTGACGTGCGCGTCGGCGACGCCGTGTCGCTGTGCATCCGCCCCGAGAAGCTGCGGCTGTGCGCGCCAGGCGCGGGCCGCTTCGCGGCGACCGTCACGAGCCGCTTCTTCCTCGGCAGCCAGTGGCTATATCGCGTCGACAGCGCGCTCGGCGAGGTGCTCGTGTGCTGCCAGAACGAAGGCGCGGAACCGCTCGCGGAAGGCGCGCCGGTCGGCGTCGACTGGCGCAGCGACGCGGTGCGCGTGATGCGCCGGGAGGCTTGAATGCGACAGCCTTCCCGCCCGTTGCCGTCCGACGGCGCGCCGCCGGCCGGCCTTGCGCGCCCGGCCGCCGCCGCGGATGCCGCGCCTGCCCTCGTGCCCGCACGCGTCGCCGCCGCGCGCGCACTGCGTGCGACAGGGTCTGCGCATGCGCCGCCGTGGCTGATGTGCGCGCCCGCGTTCGCGCTGTTCGCCGCGCTCGTGCTCGTGCCGCTCGCGATGACGTTCGTGCTCACGTTCTACCGCTTCGACCCGGCCACGGGCCCGATCGCCGCGTTCCAGCTTCGCAACTATGCGGAAGTGCTCGGCGCGTCCTACTTCCACACGATCTTCGCGCGCACGTTCGGCATCGCCGCGCTGACGACGGCGATCTGCATCGCGATCGGCACGCCGGAAGCGGTGGTGCTGTCGAAAATGCGCGACCCGTGGCGCTCGCTGTTCCTGCTCGCGATCCTCGCGCCGCTGCTCGTGTCGGTCGTCGTGCGCGCATTCGGCTGGAGCATGCTGCTGAACACGAACGGGCTCGTGAACCAGGCGCTCGGGCTCGCCGGCCTTGGGCCGTACAAGCTCGAATACACGACCTTCGCGATCGTGATCGCGCTCGTGCATGTCATGCTGCCGTTCATGGTGATTCCCGTATGGACCGCGCTGCAGCGCCTCGATCCGCAGACCGAGCACGCGGCGCTGTCGCTCGGCGCGTCGCCGTTCACGACGCTGCGCCGCATCGTGCTGCCGCAGCTCGTGCCGGGCGTGCTGTCGGGCAGCCTGATGGTGTTCGGGCTGTCGGCAAGTGCGTTCGCGATCCCCGGCCTGCTCGGCGGGCGCCGGCTGAAGGTCGCCGCCACGGCCGTCTACGACGAATTCCTCGGCTCGCTGAACTGGCCGCTCGGCGCGACGATCGCGGTGCTGCTGCTGGTGGCTAACCTCATCGTGATGCTCACCTACTACCGCGTGCTCGAACGCCGCTACGCGCGCAGCCTCGGGGGCGCCTCCCGATGAGCAAGAACGGCCCCTTCGCCCTCGCGTTCCACACGCTCGTGATGGCGTTCGTGCTCGCGCCGCTCGCGATCGTCGTGCTCGTCGCGTTCACGCCCGACGAAACGCTGACGCTGCCCACGCACGGGCTGTCGCTGCGCTGGTTCCGCGCGATCCTCGACTACCCCGACTTCGTCACCGCGTTCGTCAACAGCGTGAAGCTCGCGTTCGCATCGGCGACGCTGTCGCTCGCGATCGCATTGCCCGCCGGCCTTGCGATCGGCCGCGCGACGTTTGCCGGCCGCGCGTTCCTGAACGGCCTGCTGCTGTCGCCGCTCGTGATCCCCGGCCTTGTGCTCGGCATCGCGCTGCTGCGCTTCTTCGCGCTGATCGGCGCGACTGGCTCGTTCGCGTGGCTCGTGCTCGCGCACATGATCGTGATCACGCCGTTCGTGATGCGGCTCGTGCTCGCGTCCGTCGCGGGCCTCGACCGCAGCGTCGAGCAGGCCGCCTGCTCGCTCGGCGCGGACCCGTGGACGACCTTGCGCCGCATCACGCTGCCGATGATCGTGCCCGGCATCACGGGCGGCTGGCTGCTCGCGTTCATCAACAGCTTCGACGAACTGACGATGTCGATCTTCATCACGTCGCCGCAAACGGTCACGCTGCCCGTGCGCATGTACATGTATGCGACCGAGTCGATCGACCCGATGATGGCGTCAGTGTCGGCGCTCGTCATCTTCATCACCGCCGGCGCGATGCTGCTGCTCGATCGCGTGTACGGCCTGAACCGCATCCTGATCGGTCAACATTGATGTCGACTCCCGTTTCCCGTTCCACCACGTCCGAAGCCACGGCCGACGGCGCGCAGTTCGTGCGCATCGCCGAGCGCGAGCGTGCGCACGTCGCGTTCACGCTCGACGGCCGCCCCGCGCACGCGCTCGCCGGCGACACCGTGCTCACCGCGATCCTCGTCGCGCAGCGCCGCGTGCGCGTGAGCGAATTCGGCGGCCAGCCGCGCGCGGGCTTCTGCCTGATCGGCGCATGCCAGGACTGCTGGGTGCGCACCGAGGCGGGCGCGCGCGTGCGCGCCTGTTCGACGCCGATCGCCGACGGCATGCGGATTCTCACCGGCGCGCGGCCGCCCATCACCGGAGACGCGCGATGAACGACGCGCTGCAACCGGTGATCGTCGGCGCGGGGCCGGCCGGCGTGCGCGCGGCGGAGGCGCTCGTCGACGCGGGGCTGCGCCCTGTCGTCATCGACGAGAACGCGTGCTGGGGCGGCCAGATCTACCGTCAACCGCCTGCCGACGGCGGCTTCGCGCGCGGCAAGCGCACGCTGTATGGCTTCGAAGCCGCGAAGGCCGATGCGGTGCACCGGACGATGGCCGCGCTGCTGCCGCACGTCGACTATCGGCCGGACACGCTCGCGTGGGCATGCGGCGCGGGCCGCGTCGACACGCTGCAGGACGGCCACGAAGTGACCGTGCCGTTCTCGCACCTGATCGTCGCGAGCGGCGCGACCGACCGCATGCTGCCCGTGCCGGGCTGGACGCTCGCGGGCGTCTACACGCTCGGCGGCGCGCAGGTCGCGCTGAAGGCACAGGGCTGCGCGATCGGCCGGCGCATCGTGTTCGCGGGCACGGGGCCGCTGCTGTATCTCGTCGCCTATCAGTATGCGAAGGCCGGCGCGCACGTCGTGGCCGTGCTCGACACGAGCCCGCTGCGCCGCCAGGCTGCCGCCGCGCCGGCGCTGCTGCGCATGCCGTCAACGTTCGCGAAGGGCCTCTATTACATCGGCTGGCTGCACGCGCACGGTGTCGCGATCGAAACGGGCGTCGCGCTCGAACGCGTGCTCGGCGAACAGCACGTGACGGGGCTCGCATGGCGCGCGGCCGGCAACGAAGCGCCGCCGCGCGTGCTCGACTGCGATGCGCTCGGTCTCGGCTTCGGTCTGCGTTCGGAAACGCAACTCGCCGATCTCGCCGGCTGCCGGTTCCGTTTCGATCCGGTCAATCGCGCATGGCTGCCCGAACGCGACGCAGCCGGCCGCACGTCGGTGCGCGGCGTCTATGTCGCGGGCGACGGCGCGGGCATCGCAGGCGCCGTCGCGGCCGAGGCATCGGGCCGGCGCGCAGCGCTCGCGTTGCTCGACGACGCCGGCATCGCGTCTGCGTCTCCGTCGCTGTCCGGCAAACCCGATGCGACCACGCTCGAACGCACGCTTGCTCGCATCGGCGCATTCCGCGCGGGCCTCGAAGCGGCGTTCGCACCGCCCGCCGAGGAAGCCGCGCGCTGCCCCGACGATACGATCGTGTGCCGCTGCGAGGAGATCGACGCGGGCGCGCTGCGGCGCTGCATCCGCGGCGGCGAAGCGACCGAGCTCAACCGGCTGAAGGCGCTGACGCGCGTCGGGATGGGCCGCTGCCAGGGCCGCATGTGCGGCGACGCGGCCGCGCTCGTGCTGGCCGCCGAAACCGGCCGGCCGCTCGCCGACGTCGGCCGGTTGCGCGCGCAGCCGCCCGTGAAGCCGTTTCCGATCGCGGCCGCGCTCGCGGGCGACGACGTCGCGGCGATTCCGGACGAGGCGCGCGATGAGTGAGACCCGGCATTACGACGTCGCGATCGTCGGCGGCGGCCTCGTCGGCGCGGCGGCCGCGCTTGCGCTGGCCCGGCGCGGCCTGCGCGTCGGGCTGTTCGAGCGGCGCGACTGCGGCGCGCAGGCGAGCGGCGTGAACTACGGCGGCGTGCGCTGCCAAGGCCGCCCGGTCGAACAATTGCCGCTCGCGCTGCGCGCGCGGCGCATCTGGGATCGTCTGCCCGAGTTGATCGGCATCGACGGCGAATTCATCGTGTCGGGCCACTTGCGGCTCGCGCGCAGCGACGCCGACCTCGACGCGCTCGACGCGTACGCAACGCTCGCCGGCGAGCACGGGCTGCCGCTGCGGGTGATGCGCGGCGACGCGTTCCGCCGCCGCTATCCGTGGCTCGGCCGCGCGGCGCTCGGCGGCTCGCTGTGCGCGACCGACGGCCACGCGAACCCGCGCGTCGTATCGCCCGCGTTCGCGCGCGCGGCCCGCGCGGCGGGCGCGGACGTGTTCGAGCACACGAGCGTCGACGACGTCCGGCACGACGGCGCACGTTTCCATCTGCATGCGGCCGGCCGCGCGTGCACCGCGACGTGGCTGATCAACTCGGCCGGCGCCTGGGCGAACGCGATCGCGGCACGCTTCGGCGAAGCCGTGCCGATGGAGCCGATCTACCCGAACATGTGGGTGACCGAACCGCTGCCGCCGTTCATCGCGCACAACCTCGGCGTGTACGGCGGCGGCGTCTACGCGCGGCAGGTCGCGCGCGGCAACTGCGTGATCGGCGGCGGACGCGGGCGCGGCGACGGCGAATTCGGCCAGCCGTCGGTCGACACGACGCGCGCCGTGATGCGCGACGCGTGCGCGCTGCTGCCCGCGCTGCGCGACGCGCTGCTGATCCGCACGTGGAGCGGCGTCGAAGGCTGCACGCCCGATCACAACCCGATCATCGGCGCGAGCGGCACGACGCCGCGCCTGCTGCATGCATTCGGCTTTTCTGGCGGCGGCTTCCTGCTCGCGCCGGGCGTCGGCGACGCGCTCGCCGATCTCGTCACGACAGGCGAAACCGCCACGCCGCTCGACGCATTCTCGATCGGCCGCTTTGCGCCGCAAGCCGCGCCGACCGCCCCTTTCCCCCATGAGGAAACCCAACGATGAAACTGCTCCGGACGATCGCGGCCGCCGCCGCGCTTTGCGTAACGTGCGTCAGCGCCCCTGCGTTCGCGCAAATGAAGACGATCTACGTCGGCATGAACGGCGGACCGATGGAAAAGGCCTACACGAGCCAGGTGCTGCCCGACTTCGAGAAGGCGAACAACGTAAAGGTCGTCATCGTGCCCGGCACGTCGTCGGACGTGCTCGCGAAGCTGCTCGCGAACCGCAACAAGCCGCAAATCCACGTCGCGTTCCTCGACGACGGCGTGATGGCGCGCGCGGTCAGCCTCGGCGTGTGTCAGAAGCTCGACGATTCGCCGGCGCTGAAGGAGTTGTATCCGTTCGCGCGGATGAAGGACGACGTCGGCGCGGGCGTGCAACTCGGCATGACCGGCATCGCATACAACAAGAAGTTGTTCGCGGAGAAAGGCTGGACGCCGCCGGCTTCGTGGATGGATTTCGCCGCCCCGAAATACAAGGGCAAGGTCGTGTTCCAGTCCGCGTCGAGCAGCACGTTCGGGCTGCACGGCTTTCTCGCGATCAACCGCCTGCTCGGCGGCAACGAGCAGAACGTCGAGCCCGGCTTCAGCAAGTGGCCGAGCACGGTCGGGCCGAACGTCGTCGAATACATCCCGAACTCGGCGAAGATCTCGGAGATGGTGCAGACGGGTGAAGCCGGGCTGTTCCCGCTGACGCCGACGGCCGTCGGCGACCTGCAGGACAAGGGCATTCCGGTCGCGTATGTGAACCCGAAGGAAGGGCCGGTGCTGCTGCTCGTCGATCTATGCGTGGTCGCGAACAATCCCGATCCGCAGTTGGCTCAGAAGCTCGCGCAGTTCCTGCTGTCCGCGCCGGCACAGACGAAGGCCGCCGAAGCCGGCAAGCAGATCCCGACCAACCGTCTCGCGAAGATGCCGGCGGCGATGCAGCAGAGCCTGGGCAACGTCGACGATCTCGTGCGCAAGGTGACGGTGGTCGACTGGACGGCGATCAACGCGCGCCGCGCGCAGTGGGATACGCGCTGGAATCGGCAGATCGAGCGGTAAGCGGGATGGCCCCGGCCACCCGCTCCTCGCGCGCCTACTGTATAGGCGGCCGGCCGACGTGTCGCATGAAGGCGCCGCCGAAGGTGCTGGCGGAACTGTAGCCAACCCGCTGCGCTATCTCGGCGGCACGGCCTTCGTTGCGGCGCCCGAGTTCGTCCCGATCGCAACGGTACGCGAGCTTTATCACACACGCGCAGGACGTGGCCGAAGCGGTGTGGCGCCCGGCGAACGATCCGTCGAGCCCCCTGCGAATCCCGGCCGGGGCCGACGCCGTGAGCTGGTCCAAGGCGAGCCGGCCCCGAAGCTGAAGCTGCATTCGCTGCAATGCCGATAGTTTGAATTCGCCGCTGACATGAACCGCGAGAACCTGCTCTCGGTCCGCATCCTGAGATGCAGACCAAGCAAGCCTTGGCCGCAGTGAGTAGCCGTCGATGGATGTCAGCAGACAGCCTGACTTGCCGAAAAAGGACCGGCCGGTACATAATACGGCCTTGCCCCATTGAGCGAACAGAAAGAAACTGTTTTTTAATCAATGGGTTGGGTGCAGCGTTATGTTCCCATCGCCCGCTCCACCTCCCCGGCTATGGATGCCCTCCGTCGCCGGAGCATGCGAAGCCGCCTCGTCGAAGGCGGCTTTTTCGTATTTCATACGCAGTACGGGCGGCCCGTCGAACGCGACGCCGTCGCGCGCCGCGCATCCGGCCCGCCCCTCGCCTTTCATTGTCACGATGACCCACGACGACCCGAACGCCCCTGGCGTGCCGCACGACGACGCCAACGACGCCGCCCCCGCTTCGGCAACCGACGCCGCTCAGGCCACCGGCCACGCCGACGACGAATCGAACCCGCTTCATCTGCGCCGCATCCGCAGCTTCGTCACGCGCGCCGGCCGCGTGTCCACTGGCCAGCGCCGCGCAATCGACGAGCTCGGCCCGCGCTTCGTCGTCCCATACGACAACGCACTGCCGGACTGGGACGCGATCTTCGGCCATCGCGCGCCGCGCGTGCTCGAGATCGGCTTCGGGATGGGCGCGTCGACGGCCGAGATCGCCGCGCTTCGCCCGGGCGACGACTTCATCGGCGTCGAGGTGCACGAGCCGGGTGTCGGCGCGCTGCTGAAGCTGATCGGCGAGCAGCGACTGTCGAACATCCGGATCGTCCAGCACGACGCGGTCGAAGTGCTCGAGCACATGATCGCGCCCGGCAGCCTCGACGGCGTGCACATCTTCTTCCCGGACCCGTGGCACAAGGCGCGCCATCACAAGCGCCGGCTGATCCAGCCGACATTCGTCGCGCAGCTCGCGGCCCGGCTCCAGCCGGGCGCGTACCTGCATTGCGCGACCGATTGGCAGAACTACGCGGAGCAGATGCTCGAGGTGCTGAGCGCGGAGCCGTCGCTCGAAAACACCGCGCAAGACTTTGCGCCCCGCCCCGACTATCGTCCGGTGACGAAGTTCGAGCGCCGCGGTCTGCGGCTCGGGCACGGCGTATGGGATCTCGTGTTCAGGAAGAAGCGCGCGGACTGACGCGCGACGCCGCGCGCGCTAGGCGCGGCGTCGACCGGCATGCCCGCCGGTCGAACTGAAAGCCCGCAACGGCGGCGGCACGCTCGCCGCCGCGATCGACGAATATCCGGGCAATGCGTCGCAGCAGAACGGCCGCCGGAACGCCGGACTTCAGGTCCACTCGATCCAGCCGCTATACCCGACGAGCAGCACGAACAGCCCGAACACGATCCGATACCACGCGAACACGGTGAAATCGTGCGACGCCACGTAGCGCAGCAGCCAGCGCACGCACGCGAACGCGCTGACGAACGCGGCGACGAGCCCGATCGCAAACAGCCCGACCGAATCGACGTTGAACGCGCGCCAGTCCTTCGCGGTTTCGTACAGCGTCGCGCCGAAGATCACCGGAATCGCGAGAAAAAACGAGAATTCGGTCGCGACGCGCCGCTCGAGGCCGAACAGCATTCCACCGATGATCGTCGAGCCGGATCGCGACATCCCCGGGATCAACGCGAAGCACTGCGCGAGGCCCACCTTCAGCGCATCGAGCGGCGTCAGCGCGTCGATCGACTGCACGCGCGCCGGCTCGCCCCGCTCGCGCTGCCGCCCCTCCACCCACAGGATCACCGCGCCGCCGACGACGAGCGCGACGGCCACGGGCACCGGCGCGAACAGCACCGACTTGATCGTTTTCTCGAACAGCAGCGCGAGCGCGACCGCCGGGATCGTCGCGATCACGACGTTCATCGTGAACCGCCTGGCTTCGCGCTGCGCGGGCAGCCCGGTCACGACGTCGACGATCCTGCGGCGGTATTCCCAGCACACCGCGAGAATCGCGCCGAACTGGATCACGACGTCGAATGTCTTCGCCTGCTCAGGATGAAAGCGCAGGAAGCTGCCCGCGACGATCAGGTGGCCGGTGCTCGATACCGGCAGGAATTCAGTCAGCCCCTCGACGATGCCGAGCGCCAGCGCTTTGCAAATCAGTATCCAGTCCATCCGTGGCCCGCTTCCGAAGTGAATCAACCGAGGCCACGAGACCGCCGCGGCCGCTCCGGCCGCGCGCGGCGCGACGTCATTTCTCGACGATCGCCACGCGTATGCCGTTTGTAAGAATTGTGATTGTACCGGGTTCGTAATTCACGCCGGCAAATTGCAGTTGCTCCGGCTTGAACGTGTAGATCGGATAGTTGGTCAGCAACTGGGTCGCGAGCAGGCCCGCCGCCGCGCTGATCTGCTGCGTGTACAGTTGCGCATCGCCGTCGACGTTCACGCTATCGACGGCGGGCGTCTTCAGCACGACGGAGCGGCTCGGCGCGTCGTACGCGAGCTGGCCCGACACCGTGAACTTGCCGTTGACGGGCGCGCGCAGGAACGGGCTCTCGAAGCGCGCATCGAGGCGCACCGCGACGCGGTTCTGGTCCGGCAGCAGCCCGACGACCGGATTCGCGAGCGCGACGTCGATCACCTGCGCGACCGTCTTCTGGTATGGGAACTTGCGGGCGACCGCGCGCTGCACGTCGCCTTGCGAGAACGTGTAGTGATCGGGGATGAACGGAAACGTCGACGCGCACGCGGCAAGCGACACGGTAACGCCCGCGGCCGCGCACGCGGCGATCAGGAAGCGGCGCCGGCCCGGCGCGCTCATGTGGGTCATGCTGAATCTCCTGCTGAGGCAAGCGGTGCGGCGGGCCGCGTGTCGGCTTCGAGCCGGGCGAGCCACGCGAGCGCGCTCGCGCGCGACGCGCCGCACATCTCGTCGCTCGGCTGCAGCCCCGTGCAGCACGCGGGGCGTTCGGGCCGGCCGAAGATCGCGCAGCGCTCGCCGTCGAGCAACTGCGCGCAGCGCGCGCCGGCCGGCTTGCCGTCCGGCATGCCGGGAATCGGGCTCGAGATCGACGGCGCGATGCAGCACGCGCCGCAGCCTTCGCGGCACGCATGCGCGGACGTTTCCCTCGAACTCGCGGCAATTTCACCAATCATCACATCAAATATCCGAAAATCCACGCCAATCACCGCCAATCGTCACGAAACGCCCGGCAAGCGGGCAGTCGCGCGCGAACGCCGTATTGTGCCATCCGCCGCTGCGACGTTATTACACAATTCAATGAAACCGCCGGTTCCTATACTGGTCGACGTCACAGAGCACGACTTCGAGCTTCCAGCATGACGCAGCCGATTCCGTCCGAGGCGCTGTTTCGCCCCGACCTGCTCGCCAAGTACATGGCGAACGGCCCTCGCTATACGTCCTACCCCACCGCCCCGCAGTTCCGCGAAAACTTCGATCCCGCCGACTACATCCGCGCGGCGGCCGATCCGGGCGCGTCGGCGAGCGATCTGTCGCTCTATTTCCATATTCCGTTCTGCGCGACCGCGTGCTTCTACTGCGGCTGCAACAAGATCGCGACGCGCAACCGCAAGCGCGCGCGGCCGTATCTCGATCAGTTGAAGCACGAGATCGCGCTGCAGGCCGCGCTCTTCGATCCCGAACGGACCGTCACGCAGCTCCACTGGGGCGGCGGCACGCCGACCTTCCTGTCGAACGCCGAGGCAACCGAGCTGATGGCGGCCACGCGCGATTACTTCACGCTCGCGTCGGACCGCACCGGCGAATTCTCGATCGAGATCGACCCGCGCACCGCGTCGCCCGCGACGCTCGTCCATCTGCGCACGATCGGCTTCAACCGCGTGAGCCTCGGCGTGCAGGACTTCGACCCCGACGTGCAACGCGCGATCAACCGCGTGCAGCCGCTCAAGATGACGTCCGACCTCGTGCGCGCCGCGCGCGCGACGGGCTACCACTCGATCAGCATCGACCTCATCTACGGGCTGCCGCACCAGACGGTGTCGAGCTTCGCGCGCACGCTCGACACGATCGTCGAGCTCGAGCCCGACCGGCTCTCCGTGTTCGGCTACGCGCACATGCCGCATCTGTTCAAGATGCAGCGCCAGATCGACGGCGCCGCACTGCCGCCGCCCGCGACGCGCATCGCGCTGCTCGGCCTCGCGATCGAGCAGCTCACGCGCGCGGGCTACGTGTACATCGGCATGGACCATTTCGCGCGCACGGGCGACGAGCTCGTCCGCGCGCAGCGCAACGGCACGCTGCAGCGCAACTTCCAGGGCTACAGCACGCAGGCGGACGCCGATCTGATCGGCATCGGCGCGTCGTCGATCGGCAAGGTCGGCGACGTGTACGCGCAGAATGCGAAGGATCTGCCCCGCTACGGCGCGGCGCTCGCCGACCAGCGGCTGCCAATCGTGCGCGGCGTAACGCTGTCCGCCGACGACCGGCTGCGGCGCGACGTGATCACGCATCTGATGTGCAACCTCGTGCTGCCGTTCTCGCACGTCGAGGCCGCGTACGGCATCCGCTTCGCGAACAAGTTCGCGCGCGAGCTCGACACGCTGCGCGGCTTCGAGCGCGACGGCATGCTGTCGATCGGCGCCGATCATCTGACGATTCATCCGGCCGGACGCCTCTACGTGCGCAACATCGCGATGGTGTTCGACGCGTATTTGTCGGGCGCGTCCGAAAGCCGCTACTCGAAGACCGTCTGAGCGCGTTCGGCCCGCGTTGTTGATAAAGTGTCGGCTTCACCGCACTTTCGTTTTTGACGCACGATGCGCACCACGCAAGCGACCCGCGCGGTCGAACGCCTGAAAACCCGCACCGGCAACCCGCAGTATTCGGCGGTCGGCATGCCGGGCGGCCTCTTCTACCTCGTCGACCGCTCGGGCGGCGCCGCGGAGAAGCTCTGCGCGCCGTTGCCGCTCGAGGATTTCGTCGCGTTCGTCGACGGCCTCGGCCCGAAGAAGCCGCGCAAGGTCAGCAAGCTCGACGTCGCGTTCGAGCAGCAGATCAAGAACAGCAAGCGCTAGCCGCTTCGGGCACGCAGGCATTCTGAAGGCAAGACCTCGACCCCGTTTGGTACAATCCGAGCGTTTTTCGTCCCCTCGCTGACGGCCGACCCGGCCCGCATGACACCATGAATATCGAAAAAGCACGTTTCAACATGATCGAACAGCAGATCCGCCCCTGGGATGTACTGGATCTAGACGTCTTGAGCCTGCTGTCGGTCGTCAAGCGTGAGAACTTCGTGCCGGCCGCGTATCGCGACCTGGCGTTCGCCGACGTCGAGCTGCCGCTGCCGAACGGCCAGAAGATGCTGTTCCCGCGCGTCGAGGCGCGCATCCTGCAGGAACTCGCGGTGAAGAAGCACGAGAACGTGCTCGAGATCGGCGCGGGCTCCGGCTACATGGCAGCGCTGCTGGCCGCGCGCGGCCAGCGCGTGACGACGGTCGAGATCGATCCGGATCTTGCGAAGTTCGCCGAAGAGAACCTGAAGAAGAACGGCGTGACGAACGCCGAAGTCGTGCTCGGCGACGGCTCGCGCGGCTGGCCCGCGAAGGCGCCGTACGACGTGATCTGCGTGTCGGGCGGCCTGCCCGTCGTCCCGCAGGAACTGCTCGAGCAACTGAAGGTGGGCGGCCGCCTCGCGGCGTTCGTCGGCGGCCGGCCGGTGATGAAGGCGCAGATCATCACGCGCATCGACGACAAGCAGTACCGCGTCGCCGACGTGTTCGAAACCTACGTCGACCACCTCGTCAACGCGATCGAGCCGTCGCGCTTCAAGTTCTGAGACGATTCACGCCGATGCAGATCCTGACCGCCACCGCGCTCGCCGAATGGCTGCGCGATCCGGCGCGCCCCGCGCCCGTCGTGCTCGACGTGCGCGAGCCGTGGGAAATCGCGACCGCGAAGATCGACGGCAGCGTGTCGATCCCGATGCAGCAGATTCCCGCGCGCAGCGAGGAGCTCGACGACGAAGCGCAGATCGTCTGCGTGTGCCATCACGGGATGCGCAGCGCGCAAGTCGCGATGTTCCTCGAATCGCGCGGCTTCACCAAGCTCTACAACCTGCAAGGCGGGATCGACGCGTGGTCGCGCGACGTCGATCCTTCGGTGCCGCGTTACTGAGCGCGTATCGCATCGCGGCGGCGGCGGCGCGCCGCTTCACCTGGGCGTACCGCCCGTCTCTCCTGCCCGCCTACTCCGTTTCCTTCAGCGCCTGCGCGACGATCGAGAACAGCTCGACGAGCTGCGCCTCCTCGACGATGAGGGGCGGCGAGAACGCGAGGATGTCGCCCGTATGGCGGATCATCGCGCCCTTCGCGAAGCACCTGACGAAAACCTCGTACGCGCGCACACCCGGCTTGCCGTCGCGCGGCTTCAGCTCGACGCCGCCGACGAGGCCGAGGTTGCGCACGTCGATCACGTGGCGCGCGTCCTTCAGCTTGTGGATCTCGCGCTCGAAGATCGGCGCGATCCGCGCGGCGCGCGTGAGCAGCCCGTCGCGCTCGTACAGATCGATCGTCGCGACGGCCGTAGCCGCCGCGAGCGGGTGCCCCGAATACGTGTAGCCGTGAAAGAGCTCGATGCCGACCGGCGCGCCGTTCACGATTGCGTCGTGAATCGCGCCGCTCGCGGCCACCGCGCCCATCGGCACCGCCGCGTTGTTCGTGCCTTTCGCCATCGTCAGCAGATCGGGCGTCACGCCGAAGAACTGCGACGCGAACGGCGCGCCGAGCCGCCCCCAGCCGGTGATCACTTCGTCGAAGATCAGCAGGATGCCGTGCCTGTCGCACAATTCGCGCAGGCGTTCGAGATAGCCTTGCGGCGGAATCAGCACGCCCGTCGAGCCCGCGACGGGCTCGACGATCACCGCGGCGATCGTCGACGCGTCGTGCAGCGCGACGAGCCGCTCCAGCTCATCGGCCAGATGCGCGCCCCACGCGGGCTGCCCCTTCGAGAACGCGGCCTCCTTCAGGTTCAGCGTGTGCGGCAGATGATCGACGGACGGCAGCAGCGCGCCCGAATACGCCTTGCGGTTCGGCGCGATGCCGCCCACCGAGATGCCGCCGAAGCCGACGCCGTGGTAGCCGCGCTCGCGTCCGATGAAACGCGTGCGCTGGCCTTCGCCGCGTGCGCGGTGATACGCGAGCGCGATCTTGAGCGCCGTGTCGACCGCCTCCGATCCGGAGTTCGTGAAGAAGATGTGCTTCAGGTCGCCCGGCGTGTGGCGCGCGATCTTCGTCGCCGCTTCGAACGCCTTCGGGTGCCCCATCTGGAACGTCGGCGCGAAATCCATCTCCTCGGCCTGCGCCTTCATCGCGGCGACGATCTCGTCGCGCCCGTGCCCCGCGTTCACGCACCAGAGGCCCGCGGTGCCGTCGAGGATGCGGCGGCCGTCGTGCGACGTGTAATACATCCCCTTCGCCGCGACGAGCAGGCGCGGCGCTTCCTTGAATTGCCGGTTCGCGGTGAACGGCATCCAGAATGCGGAAAGGTCGGGGGTCTGCGAAACGTGCTCGGTCATGAAAGGCTCCTCGGAGATCGATCGAACGATGTCTGGAATGCGTCGCGATGCGCGCTGACGGATGCGACACCCAAGCGCCGCATCGATGGAAATTCGCCTTGAGAGTGTAAGCATGCGGCTCGCGATGCACAACCATGCAGCACGCGCGTGCACGGCGCTGCACCGCAACGGCCCACGCAATGCACGCACGCGGGCGCTGCAGGCACCGCGGCGCATCGTCGGAAGCCCCGTGGACGGGCGCGCGCACGCGCGCCGGCCCGCATCTGGCACATGCCTTGCGTAACCGGTTCGCCGCGCGTCCGCTCCGGTGCGCGCCCACACTCCAACAGGCAAGGGGAACTCGATGAAACGTCGCAGTCTTTTGAAGTTCGGATCGATGGCAGGCGTCATGGCGCTCGCGGGACAAAGCCCCCTCGCGCGCGCGGCGGATTCGGGCAAAGGCCCGATCAAGGTCGGCATCCTGCATTCGCTGTCGGGCACGATGGCGATCTCCGAAACTTCGCTCAAGGACACCGCGCTGATGACGATCGCCGACATCAACAAGAGCGGCGGCGTGCTCGGGCGGCCGCTCCAGCCCGTCGTCGTCGACCCCGCATCGAACTGGCCGCTCTTCGCCGAGAAGGCGCGCCAGTTGCTCACGCAGGAGAAGGTCGCGTGCGTGTTCGGCTGCTGGACGTCGGTGTCGCGCAAGTCGGTGCTGCCCGTGTTCGAGGAGCTGAACGGCCTGCTCTACTACCCGGTGCAGTACGAGGGCGAGGAGATGTCGCGCAACGTGTTCTACACGGGCGCCGCGCCGAACCAGCAGGCGATTCCGGCCGTCGAGTACATGATGAGCGCCGAAGGCGGCGGTGCGAAGCGCTTCTTCCTGCTCGGCACCGATTACGTGTATCCGCGCACGACCAACAAGATCCTGCGCGCGTTCCTGAAATCGAAGGGCGTGAAGGAATCCGATATTCAGGAAGTCTACACACCGTTCGGGCACAGTGATTACCAGACCATCGTCGCGACCATCAAGACCTTCGCGCAAGGCGGCAAGACGGCCGTGATCTCGACGATCAACGGCGATTCGAACGTGCCGTTCTACAAGGAGCTCGGCAACCAGGGGATCAAGGCGACCGACGTGCCGGTCGTCGCGTTCTCGGTCGGCGAGGAGGAACTGCGCGGGATCGACACGAAGCCGCTCGTCGGGCATCTGGCCGCGTGGAATTACTTCATGTCGGTGAAGGGTCCGGCGAACGCGAAGTTCAAGGAGCAGTTCGCCGCGTGGGTGAAGTCGCAGAACCTGCCGGGCGGCGCGAAGCGCGTGACCAATGATCCGATGGAGGCGACGTTCGTCGGCATCCACATGTGGAAGCAGGCGGTCGAGAAGGCGAAGAGCACCGATGTCGACCGCGTGCGCGCGGCGATGATCGGCCAGAGCGTCGCCGCGCCGTCGGGCTTCACGCTGACGATGGACGGCAACCATCATCTGCACAAGCCGGTGATGATCGGCGAGATCCGCGGCGACGGCCAGTTCAACGTCGTCTGGAAGACGAAGACGGCGGTCCGCGCGCAGCCGTGGAGCCCGTTCATCGCGGGCAACCAGGGCAAGCCCGATGTGGTCGGCTCGATTCCCGAGTTCCTGCGCCGCCGTCGCGCGGCGCTCGCCTGACGCCCGCGCAGGCGCCGCGCAACGGCGCGGCGCCGTCCTCGCGCGCGGCCACGCCGCGCGCTTTCTCCCCTTTCGCGAGGACCTACCGATGCCCACGCCTTTGAGCCGCGCCGCTCGTGCGCTCGCGGCGTTCGCCGTCTGCGCGGCGCTTTCGCTCGGCGCGCCGCGCGCGGCGCTCGCGGTCACGGCCGCCGACACCGCCGCGCTCGCCGGCGACGACTTCGATGCAAAGAGCGCCGCGATCGACCGTCTTGCCGCCGAGCGCGACGCCGCCGACGTCGCGCTGCTGAACGCGCTCGCGAACGGCGACGCGCTCGCGACCGACGCGGGACGCATCCTGATCCAGAGCGGCGACGCCGCGCGCGACGCGCTGACGAACGCCCCCGCGCAGGCGGGCGACGCGCAGCCCGTGATGCTCAACAATCTGCTGCGCACGAGGATCGCAAATGTGTTGTCGGGGCTCGATCTCGCGTCGCCCGACGTCGACACGCGTCGCCGCGCGATCGACGCGCTGCTGAAGAGCCCCGACGCTTCGGTCAAGCCGATGATCGACGCGGCGCGCGCGAAGGAAACCGACCCGACGCTCAAGCGCCGCCTCGACGCGCTGTGGGCGATCGCCGCGCTGCGCGATGCCGATCCCGCGAAGCGCCTCGAAGCGGTGCGGCTCGTCGCCGCGCGAAGCGATCTCGACATGATCGAGCAGTTGCGCCCGCTCGTCGCGAAGCGTCCCGACGGCAGCGATGCGGAACCCGATGCGCGCGTGCGCGAAGCCGCGCAGCAAGGGCTCGACGCGCTCTACACGATCCAGCGGCGCGGCGAAATCGCGGGCACGCTGTTCGCGGGGCTGTCGCTCGGCAGCGTGCTGCTGCTCGCCGCGCTCGGCCTCGCGATCACGTACGGCCTCATCGGCGTCATCAACATGGCGCACGGCGAGTTCCTGATGATCGGCGCATACGCGACCTACGTCGTGCAGACGCTCGTGCAGCGCTATCTGCCCGGCGCGTTCGACTGGTATCCGCTCGCCGCGATTCCCGTGTCGTTCGTCGCGGCGGCCGCGCTCGGCGTCGTGCTCGAACGCACGGTGCTCAGGCACCTGTACGGCCGCCCGCTCGAGACGCTGCTCGCGACCTTCGGCGTAAGCCTCATCCTGATCCAGGCGACGCGGATGATCTTCGGCGCGCAGAACGTGCAGGTCGTGAATCCCTCGTGGATGAGCGGCGGCGTGGCCGTGATGCAGAACCTGATCCTGCCGTACAACCGGCTCGCGATCCTCGCGTTCGCGCTCGCCGTCGTCGGCATCGCGTGGGCGGCGCTGACGAAGACGCGCCTCGGCCTCTTCGTGCGCGCGGTCACGCAGAACCGCCGGATGGCCGCGTGCGTCGGCGTGAAGACAGCGCGCGTCGATTCGTATGCGTTCGCGTTCGGCGCGGGCATCGCGGGCCTCGGCGGCTGCGCGCTGTCGCAGATCGGCAACGTCGGCCCGGACCTCGGCCAGAGCTACATCATCGATTCGTTCATGGCGGTCGTGCTGGGCGGGGTCGGCCAGATCGCCGGCACCGTGCTCGGCGGCTTCGGGCTCGGCCTCGTCAGCAAGGCGATCGAGCCGTTCTGGGGCGCCGTGCTCGCGAAGATCGCGGTGCTCGTGATGATCGTGCTGTTCATCCAGAAACGCCCGCAAGGGATGTTCGCCCTGAAGGGCCGCAGCGCGGAGGCATGACATGACTTCGACGATCCATTCCCTTTCCGTCGCGCGCAGCGCGTCGTCCGCGGCATCCGCGACATCGGCCGCGCCCGCTTCGCCGCGCTTCGCGCTCGGGCTGCCGCCGCGCCCCGCGCTGCTGTCGCGGCGCGCGTGGCTCGCGCTCGTCGCGCTGTGCATCGCGGTCGGCGTCGGCGTGCCGCTCGCCGCGCTCGCCGCCCCGGAGTCGAGCGCGTTTCATCTGTCATCCTACGCAATGACGCTCGCGGGCAAGCTGATGTGCTACGCGATCGCCGCGCTCGCGCTCGATCTCGTCTGGGGCTACTGCGGCATCCTGAGCCTCGGCCACGGCCTGTTCTTCGCGCTCGGCGGCTATGCGATCGGCATGTACCTGATGCGCGCGATCGGCCGCGACGGCAAGTACGGCAGCGATCTGCCCGACTTCATGGTGTTTCTCGACTGGCACCGGCTGCCGTGGTACTGGAGCGGCACCGAGCATCTCGCGTATGCGCTCGCGCTCGTCGTGCTCGCGCCCGCCGCGCTCGCGTGGGCGTTCGGCTTCTTCACGTTCCGCTCGCGCGTGAAGGGCGTGTATCTGTCGATCATCACGCAGGCGATGACGTTCGCCGCGATGCTGCTCTTCTATCGCAACGAGACGGGCTTCGGCGGCAACAACGGCTTCACCGACTTCAAGCGCATCGCCGGCTTCGCGATCACGTCGCCGGGCACGCGCACGGTGCTGTTCCTGATCACGTTCGCCGCGCTCGTCGCGTCGTTCGTCGCCGCGCGCGCGATCGTCACGACCAAGCTCGGCCGCGTCGTCACCGCGATCCGCGACGGCGAGACGCGCGTCATGTTCCTCGGCTACAGCCCGCTCGCGTACAAGCTCTTCGTGTGGGTCGTGTCGGCCGTGCTGTGCGGCATCGCGGGCGCGCTGTACGTGCCGCAGGTCGGCATCATCAATCCTAGCGAGATGTCGCCCGGCAACTCGATCGAGATGGCGATCTGGGTCGCGGTCGGCGGGCGCGGCACGCTGATCGGCCCGATCGTCGGCGCGTTCGCGGTCAACGGCGCGAAGAGCGTGTTCACCGCGTACTTCGCCGAATACTGGCTGTTCTTCCTCGGCCTCATCTTCGTGCTCGTGCCGCTCGTGCTGCCGCGCGGAATCATGGGCCTCGTCGAAACCGTCACGCGCCGGGCAACGCCACGATGAACGAGAACGCAATGATTCCCGACCTCGCGCAGCCGGACGGCGCCGATCAACCCGCCGTCAGCGGCACGGCCGGGATGTCGCACGTCGTCGCGCCGGGCGCGATCGACACGTCGCACGGCACGATCCTCTATCTCGAGGACATCGAAGTGAGCTTCGACGGCTTTCGCGCGCTGAAGAAGCTGTCGCTCGCGATCGACGTGGGCGAGCTGCGCTGCGTGATCGGCCCGAACGGCGCCGGCAAGACGACGATGATGGACGTGATCACCGGCAAGACGCGGCCGGATTCGGGCAAGGCGTTCCTCGGCCAGACGCTCGACCTCGCGCGGATGAACGAGCCGCAGATCGCGCGCGCGGGCATCGGCCGCAAGTTCCAGAAGCCGACCGTGTTCGAGCAGCATCCGGTGTGGGAGAACCTCGAGCTTGCGATGGCGGCCGACAAGCGCTGGTTCGCGTCGCTGCGCGCGCGGCTCGATCGCGCGGCGCAGGCGCGGATCGAGGAGACGCTCGCGCTGATCCGGCTCGAGGACAGCGCGTTCCGGCTCGCGGGCGAGCTGTCTCACGGGCAGAAGCAGCGGCTCGAGATCGGCATGCTGCTGATGCAGCGCCCCGCGCTCCTGCTGCTCGACGAGCCCGCGGCCGGCATGACCGACCACGAGACGATGGCGCTCGCCGAGCTGCTGAACACGCTGCGCGGCACGTGCTCGATGATGGTCGTCGAGCACGACATGGAATTCGTCGCGGCGCTCGCGGGCGAGACGGGGCGCGTGACCGTGATGGCGGAAGGCGCGGTGCTCGCGCAAGGCACGCTCGATCAGGTGAAGCGCGACGAAGCGGTGATCGAGTCTTACCTCGGACGATGATGCGATGCTGACAATCGAATCGCTGAACCAGTACTACGGCGGCAGCCACATCCTGCGCGACGTGAGCCTCACCGCCGAAGCAGGCCGGCTCACCGTGCTGCTCGGACGCAACGGCGTCGGCAAGACGACGTTGCTGCGCTGCCTGATGGGCGTCGTGCCGACGAAAAGCGGCAGCATCGCGTGGCGCGGCAAGCCGCTCGGCGCGCTGCCGCCCCATGCGCGCGTCGCGTCGGGGCTCGCCTATGTGCCGCAGGGCCGCGACATCTTTGCGCGCCTCACCGTCGAGGAGAATCTGCTCGTCGGCGCGGCGAGCCGCAAGGCGCCGTCCAGAGTGCCCGACCGGATTTACTCGCTCTTTCCGGTGCTCAAGGACATGCGCGCGCGCCGCGGCGGCGATCTGTCGGGCGGCCAGCAGCAGCAGCTCGCAATCGGCCGCGCGCTGATGAGCGAGCCGCAGCTCCTGATCCTCGACGAGCCGACGGAAGGCATTCAGCCGTCGATCATCCAGGACATCGGCCGCACGCTGCGCCAACTCGTCGGCGAAACGAAGATGACGGTGCTGCTCGTCGAGCAGTACTACGATTTCGCGCGCTCGATCGCCGACCGCTACTGGGTGATGAGCCGCGGCGAGATCGTCGCGGGCGGCGCGGGCAGCGAGATGGACGCGCACGGCGTGCGCGAGCTGATCGCGGTCTGAGCGTCGGCGCCGGCGTCCGCATCGGCGTGCAGGCCGGGCGGCATGCGTCGCATGCCCGGCGCGCACGACGCGGTACGCCATCCGCGAGCGGCCGGCTTCGGTGCCCATCCGCGCGCGCGTTCGCGCGCCATCGTCATCCTCCGCCGCGCGCGGCGGCGAGCCGGTATCCTGTAGCATTGGCGCGCCCGCTTGCCCGATTCTCCCGATTCGACCGATGTCCGCCCACGAAACCCACGCCTGCCTCATTCGCCCCGCCGCCAAGGCGTGGCACGCCCGCCTCGAACTCGGCTTCGAGCGGCAGCCGGGCGGGCGCACGGCGCTCGCGCATCGGCGGCACGTCGGCCCGCTGCGCGTGCAGCGCCCGCTCTATCCGGAAGGCGACGCGATCTGCCACGCGGTGATCGTGCATCCGCCGGGCGGCGTCGCGGGCGGCGACCGGCTCGAGATCGACGTGAAGCTCGGCGCCGACACGCACGCGGTGCTGACGACGCCCGGCGCGACGAAGTGGTACAAGTCGAACGGGCTCGACGCGCGGCAGCGGATCGACATCGACGTCGGCGCGCGCGCAAAGCTCGACTGGCTGCCGCAGAACAATCTGTTCTTCGACGCCGCGCACGCGTCGCTCGAATTCGTGCTGAAGCTCGGCGACGGCGCGAGCGCGCTCGGCTGGGACGCGACGCAGCTCGGCCGCCAGGCGGCGGGCGAAGCCTGGTCGGCGGGCAGCATCGCGTCGTTCTCGAAGATCGTCGGGCCGTCGGGCGGGCCGATGTGGGTCGAGCGCGCGCGCCTCGATGCAGGCGATCCGCTGCGCGCCGCGCCGCAAGGGCTCGGCGGCTTCCCCGTGTACGGCACGCTGTGGGCGCTCGGCGCGGCCTGCACGGACGCGCTCGCCGAATCGATCGCGCCCGCGCTGCCGTTCGACGACGCGCTGCGCGCGGGCGTCACCTGCGTCGCGCCCGGCACGATGCTGATCCGCGCGCTCGCGCATTCGATGGAGGCGCTGCAGCGTCTCTTCGCCGAGCAATGGCTCGCGCTGCGCCCGATCGTCCACGGCGTCGACGCGAAACCGCTGCGCCTCTGGCAAACCTGAACGCCGCACATTCCTGACGCACGCCTTTCGGAAAAACGCGCCATCGCGGTGCGCGCCGCACCGCCGCGCGGCATGAACGCGCGCGCAACACGCATGGCACATGCCTTGCTCACTTACACCTGAAGGCTTCGCCGCACGCGCACGTTCGCGGTGCTACGATAGCTTCGCGACTGCCGCGACACGCGCCGCACGAATATTACGTTTTCCAAAATGTTTCTTTCATGAAACTGACTCCCCGAGAAAAAGACAAGCTGCTGATCTTCACGGCGGCGCTCCTCGCCGAGCGCCGCCGCGCGCGCGGGCTCAAGCTCAACTATCCGGAGACGGTCGCGTTCATCACCGCCGCGCTGATGGAAGCGGCGCGCGACGGCAAGACGGTCGCCGAAGTGATGCATTACGGCACGACGCTGCTCACGCGCGACGACGTGATGGAAGGCGTGGCCGAGATGATTCCCGACATCCAGGTCGAAGCGACGTTTCCCGACGGCACGAAGCTCGTGACCGTCCACCACCCGATTCCGTGAAGGCGCGTCATGATTCACTGCATGGCTCATTTCCTCCCGCCGTCCGGCAGCGGACTCCGCGCCCATCGCACGCAACGCCGGAGGGCCGCATGATTCCCGGCGAACTCCTCACCGACGACGGCGAGCACGAGCTGAACGCCGGCCGCCACACGATCGCGCTCGTCGTCGCGAACACGGGCGATCGCCCGGTGCAGGTCGGCTCGCACTACCACTTCCACGAAGTCAACGACGCGCTGTCGTTCGATCGCGCGGCCGCGCGCGGCTTTCGGCTGAACATCGCGGCGGGCACCGCGGTGCGCTTCGAGCCGGGCCAGACGCGCACGGTCGAGCTCGTCGAGCTCGCGGGCGCGCGCGCCGTCTACGGCTTCCAGGGCAAGGTGATGGGGCCGCTCTGAGCCGCCGGCGCTCCGCTGACACGCCCGCACGGGCATCCGAAGGATTCGACGACATGACATTACGTTTGAGCCGCCGCGCGTACGCGGAAATGTACGGGCCGACGACGGGCGACCGCATTCGCCTCGCGGACACCGGGCTGCTGATCGAAGTCGAGCGCGACTACACGATCTACGGCGAGGAAGTGAAGTTCGGCGGCGGCAAGGTGATCCGCGACGGGATGGGGCAATCGCAACTGAGCGCGGCCGACGTCGCGGACACCGTGATCACGAACGCGGTGATCCTCGATCACTGGGGCGTCGTGAAGGCGGACATCGCGATCAAGCACGGCCGCATCGCGGCGATCGGCAAGGCGGGCAATCCGGACATCCAGCCCGGCGTGACGATCGCGATCGGCGCGGCGACCGAGATCATCGCGGGCGAAGGCCTGATCGTGACGGCGGGCGGCATCGATACGCACATTCACTTCATCAGTCCGCAGCAGATCGACGAGGCGCTCGCGTCCGGCGTGACGACGATGATCGGCGGCGGCACGGGCCCCGCGACGGGCACGAACGCGACCACCTGCACGCCGGGGCCCTGGCACCTGGAACGGATGCTGCAGGCGGCCGACGGCTGGCCGATCAACCTCGGCTTTCTCGGCAAGGGCAACGCGAGCCGGCCGCAGCCGCTCGTCGAGCAGATCGGGGCGGGCGCGATCGGCCTGAAGCTGCACGAGGACTGGGGCACGACGCCCGCCGCGATCGACAACTGCCTGACGGTGGCCGACGACACCGACACGCAGGTCGCGATCCACACCGATACGCTGAACGAAGGCGGCTTCGTCGAGGCGACGGTCGCCGCGTTCAAGGGCCGCACGATCCATACGTACCACACCGAGGGCGCGGGCGGCGGCCACGCGCCCGACATCCTGAAGGTGTGCGGCGAGCCGAACGTGCTGCCGTCGTCGACGAATCCGACGCGCCCGTACACGATCAACACGCTCGACGAGCACCTCGACATGCTGATGGTCTGTCATCACCTCGATCCGTCGATCGCCGAAGATCTCGCGTTCGCCGAATCGCGGATTCGCCGCGAAACGATCGCGGCCGAGGACATCCTGCACGATCTCGGCGCGCTGTCGATGCTGTCGTCCGATTCGCAGGCGATGGGCCGCGTCGGCGAAGTGATCATCCGCACGTGGCAGACCGCGCACAAGATGAAGGTGCAGCGCGGCGCGCTCGCCGAGGACAGCGCGCGCAACGACAATTTCCGCGCGAAGCGCTACGTCGCGAAGTACACGATCAATCCGGCGCTCACGCACGGCATCGCGCACGAAGTCGGCTCGATCGAGCCGGGCAAATGGGCGGACCTCGTGCTGTGGCAGCCCGCGTTCTTCGGGGTCAAGCCGGCGATGATCGTCAAGGGCGGGATGATCGCGATCGCGCAGATGGGCGACCCGAACGCGTCGATCCCGACGCCGCAGCCTGTCCACTACCGCGAGATGTTCGCCACCCGCGGCGGCGCGCTCGCGCGCACGTCGCTCACGTTCGTGTCGCAGCTCGCGCTCGACGCGGGCATCGGCAAACGCTACGGACTCGCGAAGCGGCTCGTGCCGGTGCGCGGCTGCCGCACGGTGACGAAGCGCGACATGATCCACAACGCATGGCAGCCGGCCATCAGCGTCGACCCCGAAACCTACGACGTCGTCGCCGACGGCGCGCTGCTCACCTGCGAGCCCGCCGCCGTACTGCCGATGGCGCAGCGCTACTTCCTGTTCTGAAGTCCTGACGAATCATCATGCGCACGATCGACAAACGCATCGCCCCGAACGTGAAACTCGCCGCGACGCTCGTCGCGCGCGCGCCTGCGCTCACGCTCGCCTATGACGCGCGCTGCCGGAGCCGGCTCGCCGCGACGCTCGACACGGGCGAGGACGTCGCGCTCGTGCTGCCGCGCGGCACCGTATTGCGCGACGGCGACGTGCTTGTCGCCGACGACGGCGCGCTCGTGCGCGTGGCCGCCGCGCACGAGGCCGTGCTGCTCGTGCGCGCGCCCGACGCGCTCACGCTCACGCGCGCCGCGTATCACCTCGGCAACCGCCATACGCCCGTCGAAATCGGCGCGGGCTGCCTGAAGCTCGAATACGATCCGGTGCTGGCCGACATGCTGACGCGGCTCGGCGCGACGATCGAGCGCGCGAACGCGCCGTTCCAGCCGGAAGCCGGCGCGTATGGAGGCGGGCACCGTCACGGGCACGACGCGACGTTCGCCGAGGATTACGCGCTCGCGCAGCAGGTGTTCGACGAGCATCACGGCCACTCGCACGATCACGATCATGATCATGATCATCGGCATGGTCCGTCCTGCTCGCACGGCCACGGTCATGGACACCGCTGAGCTCGTCGCGCTGCTGCACCTCGCGTCGCCGGCCTTGCCGATCGGCGCGTTCAGCTATTCGCAGGGGCTCGAAGCGGCGCTCGACGCGCCGCTGATTCGCAATGCCGACGGCGTGCGCGACTGGATCGCGAGCGGGCTTGCCGACGTGCTCGCGCACGGCGAGCTGCCGTTCCTCGCGCATCAGCTCGCGCGCTGGCGCGCGCACGACGCGACGGCGCTCGCCGACGCGAACGAGGAATTCGTCGCGAGCCGCGAATCGTCGGAGCTGCGCCGCGAGACCGAGCAGATGGGCTGGTCGCTCGCGCAGCTTTGCGCATCGCTCGAATGGGGCGACGCCGCGCGCCGCGCGACGCTCGCGTCGATCTCGCCGATCGCGCTGCCGAGCGCGTTCGCGTTCGCCGCCGCCGCGCACGGCGCGACGCCCGACGCGGCGCTCGCCGCGTATGCGTTCGGCTGGGTCGAGAACCAGACGGCCGCCGCGATCAAGGCGGTGCCGCTCGGCCAGCTCGCCGGCCAGAAAATCATCGTCGCGCTGCGCGAGCCGATCCGCGACGCGGTGCGCCGCGCGCTCGCGACGCCGCCCGATGCGATCAACACGTTCGCGCCGCAGCTCGGCATCCTGTCCGCGCGGCACGAATCGCAGTATTCGCGGCTGTTCCGTTCATAAGCACCCCAGAGCATTGTCACGCACCGAATCATGAACGCACCTCGCTCAGCGGCGGCAGCCCGCCGCACGAAGAAGCTCCCGCCGCTGCGCGTCGGCATCGGCGGCCCTGTCGGCTCCGGCAAGACGACGCTCCTCGAAATGCTCTGCAAGGGCATGCGCGAGCGCTACGACCTCGTCGCGATCACGAACGACATCTACACGAAGGAAGACCAGCGCCTCCTGACGATCGCGGGCGCGCTGCCCGAAGAGCGGATCATGGGCGTCGAGACGGGCGGCTGCCCGCACACGGCGATCCGCGAGGATGCGTCGATCAATCTCGAGGCGGTCGACCGGATGCTCGCGCGCTTTCCGAACGCGGACATCGTGTTCATCGAATCCGGCGGCGACAATCTCGCGGCGACGTTCAGCCCCGAGCTGTCGGACCTGACGATCTACGTGATCGACGTCGCGGGCGGCGAGAAGATTCCGCGCAAGGGCGGCCCGGGGATCACGAAATCGGATCTGCTCGTGATCAACAAGACGGACCTCGCGCCGCTCGTCGGCGCGAACCTCGACGTCATGGCGTCCGACACGAAGAAGATGCGCGGCGAGCGCCCGTACGTGATGTGCAATCTGAAGGCGCTCGATGGCGTCGCCGACGTGATCGCGTTCATCGAGAAGAAAGGATTGCTGACGGTCTGAGCGCCGAGCATTCGCGCGGCCGCGCCGCACGGCCGCCGCGCGACGCGGCCGCCGAGACGGCATGAATACGGCGCCCGCGCGCGCCGCTCAGTCGATTGCGGCGCCCGCGTCGAGCCCGCCCTCCCCGCCTTCGTCGTTTGCCGCCGACGCGACGCGCGGCGGCGGCAGCAGCGCGTTCAGCACGTCGACGGTGCGCGCCGTCGCGCCGCGATGCCGCGCGGCGAACGCGGCGCCCGCCGCGCCCATCGCGGCGCGGCGCGCGTGATCGGCGAACAGCGCGTCGAGCGTGCGCGCGAGGTCGGCCGGGTCCTGCACTTGCGCGCACGCGCCCGCCGTGACCGCATCGGCCGTCGCCTGCGTGAAGTTGAACACATGCGGCCCGATCAGCACCGGCACGCCCACCGCGCACGCCTCGATCAGATTCTGGCCGCCGAGCGGCAGCAGGCTGCCGCCGATGAACGCGACGTCGGCGGCCGCATAGTACGCGCCCAGCTCGCCCATCGAATCGCCGAGCAGCACCGAGACATCCGCCGGCAACGCGGATGCGGCCGGCCGGCCCGCGGCGGCGGCCGTCGCGTCGGCCGCCCATTCGGTGCGGCGCACGAGGCGCTGCCCGCGCCGCTCGGCGAGCGCCGCGACTTCGGCGAAGCGCTGTGGATGACGCGGCACGAGGATCAGCAGCGCGTCCGGCGTCCGCAGCGCCGCGAACGCGTCGAGCACGAGCGCCTCTTCGCCGTCGCGCGTGCTCGCCGCGACCCATACCGGCCGCCCGCCGATCGCCGCGCGCCACGCGCGCCCGCGCGCGGCGAGCTCGGGCGGCGTCGTCATGTCGAATTTCAGATTGCCGAGCACCGCGACGTTGCGCGCACCGAGCGCGCTCAGGCGCTGCGCGTCGGCCGGGCTTTGCGCGAGCACGCGCGAGAAGCCGCCGAACACTTCGCGCGCGGCGGAGCCGAACTTCATCGCACGCCCGAACGAGCGCGCCGACATCCGCGCATTCGTCAGCACGAGCGGCACGTCGGCGCGGCGGCATTCGTCGATGAGCGTCGGCCACACTTCCGTCTCCATCACGAGCCCGAGCGACGGCCGCCATGCATGCAGGAAGCGCCGCACGGCGTGCGGCAGATCGTACGGCAGATAGCAGCGCGACACGCGCTCGCCGAAGATCTGCTCGCCCGTCGCGCGGCCGCTCGGCGTCATGTGCGTGAGCAGCACGTGCACGTCGGGGCGCGCGCGCATCAGCGCGTCGACGAGCGGCTGCGCGGCGCGCGTCTCGCCGACCGACACCGCGTGCACCCAGACGACCGGCGTCGATTCGTCGACGTGGCGCGCGAGCGCGCGCCCCGCCCCGAAGCCGAAGCGCTCGCCGACGTGCTCGCGATAGCCGCGCTCCTTGCGCGAGCGCCACAGAAGGCGCAGCACCGCGAGCGGCGCGATCAGCCACCACAGCGCGCGATAGATCGCCCTCAGCATCGCGCGGCGGCTCCGGCGGAGAACCAGTCGCGCGCGCTCAAACGAGGGCCCTGCCCTGCAGGCGCTCGAGAATGCCGAGCGGCGCGCGCTCCGGGCGAACCATCGCGCCGACCGGCAGGAAGAAGGTCTGCTCGAGCATGAACTGGCCGGACATCACCGCGTGCGACGCCTGATCGGAGAAACACACCCACACGCTGCCCGACGGAAACGGCATCGTCTGCTGCGGGCTGTTCTTCTGGTAGTCGAGATCGGCCTTCATGCTGTCGTGCAGGTTCAGCATCAGGTGGTCGTACGCGCTTCTGCGCGACTTCGTCACGTGCAGCAGTTCGAGCAGCCGCGCGGAGCCCGGCAACTGCGGCTTGATGTGCGGCAAAAAGCGCTTCGCGACGGCCTCGAACGGCTCGCCGACGCGCCACACGCGCGGCACGCCCGCCGGATTCACGTTCGTGAACACACGCAGGATCCGCTCGCCGTAGTTCGGCCGCGACGGAAACGCGTCGACGTGCAGCCGGCTGTCGTCCTTGCGCCACGACGTCTGGCGCGTCTCGACCTGCATCAGGCGCAGGCTCGTCGGCGCGACGCGCAGCTTGCCGCGGTACTCGGGAAAGAGCCCGTCGACGAGCATGCCCGCCTGCTGCTGGAAGCGCGCGATCAGCGCGCGCACGGCAGACTGCGTGACCGCGTCGCCCGCCACGCCGGCGAGCGTGCCGCCGTTCGGCGCGAGGCTGATGTTCTTGCGCTTCGGATCGGCGAGCGCCGGATCGAGCAGCGCTTCCTCGCCGCCTTCGATCGCGAAGCGCAGGCGCGGAAAGAACAGCACCTTGCCGTCCTCGAGCCCGGCGAGCAGTTGCTCGCGCGGCACGGACAGTTGTTGCCCGCTCCAGTCGGCGGACGCAATTTCGATGATCTGGGATTCGCTCATGATCGCCTGTCGGGATGACTCGGGATTACAAGAGGCCGAACGACGCGAGTGCGTCCTTCGCCTGCGAAAGGGATGGCGGCGCGCCGGCGGTGCCGAGGTTGACGACGTTGGGCGACCAGTAGCCGCCCGTGCGCCAGGCTGTCGCAAAATTGTACAGTTCGACGGTCGGGCGCTTCAGCGCCGCCGCGATGTGGATGAGGCCGGTATCGACGCCGACCGTCGCCGCCGCGCCGTCGATCAAGCCGACGACCGCGGGCAGCGACAGCTTCGGCGGCACGATCGCCGCCGCGCCGAACGCCTTCGCGAGACGCTCGCTCGTCGCGCGCTCGGCGTCGCTGCCCCACGGCAGCACGAGCGACGCGCCGCGCCGCACGAGCGCCTCGCCCAGGCCGATCCATGCGTCGTCGGGCCACTGCTTGTCGGCGCGCGACGTCGCATGGACGAACACGACGTACGGCACCGGCAGGTTCAGGTCGAGCGACGCGAGCGCGCGCGCCGCGCCGTGCGTGTCGAGGCCGAAGTCGACCGGATCGCCCGGCGTCGGCGCGGGGTCTCCCAACGCCGCCGCGACGAGCTGCCGCGAGCGCTCGACGACGTGCGTGCGCGGCGCGATCGGCACGCGCCTGTCGTAGAAGAAGCGCACCGGCCACTCGTAGCCGGCGCCGTCGGTGCGGTTGCCGAGGCCGACGAGCGGCCCGCGCGCCCAGCTCGCGACCCACGCGGTCTTGATGAGCCCCTGGCAGTCGATCACGAGGTCGTAGCGCTCTTCGGCCAGGCGCCGCCGGAACGCGCGGATCTCTCGCCACGTCTGCGACGCGCTCAGGCGCTTGCGCCAGCGCCGCAGCGAGAACGGCAGCACGTTGCGCACGCCGTCGACGAGCCGCACGAGATCGGCGAAGCCTTCCTCGACGAGCCAGTCGATCTGCGCATCGGGATGGCGCCGGCGAATATCGGCGATCACCGGCATGTTATGCACGACGTCGCCGAGCGACGACACGCGCACGATCAGAATTTTTTGCACGCTGAAAAAAATGGCCGGCGGCGGCCGGCACAGACCGAAAGGACGGATTTTATCGCGCCGGGCGGCCGGCACAGACAAAAAGCGGCGAACGCACGATTGCGTCGCCGCTTTTTCGACAAGGCTTGCGTCAGCGCAAGCTCGGGCAAGCCGCCCTCGCCGCGTGACGCACCGCCGTCAGGCTCAGAACGGCAGGTTCGCGTCCGGCTTCGCCGCCTTCAGCGCGCGCCGGAAATCGTCCTGAATTCGCGCGAGCGCCGCGTCGGACGTCGCCTCGAAGCGCAGCACGATCACGGGCGTCGTGTTCGACGAGCGCGCGAGGCCGAAGCCGTCCGGATACTCGACGCGCAGGCCGTCGATCGTCACGACCTCGTCGGCGCCGTCGAACTTCGCGGTGGCGCGCAGCTTGTCGATCAGCTTCACGTTCTCGCCTTCGTCGAGCTTCAGTTGCAGCTCGGGCGTCGACACCGCGTTCGGCAAGCCGTTCAGGAGCGCGCTCGGATCGGCCGCGCGCGCGAGGATCTCGAGCAGGCGCGCGCCCGTGTAGAGGCCGTCGTCGAAGCCGTACCAGCGATCCTTGAAGAATACGTGGCCGCTCATCTCGCCCGCGAGCGGCGCGCCCGTCTCGCGCAGCTTCGCCTTCACGAGCGAGTGGCCCGTCTTCCACATCAGCGGCTCGCCGCCCTTCTCGCGCACCCACTGCGCGAGATTGCGCGTGCACTTCACGTCGTAGATGATCTGCGCGCCCGGGTTGCGCGACAGCACTTCCTCGGCGAACAGCATCAACTGGCGGTCCGGATAGATGATCTGGCCGTCCTTCGTGACGACGCCGAGGCGGTCGCCGTCGCCGTCGAACGCGAAGCCGATCTCGGCATCGGTCGTCTTCAGCTTCGCGATCACGTCCTGCAGGTTCTCCGGGTGCGCCGGGTCCGGGTGGTGGTTCGGGAAGTTGCCGTCGATGTCGGTGAAGAGCTCGACGAGCTCGCAGCCGAGCGCCTTGAACAGGCGCGCGGCGAGCGGGCCCGCGACGCCGTTGCCCGCGTCGACGACGAGCTTCAGCGGCCGCGCGAGCCTGATGTCGCCGACGATGCGCTCGACGTATTGATCGGCGACATCGTATTGCTCATACGAACCGTTGCCGGTCTCGAAACGCGCGTCGACGATGCGCTTGTAGAGGCCCTGGATCTGCTCGCCGTAGATCGCGGCGCCGCGCAGGACCATCTTGAAGCCGTTGTAGTCGGGAGGATTGTGGCTGCCCGTGACGACGATGCACGAATCGACGCGGCGCTCGCCGCCCGACAGCGCGAGCGGCACGCTCGCCGCGAAGTAGCCGACAGGCGTCGGCACCATGCCGACGTCGACGACATCGACGCCCGCCGCGCGCAGCCCGTCCGCGAGCGCGCCGACAAGCTCGGGGCCCGACAGCCGGCCGTCGCGCGCGACGACGACCGCGTCGCCGCCCTGCGCGCGCACTTCGCTGCCGAATGCGCGGCCGATCGAGCGCGCGACGCCGGCGTCGAGCGTCTTGCCGATCACGCCCCGAATATCGTATGCCTTGAAGATGGATTGGGAGATCATCGATTCACTCTCTATGTCGTCCATAAAAAATTTGGCCGCCTCAACGCGAATGCGTAAAAAATATCGCCCGAACGGACCGACGAGGGGCAACGCGAAGCCCTGTGGATGCCGGAAGCGAATCCGATCCAACTTATAATCGCTGGTTTCAGCTACGCCGATCGCGCCCATTTTAATGCCTGAATGCTTCATCGCAGCAAAACCGCTCCCGCGGTCGGCCGGCCCGGTCATCTCGCGCACGCTGCCGTGCAGCGCGCGATGCTGAAATCCAGGCTGTCGAACCCCGACGTCGCGAAGGCCGTCGCGAACCTCGCGTGGCTCGGGCTCGAGCGGCTCACGCAGATCGGCGTCGCGATCGTCGTGAGCGGCCTGCTCGCCCGCTACTTCGGCCCCGACGCGTTCGGCAAATGGCAATACGCGAACACGCTCCTGCTCGTGCTCGCGCCCCTCACATGGGTATGCGGCGCGGAGATCCTCGTGCCGACGATCGTCCAGCGCACGGGCGCGCAACTGGGCGCCGTGCTCGGCAGCGCGTTCGCGCTGCGCTTCGCGGTGTCGGTCGCGGCGCTCGCGCTCACGTGGGCGGCCATCGCCCTGGGCGCGTTCGATCCGCTCGTCGGCGCGATGCTGGCCGGGCTCGCGGTGACGCTCGCGCTGCGCGAGCCGTTCGTCGGCATCGTCAACGCGTGGCTGCAAAGCATGACGTACAGCAAGCCGCAACTGCTCGCGAGCATCGCGGCCGCGCTCGCGAAGATGGCGCTCGTGTGGCTCTTCGTGCGCGCGGCCGCCGCGCCCGCGCGCTTCGGCTGGCTGTGGGCGCTCGAAGCCGCGGCGATCGCGGCCGCGCTGATCTGGTATTACCGCAGCCGCAACGGCGGCGCGCTCGGCTGGCGCGTCGAGCGGCCGCTCGTGCGCGAGTTCGCGACGGCGGGCACCGTGTTCTGGCTCGGCCTCGTCTGCATGTACCTGTTCCTGAAGCTCGACCGGCTGATGCTCGAGCGCTACGTGTCGTTCGCCGAGCTCGGCCGCTACGCGGCCGCGCAGCAACTGAACGAGAACTGGATCACGCTCGCGCTGATGCTCGCGCAGACGATCGCGCCCGCGTTCGTCTACCGCGTGCAGGACGCGCTGCAACTGCGCCGCAACGTGTGGCGCCTGATCGGCATGACGGCCGCGCTGATGGTCGCGGGCGCGCTCGTGCTCGACCTGCTCGCGGGCTTCATCATCCGCAAGGTGTTCGGCCCCGGCTTCGACACGTCGGTCGACGTGTTCCGCTGGGCGGTGTGGCTGTCGGTGCCGGCCGGCATCGAGGCGATCGGCAATCTCGTCGTGCTCAAATATCAGGCAAAGTTCGTGCTGCTCGCGAAATGGTCGATGGCGCTCGCGCTCGCCGCGCTCGTGAACCTGATCGCAATCCCCGCGCTCGGCCTCCACGGCGCGCTCGCGGGCCTCGCCGCCGGCTACCTCGCCGCCGCGTCGGTCAATTTCCACTACATTCGCCTGAAGCTGCGCCCATGACGCCTTCCTCCGCCCCGCCCGGCGCCGCCCGCCCGCTCGACGACGTCGCCGTGCTGATTCCCGCGTACAACGCGCACGACGATCTGCTGCGCACGCTGACGTCGTTGCGCGAGGACGCGCCCGTGCACGTGCTCGTCGTCGACGACGGCAGCACGCCGCCCATCGCCGCTCCCGAATTGCCCGGGCTGTCGGTCGACGTGCTGCGGATGCCGCAAAACGGCGGAATCGAGCGCGCGCTCGCGGCCGGCATCGACGCGCTCGCCGCGCGCGGCGTGCGCTACGCGGCCCGCATCGATGCGGGCGACCTCGCCGCGCCCGGCCGGCTCGCGAAGCAGCGCGCGTATTTCGACACGCATCCGAACGTCGCGGGCCTCGGCACGTGGGCCCAGGTCGTCGCGCGCGACGGCCGGCCGCTCTTCATGCTGACCCCGAGCGCCGATCCGGCGACGCTGCGCCGCACGCGCTTCCTGCGCTCGCCGTTCGTCCATCCGTCGATGATGCTCGACGTCGCGGCGGTGAAGGAAGTCGGCAACTATCGGATCAAATATCGCGCAGCGGAAGACCTCGATCTTTTTTTACGGTTAATGGAACGCTACGATTGCGCGAATTTGCCGGAGCTCGGCTTGTATTACGAATTGAACGAGGGCGGCATCAGCGCGACGAAGCGGCGGCGGCAGATCGCGTCGACGCTCGCGCTCGCGCTGCGCTACTTCGATCCGCGCAATCCGTGCGATTGGCTCGGCGTCGCGAAAAACCTGCTGCATTTCGTCACGCCCTACTCGACGCTGCAGCGCGCGAAGCGCCTGCTGTTCAACCCGAGCGGCGCGGCGTGACGCGCCGCGCCCCATCGCGTTCGTGCGCGCATCCGATCATTTTTTTCAGCCCGACATGAGTTCCGCTTCCGCCCTGCGCATCGTTCTCGTCTGCAATACCGCGTGGGCGATCCACACGTACCGGCACGGCCTGATCCGCATGCTGATCGCGCGCGGCGCGCAGGTGACGGTGCTCGCGCCGCGCGACCGCACCGTCGAGCCGCTCGTGCGGATGGGCTGCCGCTACGCGGAGCTGCCCGTCGCGTCCAAAGGCACGAGCCCGCGCGAAGACCTGCGCACGCTCGTCGCGCTCTATCGGCACTATCGCGAAATCCGGCCCGATCTCGTGTTCCATTACACGATCAAGCCGAACATCTACGGCTCCGTCGCCGCATGGCTCGCGCGCGTGCCGTCGATCGCGGTGACGACGGGCCTCGGCTACGTGTTCATCCAGAAGAGCCGCGCCGCACGCGTCGCGAAGCAACTATACCGCTTCGCGTTCCGCTTTCCGCGCGAAGTCTGGTTCCTGAACCGCGACGATCTCGACACGTTCACGCGCGAGCAGCTCCTCGCGCATCCGGCGCGCGCGCGCCTGCTGCACGGCGAAGGCGTCGACCTCGAGCAGTTCGCGCTCGCGCCGCTGCCCGCGCGCGACACGTTCACGTTCGTGCTGATCGGCCGGCTGCTGTGGGACAAGGGCGTGCGCGAATACGTGGACGCGGCGCGCACGCTGCGCGCGCGCTATCCGCACGCGCGCTTCGCGCTGCTCGGCCCGGTCGGCGTCGACAATCCGAGCGCGATCTCGCAGGCCGACGTCGACGCGTGGGTGCGCGAAGGCGTGATCGATTATCTCGGCGAGGCGCACGACGTGCGGCCGCACATCGCCGGCGCCGACTGCGTCGTGCTGCCTTCGTATCGCGAGGGCGTGCCGCGCACGCTGATGGAGGCGTCCGCGATGGGCCGGCCGATCGTCGCGACCGACGTGCCGGGCTGCCGCGACGTCGTCGCCGACGGCAGCACGGGCCTTCTGTGCGCGGCCCGCGACAGCGCGAGCCTCGCCGCGCAGCTCGCGCGGATGCTCGACATGAGCGCGGCCGAGCGGCGCGCGATGGGCGAGCGCGGCCGGGAGAAGGTCGTCGCGGAATTCGACGAAGCGAAGGTCGTCGACCGTTATCATCAGACCATTTCCGCCCTGACGGGCATCACACTTTGACGGAGCAATCAGCAATGAGCACGAAGGGCACGATCCTCGTCACCGGCGGCGCGGGCTATATCGGTTCGCACACCGCCGTCGAACTGCTCGAGCACGGCTACGACGTCGTGATCGCCGACAATCTCGTCAACAGCAAGCGCGAGGCGATCGCGCGGATCGAGAAGATCACCGGCAAGACGCCCGCGTTCCACGAAGTCGACGTGAGCGACGAGCGCGCGCTCGCGCGGATCTTCGACACGCATCCGATCACGGCCGCGATTCACTTCGCGGCGCTGAAGGCGGTCGGCGAATCGGTCGCGAAGCCCATCGAGTACTACCGCAACAACCTCGACAGCCTGCTGTCGCTGCTGCGCGTGATGCGCGAGCGCAACGTGAAGCGGATCGTGTTCAGCTCGTCGGCGACCGTGTACGGCGTGCCCGAGCGCTCGCCGATCGACGAGACGTTCCCGCTTTCGGCGACCAACCCGTACGGCCAGACAAAGCTGATGGCCGAACAGATCCTGCGCGACGTCGAAATCGCCGATCCGTCCTGGCGCGTCGCGACGCTGCGCTACTTCAATCCGGTCGGCGCGCACGAGAGCGGCCTCATCGGCGAGGACCCGGCCGGCATTCCGAACAACCTGATGCCGTACGTCGCGCAAGTCGCGGTGGGCAAGCTCGAGAAGCTGCGCGTGTTCGGCAGCGACTACCCGACGCCCGACGGCACCGGCGTGCGCGACTACATCCATGTCGTCGATCTCGCGCGCGGCCACATCGCGGCGCTCGACGCGCTCGAGCGCCGCGACGCGAGCCTCACCGTCAACCTCGGCACGGGCCGCGGCTACAGCGTGCTCGAAGTCGTGCGCGCGTTCGAGAAGGCCTCGGGGCGGCCCGTGCCGTACGAGCTCGTCGCGCGCCGCCCGGGCGACGTCGCCGAGTGCTACGCGAACCCCGCCGCGGCGGCCGAGGTGATCGGCTGGAAGGCCGAACGCGACCTCGACCGGATGTGCGCGGACCACTGGCGCTGGCAGGAAAACAACCCGCGCGGTTTTGTATAATCCGCTGTCCAATTTCCGGGCACGCCCATGCTCAGCTTCGCCGTCGGCTTCATCGTCTCGCTTCTCGTCACGCTGCTCATCGTCCGCTATGCGCATCTGCACGAGAAATTCTCGATCGACAACGATCTTGCCGGCGTGCAGAAATTCCATGCGCGACCGGTGCCGCGCGTGGGCGGCATCGGCATCCTGATCGGGCTCGTCGCCGCGACGGCGCTGCTGTCGCGCCGCTACCCGGCGATCGCGGGCGGCATCCTCGGGCTCGCCGCGTGCGGGCTGCCCGCCTTCGCGTCCGGGCTGATCGAAGACTTGACGAAGAAAGTGACGCCCGCGGTGCGGCTCGTCTGCACGATGGCGGCCGCGGCGCTCGCGTTCGTGCTGATGGGCATCGCGATCACGCGCATCAGCGTGCCGCCCCTCGACTTCCTGCTCAGCTACAAGGCGATCTCGGCCGCGGTCACGGTGCTCGCCGTCGCTGCGCTCGCGAACGCGGTCAACATCATCGACGGCTTCAACGGCCTCGCATCGATGGTCGCGTTCATGATGTTCGCATCGCTCGCGTACGTCGCGTTCCAGGTGGGCGACCCGATCGTGATGTCCGGCTCGATCGTGATGATGGGCGCGATCATGGGCTTTTTCATCTGGAACTTCCCGGCGGGCCTCATCTTCCTCGGCGACGGCGGCGCGTACTTCATCGGCTTCATGCTCGCCGAGCTCGCGATCTCGCTCGTGATGCGGCACCGCGAAGTGTCCGCGTGGTACCCGGTGCTGCTCTTCATGTACCCGATCTTCGAGACCTGCTTCTCGATCTACCGGAAGAAATTCGTTCGCGGGATGTCGCCGGGCATCCCGGACGGCGTGCACCTGCACATGCTCGTCTACAAGCGGCTGATGCGCTGGGCGGTCGGCACGCGCGCCGCGCACGAGCTCACGCGCCGGAACTCGCTGACGTCACCGTATCTGTGGCTGCTCTGCCTCATCGCGGTGGTTCCCGCGACGCTCTTCTGGCAGCACACGATCCACCTGTTCGCGTTCGTCATCGTGTTCGCGCTCACTTACGTGTGGCTCTACGTGAGCATCGTGCGGTTCAAGTCGCCGAGGTGGATGGTGATTCGCAAGCAGCGGCCGAAGCGGTGACGCGGCGCGGGCAAAACGGCGGGCGATGAAAAAAGCGCGAATCGATTTTTCGACTCGCGCTTTTTTCATGGAGCGGCCCGTTCTGAACGAGCGCGGGCTTCGCGCGCCGCCCGGCTCTTCAGCGTCCGGCCTCGCGCCCGATGCCGACGACGAGCCCGTTGCCCGTCGGCACGCTCTGCAGCGTCGGGCCGACGGCCGGCTGATACTCGGGCACCCAGCGCCGCAGATCGCGCCGCACTTCGTCGTCGCTCAGCACGCGGTGCTGCATCAGCCACGGCAGCAGCTCGTCGAGCAGATGATCGGGCACCTCGCGCGCCTTCGCGGTGCGCAGCTTCGGATGCGGCGTGCGGGTGGTCGTCTCGTCGTCGGCGAGCAGCTCCTCGTAGAGCTTCTCGCCCGGACGCAGTCCGCTGAACTCGATGCGGATGTGGTCCTCGGTAAAGCCGTACAGGCGAATCAGGTCGCGCGCGAGATCGACGATCTTCACCGGCTCGCCCATGTCGAGGATGAAGATCTCGCCGCCCTGCCCCATGCTCGACGCCTGCAGCACGAGCTGCGACGCCTCGGGAATCGTCATGAAGAAGCGCGTGATCTCCGGATGCGTGACCGTCACCGGGCCGCCCTTCGCGATCTGCTGCTGGAATTTCGGAATCACGCTGCCCGCGCTGCCGAGCACGTTGCCGAAGCGCACCGTCTCGAACTGCGTGCGCGCGCTCGTCTGCTGCAGCGCCTGACAGGCCATCTCGGCGAGGCGCTTGCTCGCGCCCATCACGTTCGTCGGGTTCACGGCCTTGTCGGTCGAGATCAGCACGAAATGCTTGACGTCATGACGAATCGCCGCGCGCGCGACGCGATAGGTGCCGAGCACGTTGTTGCGCAGCGCCTGCCATGCGTTGAGCTCCTCCATCAGCGGCACGTGCTTGTACGCGGCCGCATGGAACACGATGTGCGGCGCGTAGCGCGACATCACCTGGTCGAGCAGCAGCGAATCCTTCGCATCGCCGATGATCGGCACGACGGGCAGATCGGGGAAGCGCTCGCGCAGCTCTTCCGTGAGCCGATACATCGCGTATTCAGACAGGTCGAACGCGATCAGTTGCGCGGGCTGGAACTTCAGGATCTGGCGGCACAGCTCCGAGCCGATCGAGCCGCCCGCGCCCGTCACCATCACGACACGGCCGCGCAGCAGCGCTTCGACGTGCGGCGTGTCGATCGTCACGGCCTCGCGGCCAAGCAGGTCTTCGAGGTCGATCTGGCGGATCTGCGACAGGATGCCCTGGCCGGGCATCAGCGCGGTCAGCGACGGCAATACCATCGCCTTGACGCCGGCGCGCACGCAGAGGGTGGCGACGCGGCGCTGCGCTTCGACCGAAGCGGACGGAATCGCGATGATCGCGTATTCGACCTTCGCGGTCCCGGCCCAGTGCGCGACTTCGCTAATGGGGCCAAGCACCTTGTAGCCGTAGACTTCGCGCCCGTGCTTCGCTGAGTCGTCGTCGAGCAGGCCGGCGAGACGCCATTCGCCGGAACGCGACAGCTCGCGCGCGAGGCTCGCGCCCGCAGAACCCGCACCGAGCACGAGGACCGGCTTACCCTGGCCCACGAGTCCGCCGTACAGGTAAAACTCCTTCGTCGTGCGATAAAGCGCACGGGCACCGCCCATTGCCAGGAACAACAGCATCGGCGTCAGCACGAGCACCGAACGCGGGATGATCGGCGCAGGTTGCAACATGACGGCACCGATCATCACAATCAAGCTGCCGAATATGACCGCTTTGGAAATCCGTACCAAGTCGGGCAAACTCGCGAACACCCAAAGGCCACGGTAGAGCCCAAACACATGAAACATCACCCCATACACTGGGATGATCCAGGCGAGCGCGATTAGTCCACCGGACAGGAACTCTCCCGGAACGGAACCATTGAATCTGACAAGATAAGCAATCAGCCATGCGCCGCAAACTGCCGTCAAGTCGAACAAGAATGCGCTTAGCGACAGCCACGATGCTTTTGGTCTAATCATAAGTGGCAAACCTCATATAGCTATTTTGTTTTCGCTGCGGATACGTGATGCCATCGGAGATCAATCGCGGCACCGACAATCGCCAGTACGCCGTACCACAGGCAGAACACGGCCCATTGCTTGCATGTCGATCGGCCCAACGCCCACAGTGCCGCGGCGATACCGACGCACATGATGACGTATGCACACTCCGCCATACGCGCATGTCCGACGCCCGAACGAATCACCCGCTGATAGTAATGCTCGCGATGCGCTTGCCAAAACTTCTCACCTCGTAACAAACGTCTCAGTAATGTTATGGATGCGTCACATATAAAGGGAGCAAACACCATGGCCGGAAACCAGATCGGCCATGCACTCGTGCGCCACCCCCAGTAGCCGAACGCGCCCGCGAGGAAGCCGACGGAAATAGATCCGGCATCGCCGAGAAAGAGTTTCGCCGGGTGAAAGTTCAACCACAGGAACCCCCCTGCCGCTCCCGCGATCGCTGCGGATGCGAGCGCAAGTCCCGGTGACGAATTCGGCGCCAGAAACGCCGCGGCTGAATAAGCACCGAAGCCGAACAGCGTCATGCCACCCGCCAGTCCGTCCGCGCCATCCATGAAATTATAGAGATTGATGAGCCATAACATCAGAAAAGCAACGAGCGTCAGCCACCACCACGGCGCCAAAGCCGGATACGCGAGCATCAATATCGCCACCGCCAAGAGATGTCCAGCGAATCGCACGCGCGCAGACAAGCCTCGGCGATCATCGACTTGAGACATGGTTGCGAGTCCCAATGTGAGCAAGGCGATCACCCAAAGTTCGGGGGTGAAGAGCATCATGGCCGCAACCGACATCGGCACGACCCCCCATCCGCCGACGCGCGGCGTCGGACGAACATGAAGCGAACGGTCATTGGGGATGTCGGTCGCCAAGCGCCACGCAAGACCGGTCGCCAGCAAACCACGCAAGATCGCAGCGCACACCGCCGCTGCGCACAGGAAAATTCCAATGGCGCCCAGCCACGGAGAAACCAAACCATTCAGCATGACGGAATTCTACTCGGGAGAACAAGTGGTTCGATACCATCGAGCGGTCGCACACAAACCTTCACGTGTAGAAAATGGGGGGCGCCAGTCGAGCGTGCGACGTATCAGCGATGCATCTACGCGAAGACTGCCGGTCAGCCGCTCGATTTGCGGCGTGCGTCCCATCACGCGCCCCAACAGGTACAGCGCTCGCGTTGGCACTGGAAAGAGTCGTGCTGGCTTGTTCAACTGCTCGCCAACAATTTTCAGCAGATCCGTCACCGTCGGTGCGTCGTCGTCGGCCACATGAAAGGTGCAATTGGCTGCTCTCGGATCGTCCACGCAGCATGTCAGCACATCGGCGAGATTACCAACGTACAAGAGGCTGCGCCGTGCGCTGATCATTCCAAGCGGCAGTGGAACGCCACGCGCAACTACACGCATGAGACTCAAGAAATTCGCCCGCACGCCCGGCCCATAGACGAGTGGTGGACGGATGATCACAATCTCCATTCCGGACGCTCGCCCGAGCTGTCGCAGCGCCTCTTCCGCTTTCCACTTCGAACGCCCATAGGCATCTTCGGGGCGCGGCTCGGCGTCTTCGGTCAACGGCACGCCGCCGTCGCGTTCCGCCACCGCCTTGATGCTACTCACGAACACGAAGCGGCGTGCGCCCAGTTGGCGAGCAGCACGTGCGATCCGCAATGTTCCAGCCACGTTGGTCGCGTCGAAAGCTGCCTGTGGATCGCGCACGCCATCCCGCATGACATGTACACGGGCAGCTAGGTGGACAACGCAGTCGATCACCTCGCCCGACCGAAATGCATTGTCATCGAGACCGACGAAATCGGCGCGATCGTCAACCCATTCCACTACGCCATGAACGCAACCGCCCGCCCGTCTGACGAGTCCTGTCACGTGATGTCCGCGATTCAGAAGGGACTCACACGCCGCACGCCCCACAAAACCGTTCGCGCCAGTCACGAGAATTCGACTCACCACCATCTCCAGCCGAAACGATTAAAGAACTTAAATGCCGACGCGACAAACAAGCGGACGTGCAACCATCCCTTACGAGCCGCCCCTCCGCCGTAATGCACGATGCGCACGTCGGGAACATAGGCGACGCGCGTCACGTCGTGCGCGCGCAAGCTGAGATCATAGTCCTCGAAATAAAGGAAGTAGCGCGCATCGAAGCCAGCAAGCGATTTGAGCACGTCCGTTCGAAACAACATGAAACAACCGCTGACGATCGGCGGTTCCCAAACGACGTCCCGCTCGTTGATCCGATCACGCATCTCATACCGCGCAAGACGCGCGCCGAATGGCTTTCGCAAACGAACCGGCAGGAAACCGCGCACAAAAAGATCGAGGACAGTCGGAACACGTCGACAAAGATATTGAATGTGCCCGTCCTCGCCTGCAATGAAAGGGGACAACAAGCCGAGAGCGGGATGACGGTCGAAGAAGTCAAGCGAACACGCCAGCGCATCGTTATCGAGATCGATATCCGGATTCAGGATGAGGTGATACCCGCTGTCGATCTGATCGATTGCAAGATTGTGCCCGCATCCATAGCCGACATTGCCGTGTCCTGACAGGACTGCGCTGCCGATGCCGTGATCGCGCAGCAAATCTGACGCCGGAGAGAGATCATGTGCGCCGCCGTTGTCCACGAGGTAGACGAAGATCGGCAATGCTGGCCACCGGCTGCGAAGTCTGTCGACGGCAACGCACAGACTGTACGCGGTCCGCATCAACACTGTCATGTCCGGCCGGTACACGACGATCGATATGGTCAATCCCCGCCCAAATCCGGGCTGCAACGTGGAGACAGTCATTTCAGAATCAGGAAAACTCGCCCCTTGCCAATTGGCAGGCGAGTCATGCATCGAAAATGCAAGTTTGATGAAAAGTCGCGAAACGAGCAAGCCGGCTCACGCTCGACAAGCGCCCTCTACGCACCCAGTCCAGTGGCAAGAAATCTCGTAAGCGATCGTCAGAACATCGCACGAGCCCGCTCACGATTGATTACACGCCATACGCCCGCACCGGATGCCAACACAAATTCCAAAACCGTTACAGTTGTTACAATCCGCGAATTTCATTATGAAAAATTACAAAACGTCATCATCTCTCCAACCGCGCTACACTACGAAGACGATTAGCTTCAACACCATCGGGCGCCGCCCGCCGTAAGGACTAGACGCTATGGTCGCCATGTCTCGGCGGCGCAGTTAAGTGGATTAGGCTTGCACGTCACTCGTTCAGCATGCCCAACTCCGGAACGTCATGTCGCTCGACACAGCCGCGTCGAGCGGCGCGCTTCCGAGCGGACATGTCTGCGGTGTCGGTTGGAATTTGCGCCATCCCGACTTTTACGAAGCAAGCTGCCTCCGGCTGCGCCGTTCGCCCGAAGCGCTCCCCGCGCCGGAGATCGAATCCCATTCCCAAATCCCTCTAGATAGTCAGCAACATAATGTTCATCCTGTTCGGCTCGCCGAGATCGGGCACCACCCTCTTCAAAGAATCCCTCAATCTCCACAGTGCGATATTCATTCCGAATCAAACCACGTTCATCAGCCCGGTCGCTCACGTCATCGGCTGCATCAGCGATTGGCCGGCCGCGCGCAAAATCATCGCCGAGATCATTGTCTCGACCGATGACTACCGCGAAGTGCTTGAGCCGTACATCTCGGTTCAGGAAGTCGAAGCCGTGCTTGCGCAAGCCGAACCGACGCTCGCGGGCGTCCTGTCAGCGATCTACGGCCGCATCGCAAGCAACACGGGCAAACACGTCTGCGGCGACAAGACCCCGGACGACCTGCTGTCCATCCGTAAGCTCGAACAGGTCGGCCTGCTCAACTCAAATCTCAAGTTCATCCACATCGTCCGCGACGTTCGCGGCGCGATGGCATCGCTGAGAAATGTGACGTGGGCCCCCCAGGGGATCGACGAGTACTTTCCCCGCCTCTGGAACTACACCAACCTGCATCTTTTCAAAGCGATGCAGGGGCGAACGAACTATCTGCTCGTTCGCTACGAAGACCTCGTGTCCGATCCGCGCATCGCACTATCGTGCACTACGTTTTTCCTCGGCCTGCCGTTCGAGGAAAACATGCTCGACAATACGCAACGAGCGCCTGTGTTGCGCAACGATCAGAGCCATCTGAACCTGTCGCAGCCCTTCCTCAAGGAACGGGCGCAGTCCTGGCAAAACGAACTCCCGCCAGAGATCAACCGTCATTGCGTCACCACGGCGGCCGAGGCAATGGCAGCATTCGGCTACCTCTGAGCGTGCGCGTTGGCAAGGCCACGGCGCCAACGCGCCCTCGCCTTGCTGCGCCACCAATGACACCGTTTACGCTCACGAGCCGACGGCATCGATCACGCTCCAATAGTCAACCAATTACCGTCGATCCAAAGGCTTCCGCGTGACGCGGGTCGATGGCGTATTCGTAGAATGCCGCCCGTGTCGGAAAGGCTGGCAGCGTCGTCTGAAAGAAGCACAGCAGTTCCGTCATGCCCTTGTTGTCGAGAAAACGCTTGAACGCGGCCAGATCCGCCGCGCCCAACTCGGCGGAAAAGAGCCTCGGACCGGACATTGCCAACGCTTGGGCAATCACGGCCGCAATTTCGATCCGTACTTTGCTCAGATCTTCCTTGATCGTATTGCGCTCGTGCACTCGGTAGACAATATGCTCATGATCGCCATCGACACACACTGAACTGTGTGCAAACGCAAACATCAGGAAATCGAGGTCATGGCAGTACCGCAACGGCTGGAAACCACCCGCAGCTTGCCACAGCGCACGGTCGAACACCATGTTCGACGTCGTCGCGACAAAATTCTCGTTCAGGAGCGCCAGTTGAGCAAGCTTAGTGTCGTCGAGGAACTGCTGCGCCCGCCTCAGCCAATCGATCGCGGCGCCGCTATGCTGCCTAACGCCGTTGTCATCCATGATGCTGACTCGCCCCGCAATGAGACCGACGCCGGGTTGCTCGCGCACGATCGCTCTGCAACGCGCGAGTTTGGTAGGTACAAAAACGTCGTCGGAGTTGAGAACAGCGACAAAGTCACCACGGCTCAAGCCAATCGCGCGATTGATCGTGTTATGCGCTCCAGCGTTGTCTTGTCGATACGCCTTCGCCTTTGGAATCTTCGACAGCACGCGCTGCGCGATGTCAAAGCCGTTGTCGGACGAACCGTCGTCGATCAGAATGATCTCGTCGGCCTGCGACGTCTGCGACAGCACGCTATCCAGCGCGCTTTCGATGTAACGGGCATGATTGTAGAGAGGGATCACGACCGAGATGGTGGCGGCCTCTACTGCTCCCGCAGAGGTCGCACGACAGAATCGGAAAATCGACATATTCGTCAATCAGTATATGCTGACCGGTCGCAAGCGGCCGGTGCTTCGTTCATTGAATATCGGTATCGAAGAACGGGAAGTAGCGCGATCGGTAGTGCAAATCTCTCGTTCGTTCCTTGATGAAGCGCGCGGGATTTCCGCCGACGATCGTATAAGGCGCCACGTCACGCGTCACGACCGCCCCCGCACCGACAACCGCCCCTTCGCCGATGTGTACGCCGGGACAAATGATCGCGCGCGCGCCGATCCACGCGTGATCCTCGATCACCACCGGTTTGCATAGACACACGAAATCCGGATTCTGCGGATCGTGCGTCAAGGTCTGGATCAACGTGTAGTGTGAAATGTTGACGTTGTTCCCGATCGTCAGCGGCACGCGGCCGTCGAGATACGTGTAGCGGTTGACGACGGTGTTGTCGCCGATCGAGATGTGATAGCCGGTAACGAAGCATCCCATCGCAATGCTCGAATCCCGGCCGATCCGCACCTGGCAGAATCGCCGCAAAAACCAATGCCGGATGCGATACGGCATGTAGTTCATGAAGAGGTGATTGCCGAGATAAAAACACACTGCCGGCTTGAAACGCCAGCGGACGAAACGGCAGAACGACTTCAACGAATGGATCATGCGCCCCCTCTCACGCCGCTCAGCGATTCGCGGCCTTCACTGCGCCCTCGATGATTTCCTCGTACCGCTTGACGATATTCGCGAAATCGAATCGCTCATAGATCTTGCAACGACCAAGCATGCCGCGCTTTTGCCACACGTCGGCATTCGATGCCATCTCGTCCATCGCATCGGCAAGGCGCGGAGCGATCGCATACTGCCGAGGCACATAGGCAAGTTCATCCAGCAGTTTCGAGTTCAGGTTCGGCGTATCGCCGTATTCGTTTGGAATCAGTATGCCAATATCGCCGTTCTCGATCACTTCCGCCGACGCGCCGGTGTCGGTCAGGATCATCGGCTTTTGATAGAACATCGCCTCGTTCATTGCGATGCTCCACCCTTCGATGAACGACGGCAGAAGAAAAGCATCCGCCATTCGATGCACGTCCTCGACATCGGGGAAATAACCCGGCATCAGAATATGCTGCTCGAGTCCATGTTCGACAAGATACTGGCGCAGCGCGTCAACGTGCGGCGGGAAGATAACATTGCCAAAGCACAGTATCTTTACGTCCCGTCGGCGCTTCAGCAAATGGCGCATCGCATCCGCCATCACGTAGTGCCCCTTGTGCAAATTGTAGGACGCAACGTTCGCGAAGACGTAATCCGTGTCGGCGAGACCTAGCTGCGCACGTGTCAGCTTTGCCGGTTTCCTCTCCCTCGCTTCGTGCTCCGAAAGGATCAACCCGTTCGGCACGGTCACGACCTTGCTCTCCGATACGCCGAGCTTCTGCACCGCGTAACGCGTCGCATTTTTCGAGACCGACACGTAGCGGTCCACGTACCGGTCGTTGCTCGCGAACGACTGCGCCTGCGCGTCCGAAAAGAACGCGTAAACATTGTGGATGAACGTGATGTTCGGAATGCCGAGCCGCGCGAACAGCGGATAACCGGTATCCGAGAAGTGAGACATCGAGACATCTGCGGTCAATTCACGGAGCACGCGCTCGTACGCCGCAAGCGTGTTCGAAGACGGCAGACCGACCACCGTCAAACCAGCGTCGCGCGCAACAGCGCCGAGATGCCCAACCTTGCCCGGCGTGACGATCGTTACGTCGAATCGGTTTCTATCGAATGCGATCGCCGAGTCGAGCACCACTTTTTCAAGACCGCCTTTATCGAACGACGCCAATTCGATCACGACGCCGAGTCGGCCGTCCGAACGCGGGCGACGCTGCGGCGGCTTACGAAACATTGAAAGCAAGGAGCGCAACATGAATTTGAATGAAGTCCAGTATTTCGTCAGTGAATATCGAACGCGTTCGACCGGAGTTTGCGGGAGCCCGCCTTGACTCCGATGGAGTCGAGCAAACCCGACAACAGGTTCGCGACGCTCTCCACGGAATACTCGGCGGCCGCCGCCACAAAGCCGGCATCGGCGACATGCTGCCAAAGCTGGCGATCTTCGTACAGTTTCACGATCGCATCGGCGATCTCCTCCGCGCCGTCGCCCTCGAGCACCTGCTCGCCAGCGACGAGCCCCATCCCCTCGCTCGCCACCTTGCTCAGTACGCACGGTAGCCCGTGCAATAGACTGGACACAACCTTGCCTTTGATTCCTGCACCGAAACGCAGCGGCGCGACTGAAACTCGCGCGGCGTCCATCACTTCTCCAAGGTTCTCCACGAAACCGACGATCGTCACGCCGGCGACAGGGTTATCGAGCGTGCGCACTTCATCTGTCGTGCCGCTACCCACGATGCGCAATTCCGCATCCGGCAAACGGCGGCGCACGAGCGGCCAAATGTCCTTTACCAGGAACTTCACGGCATCGACGTTGGGACGGTGAGCAAAACCGCCGACAAACAGCACGCCCGAGCGCTCGTCGAACGAACGGGTCGACCGAGTAGGCAAGCGCGGAATCGGAATTCGATGTACGTTCGCGTCCGGCACGATGTCTCTGAGGATGTCGCCCTCGAGGCGACTGACGACGATCGTCGCGTCGGCCTCGGACACCGCCTGAATCTCCGCTCGCCGCAACAGCAGCGCCTCTTCGAGAGCCTCCGGCGAACGCTCGAGAATCGCCGCTCGCTCTTCCCGCAGATAATGCAAGTCGACTGTGCCGAACACGATCTTGATACCCGGCACATCATGGCGAAGCGGCTCGATCACGTGTCGCGCGACAATGATGCGCTGTGCGATCACAACCGCGGCGCCCTTCGCTTCTTCTGTCACGAGACGATTGAGCGACGGAAGATCGGTAGCATATTGCACGCGCACGCCCCAGCGCCGAAGCGCGTCCGCATAGCTTTCGACTGGCGTCTGCTCGAAGGCCGCGATGAAACTTACGTCGAATCCGAACTCGCGGAAGATGCGCATGTACCAGTACGCGTCGACCGATCCGGAGTCTTGATCGGGCTTCGGCACGAACGCATCGACGATCACGATCTTCGGACGATGCGGCAGCGGCAGCACGTCACCGAACGCCCGATCAACGCGGAACAATTTTTCGTAACGCTGCCGAAGCGACCAGCGTTGATGCGCATCATCCCATGTAGAACTGACGGGAACGTCGGCGCACTCGTCCGGACCATGTGCGGTAAACCGCGCGAACGGCTGCAGATACGTATTCGCACCGCGCTTGGCGAGTTCGAGCGCAATCAACACAAGACCAGTCGAAACCGGCGGCACATGATCGAACGCGCTTGCGATATCGTCCCAGATGCGCTTGCGGATTGCAATGATCCCGGGGCTCGCCGCCCTCACCGGAACGACGGTGCGAATCAACGGGTTGTCCGCCGCCAAGCCGACGCCGAACGGCTTCATCCGAGCGCTCGCATCGACAACGGCGCCTGCCGCCCGCACCTGCCCGAGCCTGTTGAGCACGAGCCCTGTCACGGCCGCCGCATCGGGAAAGCGCGCGAAGACCTCGTCAATCGCCTCAAGCCAACCGGGATGTGCAGCGAGATCTTCCGAAATCAACACGACGAATGCCTCGTCCGGCGACGCGATGAACTCGGCCAGCGTGGCGAGCGACATCCCCGCCTCCACGATCGCAAGTGCGCGGACCCCACTGTCGGCCACGAGCCGCGCGTCGGCTGGACCGGCCAGCAATACCTGGAACGGAACCGACGTCGTATGCTGACTCAACGCAGCGAGACAGTGGTCGAGCGCCTTGCCGCGACCGGTCGATTGAACGACCACGATCGCGCGCGGCACGGCAGATTGCTCGAATCGACGCAGCGTGCTCGCCGATACGGCGGTGGATGTGACGGCCTCGGCGACACGGCCTCCCGGACCAGCATCCGAACGTGCCGCAGCTTGCCGCTGGCGAGCCGTGCGCAGACGCCGCGCAGCAAAACGCAACGGTTTCGTGACGCGCCAAGAGGCCGAGCGGAAAATCATGTCGGCTTGTTGGCGCAGACCTTCGTTCTCACGCAGCAGCGCCGCTATCGAAGGCTCAATCGCGGGTTCAGCCGCCGGCCCGGCAGCAGACGCGTGCAGCGAACCAACCCCACCCGCGTTCGCGCGCTTCACATACCTCGCCATTTCGTCGACTTGCGACAGCAGCTGCCTCGACACTTCTTTCTGCTCAGCGAGCGCATTCAGCACTTCCCGAACGGGCATTGCATCGGCAGGCTGCGCGGCGACAACCGCCCGAGGCACATCGCCCCCCCCCCTCAGGCGGCCCAGTTCGCTCGTGAGCTTCGCGATCTGCGCGTTGCCCTCGATGATGACTTCATTAAGTCTCACGGTTTCGACCGTTAGACGACCGATTTCCGCATCGCGCTTAAGCACCTCTTCGGTCAGTCTGACAGTGTCGGCCACCAGACGGCCGATTTCGTCAGCACGGCTCATCGTCTCGGTCGTCAAGCGCACGATCTCGGCGCCTTGGGCGCCGATCTGATCGTTGCGGGCGTTGTCGTAACGGCCGAATGACACGCCGCCGTCCAGGAGATCGTCGTCCGGCTCCGGAATCGGGCCGTCGGATGCGATCGCGATGAAATAGACCGGATCCACGACGCCGAGCGTCGAACGATATTCGCCGATCGAAGTTTCCGACCAGCAATGGATCTCGCGTGCGCCCACCCTCCCTTCTCGCTGCAGCACGGAACCCGCGATCGGCTTCTGCTCGAAGAGAACGAAATGCTTGAATCCACTCTTCAACCATTCGACGAACTCGTCGCGATCAAGTTCGCGTACGTGATATTCGTTCGGCGGCGCACCCGGCGGCGAATAGATCGGTCGATTGGGTGTCGAAATGATCATCAGACCATTGGGTTTCAGCACGCGACGGGCCTCGCGCATGAAAGCCTCGTGCTCACGGAAATGCTCTAGCGTCTCGAACGAATTGAGTATGTCGACCGAAGCATCCGGCAGCGGGATGCTTGTCGCGCTACCGTATTCGAATCGCAAATTGGCCTGGTCGCCATACCTGACGCGTGCGTTCTGTACGGCTCGCGCGTCGATATCGACGCCGATCACGGACTTCGCAGCTTGCGCGAGCAGTGCCGACCCATAGCCCTCCCCGGATGCGATGTCGAGCACATCCTTGCCCGCGCAGAGCCCCGTCGAGAAGAGATAGCGATGATAGTGCTCGTATTGAATCGGGCCGCCTACCCCTGGCAGATAACGCTCACCGGTAAACTCGTGGCCGTTTTCTGCACCTTTGAATCGAAACCTTCGGGCTTGCATTGTCATGTTGAAAAATCCTGCTCTACTAACTGGCGTAGCCTGGATGAACTGATCTCATTATTTGCTCCGCGGTCCTCCGCTGGTAGCGGCGACAATCACGCGACGCGATCGAATCCGCCCGTCACTACGATGCCGGCGAAACTTCGACGTGCACCATCGGCACACCAACGAGCGCGTGTCTGACCCTCGACGTATGCACGTCGAGCGGCAGCGCATCATGAATCCAATGGAGTTGGATGTGATCGTATTGCGTGCCTTCCGCCACGGCCACATTGATCGAGAAACGCCCTACGGGCAAGACGGGCATCAAGAACGAAAACTCCGCGCAAAGCGTAGTGTCCCCGTCACAGCGAACCGGCCTGTCTGCGTAACTCGCGTAGGTATTATCTCCGATCAGTTCCTGCCCCCGCTCATTCTTCAGAAAGAAGCCAACGATGGGCGACACGAGTGCATCGTCCACCTTGATGGCGACGCGCAACGTCACGGCCTCGCCACCGACGATCCACTCGAGCCGCCGCTTCTCGCCATCGACGAACGAGACGTCGACAATCTGCGCGCCACCGGAGCCGAACGCCCGTGCATGGTGATCGAACGGCAGCACCTGAATGTCATTGCGCAGCGGCGATGCATTAATGATGTCTCGACGCTGGTCGTGCGCAGCGGGCACCTGCTTCGGCTCGACACGCTGCGTGCCGCTGGCAGTCCGCGCACTCGACGCCCCATATCGCGCCTCCAAGTACGCAGTACAGACTTCTGCAGGGTCGCCCTCGGCAACGATTCGCCCGCTATCGATCCAGATTACCTTCGAGCACAGTTTCTTGATCGTCGACGTATCATGGCTGACGAACAGAATGGTTCCGTGCTTCTTGAAGACATGAAGAAACCGGTAACACTTCTGATTGAAGAAGGCGTCGCCCACGGCAAGCGCCTCGTCGATGATCAGGATGTCCGCATCGACGTGTGCAATCACTGCGAACGCCAGGCGCACGAACATGCCACTCGAATAGGTCTTGACCGGTTGATCGATGAAGTCGCCAATGTCGGCGAACGCCACGATCGAATCGTAGCGCTCGTCGATCTGCTGACGCGACAGCCCGTACAACTGCGCGTTCAGATAGATGTTCTCGCGGCCCGTGTATTCGACGTCGAAGCCGGAGCCGAGTTCGAGGAGCGCAGCCACCTTTCCGCGAACCACGATGTCCCCTGCCGTCGGCGCCAGCGTCCCGCACACGATCTGCAAAAGCGTGCTCTTGCCCGAGCCATTGCGACCGATGATGCCGACCGTCTCGCCTGCGGCCACGAAAAAGCTCACGTCGCGCAGTGCCCAGAACATGTTTGAAAGCGTGTCCGCACGGCGATGTGCCGCACTGCGCGCGGCCGCATTCGGCGCGAACCTGGCTGCGGCTCCAAGCACACTTCTTTTCAGCCGATCGGCAGGCCGTTCGTATGACGCGAACCCCTTGCTGATCTGGATAGCTTCGATTGCTATGTTTTCAGGCATGTAAACTGTTGGTCCCGAGGCGGCTTCGCGAGTCGCAAGGCGAACCGAGTGCGACATGCTCGCCCGCGAAAGGTGACGCTTCGGCCGTGGGAAACGACGCCGATGGCAAATAGGCCGTGATTCTACCTCGTTTCTCCATTTCACAATATGGGAAATTCTGCGTAGGCCTCGTTCGCTGCTCGCGGCTACGCGCCGGGCATCCAAATCCCACGGGCTATTGCGACTGTGACATTGCCACGTCGGTGCACAATCCGGCCCCTCCGGCATGCGCAACCGATTTCAGCATTTACACTTCGACACAAACGGTGCCGAAGCCCCGCCCGATCAACTGCAAATCCAGTGTGAGATAATTGCGCGTGCCGAGTGAGCCCTTGCCCCGCAACGCCGCCTCGAGATAGTCAACACAGATGCCGGCGCCCTTGCTCCATGCCCGCGAAGTTGCGACCAGCCGTCGCGCCGATCGTTTAAATGCCAGACATCCTTTGTCATTTCCCCTGAGATAGCCAATCGAATCTATGCAAAGCTTTAGCGTTTCGCCGCGATACCTCGCCGCATCGCTGGTGAAGAACCGGCGTCTGATGCTCGATCTTGCACGACGCGACGCCGTCGGACGCTACAAAGGATCGTTCCTCGGCATACTCTGGTCGTTGCTCACGCCGATCATGATGCTAAGCGTCTATACATTCGTGTTCAGCGAGGTCTTCAAGTCGCGCTGGAGCGATTCCGCGCACAGCGCATCGAAAGGCGAGTTCGCAGTCGTACTATTCGCCGGCATGATCATGTTCAACCTGTTCTCGGAATGCATCAACCGTGCGCCGTCGCAGATTCTGTCGAATACGAACTTCGTCAAGAAGATCGTGTTTCCGCTCGAAGTCCTGCCATGTGTGACTCTACTGTCAGCTTTGTTCCACCTCTGCGTCAGCGTGCTCATTCTCCTCGTTGCCGAATGGTTCATCGTTGGCACCGTACCCACAACCGCCTTGCTGTTTCCAATCGTCCTCGCCCCCCTTTGCGTCTTCATCATGGGCGTGAGCTGGATGCTTGCCGCGACGGGGGTCTATTTGCGCGACATCGGCCAAACGGTCGGCATCGCCATCACGGCGCTGATGTTCCTGTCACCGGTTTTCTTTCCGGTTTCCTCTCTGCCGGAGCGGTTTCGAGGATTCGTCTATTTTAATCCCATGACGTTCCCGATCGAGCAAAGTCGCGATGTGCTCGTCTGGGGCCGCATGATCGACTGGAATCACTGGATTTCTTATTCGGTGATGGCGGCAATCATCGCCTGGATCGGATTTGCCTGGTTCCAAAAAACCCGCAGGGGCTTTGCAGATGTCATCTGAAGTCGTAATCCGCGCTACTTCGCTGAGCAAGGGTTTCGAGTCGTACAGCAAGCCGGCCGATCGCCTGAAGCGAAGCGTCTACGGATTGCTGGGCGGCATCGCGCCGCTAGCCACGCTAAGGCGCAGGCTGCTCAAGCACGCACGATCTTGCGTTCGCATGTTCTGGGCACTCAAGGACGTCGACTTCGAGATCGCCCGTGGCGAAACGGTTGGGATCATCGGACGCAACGGCTCCGGCAAGAGTACTCTGCTACAGATCGTGTGCGGAACGCTCGCGCCAACGACAGGCGACGTGCGCACGAATGGCCGCATTGCCGCGTTGCTGGAACTCGGCTCCGGCTTCGACGCCGAATATACTGGCCGCGAGAATATCTACATCAACGGCCAGCTTCACGGGTTAACGCGTGAGCAGATCGACGCCCGCGTCGAAGACATCATCGCGTTCGCCGACATCGGACACTTCATCGATCAACCGGTCAAGATTTATTCGAGCGGCATGTTCGTGCGCCTCGCGTTCGCGGTGATAGCGCACGTCGATGCCGACATTCTCGTCGTCGACGAAGCGTTGGCGGTCGGCGATGCCTTCTTCACCCAGAAGTGCATGCGCTTTCTGCGGCGTTTCCAGCAAACCGGAACGGTACTCTTCGTGAGTCACGACGCGTCCGCGATCCGCGGGTTGTGCGACCGCGTCATTTGGCTCGATCGCGGTCAGATACTTGAATCGGGTAGCGCCAAGGCAGTATGCACTCACTACTTCGAGGCGTTCTACAAGCAGCAGCAAGGCGAAGGCGTCACATGGCAGCATGACGAGAAAGTGAGCGCGAAGGCGTCGGTTGATCAGGCCGAGCGCGTCTCGGACATCGCGACGGCGGATCAACGGCTGCTTTTTCCGTTGCGCCAAACAGTCCCTGTCCCGCAAAACACAGGGATGTGCATCGATCCGCATACGCTTCCCATCCACCGCACTCGCGAGCTTATCGAATCGGCACACCTGACCAACGAAAACGGCTCGCCTATCACGTGGGTAATGGGCAGCGAGCACGTCGTGCTTCGTATCCTCGTACGACGCCCCAACTGCGGCTCAACGCCCACCATTGCGTTTTTTGTCAAGGATAGGCTCGGCGAACCGCTTTTCGGCGACGACACTTCGTTCGCACAGGTTGCGGACGAGGCTGGCGCACACGCGAGCCCCGCGATCATGGCCGAGTTTCGGTTCGACATGCCGATTCTGCCTCCTGGCGAATACGCATTCTCCGTTTTCTGCACGACCTGCAAAAACGGGCCAATCGAGGTCGCCGATTGCATTCACGACGCTTTGATCGTGAAGTCCGAAGCGTCCCGCGTGGCGACCGGCCTCATCGGCGTACCGATGAGCCGCATCGATCTCTACGTTCGTGAGTCCGCTGGGGAAATTTGAGCGGCGCGGCCGCGAAGCGCTCCGTCCAACTCGACTTGCGTATGCAGCCCAACATACATGACATCCGGCCAACCTTCCAATCTCCAGGCCACCGCGCCAACTCATAGCGATACGCGTGCGGGCGCTGAGCACGAGCCTGAACGAAGCAATGCAATTCAACGCATCGCCGAACTCGAGCACGAACTCGTCACCCTTCGCGCGGACCTCGTGCGCCATCTGTCGGCAGAAAGCAAACGCGAGCAATTGGAACGCGAATTGGCTGCGCTGCGCCAATCCGTATCCTGGCGCATCACAGCACCATTGAGGCAAATCGCGGCCGTCGCGCGAATCGTGCGCATCGTCAGCGAGACAATTCAGCGGCAAGCAAACGTTCAGGGCAATTATGTGGGCGCGTTCATGTACTACGGCAAAGCGCTTCGCCGCGAAGGCCTTGATGGCTTTTTCGCTCGCCTTCGACGTTTGCGCGGCGGCATGGGATTTGCTGACGCCCCGCCGTCCGAAGCTGTCTATCACGCATGGATCGACAAATACGACACGCTCGGTGATGCGCAGCGCCTGGAAGCACAGACGCTGATGCAGGCCTTCAAGCGCAAACCGGTGATTTCGATCGTCGTGCCGACATACAACAGCGACCCGTCGCTGCTGGACGCGATGATCCGGTCGGTGCGCACACAAATCTATCCGCACTGGGAACTTTGCCTTGCCGACGACGCGTCGACAAGTGACGCGCCTGGTCGGATCATCCGCCAGCACCAAGCCGAAGATGTGCGAATCAAGGCCGTGTTCCGCGAAACGAACGGCCACATCTCTGAAGCCAGCAACAGTGCGCTGACGCTTGCGACAGGCGAGTACATTGCGCTGCTCGATCACGATGACATCCTGCCCGCCCATGCGCTGTTCGTCGTCGCCCAATACATGAATCGCCACCCCGACGCACGCATGTTCTATAGCGACGAGGATAAGCTCACCGAGGACGGCAAGCGGACGATGCCGTACTTCAAGAGCGATTGGAATCCGGCGATGTTTGCGACGCAGAACATGTTCTCTCACCTCGGCGTCATTGAGACGGCGCTGGTCAAAGCCGCAGGCGGCTTTCGCCCGGGCTTCGAGGGCAGCCAGGATTACGACCTGGCGTGGCGATGTGTCGAAATCGCCGGGCACGCCAAGGTGGTCCATATTCCGCATGTGCTCTATCACTGGCGGATCACGCCGAGCAGTACCGCCGGGACCCGTGACGCAAAACCCTACGCAGCGCAAGCGGCGCTTCGCGCCGTCGACGAGCATCTGAAGCGGACCGGCATTGCGGCCACGGTCGAACAGCCATTCGATTCGCTCGGCATCCTGCGTATTCGCTATACGATTCCAAGCCCAGCGCCACGAGTTTCGATCGTCATTCCGACTCGGGATGGCGTCGCCCTCGTGCGGCAGTGCATTGACAGCGTCCTGCAAAAAACGCTCTACCCCAACTATGAAATCATTGTTGTCGATAACGGCAGTTTCGAAAACGAAACGCTCGCGTACTTCGCCGAAATCGGACAGCGGCCGAACGTCCGGATTCTGCGCGACGATTCACCATTCAACTTCTCCGCGTTGAACAATCGCGCGGCGGCCGTGTCGACCGGTGCCTATCTCTGCTTGCTGAACAACGATACCGAGGTTATCTCGCCCGATTGGCTTGATGAGATGGTGGGCCTCGCGTCACAGCCTGGCAACGGCGCGGTCGGCGCTGCGCTCTGGTATCCGAACGACGTGCTCCAGCACGGCGGTGTTCTGCTCGGCCTCGGCGGCATCGCTGGTCATATGCATCACATGTTGAGGCGTGGGCATCTCGGATATTTCAATCGTGCAGTGACGATGCAGAATCTGTCTGCGGTCACCGCCGCCTGCCTCGTGATTCGAAAGTCTGTATTCGACGAAGTCGGCGGGATGAACGAGGAACTCGCCGTCGCATTTAATGATGTCGACTTCTGCTTGCGGGTTCGCGAAGCAGGTTACGCAAACGTGTGGACGCCTTACGCCGAGCTCTATCACCACGAATCGGCGACGCGCGGCTCTGACATGGCGCCGGAGAAGTACGCACGCTTTGCAAGGGAAGTCGACTGGATGGAGCAACGCTGGGGGGCCGCGCTCGAACGCGATCCTGCCTACAACCCGAATCTGTCGCTAGGCACTGACGTTTTACCCTTCACGCTCGCCGATCCGCCGCGCGTGCGCATGTTCGACTGAACTGCGTCGGTCAGTCGATTCTCGAGAAAATCAATGGACGCGGTACGCTCCGAGTCGGCCGCGCCAACCGTCAACAATGCCGCGCCATGCCATCTTCAGGTGTGCTTTCCGGTCGGTGGGAAAAAAGCAGTAAACCAGCAGACGGACCGGCAACTTGACGAGTTCCGTCGTCTTCCACGTCATCGGCATCGACGCCCGCTTGACTAATGCGACCACGTTGCGGAACTGGTAATAGTGCCGCAACGGTCCGTGCATCGGATAGGCGCGGCCCAGCACGCGAACCGGCTCACCGCCGAGTTCATGAGTCATCCGAAGCCATGGCACTCCGACGACCCGATACCCCTTTTGCTTGGCTCGCACGCACCATTCGAGATCGACGAAATCAATGAATAGTGCTTCGTCCATCACGCCAATGTCCGACCAGCAAGCAAGATTGATGCAAGAGCCCGACGTGATGAGAAAGTCGACATCAATGGGCACGTCGCCGACGGGCGGAATACGCTTGAGCTTGCCCCACCCGAAGCGAACGAACGGCGCGACGCCGCGCAACCGGCGATCCTCGTAAGCCGGACCGGCAAGCGCCACCTGCAGACCCGTGGCATTCGTGTCCAGCAAGGCGCGCGGCAACTCCGAGAGCAGGTTCATCGGCGGATCGCTGTCCTGGTCGAAAAGAATGGCTATCTCGAAGCCGCCGCGAATCAGTGCGTCGACACCTCGGTTCAGCGCGGCTGCAATGCCCAGATTCTCGCCGTTCGCCACGTACTCGATCGACTCGGACAAGCCAATTGCATCGCGCTCCCGGACGACGGGCGTATTGTCGACGACCACACAATGCATCGCGTTAGCAAGACGATTGGCCCTCGCAACGCATACTTCGTCGGGATGAAAAAAAACGATCACCGCGCCAGTACGCGGACAATCACCGACAGCGTCGCTCAATCCGTTCCCAGGCATAGTCGCAGCGCGTCGCGCCAATCTGGTGCAGACACGCCAAAAGTCTCGGCCAGTCTTTGATTCGAAAGCTGGGAATTGAGCGGCCGCACCGCCGGCGTTGGGTAGGACGACGACAGAATCGCACGCACAACCGGCTTATTCATCAAATCGGAAAATGCGAAGATCGCCTCGGCAAACGCATGCCAGGACGTCACGCCTCCCGCCGTAAGGTGATATACGCCGGAACGTTCTCTCCACCAATCGACTTGCTGGGCACCTGTTACTACCGATTGTGCGAGCACATGTGCGGTCAACTCCGCGATCGTGCGCGACCATGTCGGCGCGCCAAACTGGTCGGCCACGACGCTCAACTCCTCGCGCTCCGCCCCGAGTCGCAGCATCGTGAGCAGAAAATTCCGACCTCGGGTTCCATACACCCAGCTTGTGCGGAAAATCAAGTGATGACAGCCGGAAGCCACGACGGCCTGCTCGCCGGCCAGTTTGCCCTTGCCGTAAACATTCTGCGGATTGACGCAATCATCCTCGACGTAGGCACCCACTTTCGTGCCATCGAATACATAATCGGTCGAGTAATGGACGAGCGCGGCACCGAGACGCTTCGCTTCCTCGGCCAACAAGCCGGGGACCTCTGCATTCAGGCGCATTGCCGCAGCCACGTCTGCTTCCGCCTTGTCGACCGCAGTGTAAGCCGCCGGATTCACGATCCAGTCAGGTGCAACGTCCCTCACGACCCGACGCGTCGCGTCCAGATCCGACAAGTCGAGTTCGCACCGATCAAACGCGACGACCCGACCCAGGCCTTGCAAACTACGAGCTAGTTCGTGACCGACCTGCCCGTTGATTCCCGTCAGCAGAATCACCCGCTCGCGTACCGTCATGCCCACCTCATGCGTAATGTTCGGCGTCGACAAAACGCTTGCCCGCCGCATCCTTCACGGCAAGCAGCGGCTCGAAATCGATCGGCCATTCGATCCCGATCGTCGGATCGTTCCACACGATGCTCCGCTCGAATTCGGGATACCAGTAATCGGTCGTCTTGTAGAGGAACTGCGCGGACTCCGACAGCACGACGAAGCCGTGCGCGAAGCCGGGCGGCACCCAAAGCTGCCGGTGATTCTCGGCCGACAGCGCGACGCCCACCCACTTGCCGAAGTTCGGCGAGCTCTTGCGGATATCGACCGCGACATCGAACACTTCGCCCTCGACGACGCGCACGAGCTTGCCCTGCGCATGCCGGATCTGGTAATGCAGCCCACGCAGCACGCCCTTCGCCGAGCGCGAATGATTGTCCTGGACGAACTCGACGCCCGCCTCCACCTGCTCGGCGAACTCGCGCGCATTGAAACTTTCGAAGAAGAAGCCCCGCGCGTCGCCGAACACCTTCGGCTCGATGATCTTGACTTCAGGCAGCGCCGTCGGCGTTACTTGGATGGCCATGCAACTTGATCCGTGAGAATGTGTTTCAGATATTGTCCGTAGCCGTTCTTCGCGAGCGGCTGCGCAAGCTTGAGCACCTGCTCCGCGTCGATCCACTGCCGCCGGTACGCAATCTCCTCCGGGCACGCGACGACGAGCCCCTGGCGCTTCTGCAGCGTCGCGATGAACGTCGCCGCCTCGATCAGCGAATCGTGCGTGCCGGTGTCGAGCCACGCGTAGCCGCGGCCCATGATCTCGACGTCGAGCGCGCCCGCCGTGAGATAGCGGGAATTCACATCCGTGATCTCCAGCTCGCCGCGCGCCGACGGCTTGATGTCCGCCGCGATGTCGCACACCTGGTTGTCGTAGAAGTACAGCCCCGTCACCGCGTAATTCGAACGCGGCTTCGCGGGCTTCTCCTCGATCGACAGCGCGCGGAAGTCGCGGTCGAACTCGACGACGCCGTAGCGCTCCGGATCGTGCACGTGATACGCGAACACCGTCGCGCCCGCTTCCTGCGCCGATGCCCGCTCGAGCTGCTTCGCGAGATCGTGGCCGTAGAAGATGTTGTCGCCGAGAATCAGCGTCGACGGATCGCGGCCGACGAATTCCCGGCCGATGATGAACGCCTGCGCGAGCCCGTCCGGCGACGGCTGCACCGCGTAGCGGAGGTTCATCCCCCACTGGCTGCCGTCGCCCAGCATCGCCTCGAAGCGCGGCGTGTCCTGCGGCGTCGAGATGATCAGCACGTCGCGGATGCCCGCCACCATCAGCGTCGACAGCGGGTAGTAGATCATCGGCTTGTCGTAGACCGGCAGCAACTGCTTCGACACGGCGTGCGTGATCGGATACAGCCGCGTGCCGGAACCGCCGGCGAGAATAATGCCCTTGCGCGCCATCGATTCAACCTTTACGCGCGTTGCGCGTAGTTCGTTTCGACCCATTTGCGGTAGTCGCCCGACACCACCTCGTCGACCCATTCCTGGCTGTCGAGATACCAGCGCACGGTCTTCCTCAAGCCGGTCTCGAACGTCTCGGCCGGCTTCCAGGCGAGCTCGCGCTCGAGCTTGCGCGCGTCGATCGCGTAGCGGCGATCATGGCCGGGGCGATCGGTCACGTACGTGATCTGATCGCGGTACGACCCGGCGGCCTTCGGCCGCGCCTCGTCGAGCAGATCGCACAGCGTATGCACGACGTCGAGGTTCTTCTTCTCGTTCCAGCCGCCGACGTTGTACGTCTCGCCCGGCACGCCGCGCGCGAGCACCTCGCGAATCGCGCCGCAGTGATCGCCGACGTACAGCCAGTCGCGCACGTTCTGGCCGTCGCCGTAGACGGGCAGCTGCTTGCCGCCGAGCGCGTTCGCGATCATCAGCGGAATCAGCTTCTCGGGGAACTGATACGGGCCGTAGTTGTTCGAGCAGTTCGTCGTGAGCGTGGGTAGCCCGTACGTGTGGTGATACGCGCGCACGAGATGGTCGGAGCCCGCCTTCGTCGCCGAGTACGGGCTGTTCGGCGCGTACGGCGTGGTTTCGGAGAACTGCGGATCGGCCGGCGACAGCGAGCCGAACACTTCGTCCGTCGACACGTGCAGGAAGCGGAACGCCGCCTTCGCGTCGGCGTCGAGCGCGCTCCAGTATTGGCGCGCGGCTTCGAGCAGCGTGAAGGTGCCGACGACGTTCGTCTGCACGAAATCGGCCGGACCGTGAATCGACCGGTCGACATGGCTTTCGGCGGCGAGGTGCAGGATCGCGCGCGGCTTGTGCTGCGCCAACAGCGCGTCGATTACGGCGCGATCGCAGATGTCGACGCGCGCGAACACGTGCTTCGGATTCCCCTGCAACGACTTCAACGTGCCGAGGTTGCCCGCGTATGTCAGCTTGTCGACGTTCAGCACCGCCTCGTCGGATTGAGCCAGCCAGTCAAGCACGAAGTTGGCGCCGATGAAACCGGCGCCGCCCGTTACCAAGATCATGGAATTCCTTTGCTGAAATTGGGAGTCGGTCAAACAACCGGCGTGATGCAGCATGGCCGGCATGTTCGGGAGAATGCCGTTGGTCGCTCGAATGTCACCGCCGGTTGCGGCCGCGTGGCTCGATCGAGCCATGCGCCCAAGTCGGCAGTGCACGGCTACTGCCCCACAAGGCCGCAATTATACGGGCAAGGAAGTGAAAAAACATCCCTCTAACATCTTGAAACAGCTCGATAAGTTTGCTGTCGATCTGCCATTTTCGAGAATGTTTCTACCGCAGAGATCGATGCAAGGTTAAATTTTCTCCGTCGCCGATCCACTCGGATCGATGTGGTTTCTTGTGATACCGTGAACCCGGTTTCGTCACGAATGCAAAGGAATGACAAATTTCTCCAGCAGCCCGCCGATCGCTTTCGGCGACCTCCAAGGCTGCCACGCCGCGTATCTGCAGCTCTTCGGCAAGCTCTCTCCGGCGGCCGACACCCCGCTCTGGTTTGCGGGCGACCTCGTCAACCGCGGCCCCGCGTCGCTCGCGACGCTGCGCGAGATCGTCGCGCTCGGCGAGCGCGCGGTCGCGGTGCTCGGCAATCACGATCTGCATCTGCTTGCGGTCGCGGCCGGGATTCGCACGCTGAAGCCGGGCGACACGATCGGCGAGATCCTCGATGCGCCCGACGCCGACGATCTGATCGAATGGGTGCGCCACCGGCCGTTCGCGCACTTCGAGCGCGGCATGCTGATGGTGCACGCGGGCCTGCTGCCGCAATGGGACGCGACGCTCGCGCTCGAGCTCGCCGACGAGTTGCAGCGCGCGCTGCGCGCGCCGAACTGGCGCGACACGCTGCGCAGCCTGTACGGCAACGACCCCAATTGCTGGAGCCCGGATCTGAAGAAGACGGACCGGCTGCGGGTCGCGTTCAACGCGTTCACGCGCATTCGCTTCTGCACGCCGGAAGGCGCAATGGAATTTCGGGCGAACGGCGGCCCGGCGTCCGCGCCCCCCGGCTATCTGCCGTGGTTCGACGCGCCCGGGCGAAAAACCGCCGACGTGACGGTCGTGTTCGGCCATTGGGCCGCGTTGGGGCTGATGCTGCGCGAGAACCTGGTCGCGCTGGATTCGGGATGCGTGTGGGGCAACCGGCTGTCGGCCGTGCAACTCGCCGACGCCCCGGCCGCGCGCAAGGTCACGCAGGTCGCGTGCGAGCGCTGCGAAGCGGCGGACGAATAGTCCAGGGCCGGGTCACGCGGGCAGCGCGCCCCCGCACGGCAGCGGGCGCACGCGCGTCGGCCGGCCGATGCGCCGACGCGCCTACCCTTCGCGGCGCGGGATCGCGTCGACGCCGACTTCGGGCTCGGCTGCGGCCTCGGGTTCACCGGCAGACTCCGCGGGCGCCGGGTACGCGGCGGCCGCGAGCCGCGCGAGATCGGCGTCGAGCGGACGCTCGACGTCCCGCTGCATCCGTGCGAGCGCGTCGGCGACCGCAGCGCGCGCGAGCGCGGCCATCTCGCGCCGGTCGCCCGTCGCGGCGATCGGCTCGCCTACGTAGAGGTGCGCTGTGAGCGGCCCGTTCGCCAATACCATATCGAGCGACTTGCCGAGCGGCAGGTCGCCGACATACGCGGGCGCGACCGACTGCCGGCCGTGCGCGTCCTCATACATCAGGCAGATCGGCTGCACTGAGCAGCCCGCCGACACCACCGCCTGGAACAGGTTCGAATGGAACGGCAGCAGCCCGAGGCCATCGGACGTCGTGCCCTCCGGAAACACGCACATCAGCTCGCCGTTGCCGAGACGCTCGGACAGCTCGTGCATGATCCGCTTCGCCTCGCTGCGCTTCTCGCGCTGGATGAACACTGTCCCGAGGCGCTCGGCGAGCCAGCCGACGACGGGCCATGCGCGCACCTCGGCCTTCGACACGAACGGCGTCGGCCGCCACGCGTTGATCACGTAGATGTCGAGCCATGAAACGTGATTGCCGACGACGAGCGCGCGCGCATCGAGCCGCGCCGCGTCGTTGTGCACGACGAGCCGCATCCCGCAGAGCTGCAGCATCTTCAACGTCCAGCGCCGCGTGATGTCCTGGCGGCGCTCGGGCGTCACGCGCTCGAAGAGCAGCGCGACGAGCGCCATCCCGCGCAGCAGATGCAGGACGAGGCGCGCCTTGCGTAGGGGTCTCATGATGTGGCTCTCGTCAGCGGCGTTCGAACGCGACCTGCCCCGCGACGAGCGTCGCGCACACCTGCGCGGGCAGCTCGTAGCCGAGGAACGGCGTGTTGTGGCCCTGGCTCTTCAGTACGCGGGGCTCGACGCGCCAGTGCGCATCCGGATCGAACACGCACAGGTCGGCCGGCGCGCCCTCGCCGAGGCGGCCGGCGGGCAGCTTCAGCACGTCGGCGGGCGCCGAGGTGATCGTCGCGAGCGCGCGCGCCAGCGGCACGCCCGCTTCCCGCGCCCACTTCACGGTCAGCGACAGCAGCAGCTCGAGGCCCGTCGCGCCGGGCGTCGCCTCGGCGAACGGCAGCAGCTTCTCGTCGTCGTCGACGGGCGTGTGGTCCGAGCAGATCGCGTCGATCGTGCCGTCGGCGAGCGCGGCGCGGATCGCTTCGCGGTCGCGCTCGGCGCGCAGCGGCGGATCGAGCCGGAACTGCGCGTCGAAGTAGCCGATGTCGACGTCGATCAGGTGCAGGTGATTCGCGCCGACGTCGCAGGTCACGGGCAGGCCCTCGGCCTTCGCCGCGCGCACGAGCGCGACGCCCGCCGCCGACGACAGCCGCGCGACGTGCACGCGCGCGCCCGTCACGCGCATCAGCTCGAAGAGCGTATGCAGCGCGATCGTCTCGGCCGCGACCGGCACGCCCGACAGGCCGAGCCGCGACGCGACGGGCCCACTCGCCGCGACGCCGCCCTTCGCGAGGAACGCGTCGAGGGGCCGCAGCCACACCGCATAGCCGTAGGTGCTCGCGTACTGCAGCGCGCGCAGCAGCACCTGCGTATCGGTGACGGGCACGTTCGCCTGCGTGAAGCCGATGCAGCCCGCCTCGGTCAGCTCGGCCATCTCGGTGATGACCTGCCCTTTCAGGCCGACCGTCAGTGCGCCGAGCGGATACACGTGCGCCTGATGCAGGTTGCGCGCGCGAAACTTCAGCATCTCGACGAGGCCCGGCTCGTCGAGCACCGGATCGGTGTCGGGCGGGCACACGAGGCTCGTCACGCCGCCCGCGACCGCCGCCGCCATCTCGGATTCGAGCGTCGCCTTGTGCTCGTAGCCGGGCTCGCGCAGCCGCGCCGACAAGTCGACGAAGCCCGGCGCGACGATCATCCCGGTCGCGTCGATCGTCTTCGCCGCGTTGAAATCGGCCGGCGCCGCGCCGATCGCGGCCACCTTGCCGGCCGAGACGAACACGTCGGCCAGCCGCTGCGTGCCGGCCGCCGGATCGACGAGCGTGCCGCCTTTGATATGAATCTTCATGCGCTGCCTGTTGATGCGTTGATTGCGTTGATTGCGTTGATTTCGTCGAAGCCGGCGCGCGGGCGAGAAACGTCCGCGACGCCGCGCCGCGTCAGTCGCTCGTGCCCGCGACGATCCCCATCACGGCCATGCGCACCGCGATGCCGAACGTCACCTGGTTCAGGATCACCGATTGCGGGCCGTCGGCCACTTGCGAGTCGATCTCGACGCCGCGGTTCATCGGCCCCGGGTGCATCACGATCGCATCGGACGCGGCGAGCGCGAGGCGCTCGGGCGTCAAGCCCCAGCTCTTGAAGTATTCCTGCGCGGACGGCAGGAGCGCGCCGCTCATCCGCTCGTTCTGCAGGCGCAGCATGATGATCACGTCGACGTCCTTCAGGCCTTCGTCGAGATTGTGGAACACGCGCACGCCCATCTGCTCGAGCCCGCCCGGCAGCAGCGTGCGCGGGCCGATCGCGCGCACTTCGGGCACGCCGAGCGTCGTCAGCGCGTGAATGTCCGAGCGCGCGACGCGCGAATGCAGGATGTCGCCGACGATCGCGACGCGCAGCTTCGTGAAGTCGCGCTTGTAGTGGCGGATCGTGTACATGTCGAGGAGGCCCTGCGTCGGGTGCGCATGACGGCCGTCGCCCGCGTTGATCACGTGCACGTGCGGCGCGCAGTGCTCGGCGATCAGGTACGGCGCGCCGCTCGACGCATGGCGCACGACGAAGAGATCGGCGTGCATCGCCGACAGGTTGTTGATCGTGTCGAGCAGCGATTCGCCCTTGCTCGTCGACGACGCGTTGATGTTCAGGTTGATCACGTCGGCGGACAGGCGCTTGGCGGCGATCTCGAACGTCGTGCGCGTGCGCGTCGAATTCTCGAAGAACAGGTTGAACACCGATTTGCCGCGCAAGAGCGGCACCTTCTTCACTTCGCGGTCGGTCACGCTGACGAACTGCTCGGCGGTGTCGAGAATCTGGTTGAGGATCGCGCGCGGCAGCCCTTCGATCGTCAACAGATGCTTGAGCTCGCCGTTCTTCGTGAGCTGCGGGTTGCCCTTCAGGAAGCCGTAGCGAAAGCGCTCGGCGGGTGCGGCCGCAGCGGGATTGCCGGTGCGGCCGGAGGTGTCGGTCGTCATGATGTGCGTGATTCCAACGTGTTGCCAAACGGCGCCCGGATGCGCGACGCGCGCGGGCGGCCGGAATGCGTTGCGCGCGTTAGCCGCCGCGCGCCTCGGTGCGAAGCGTGAATCGGCCCGCGTCCGCGCGCTCGAGCACGAGCGTCGCGTCGGCGTCGACGGCGAGCGTGCCGCCGACGAAGCGCGCCGCGACCGGCAGCTCGCGCCCGCCGCGATCGGCGAGCACCGCGAGCTCGACGGCCGCGGGCCGCCCGTAGTCGTAAAGCTCGTTGAGCGCCGCGCGCACCGTGCGCCCGGTATAGAGCACGTCGTCGACGAGCACGATGCGCCGCCCCTCGACTTCGAACGGCAGCGACGTCGGGCTTGCCTGGCTGTGCAGCCCCTTCTTCGCGTAATCGTCGCGATGCAGCGCGACGTTGACGACGCCGAAGCCCGGCGCGCCGAGGTCGCGCGCAAGACGCTCGGCGAGCCACGCGCCGCCGCTGTGGATGCCGGCGAGCACGGGCCCGCCGGCTTCGGCGAACGCGGCGTCGCCATAGGCGCCGCGAATCTGGTCGAGCAGGACGCGATAGAGCGCCTCGGCGTCAATTGAACTCATGATGATCGGGCAATCCGTCGAGGTATTGTTGAAGAATGACGCGGGCGGCTTCGGCGTCGACGCGATCCGCGGCGGCGCCGCGCGCGCGCAGGCCGGCGCGCGCTTCCACCGACGAATAGCGTTCGTCGACCCAGCTCACCGGCAGGTTGAAGCGGCCGTTCAACTGATTGCCGAAGCGCTTCGCCCGCTGCGTCATTTCGTGCGGCGCGCCGTCCGGATGCAGCGGCAGGCCGACGACGAGCGCGTCCGGCTTCCATTCGGCGATCAGCTCGCCGACCGCCTTGAAGCGGTGCTCGCGATTCAGATTGGGAACGATGACGAGCGCGCGGGCCGTGCGCGTCAGCAGATTGCCGATCGCCACGCCGATGCGTTTTTCGCCGTAATCGAACGCCAGGAGCGTCGCGTCGCGCGAAAGCGCCGCGCTCATGCGTGCCCTGCCTCGCCGGAAAGCATCGACGAGCTCACGCCGAGCAGCCCGAGCGCCGCTTCGAAGCGCTCCTCGGCGGGCGTGTCGAACACGATCCGCGGATCGGCCGCGACTGTGAGCCAGCCGTTCTTCGAAATCTCTTCCTCGAGCTGGCCCGCGCCCCAGCCCGCATGGCCGAGCGTCAACAGGAAGCGCTTCGGGCCCGTGCCCGTCGCGACCGCCTCGAGCACGTCCTTCGACGTCGTCATCTCGAGCCCGCCTTCGACCGCCATCGACGAGTTGTACGAGCTGCCCTCGACCGGCTCGTGCAGCACGAAGCCGCGCTCGGTCTGCACCGGGCCGCCGAAGTACACGGGGATGTGCAGGAGCGGCTCGATCTCGAGCTTCAGGTCGATGCGATTGAACAGCGACTCGAGATCGATGTCGGTCGGACGATTGATGACGAGACCGAGCGCGCCGCGCTCACTGTGATCGCAAAGATAGACCACCGTTCCCGAAAACGTCGGATCCGCCATGTTCGGCATGGCGATCAGAAACTGGTTGGTGAGGTTGATGCGATCGGAACTCTTTGGCATGGTTTGAATTTTAGCAAAGACCTCGCGGCGCGACGGGCGCCGCATGTCGCGGCCTCGTACGCCGCGCGGGTCGACACGACATATCGCTCACTCTATCACGCGTTCGCGACCAATCGGCACGCGCGCCGCGCGCGATTGCGCCGCATCGGCCGAAAGCAAGAATCCGGCCGTGCGGCACGCCCCGCCGCGTGCCCCGTCATGCGCCGCGGGCCGCCCCCGACAACGCGCCCGCGAGCGCCGCGCACGCGTCGGACAGATCGGGCGGCGCCATCCCCGCCGCGATCCTGTGCAATGCGGCGCGCAATGCGTCGACCGCCTGCCGGCACGCGGCGGCGCATGCGTCGTCCGTCGCGCCGAGATGCGCGTGGCGGCGCCATGCGAGCCCGAGCGCGTCGGCCAGGAGTGCCGTAGCCCCAAGGCCGAGCGCGCACGCGGCCGAGCCGACGCGATACGCGGCCTGCGCCGCCCGCAAGGCGGCGCCCGCGTCGGCCGCGCGCGGATCGAGCGCCAGCTCGGTCATCGACGCATCGGCCGTCTGCAGGAAATCGTCATACGCCTGAGCGTTGACCGTGACGACGCCGAGCTCGCGCGCCGCAGCGGCCCGCACCGCGTCCGCCTCGGCGCGCGCGGCGTCGGCCTCCCACAGGGCCTCGGACGCCTGCGTGCCCGCAACGTGCCACGCGACGGTCAGCCCGTAGTCGTGCAGCAGTTCGACGTCGGCGACGTCCTCCGCCGCCGCGCCGTACAGCGCGTAGTCGCGCCAGAAAAGCGCAAGCGCCTCGTCGACGAGCGCCGCGGGCGCGATCCGCAATCCGCGCGCCTGCTCGCCGAGCAACAGATTGCAGCGCGCGAGAAAACGCTTGAGCTCGACGCCGCCGCGCACGCGCAGCACCCGCATGCACGCGCCGGCGAGACGCCAAAAGTCGTAAGGAAACGGGCCGGCGAGTTCGGCCGCGCAATCGGCGAGCCCGTCGAGCGCCTTGTCGGTCGCCGTCTCGGACGCGCGCAGCGCGCCGAGGAGCGCCTGCTCGTAGCGCGCGCGCAGATGCGCGAGCGCATGCGGCGACAGCGCGTACAGCGTCGCGGGCGGCACCGGCCGGCCGGCAAGCGCGAGCGCGCCGTGCGGCGTATCCATGCGCAAGTCGCTCGCGGCCTGCGCGCGCAGCGCGCGGTAATGCTCGAAGAGAAGCGGCGAGCAGGCGAGCTCGCGCAAATTGTGCCGCTCGAGCGCCGCGCGGAAATCCCGCAGCGCGGCCTCGAATGCGATCGGCTGCAGTTCGGTCGCGGCGATTGGCGCAGCATGGGCCAGCGCGGCGACAAAGCGTTGCGCGGCGAGCCACCCGGCCTCCTGCAGCGCCGCCGCAGCGGCGGCAAGCGGCCCGGCCGGATCGGCTCGCCGCTCGAACGCCTGTTGCGCGGCGCGCAGCGCCGCCTCGGCCGCGGGCACTGCGCCGCCTCGCGGATTGGGCAAGGCGTCGAAAACCGGAACCGTCGCGATTTCAGAGGTAATGGGCACGAGCGTCAGCACCAGAAACGAAGCCGCGCCGCAAGCGGCGCCTCAACCCGTCGATGCTGCCGCGCCGGCGCGGGCGGTTCGCTCGATGCCGAACCGCCGACGCGAGACGGTCAGATCTGAACCATCTCGAAATCTTCCTTGCGCGCGCCGCACTCGGGGCATGTCCAGTTGATGGGAACGTCTTCCCAGCGTGTGCCTGGGGCGATGCCCTCCTCCGGCAACCCAGCTTCTTCGTCGTAAATCCAGCCGCAGATCAGGCACATCCAGCTTTTATATTCCATCTTAAGCCGCGTAAAGGAAAGTCCGTTGATTTGAGAGCCATGATGGTACCGTGTCGGCGGCGGACTGCCTAGCAATCGACCTCTAGTCGCGTTTGCTCGCTGCAACGCGATAAAAAAACGCTTCGAGCGGACCGAATCCGCCGCATAATTGACTGCGCGGGCGCACTGGGCTGGTGCATCCCGTCAATCGGCTTCATCGTTTCCTCATTCCCCATTTTCATGTCCAGCAACACCCCTCCGATCGTCCTCACTTTCGGCCTGTCCGATCCGACGGGCGGCTCCGGCCTGCAGGCCGACCTGATGACTCTGGCGAGCATGGGCTGCCACGGCGTATCCGTGCTGACGGGCTACACGGTGCGCGACTCCGCCGCGTGCGACGAAGTCACCGGCCTCGACCCCGATACCGTTGCCGCTCAGGCGCGCATGCTGCTAGAAGACATGCCCGTCGCGGCGTTCAAGATCGGCGCGGCGACGCGGGCGGAAGTCGTGAGCGCGATCGCCGAGGTGGTCGCCGACTACGACGGCGTGCCGCTCGTCCTCGCACCAGACTTTACGCTCGACGACGAGCACGTGCTCGCCGCCGACGACCTGCGCGAATCGATCGCCGATCTGCTCGCGCCGCAGACGACGCTTCTCGTCGCCGACCATGCGACGCTCATCGCGCTCGCGCAGCCGGACGGCGACGCCGAGGCGCCGAACCTCGACGCCGCGCTTTCGCATCTGCTCGGCCAGGGCTGCGAGTACATTCTGGCGACCGAGACCGGCTCGCACCGGCTCGTCAATTCGCTGTACGGCGAGGAAGGCCAGATCCGGCAGGACTTGTGGGAACGCACGCCGCACCGGCTGATGGGCATCACCGACACGCTCGGCGCGGCGATCGCCGCGCTGCTCGCGAACGGCCAGGAGCCGCCGGAGGCGGTGCGCGAAGCGCAGGAGTATCTGTACCAGGCGGCGCGCGACGCGTTTCGCCCCGGGATGGGCGCTTACCTGCCGGATCGCTTCTTCTGGGCCCGCAGCAACGAAGACGAATCGCCCGCGCCGTCCGGGCTCGCCAAGCGGACGAACTGACGCCGCGGTGCGCCGGCCCGGGCACGGGCTCGGCCGTCGCCGGGACATGCGGCATTCGGCGTCTCGCCCCACGGCTAGCGCGCGCCGACTTCCGATATCCGATTCCCGACGTCGGGCTATCGGCCCTGGGCCACGCGTCCCGCGCCGCCGGCATTCGATAACGCCGCCCCAAACGAAAACACCCGCATCGCTGCGGGTGTTTTCGTTTGGGAGAACGCGCGTCGCCGCGCGTCCTTCGATGCAATCGGCGTCAAGCCAATTACATGTCCATGCCCATGCCGCCCATGCCGCCCGGCATGCCGCCCGGCATCGGAGCGTCTTCCTTCGGCAGTTCGGCAACGGCCGCGTCCGTCGTCAGCAGCAGGCCCGCAACCGAAGCCGCGTTCTGCAGCGCGGTGCGCGTAACCTTCGTCGGATCGACGACGCCGGCTTCGACCAGGTCGCCATACTCGCCCGTCGCTGCGTTGTAGCCGTAGTTGCCCTGGCCTGCGGCAACCGCCGCCACCACGACGCTCGCTTCTTCGCCGCCGTTCGTGACGATCTGGCGCAGCGGCTCTTCCATTGCGCGCAGCACGATCTTGATGCCGGCGTTCTGGTCGGCGTTCACGCCGGTCAGGCTGGCGATCGCGGTGCGTGCGCGGATCAGCGCGACGCCGCCGCCCGGGACGATGCCTTCTTCAACGGCAGCGCGGGTAGCGTGCAGCGCGTCTTCGACGCGTGCCTTCTTTTCCTTCATTTCGACTTCGGTCGCAGCGCCCACCTTGATCACCGCCACGCCGCCGGCCAGCTTCGCCACGCGCTCCTGCAGCTTTTCACGGTCGTAGTCCGACGTCGCTTCTTCGATCTGCGTGCGGATTTGCTTCACGCGCGCTTCGATGTTCGTGGCTTCGCCAGCGCCATCGATGATCGTCGTGTTTTCCTTGCCCACTTCGATGCGCTTCGCCTGGCCCAGCTCCGCCAGCGTTGCCTTCTCGAGCGTGAGACCGGTTTCTTCCGCGATGACCTGGCCACCCGTCAGGATCGCGATGTCTTCCAGCATCGCCTTGCGACGGTCGCCGAAGCCCGGCGCCTTGACCGCAACGGTCTTCAGGATGCCGCGGATGTTGTTGACGACGAGCGTTGCGAGCGCTTCGCCTTCGACGTCTTCAGCGATGATCAGCAGCGGACGGCCTGCCTTCGCGACTTGCTCGAGCACCGGCAGCAGATCGCGGATGTTCGACACCTTCTTGTCGTGCAGCAGCACGAACGGGTTGTCGAGGACGGCGACTTGCTTGTCCGGGTTGTTGATGAAGTACGGCGACAGGTAGCCGCGGTCGAACTGCATGCCTTCGACGACATCCAGCTCGTCGGCGAGCGACTTGCCGTCTTCGACGGTGATCACGCCTTCCTTGCCGACCTTGTCCATCGCTTCAGCGATGCGATCGCCGATCGACGAATCGCTGTTCGCCGAGATCGAGCCGACCTGCGCGATTTCCTTGTTCGTCGTGCACGGCTTGCTGATCTTCTTCAGCTCTTCGACGGCGGCCGCGACGGCCTTGTCGATGCCGCGCTTCAGGTCCATCGGGTTCATGCCCGATGCGACGTACTTCATGCCTTCGCGGACGATCGATTGCGCGAGGACGGTTGCCGTCGTCGTGCCGTCGCCGGCGTTGTCGCTGGTCTTGGAAGCGACTTCCTTGACCATTTGCGCGCCCATGTTCTGGAGCTTGTCCTTCAGCTCGATTTCCTTCGCGACCGACACACCGTCCTTCGTGACCGTCGGGCCGCCGAAGCTGCGCTCGAGCACCACGTTGCGGCCCTTCGGGCCCAGCGTGACCTTCACGGCGTTGGCGAGAATGTTCACGCCTTCGACCATCTTCGCGCGTGCGGAATCGCCGAATACGACGTCTTTAGCTGCCATCTTCTAACTCCTTGAAATCTCTGAGATTGTGATCCGTTGGTGAACGCTTACTGAGCGTTGACCACAGCCATGATGTCTTCTTCGCGCATCACGAGCAGTTCCTGGCCGTCGACCTTGACGGTTTGGCCAGCGTACTTGCCGAACAGAACACGATCGCCGACCTTCACGTCGAGTGCGATCGGAGCGCCCTTGTCATCGCGCTTGCCCGGGCCGATGGCCAGGACTTCGCCTTGATCCGGCTTCTCAGCGGCTGCATCGGGAATGACGATACCCGAGGCGGTCTTGGTTTCCTGATCCAGGCGCTTGACGATCACGCGATCGTGCAACGGACGAAGGTTCATATTCACTCCTCTCTTGATTGAGACTGAAGAACGCTGAGGGAAACTACCGGTCGGCAAGCCGTCCGGCAGGATTTGTTAGCACTCTCGTGCAGCGAGTGCTAATTATATGGACGGGTTTTGACAAATTCAAGAAGTGCCGATGCGCACGATTCGGGAAAATTTCGGCGCCGCGAAATGTGCGGGAAACGCTTGGAAGGGGTCGCTAACGATCAGAAAAAAATCCAATAGAAACAATGACTTGTCAAGGAACGACGCAATCCTGGCGAATACCGGACGAAGGAACGCGCGTCTTTCCCGGAGCAAGACCGAAGCCGACTCCACGCCCGGATCGACCCGGCGCCGAGCGGATGATCATCGCATACATAATCCTTACATCCAAGTCCGGACTCCAGTCGTTCGCCCCTTCTTGACGCGCCTGGAACGGCGCCGGCAAGCTGGCGTCGCGGCCTTGCCCGCATCGCCGGCCAGACGACGGACGCGATGTGGAATCGGGATAGGGGCGGTCAGTTGATCTGACCGATCCCCTCCCACCACCCGGCATGCGGGTCAGCACCGGGCGGTTCGAGCAGTTGAGGTTATGAGAGCCGGGGCACCGCGTCTGTCCAACGCTCGATCCACCTCGTCCAGCAACACCCGGCAACACATTGGCCAGCAGCGGCGAGAGTGGGCCACCTTGCGGTGTGCCCTCGTATCGCTCACTGACCACCCCGCCATCCCTGCTCGGCGGCGCCTTCCATGCAGCTCTTGTTCATCGGCTCGCGATTTGCGATCCACGCTTCCTCCCCACACTTGGTCGCCCTCATGCAGTTGCGCTTCACTTCATTCGCCGTGACCAGCTTATGGCGGGACTTGCACCCGCAGGAGTGCGCCCATGCTGGGCGCACAACGACAAGGCGGCATGGCGTCGCCGCCATGCCGCCCTGCTTCGTCTTCCGGCCGGCCACGATGAGCGCGCCCCGCTACCGGGCCGGGGCGCGCCGCGCGCCATTACTTCGGCAGCGCGCCGGCGAGCGTCGCGATCGCCGCGGAAACCGGCGCAAGCGGATTCGACGCCGCAGCCGTCGACTTCGACGATGACACGCTCAGGTTCGGCAGCGACGCCACCACCGTGCCGACCGACGAGCCCACAGAGTTGACGACCGTGCTCGCGGCGGCGGCGGCCGTCGACAACAGCGAGCCGGTCGACGCGGCCGTGCTGCCGAACGCATTGCTGCCCGACGTCAGGACCTTGCCTGCCGAGGCCGCGCCCGAGCCCATCAGCGCGGAGCCGACGCTTCCGAGTTGCGAGCCCGTCGCGACGCCGGTGCCGGCCGCGCCCGTCAACGCGCCCGCGACGCCGCCGACAGCGCCGCCAATCGCGGCAGCCGGGTTGCTGCCCGCGACCGTTGCAATCGCGCCTGCCGCGTTGTTCGCCGTGCTCGTCAGGGCGCCGGCCGGATTGGCGACGGGCAGCGCGCTCACGAGGCCGCCGACCGCGCCCGTGACCGGATTACCGTTCGCAGCCCTCGTGAGCGTGCCCGCGACGTTGCTCACCGCTCCCGTCAACGTGGCCGTCGGGTTCGCGACGGGAAGTGCGCTCGTCAGGCCGCTCACGACGCTCGTGATCGGCGTGATCGGATTGCCGCCGATCGCGTTCGCGAGCGTGCCGACCACGTTGTTCACGACGCCCGGCAGCGGGTTGCTGTTCGCGAGATTCGTCAGCGTGCCGACCGCGGTGCTCGCGACACCAGACAGCGGATTGTTCGCCGCCGCGTTTTGCAGCGTGCTCACCGCGTTGTTCAGCGCACCCGGCAGCGGGTTGTTGCTTGCCAGATTCGTCAGCGTGCCGACCGCGTTATTCGCGACGCCGGACAGCGGATTGTTCGCTACCGCGCCTTGCAGCGTGCTCACTGCGTTGTTCAGCACAGCCGGCAACGGGTTGTTGCTCGCCAGATTCGTCAGCGTGCCGACCGCGGTGTTCGCCACGCCCGACAGCGGGTTGTTCGCCGCCGCGCTTTGCAGCGTGCTCACTGCGTTGTTCAATGCACCCTGCACCGGGTTGTTGCTCGCCAGATTCGTCAGCGTGCCGACCGCGGTGTTCGCGACACCAGACAGCGGATTGTTCGCCGCCGCGTTTTGCAGCGTGCTCACCGCGTTGTTCAATGCGCCCGGCACCGGGTTGTTGCTCGCCAGATTCGTCAGCGTACCGACCGCGGTGTTCGCGACGCCCGACAGCGGGTTATTCGCCGCCGCGCCTTGCAGCGTGCTCACCGCGTTGTTCAGCGCAGCCGGCAGCGGGTTGTTGCTCGCCAGATTCGTCAGCGTACCGACCGCGGTGTTCGCGACGCCCGACAGCGGGTTATTCGCCGCCGCGCCTTGCAGCGTGCTCACCGCGTTGTTCAGCGCAGCCGGCAGCGGGTTGTTGCTCGCCAGATTCGTCAGCGTACCGACCGCGGTGTTCGCGACGCCCGACAGCGGGTTATTCGCCGCCGCGCCTTGCAGCGTGCTCACCGCGTTGTTCAGCGCAGCCGGCAGCGGGTTGTTGCTCGCCAGATTCGTCAGCGTACCGACCGCGGTGTTCGCGACGCCCGACAGCGGATTGTTCGCCGCCGCGTTTTGCAGCGTGCTCACCGCGTTGTTCAGCGCACCCGGCAGCGGGTTGCTGTTCGCGAGATTCGTCAGCGTGCCGACCACTGTGTTCGCGACACCAGACAGCGGATTGTTCGCCGCCGCGTTTTGCAGCGTGCTCACCGCGTTGTTCAGCGCACCCGGCAGCGGGTTGTTGCTCGCCAGATTCGTCAGCGTGCCGACCGCGCCGCTCGCCACACCCTGAATCGGATTGTGGCTCGCCGCGTTCGCGAGCGCGCCAGCAAGGTTGTCGAGTGCGCCGTTGCTGATCGAGGCATCGGCCGAACCAAGCGCGCTTGCATGGATCGATCCATGTTGCGCTCCGCCGGCAAGCGCCAACGTCGCGCCGCCCCAACCGGCACCGCCAAGGTCGGCCACCGAAGGGGAAATCGGAAGCGTGTCCAACCCGCCTGCGACAGCCGGCGTCGCAGCCGCGACCCCAAATGCGACCGCAGCGGACAGTGCAATGCTCGTCAACCTGAAGTTTTGTTTCATATGTGACCTCGTGTGGATGGGTACCGCCGTCGTTACGGCGCCGAGGTCGTCGCACGGAGCATGCCAGCATGTGCGCCGGATCGATCGCGCACTATTTCCATCAGGAAAACGATATCAGGACGAATTTAATTGCTCGATACATCGCACAAACAGAATAGTTGACCTGAGCCGATGCCGCCGTTACGCAGGCCGTAACGTAACATCGCATTCCATTCCGTTACACTCGACGTTCAAATATCCCGTTGAAATACGCATGCATAAATTCCATAAAAATCCAATGAAAATTCAATAAAAAATTTCGCCGATATCTCACATCGAACCTGTCTGCCCCCTCAGCACGACGATCGCTGAAGAGCGGCCGACACGTCGCGCGAGTCAACGCACTTCCATAACCTTCCTCCAAGGGGACCGGTCAGCGTTCATCAGACTTGAACGCCCATCCCGTACGCGCTCCGCAGCGGGACAGCATCGGCCATTACCTTTCATATAGAAATACAAATCCTCATATCCTGCGCACACATTCCTTCCAAAATTTCACAATATTCCGTTTTGAATGAATAAGAAATGTCGATCCGAAAATTTTTCGGATCATGCCGTTCGCGCAAAAAAGATCGAATGAACTCGTGGCTGTTCATGAAGCGGACATCTTCGTCGGTATCTGGCACGGCGATCCACGCTTCCAAAGACGAGAAGGGAAAAGCCCGCGCCGAAGATCTCGACCGGCGTCCAGAGGAGCGCCCGCGACGTGCTTGTCGTGGACGTCGATCCCGCATCCGGGCTTGAAAAATCAGGCGAAGGCGCGCCTGGCCGATCCGCGGTCATCGGCGCGCTACGCGGCCTTCATCGCGCCGGCCGTGCGTTTGCGTGGCCGAGCCGGTGCGTCGCAGGTCGCCGCGTCGCGCGCCGACTCGGTCGAACCCACGGCCAACTGATGCGTCCGATACGCATCGCCCCATTCGCGCAAGCTGATCAGCACGGGCGCGAGCGTCTTGCCGAACGGCGTCAGTTCGTATTCGACCTTCGGCGGCACCTGCGGGTAGACGTGGCGCACGACGATCCCGTCCGCCTCGAGCTCACGCAATTGCAGCGTCAGCATTCGCTGCGTCGTGTTCGGCATCAGCCGCGTGAGCTCCATGAAGCGCTTCTTCTCCTTCAAGAGATGAAACAGGATCACGGGCTTCCACAATCCACCGATGACGGAAAGGGTCACCTCGACGGAACACCCGCTCTTGCTGTCGAAACGCTTCGGTCGCATCGCGCATATACCTACAAAATTGATAGTACCGGCTTTAATTGTACGTTCTTGCATCGAAAGAAGTACATGCGGACAATTTGCTCATCCGCCGCCGGCTGCCCCCAGCCGGCCGTTCCGGGCGCATCGTTCGCACACCGCGCGATGCGCTCGCCACTCACAGGAGTCGAATCGATGAAAGCCATCATGCTGCGCCAGCCCGCCGGCCTCGAGCATCTCGAACGCGTGACGCTCGCCGATCCGGGCGCGCCCGCCTCGGGAGAAATCCGCGTTCGCATTCACGCGAGCTCGCTCAACTATCACGACCTCGGCGTCGTCACGGGCAGGCTGAGCACTGCCGACAAACGCATTCCGATGTCGGACGGCGCGGGCGTCGTCGAAGCGATCGGCGAAGGCGTCACGGAGTTCGCGCCCGGCGATGCGGTCGTGTCGACCTTCTTCCCGCAATGGCTCGACGGCGGGCCGACCACCGCGGACTTCACGACGGTGCCGGGCGATGGCGTCGACGGCTACGCGCGCGAGGCGGTCGTGCGCCCCGCGCACTGGTTCACGCACGCGCCGAAGGGCTACACGCACGAAGAAGCCGCGACGCTGACGACAGCGGGCCTCACCGCCTGGCGCGCACTCGTCGTCGACGGAGGCTTGAAGGCGGGAGACAGCGTGCTCGTGCTCGGCACGGGCGGCGTGTCGATCTTCGCGCTGCAGTTCGCGAAACGCATGGGCGCGACCGTGATCGCCACGTCGTCGTCGGACGAGAAGCTGGAGCGGGCGCGTGCGCTCGGCGCGGATCACGTCGTCAACTATCGTCGCGACGCAAACTGGGCGGCGAAGGTGCTCGAACAAACGAGCGGGCGCGGCGTCGACCACGTGATCGAAGTGGGCGGCCCCGACACGCTCCCGCAATCGATCCAGGCATGCCGGATCGGCGGCCATATCGCGCTGATCGGCGTGCTGACCGGCATTGCCGGCCCCGTGCCGACCGTCGCGCTGATGGCCCGCCAGCAGAACCTGCAAGGCCTGATCGTCGGCAGCCGCCGGCATCAGATCGACATGGTGCGCGCAATCGACGCGACCGGCATCAAGCCGATCATCGATCGCGCGTACGCGCTTGACGACATCGCCGACGCCTTCAGCCACCAGGCCGCCGGCAAGCACTTCGGCAAGATCTGCCTGTCGATCTGAGCAAAACGGCGCGAGCCGCGCCGCGCGCGCGGCTCGCGCCGTTCAGCGCATCGATCTGCGCCTCGTGTGAACGATCGGATTGTGCTGCGACGTGAAGCTCATCGACGCGGCCACGCGCGCCAGCGCGGCCTCGCCCGCCTCGCCGATCCCGCTGCGCGCGGGCGACGCGAGCAGCATGTCGAGCCAGGCGCTCAGCGCGTCGCGATGAAACCGCGCGGAGATCGAGGCAACGGCCTGCGGCGCCGCGATCATCACGCCCGCGAGCAGGTAATACGCCCAGAAGCTGTCCGCGCCCGTCAGACGCTCGAGCCGGCAAACGGCAAGCGCGGCGAGCAGCCCTTCCGTCGACGCAAGGTCCCGGCGCTCGCGAAGAATCGCGGCGGCGACGCCGTTGTGCTCGCCGCCATATGCATCGACGGTGACCGTCGCATTCGTCGCGAGCGTCGCCGAAAACGCGGCCAACGCGGCCAACGCGTCGACACGCCTCTCGTGCGCGCCCCACATGCGTGCGATCGCCCGGTCGATCACCCGCCCCGCCGCCGGCCCATCGAAGCTGACGATGCCGCGCATCGCATCGTCCGCGGCTTCGCCATCCGCCGCGAACGCGCGCCCGATGCCAAACTCGATCGAATCGAGCGCGGCCCAGCCGACTTCGGGATCGTCGTAGCCGAGTGCGTCGGCGACGCCGTACGCACCGTCGAACACGGCCTTCGAACCCGGCAGGTAGCGGTCGACGGCCGCAAGCAGCCGTTTCGTCGGCGTGCGCGCCAATGCGCCATATTCGGCGGCGAGCGCCGTGTCGGCGGATGTGCCGTTGCCCCGCAGCGCCGCGAGCAGTTCGTTCAGGAGATCGGCGTCGGCCGTCGGCCCGCGCCGCGCATGCGCGTCCGCTCTCGCGAGCGTGTTGCACGCGGCAGTCGCGACGCGCGCTTCGCGGCTTGACGCCGCAGCGGATGCGAAACGCTCCGCGTGATCGAGGAGATGCCGAAGCCATGCTGCCGTGCGCAAGCTGCCGAGCGACGGGCCTTCGGCGTCGACGCGATGATTATGACTGTCAGGCATGGGTCATCCGAGAAATAGCGATGCGGATCGTGTCCGCACTCGGGCGACGGCAACTGTCGCTGCACGTCGCGCGCGCCGCCCTCGCCCATGCGTCGAAGGCTCGGTCCCGCGCGGCGTGTCGATGCTCGAACGCGTCGCCCCATTCTTTTCGACAACGGCCGACTCGCGCCCACCTTGCACTCGATCGGGCTCCGAAGCATCGGCACGACGGTCCCCTCGCCTTCATGCTCGTCTCGCATACCAGCGTGCGCCCCGTGCACGCATGCGCGACGCGCATCGCGGCGCGACGCGCTTGCCCCTCCAGCGCGATCGCGATGCTCGCCAGGCCGCACATGCCGGCACAACGGCATGTGCGGCTGCCCTCGCGTCAGGCGACTTTCCGTCACTCGTCGTCTTGCGAACGCGGCGGCTCCTGGCAGCCGCATTCGCGCGATGCACGCGGGCGGCTCATGATCGACGAGCCGCCCTGCGCCGAAACCGTGACGAATTACTGGACGTGGAACTTCGGCGACGTCACGACCGTCCCCGTGACCTTGCAGTCCGGCGCCAGCGCCGCATTGCTGAAGGTGAGCGACGAGTTCGTATCGCTCCACGCCGTCACGACCTTGCTCGGGCCGCACTGGCCGAGCAGCGACACGTTGACCTGCACGTTGTTGATCGTCAGTTGTGTTGCGCTGTCGGCCTGGCCCGTCCACGGATTCAGGCCGCTTGCGCTGCCCTTGATGAGGCTGCACAGGCTGTTGGTGCCGGTAAACGTCGTCGACGTGATGTTGACGATGCCTGCGGGCGTGATTGTGCCGTTGAACGTCGCGACACAGTTCGCGCTGATCGATCCCTTCGACAGCAGCGTTTCGTAGGGCGCCGACGTCGCCGAGAACGGCTCGCCGTTCGGGTTCATCGGCTGCCCGTCGGCGCGGGACACGGTGACGGCGAGTGCGGGCGTAGCTGCGGCCGCTGCGAATGCCAGCGCGACAACGAACGGAACAAATTTACGGTTACGCATGGGTCTGCCTCACTTGACGAATGGCGGCTTGCCGCCAGTGGCGTGACGTTGCGGCTGACGAACCTCGGTCCGCTCGGTCACAAGGAAGCCCGGGCGCCGGCGCCGCGCGCCCGCGGCTCAGAACTTGTAGGAAATCCCCACGAACGTGATGAGCGGATCGGCCTTCAGTTTCGTGCGCGTCGTTGCGAGCGTCGTGCCGTCGGCGGCCTTGATGACGAGCGACGAGTACGTCTTGAGCGGCATGTACGACAGCGTCGCCGTCAGCGCCCAGCTTTTCGCGAACGCGTAGCTCGCGCCGATGTTGTAGACCGGCGTGAACGACGACGAGGCCTTCCCCTCGACCGACGTCGGCCCCGGCTTGCCGGCGCCCGCGGCGAGCACGCTGCCGAGGTTGTCGTTGATGTCCTTGGCAAAATTTCCGTTGAGCTCGATGTTCGAGAACCAGCTATACGCGACGCCGATGCCGACGAACGGCCGGAACTTCGCGGTCGGCGAATTGAAGTAGTAGTTCAGGATGACCGTCGGGCTCCATTGCCGCGCATTCTTCACGGCGGGCTGATTCGCCGGATTGCCGAGATCGACGTTGCCGAGCGAGCCCGACGGACCGGGCGGCCTGATCACGCCGTGCCCCGTCAACGCGAATTCCGGCGGAATCCCGAGCACGGACGTCACCGCGATGTGATCGGTGAAGAAATACGTGAACGTGAGGCCCACCGTGTCCGCATTGTTGACCGTGAGACTCGTGCCCGGCGACGTGAACGAGCCGGGCAGCCGCAGCGGCCCGTTGATCGGCGAGTTCACGACGTTGGTGGTGAGGCCGTTGGTCGAATCCTGCGGCATCACGTGGAGCCAGCCGAGCGTCGCGACCAAGTCGCCCGCCTGCTGTGCGAAAGCGCCCGTCGATGCACCGGCAACGACGCACGCGGCAATCAGCTTCTTCATGAGGTCTCCTGATACTTCGATCGCGCGATGCGCGCCCGCGGGCCGCGCATCGCCGTGTGTCTCCTGTCTTGCGCGAGGCTTATTGCACGAACGCGCCCACCGTGAAGTACGGGTTGTTGACATCGCTCATGTCGAGAAAGCCGAATACGCCGCCCGTGAAGACAAACTTGCCGGTGGGCGGCCCCGACGCCGCACTGGTCTGGACTGTCGTCACGACGCCCGGCACGGCCTGCGTGTAGTCGAGATTGAGCGAGCGCGTGAGCGCGACCTGCGACGCATGGAACGGATCGAGCAGCGTCGCCTGCGCGCCGACGAGCGCGGTGGCGCGGTAATCGAGCAGGCTGTCGACGCCCGTGTACTCGCCGTCTTGCGAGCCCAATGCGAGCGTCTTCTGCGGGCTCAGGATCGAGATCCCCGATTCGTCGTCCGCGACGGGCGCGCCTTGCGTCAGATCGCCATTCGCCGCGCCGGTGCGAATGAAGACCGGCACCAGTTGATCGCGCAGCTTGCCGACGATCAGGATGCCCTTGCCCGCCTTCGAAGGATCGAGCGAAGCGAGCGTCGGCGGAATCTGCGGCTGATAGTTGAGCGACTGGAACACGGGCGCGTCGGCGCGCAGCGTCAGCTTCTGATTGACGATCGCGCTCGACGCGAGCGGCTGGCCGCCGTTCTTCTTGCCGAAGTTGTCGGTCTCGACGTACGTGCCGTCCGCATTGATCGTGACCTTCGCGTCGACGGCCGCCTGCGCGAAGTTCTGCGACGGCACCTGGTGATAGCCGAGCTGGTTGTAGTTGCCCGCGATCTTCGAAAGATCGGTCTCCTGATCGGAGAAGCTGATGAACGGATAGTACGGGAACGTCGTCTTCGGAATCTGCCCGACGCCGATCACGCCGCCGAATTGAATCGTCGCGCCGGGAATCGCGCCGCCCAGCACGCCCTCGCCGAGGAACACGCGCGCCGGGCGGCTCGGATCGAGGCTCGCGTTGTTCAGCCGGAACGTGCACTGGTTGAGCTTCTCGGTCGGCAGGCCCGTCTCGTCCGTCAGCGTTCCCGTCACGATGTTGTTCGGCGGCGTATCTCGGGTCGGCTGCACGGTGCCCGTCGTCGCCGGCACCGGCGACGCGAGATACGTGATCTGGAACGTCATCTTCGTCGTGTCGAGCTGCACGCGAACCAGCTCGCCCGAGCCGGAGCCGCCCGTAAACACGGTGTTGTAGTCGATCGTCTTCGGGCACAGCCGGACGACGGGCGCGGGCGGCGGATCGTCACCGCCGCCGCAGGCGCTCAGGACGGAAGCCAATACGGCGGCAGCCAGCGATTTTCTCCAATACATAGGAATCCTCGATATTTTGAAGTCCGCGGCGGCGCGCCGGCCGCCGCGAAGTCATGCGTTACTGAACGAAAGCGCCGACCGTGAAGAACGGGTTGTACTGGCTGTTGTTGACGACCATCCCGTAGACGTTGCCGACCTTGATGAGCCAGCCGTAATCTCCCTTCCTGAAGATCGCGACCGTGCCCGCGCTGCCTTGCGCGTCGAAGTCGCGCGTCGCCGTCACCTTGATCTTGCCGGGCGTCGTCTGTGTGTAGTCCACCGAGAACTGCGCGCTCACCGACGACGTCATCGGGTCCAGGAACGCGGCGGTCGCGCCCTGGAACAGCGTCGACGTATAGTTCGCCGCGAGCGTCGACACGGCCGAGCCATCCGTGCAATTGCCGGCGGACGGATAGAAGAAGCCGTCTCGATACGTGCCGGGCAATTCGGGATGAGGCACCGTGTTGTCGAACGCGGAACCGCTGTTGGCGGGGGCTGTCGAGGTGCCGCCGAAGCTCACGACGCCGCACGCGACCGCGCTCGTCGCGCCGATGTAGCCGCCTTGCAGCGAATTCGCCGCGACCGGCGTGGCGGGCGCGAGCACCGAGATGCCGATCTCCGCGTCCGCGACCGATCCGAGCGGATTGCCCGAGTCGACGTTCGCGTAGCCGACGCGAATGACGACGGGCACGAGCTGGCCATTGAGCCTGCCGACGATCATCACGCCCTGCGCCTGGCTCGGCGTCACGATCACGAGCGGTTGCCCTTGCCCGGCGGACGGATACGGCTGGTTCGGCTGCGGATGGCTCACGAACACGTTGTCGGACGTGCCGTCCGCGTTCTTGCGCAGCGTCCACGGGGTGCCCGTCGTGCGGCACGAATAGTCGCTGCCCGGCGTGATCGTGCACGAGCCGTCCGCGTTGAGCGTCTGCGTCCAGTTCACGACGTCCGGCTGCCAGCCTTGCGGCGCCACTGTCTGGAACGACGTGCCCGTCGGCTGAAGATGCACGCCGACTTCGTTGTATACGCCCGCCACTTTCGTGAAGTCCGTTTCGGTGTCCGTAAAGCCGATGAACGGATAGAAATCGAACGTGCGCGATGGCACCGCGCCGATCGTGAACCCCGGGAACAGTTCGAGGCCCGGGAACGCGACCGTCGCGCCCGGAATCCCGCCGCCCACGACGCCCATGCCGACGAACAGCATCGGCGGATCGGCGCGGTTGATCGTCACCGAGTACGCGCCATCGCTCGTCGCGCCGTTGTCGAGCACGAACGCACAGCGATTCTGCTCGGCGGTCGGCAGCCCGGTCGCGTTGTGGAACGTGCCGCTGATCGCGAGGCCGGCGCGCGTGTTGTTGATCTGCCCCGCCGACGTCGGCACCGACGATGCGACGAACTGCATCTGGTAAGTCTTCTTCGCCGTATCGAACTTGACCTTCACGTATTCGCCGCTACCCGAGCCGCCCGTGTACGTCGTCGAGTAATCAAGCGCGTCGGGACACAGCTTCGTCACCGTCGGCGGCGTCGTGCTCGGCCCGCTCGGCGGACACGAGCCTCCCGAGCACTGCCCGACTTGAATCGGGCCGGGATCGTCCCCGCCGCCGCAGCCGGCGACGAACGGCATCGCGGCAACCACACAGGACAGCACGGCTGCGCGAAGATTAGGAATGCAAAGCATCACCCCTCCTTTTTGATCGAATCCGGTCTCGTCCGGCGTAGCGTGATCACCCGCCGGCTGGTTGGTATTTCGGTGTCGCCGTCGGCGACGCGGCAATTCGCGACGCCTGGCCGCAAGCGCGAACAGTGCTGATCCGGCACGCGGAATTCAATGCGCGCGCCGATTCGCGGCGCGGCATGGCAATGCGGCGCCCTCAAGCGGAAAATTGAATGAAAATCGACGGCTAATTGGCGATGCGATTGCGCAGGAAAGCAATGCGTGCGACGACTTCCCGAACGGGAATTTGAAAATACAGCGGCTCCGCCGCCCCCTCGTATGTGCGTATCATCCTCAGTCTCCGTAAGTACGCTCGTAGTTATCGTGCTGCTTTATTTGCCATGACTATGATCCGATGAATCGGCCATGTAAACCGACACATGGTTCCAAACATTCGGGCCACGACAAACCTCGACCGTTCAATGCTCTCAACGTTTTTTCAAACATCGTACCAGATCATGTCAAATTCCGATCGAACAGCTTTCGCATCGCTTTCTCGTCAGCATAATGAATGACGCAGCGCACCAAGGCAACCCTTTCCGCACTTTTCTCTCGTTTCGCACGACAGAGGAAACAATGGCGATGATTCGATTCGTTTGAAAAGCGTCCGGCGGAAATGAAAATCACATCGCCGCGATATTTATTTTTCTCGATTTTCCGCAACGCTGATGCCGATGCGCCGAACGCCTGCGATCGCTCAGGCGCTCGCGTGATCCTGCTGAGCGTCGTAGGCCGTGCGCGCATCGAGCACGGCGTCGATGTGCGTTTCCGCCCACACGATGATCGGCGAGATCGAGCGCGCGAGCGTGTGGCCGAGCGGCGTCAACGCATATTCGACAGACACCGGCACCGTCGCGTATACGGTGCGCGTGACGAGCCCATCTCGCTCGAGCCGCTTGAGCGTTTGCGACAGCACCTTCTGCGACAGGCCTTCGATATGCCGCAGCAGCGCGTTGAAGCGCAGCGGCTCGTGCGACAGCAGCGCGAGGATCAGGACGGTCCATTTATCCGCAATGCGATCGAGCACGAGCCGCGTCGGGCATTCCGACGCGTACACGTTGCCCTTGCTCGGCGCGTCGAGCAGCGAGGGTTTCCTCTCGGTAATCTGCTCACCATCGGGTGCGTTCTTTCGCATCGTTGCCATCCAGTCTATAGTTTCTTCCGGTAACTACCCGCGGCGTAGATACTAGCACCGTTTGCACGACGGCCCGTTTCCGCGCCGCAACGTATATCGACGCACGCTGCAAGGCTTTCGCGGTGATCGACGACATCATCGGTTTCGCGTCGATCCATCGATTCGTTTTACTAACTTTCTTACAGCGAGGTGAGCGCCCAGAAACCGTTCCGACGACACCGTCCTGCCTCGACGACGCTGCATCGCCTGCTTGCGTCGCCCATACGACACCAAGACTTCTCAGGGAATCCTTCATGTTCTTACGCTCTCTCGTGGCGCTCGCCGCCGCAGCCGCCCCGATGCTCGGCGCGATCCCCGCGCACGCGGCCGGCGCCGGCGCGCCGCTTCAGATCGACGTCTACAACCCCGGCGAAAAGAGCCTCTTTCCCGTCTCGTCCGAGATCGTCACGGGCAGGACCGGCACGATCCTCATCGACGCACAGTTCCAGCGCAACGACGCCGAAGCGCTCGTCAACAGGATCAAGGCGACCGGCAAGCCGCTCAAGCTCGTCTATGTCAGCCACAGCGATCCGGACTACTACTTCGGCCTCGACACGATCATGGCCGCGTTCCCGGACGCGAAGATCGTCGCGACGCCGCAGACGGTCGCCGCGATCAAGGCGACCAAGGACGACAAGCTCGCGTACTGGGGGCCGATCCTGAAGGACAACGCGCCGCGCGCGCTCGTCGTGCCGCAGCCGCTTGGCGGCGACAGGCTCACGCTCGACGGCCACGAACTGCGCGTCGTCGGCCTCGGCGGTCCGTCGCCCGACCGCACCTTCGTGTCGATCCCGTCCGCGCATGCGGTCGTCGGCGGCATACCGGTCGCGGCGAACATCCATGTGTGGATTGCCGATACGCAGACGCCGGAGTCGCGCCGCAACTGGATCAGAACGCTCGACCGGATCGCGGCGCTGCGTCCGTTGCGCGTCGTGCCCGGCCACTACCTCGCGAATCCGGACGGCAGCGAGCCGTACACGCTCGCGTCCGTGAAGTTCACGCGCGACTACCTGGCCGCATTCGAAACAGAAGCCGCGAAGGCAAAAAATTCCGGAGAACTGATTGCCGCGATGAAGGCGCGCTATCCGAATCTCGCCGACGTGGCGTCGCTCGAAATGAGCGCGAAGGTCATCAAGGGCGAGATGCAGTGGCCCGTCGGCGTCGGCGCGGCGTCCGCGTTCCCCGCCGCGGGCAAGAAGGCGCTCGTGCAGTTCGGCGACATCGGCTTTCGCCTCGACTTCAAGGACGACCACACGATGACGTTCGTCGGCACGTCCGGCCAGTACCAGGGCGCAACCGACACAGTCGAATACGAGGCGACGCAGATCCGACCGCAAGTGTTCATGGTCCATTGGCACGAGCCGAAGAGCGGCGACAACGTCGTGCACGTCGAAGATTTCGAGAACGGCGTCGTCTACACGAACATCGCGCACCGCAACGGCGAGTTCCAGCATCTGAAGGGAACGATTCGCATCGAGGACGCGAAGTAAGCCAGCGTCAGCGCATCGAACCACCGCACAGGCCTCGTGTTCGTCTTCCCGACCATAGTCTAGTATTCTGGATTTTATTCCAATATACTGGAGCGCATGGATGTCAACCAACTGATCGCGCGCCGTGTGCGCGCCCTTCGGGATCGTCGCGGCTACTCGCTCGACGCGCTCGCAGAGCGCAGCAAGGTGAGCCGCTCGAACATCTCGCTCATCGAACGCGCGCAGAGCAGCCCGACGGCCGTCGTGCTCGAGCGGCTCGCGAACGCGCTCGGCGTGTCGCTCGCGTCGCTGTTCGAGGACGATCGCGCCGCGCACGCCGCGTCGCCGCTCAGTCGCGCGGCCGAGCAGCCGGTCTGGAAAGATCCGGCGTCGGGCTACGTGCGTCGCAGCCTATCGCCCGCGGCGCCCTCTCCGCTGCAACTCGTCGAAGTGAGGTTTCCGCCGGGCGAGCGCGTCGCGTACGACAGCGGCGAGCGCAACGCCGACTTCCATCAGCAGATCTGGATGCTCGAGGGCGAGATGGACATCGCGAGCGGCGACGAGACGTGGCATGTCGCGGCCGGCGACTGTCTCGCGATGCGTCTCAATCGCCCGGCCATCTTTTTCAATCCGGGCCGCAAGGCCGCGCGCTACATCGTCGCGCTCGCCGCGGCGAACGCTGTCCGTACCGGGAGAATCGATTGAGCGATGCAATCGACGTGCGATGCATCGGCCCGAACGAAGCGGCCGCATGCGTCGACGCGCTGTCCGACGTGCTGATCGATTGCGTCGACGGTGGCGCGTCGGTGAGCTTCATGGCGCCGCTCGCGCGAGACAAGGCGCGCGCGTTCTGGCGCGACGTCGCCAATGGCGTCGCGCGCGGCGAGCGCACGCTGTTCGTCGCCGAACACGCCGACGGCCGCATCGTCGGCACCGTCCAGATGATCACGCGCCTGCCCGAAAACCAGCCGCATCGCGCCGACGTCGCGAAGATGCTCGTGCATCGCGACGCGCGGCGGCGCGGCGTCGCGCAGCGGCTGCTTGCCGCGCTCGACGACGCCGCGCGCGCGGCCGGCAAGACCGTCCTCGTGCTCGACACCGTGACGGGCGGCGACGCCGAGCGGCTCTACGAACGCGCGGGATGGCAGCGCGTCGGCGTCGTGCCGGATTACGCGCTGATGCCCGACGGCGCGCCGTGTGCGACGACGTTCTTCTACAAGAAGATCTGAGCGACGGCTCGCGCCTTCTTCGTGCCTTCTTGTGCGCGCTTCTTCGCGCCGCACGCGCCCCCGCCGCCATCTTTCGATTGCCCGACACCGCGGCCGTGCTTTAAGCTCATCCGGACGGCCGTTTCGTCTGCGGATTGCGCCGCGCGCCATGCATGCCGCGTGACGCCTGTCCGTTTCCGCAAACGTCCGCGCGCCGCCGGAACGCGCGTCGGCCGCTTCGGCCCGGCGCGCATCGACGACGGCCGGCCCCGCGTTTACTCGACGAGCGATTCCCCATGACGGTCAACCCCACTCTCGCCTTCATCGCGACGTGCGTCGGCTTCGGCTTCATTCCGGGCCCGGCGCTGCTGCAAACCGTCTCGCTGACGTTGCAGCACGGCCGTCGCGCAGGCGTGCTCTCGGCGCTCGGCATCCATCTCGGCGCGCTCTTGCAGATTTGCGCGGTCGCGATCGGCGCGGTCGTCGTGCTCGACACGTCGCCGTGGCTCTATCACGCGCTGCGCATCGCGGGCGGCGGCTATCTGATCTGGCTCGGCATCCAGCGCATCCGCACGCGCGCCGCCGGCGACGACAGCGCGCCGTCCGCCGCGCCGAAGAACGTGATCTCGTCGAGCGCGCTCATCGAGGCGTCGAATCCGAAATCGGCGCTGTTCTATCTGTCGTTCCTGTTGCAGTTCGTCGACCCGTCCGCTTCGCTCGACGTCGGCTGGCAGCTCTTCCTGCTCGGCGCGGGCGCGAACATGCTGTTCTCGCTCGCCGATCTGACCTGCATCGCGCTCGCGCATCCGCTGCGCAAGCGCGCGGCGCCGGGCGGCGCGGCGATGACGGTCGGGCGCTATCTCGCGGGCGCGCTCTTCATCGCGCTCGGCATCGTCGCGATCGTCGAGCGCTGACGCACGGCCGGCGACGGGCTTGCGGCACCCGACACGACGCCGTCAGCGCGGCGTACAAAAATAGACAGCAATAAGTAATACATATGTAATCATCCGCTGCGACGATCGCATTCCGTCCGCGCCGACGCCCCCCTTTTTCCCTGGCTCGTTTTCGTTTCACAGGATCGACGACATGTTCTTCAAGCGCTCGTTCGCTTTCTCCCCGGTCGCGCTCGCGTGCGCGGCTGCGCTCGCGCTCGCTGCCTGCGGCGGCGACGACCCCGACTACACGCAGCCGATCTCCGCGAAGGTGCAGGTGGTCGGCCATCGCGGCGCGAGCGCGCTGCGCCCCGAGCATACGCTCGCGTCCTACCGCAAGGCGATCGAGGACGGCGCGGACGTGATCGAGCCGGACCTCGTCGCAACGCGCGACGGCGTGCTCGTCGCGCGCCACGAGAACGAGATCTCGGGCACGACGAACGTGTCGGCGCTGCCGCAGTTCGCGAGCCGCAAGACGACGAAGACGATCGACGGCGCGCAGCTCACCGGCTGGTTCACCGAGGACTTCACGCTCGCCGAGCTGAAGACGCTGCGCGCGCGCGAGCGCATCCCGCAGATCCGCCCGGCGAACACCGCGTACGACGATCAGTTCGAGATCCCGACGTTCGACGAGATCGTCGCGCTCGCGAAGCAGATGTCCGCGCAGGTCGGCCGCACGATCCACCTCTATCCGGAGACGAAGCACCCGACCTACTTCCAGTCGATCGGCCTGCCGCTCGAGGACCGCCTCGTCGACGCGCTGCGCAAGAACCCGTACACCGCGCGCGACGCGACTGTCTACATCCAGTCGTTCGAAGTCGCGAACCTGAAGGCGATTCGTGCGCGGATCGGCGCGAGCCAGCCGAACTGGAAACTCGTGCAACTGATGGACGAGCCGAAGCAGCGGCCGTACGACTTCGTGAAAGCGGGCGACGCGCGCACCTACGGCGACCTGTCGACGCAAAGCGGGATGCGCGAGATCGCGACGTATGCGAACGGCGTCGGGCCGTACAAGACGTCGATCATCCCGGTCGGCCCGGACGGCGCGCTGCAGCAGCCGACGCATTACGTGCGCTTCGCGCACGAGGCGGGGCTCGTCGTGCATCCGTATACGTTCCGGCCGGAGAACAACTTCCTGCCGGCGTCGCTGAAGGACGGCGGCGCGCCGGGCGCGCGCAACACGGCGGGATCGGTGCGCGAGATCCAGGCGTATCTGCGCGCGGGCATCGACGGCTTCTTCACCGACGATCCCGCGGTCGGCCGCACCGCCGTCGACACGTTCCGGCGGTAAGCGCCGCGCCGCATGCGGGCCGCGCGCCGCCGCGGCCCGCGCACGAACGAGGCGCCTGTCAGCAACCGGCAGGAAGACGGCTCACGACACGCTTACAATGCTGCCTCCCACCCTTCGGAGGCATTCCCGATGACCCACGGCCTGCACGGCCCGAAGCGCTGGTATGCGCTCGTCGTTCTCTGTCTCGGCGTGCTGATGATCGTGCTCGACTCGACGATCGTCAACGTCGCGCTGCCGTCGATCGGCGCGGATCTGCACTTCACCGAAACCGCGCTCGTCTGGATCGTGAACGCCTACATGCTGACGTTCGGCGGCTGCCTGCTGCTGGGCGGCCGGCTCGGCGACCTGTACGGCCAGCGCCGGATGTTCCTCGCCGGTCTCACGCTCTTCACGCTCGCGTCGCTCGCCTGCGGGCTCGCGCAGACGCAGTTCGTGCTGATCGCCGCGCGCGCGGTGCAGGGGCTCGGCGGCGCGGTCGTGTCGGCCGTCGCGCTGTCGCTCATCATGAATCTCTTCACCGAGCCGGGCGAGCGCGCGAAGGCGATGGGCGTCTACAGCTTCGTCTGCGCGGGCGGCGGCAGCCTCGGCGTGCTGCTCGGCGGCGTCCTCACGAGCATGCTCAGTTGGCACTGGATCTTCCTCGTCAATCTGCCGATCGGCGTCGCCGCCTATGCGCTGTCCGCCGCGCTGCTGCCGAAGGTGCGCGCGCAGGCGGCCGACGCGCAGCTCGACGTCGCGGGCGCGATCGTCGTGACCGCTTCGCTGATGCTCGCCGTCTACGGCATCGTCAACGGCAATGAAGCCGGCTGGCTGTCGACGCAGACGGTCGCGACGCTCGCGGGCGCGGCCGCGCTGCTCGCCGCGTTCATCGCGATCGAGACGCGCGTCGCGCATCCGCTGATGCCGCTCGCGCTCGCCACGCAGCGCAACGTCGCGGTTGCGAACACGATCGGCGTGCTGTGGGCGGCCGCGATGTTCGCATGGTTCTTCCTCTCCGCGCTCTACATGCAGCGCGTGCTCGGCTACGGCCCGCTCCAGGTCGGCCTCGCGTTTCTGCCCACGAACCTGATCATGGCCGCGTTCTCGCTCGGCCTGTCCGCGAAGATCGTGATGCGCTTCGGCATCCGCCGCGCGATCGGCGCCGGCCTCGTCGTCGCGGCCGTCGGCCTGGCCCTCTTCGCGCGCGCGCCCGCCGACGGCGGCTTCGCCGCGCACGTGCTGCCGGGCATGATGCTCGTCGGCGTCGGCGCGGGCGTCGCGTTCAATCCGGTGCTGCTCGCCGCGATGAGCGACGTCGCGCCGAGCGATTCGGGGCTCGCGTCGGGCATCGTCAACACGTCGTTCATGATGGGCGGCGCGCTCGGCCTCGCGGTGCTCGCGAGCGTCGCGTCCGCGCGCACCGACGCGCTCGTCGCCGCGCACGCGGCGCTGCCCGTCGCGCTCAACGGCGGCTATCACGCCGCGTTCGCATGCGGCGCGGCGTTCGCCGCCCTGGCCGCCAGCTTCGCGTTCGCGCTGCGCATCCGCGCGCAGTCGGACGCCGCGGCCGAACTGCAAGGCGCTGTTCACTAAACGGGGAAAAGCGCCGCCGCCCGCCGCATCCGCGGCGCTCGCCCCGATCTTTTTGCACTTTCCCGCATCGATCCGCGAGTTTTGCGACAATGGCGGATTCACTTCGCGCCGTCGCTTTCAAACGCCTAACGCTCTCCGCCGATGTCGTTGCCCCATATCGATCTGTTGTACTCCCTGTCCGGACTCTTCGTCGGTTTTCTCGTCGGCTTGACGGGCGTCGGCGGCGGCTCGCTGATGACGCCGATCCTCGTGCTGCTGTTCAACGTCCACCCGGCGACGGCGGTCGGCACGGACCTGCTCTACGCGGCGATCACGAAGGCGACGGGCACCTTCGTGCACGGGCTCAAGGGCACGGTCGAATGGCGGATCACCGGGCGCCTCGCGGCGGGCAGCGTGCCCGCCGCCGCGATCACGCTATGGTTCCTGCATTCGCACGGCATGCACTCGCAGGAAACCAGCCGGATGATCCAGTTCGTGCTCGGCGCCGCGCTGCTGCTCACGTCGCTGTCGCTGCTGTTCCGCCCGCAGCTCGCCGCGTTCGCCGCGAAGCGCACGCGCGCGCTGCCGCCCAGCCCGGCGCGCACGCTCGCCGCGACCGTGCTCACGGGCGCCGTGCTCGGCGTGCTCGTGTCGCTGACCTCGGTCGGCGCGGGCGCGATCGGCGTGACGGTCCTGCTGCTGTTGTACCCGGCGCTGTCGACGACGCGCATCGTCGGCTCCGACATCGCGCACGCGGTCCCGCTCACGCTCGTCGCGGGCGTCGGGCACTGGATGCTCGGCTCGGTCGACTGGTCGATGCTGGTTTCGCTGCTGATCGGATCGGTGCCCGGCATCGTCGTCGGCAGCCATCTGTCGGCGCGCGCGCCCGAAGGGCTGCTGCGCCGGCTTCTCGCGACGACACTCGTCGCGGTCGGCGCGAAGCTCGTGCTGTCCTGACGCACGGCGGCGCGCCAAGCAGCGTTCGCCGGCGTGCGGCGCGTGCGCGCCTCGCCGCCGTCCTTCGCCCCTTCGCCCCTTCGCGTCGTTCACCCCGCTCGACGCCGCCGGCGAACCGCCGCACCATCGCAAAAAAAACGCCTCGCGAGCGCCATGCGCGCGCGAGGCGAAGATCGCCGCGAAGCCGCCGTTTGTGTGAACCGCGCCGCTTGCTGCCGCTTGCCGCCGCGTGACGGCGGCGGGCGGGCGGCGGGCGGCGCGGCCGAAAACGGCTAGCCTCGCATCACTGCTCTTGCTCTTGCTGTTGCTTCTGCTGCTTCAACTGCAGCGCCTTCTGCTGACGCAGCAGCACGCGTTGCAGCGCCTTGCGGTCCGTGAGGATGCCGTCGTAGAACGTCGCGAGATCCGCCTTCATCGCGATCCGCGAGTGATCGTTCAGATAGATCATGTGACCCGACGGATAGTATTTCATCGTCAGGTTCGCCGACTTGATCGCCGGATCGAGCGGCATCTGCGCGAGCGTGAGCTCGGTCTGGTGGAACGGCGTCACCGCGTCGAAATAGCCGTTCGCCGACAGCACCTTCAGGTCCGGGTTCAGGCTCATCGTCGCGGCGAGATCGCCCGCCGTATACAGCGTGTTGCCGCCGCCGCGGTTCGCGCCCGTCGGGTCCGTGTGGCTGAAGTCCCAGTTGTTGAACACCTGGTCGTTCAGATCGACGAACGACGATGTCGACACGTACTTCAGGTCGTTGTTGATGTAGTCGTTCCACAGCACCGTGTACGCGCCGCCGACGTTGCTGATCGACGGATCGTTGCTGCCCGAGTTCGGCAGGATGTACGGCGCGATGCCCTTGCCCGTGTAGTTCGCGCGTCCGTCGTACTGGCCGATCTGGATGCCCGGCACGAGCGTCAGGAAGAACGTGTACGGCGGGTTGTCGTCGGACGAAGGCACGTTGCCGAGCGCGGCCGGATTGCCGAACGTCTGGATCAGCGAGACCGGATCGGTGCCGATGTACGCGCCCATCTGCTGCGCGGCCGCGAGGTTCAGGTTCAGCCGCACGTTGACGAAGCCGCCGTCCTGCGGATTCGGCGCCTGCGCGAGCGGCGTGAGCACGTTGTCCGCGTAGTTGCGCGCCTGCGCCATGTACGCGTCCAGATCGGCCGGTTTCGGGCTGACGGTCGTCTTGTTCCAGTAGAACGCATCGGCCGCGAGCGTCGGGAAGATGCCGATCGCGCTCACCGCGTTCGAGTAGTCGAGGATCGACGACTGCAGCGTGATCCCGTTCAGCTCGATGCCGTCCTCATGCAGCACCCACGACGTCACCGCGCTGCGCGCCGTGCCATACGATTCGCCGAACAGGAATTTCGGCGAGTTCCAGCGCGCGTACTTCGTCAGGTAGCGCTGGATGAAGCGGTCGATCGAGTGCGCGTCCTGGTCGACGCCCCAGAAGTCCTTGTTCTTCGCCGGTGCGATCGCGGCCGAGTAGCCGGTGCCGACCGGGTTGATGAACACGAGGTCCGAGCGGTCGAGCAGGCTCTCGGGGTTGTCGCGCAACCGGTACGGCGCGGGCGGCGTGAAGTTCGGGAACGACGACTGCAGACGCTTCGGCCCGAACGAGCCGAGCAGCAGGTACACCGACGACGAGCCCGGGCCGCCGTTGTAGAAGAACGTGACGGGGCGCGGCTTGCCCGGATTCGGATTGTCAAGCGTGTACGCGACGTAGAACATCTTCGCGTTCGGCTTCGACGTGATCGGATCGATCGTCACGAGGTGGCCGGCCGTCGCCGTGTAGGTGAGGATCTGGTCGCCGATCTTCACCTGCCGGTGCACGACCGCCGTGCCTTCCGTCGCGTCGGTGACTGAATCGTTCGGTCCGGTGCCGTAGACGTCGTTGTCGATATACGGCTGATCCGGCGGCAGCGCGGCGTTGGTCGTCGCGTTCGCCGACGTGTTCGTGTTCGCGACGTTCGCTGCCGCGAGCGACGGGCTGGCGCCGCCGCCGTCATCGCCGCCGCATGCGGCGACGAGCAGCGCGGCCAGCGCGGCAGCGGCGACCGGCCGTGCCACCCTGAACAATCCGAGCGCGAAACCGTCTTTCAAGGACTTCTGTATCTTCATTATTGCCCTCTCGAATAGAACGATAAATTCCGCCGATTGAAACGGATGATTTCATCGACGCGCTTCGCCAGGAATGCGACCGTTATGCGACGCGCACCCCGAGCATTTTCTCCATGCGCGGCATCAGCGCACGGAATTATTTACCCGCCCGTATTTCCGGCTCGACGCACTGGAATCAATTCCAGAATAAAATCGGCAAGCGCAATACCGATCGTGCGGGACGCCCCCTGCGTTCCGAGTAGACAAGCCCGCCCCTGCGCGCAGCGCGGGCGGCCGCGCACATTGTTTCCAGAAAAATAATCTCCCCTTCGATTTTCAATTAATCGAATAACGGAAATTCAGTTCGATTTTTCGAAGACCAAAAAATGTTTTCGAAAGTATTATTTAATAAAACTGAAATGCATGAGTCGCCTGTAATTTTTAAAAATGCGATCAAATACCGGCGCATATTAGAAGCGCCCGCCCGCAACGTAAAGTAAGAATTTGTTACAGCGGAACCGGCGAATCGCGCCGATGCGGCGGATGCTCGCCGGCCAATGAAAAACGGCCGGCCGCACGTGCGTGCAGGCCGGCCGTCGCGGCCAGCGAGTGTGCGCGGCGCGTCAGAGCGGCACGTCGATCACGCCCGCGTTCACGATGATCGCGTTCGCGCCCGGCGACTGGACGATCGGCGGCAGATTCGCCGTCGACAGCGCGGGCGCGGCGCCCGGCACGCCGCCGCGCGGCACCGTGCGAATCACCTGCGACGGCGGCAGCGGCGCGCCGTTCTTCAGGTGATTCCACATCAGGTTGAGCGCCTGCTCGTCGTAATAGTGAACCGGCACGAAGCGCGTGTCGAAGCCGGGCACCGCCAGGAACGCGTCGAAGTGCTGGCCGTTCGTCACTTCGTAGAACGCAAGCTGGCTCGCGCTGCCCTCGGTCGCGCTGTTTTGCGCGACATACGCGCGCGACGCGTGATTGACGGGCACGAGCGCGTCGCTGCGGCCATGCACGATGATAGCCGGCTTGTGCTGCAGATTCGCGGCCACACGCACCGCATCGACGTTCGCGCCGATGCCGAGCTGGCTCGCGGTCCATAGCTGGCGCAGGCAAAACGCGCCCGCGAAGCTCGCGTCCGGCGTCGCGAGCCGGTGGTCGACGCCGCCCGACGCGCCGTTGAACACGAGATTGATCCCGTTCGTCGGCGGCACGCCGTTGCCCGCGCCGAACAGGCTCGTCATCGGCGACGCGACGGGCGGGGCAACGGCGCCCGTCGCCGGGTTCGTCGTCGCGAAGCTGAAGTTGCAGAGGTTATCGGTGACGCGCGAGCGCGTGTAAGCGTTCGCATACGTAACCGCGATCGCCGGAATCGCCTGCGAATCCCACATCGGCGCCTGAAGCAGGTCGGAGTCCGCGAGGTAGCCGGCCGCATGCAGTTGCGCGAGCGCGTCGCTCGCCTGGGTCGCCGTATCGGCGCCCGACACGAGCCCGGCCGCCGCGAGCGTCGCGCAGCGCTGCGTGCGGATCGCCTGCGTGACGCCGACGGGCAGCGCGCTGAGGTAAGGCGCGCCCGTCGCGGCGATGGCCGCCGCCGCGCACGGTTGCAGCAGGTTCGCGAGCGTCGCGTAATCGGCAAGCGGCCGGCCGAACGACGGCACTCTCGCGCCGCCCTGCTCGACCGTCACGCCGGGCGTAAGGCGCACGTTGATCTGCGGCTCGCCGACGACGACCGCGGTGATCCAGCCGCGCGTGTCCTGCTCGGCCGCCGCGAGCGCCGACCCGCCGCCGTTGCTGACCGATGCGGCGATCGTCGTGATATCGCCCGGCCGATAGCGGATGCCGTGCTGCGTGATGTCGACGACGGGGCCGAACTGCTCGTTCAGCGCCCAGTACGCGAACTCGACCGCCTGCAGCGTCACGCGCCCCCAGTCCTGCTCGGGATTCTGCTGCGAATGCGCGTGCTTGTATGCGTAGCGGTTCGGAAACGCGCTGTTGAACGCGGCGAGCATGTTGCTCGACTCGCTCGCGGTGAAGAGGCTCGCGCTGCCCGCGCTCGACGCGTTCGCAAGCGTGCCGTCGATCAGCGTGACGAGCCCCGTGCCGATCTCGTGCGCGCCGTTGCCGCCGCCCTTGTCGTTGTACGCAACCGCGCAGCCCCGCTTCAGGCCCCACTCGCCCGCCGCGGCGATCGCGCCGTAGACGCCGCGCGAGCCTGACGCCGTCGCCGTCACGATGCACGGATTCGCCGGATCGAAGCTCGCCGGCACCTGCACGAGCAGCGTGACGTTCTTGCGGCCGCTGCCGTCGTCGGAGTACGCGAGATATTCGGTGCCGGGAATCTTGCCTTCGCCGAGCGTGTCGTTGCCCGCGAGGTCGACGTTCGGCCCCCAGAAGCGCCCGTAGCCGCCGTTCGGCGTGATGTCGACGAGCGCCCGGTAGTTCGAGTAGATCGCAAGGCGCCGCAGCTCCGCCGCGCTCGGTTGCGCCGGATTCGCGAAGCCCGGCCGCGTATCGCTGCCGAGGCCCGTCTTGCCGAGCCCCGCCGTCAGCAGATCATCGCTCGCGCCGTCGTAGGTCGTCTTGCGCACGCTGCCCGAAACGAAGCCGGGCAGCGCGTTCACCTGCGCGTTGTCGTCGCTGTGGCACGCGCCGAGCAGCACGCCGCCGAGAAGCGCGAGCGCCAGCATCGGCGCGCGCCTCGATCCGCCCCTGATCGTCGTCATTGTTGCCCCCAGTCTGCCTGATTGGGTCGAATCGCCCGCTCGCCGGGCGGCGCGCGCCGCGCCCAGGCACGGCCGGCGCGCGCGGCGGGCGGCGTCGCTGCGCCGCCCGCGCCTCGCCGTCACTGCGGCTGCACGGACAGCTTGTTGTCGACCGACACGACGCCCGCGACGCCCTTCGCCGCCTCGACCGCCTTGTCGATCTGCGACGCGTCCGGCACCGAGCCCTCGAGCGTCACGATTCCGCCTTTCGTGCGTACCGTGATGTTCGACACATTCACGCCGTTCGCCTTCGAGATCGCCTTGCGCACCGCGTAGCCGAGCTTGCGGTTCGACTTGCGCGCGGTCTTCGCGGCGGCCTTCGACGCGTTCTGCGCGGCGGCGGGCGCGCTCGCCTCGGGCGCGGCGTCGCTCCCCTGAGCGAGTGCGTTGCCGCATGCGAGCGCCGCGACGATCATGCCTGCGACAGCCTTCGATACGATCGGTTTCATGCGTTCTCCTGGTTCTGGTTGTTTCGACGGGAACCGCGACAGCAGGCGATGCTCGGTCATGAACGGACCGCGATGCGGCGTCGCGCGACGCCGCACGACGGCTGCGCGAGATGTTGCGGGAAAAGCGCCGGCCCGGAACCGGGCCGCGTCGCGCCGGGCGTGGCCGCGCAAAAAGGGCGTCCGCGCGGCCGCGTTCGATAGCTGAACGCGAACGCGCGGCGCGCCCTGCACAATGTAATCCACAGTGCGCATGCGCGCCAAGTTCTCGTGCTGCGGCGCGGCGCTGCCGCAGCGGCGCCGAACTCGGGTACCATCGCCGCGAACAGATCGCCTGCCGTCAGCCTCATGAAGCCAGAACCCACCCGCCGCCACCGGCCGCATCGCATCGTCGCCCGCTTCGTCGCGGTGTCGTGGCGCGATCTCGCGATGTCGATCGGGCCGACCGTCGTGCTGTCGATCGCCGCGATCTGGCTCGCGATCGCGCTGATCCAGCCCGCGCCGCCGACGTCGCTCACGATCTCCGCGGGCCCGCCCGGCAGCACGAACTGGCGCGCGGCGCAGCGCTACAAGCAGATCCTCGCGAAGAACGGCGTGATGCTCGACGTGCTCGAATCCGAGGGCTCGGCCGAAAATCTCGCGCGGCTGTCGGACCCGGCGCGCAAGGTCGACGTCGGCTTCGTGCAGAGCGGCATCGAGCAGAAGGAAAAGCACGAGGATCTCGTGTCGCTCGGCAGCGTCGGCTACGTGCCGCTCGCGATCCTCTATCGCGGGCCCGTGATCGAGCGGCTGTCGCAGTTCAAGGGCAAGCGGCTCGCGCTCGGGGCCGAGGGCGCGGGCGCGCACGAGCTCGGCCTCGCGCTCCTGAAGATGAACGGCATCGCGCCGGGCGGCCCGACCGCGCTGCTGCCGCTGTCCGGCGAGGACGCCGCGCGCGCGCTGACGGAAGGCCGCATCGACGCGGCGTTCCTGTCCGGCGACTCGACGCAGATTCCCGTGATGGCGAAGCTGTTCCGCGCGCCCGGCGTGCATTTCTATTCGTTTGCGCAGGCCGAGGCGTACACGCGGCGCTTCCCGTACCTCACCGACATCACGCTGCCGATGGGCGTCTACGATCCGGGCACGAACCTGCCGCCGTCGGACATCCACACGCTGTCGCCGACCGTCGAGCTGATCGCGCGCGACACGCTGCATCCCGCGCTGTCGGACCTGCTCATCGAGGCCGCGCGCGAAGTGCACGGCCGCGCGACGATCCTGCAGCGCGCGGGCGAATTTCCATCGCCCGTCACGCACAGCAGCTTCCTGTTGTCCGACGACGCCGCGCGCTACTACAAGTCGGGCAAGACGTTCCTGTACCGGAAGCTGCCGTTCTGGGTGGCGAGCCTCGTCGACCGGCTGCTCTTCATCGTCGTGCCGCTCATCGTCGTGCTGATTCCGGGGCTGCGGCTCGTGCCGGCGCTGTACGGCTGGCGCGTGCGCTCGCGGATCTACCGGTGGTACGGCGCGCTCATCGCGCTCGAGCGCAGCGCGCTCGGCGAGCACACCGCGCAAGAGCGCATCGTGCTGCTCGACAAGCTCGACGACGTCGAGGAATCGGTCAACCGGATGAAGATGCCGCTTGCGTACGCCGGCCAGTTCTACGTGCTGCGCGAGCACATCGGCTTCGTCCGCGAGCGGCTGCTCGCGCGCGAGCACGAGACGCCGCAGCCCGCCGCGGCCGCGCCGAAAGCCGCCGACGCGCCGCCCGCCGGCACGCGAGCGTCGGGCGACGCTTGAGCCGAAAATCCGTCGCGACGGCTGCATTTGCCCACGCCGCCGCGTAACATTCAACAAAGAGGCCGCGCGTTGCGTCCTATTCCTCAGGAGACTCTCCATGACCGTCGGCCTCGACGCCTCCCAGCCGATATGGTTCTACGACTTCCTGTCGCCGTTCTCGTATCTGCTGCTGGAGCAACACGACAAATGGCCCGGCATCGCGTTCGCGCTCACGCCGGTGGCACTCGCCGAACTGCATCGCCACTGGGGCCAGCGCCCCGCGTCCGGCGTGCCCGCGAAGCGCGTCTTCATCTACCGGCACGCGCTCTTTCGCGCCGAGCAGCTCGGCATCCCGTTCAGGATGCCGCCCGCGCATCCGTTCGATTCGACGCGCGCGCTGCTGCTCGCGATCGCGCTCGATTCGGACGTCCAGGCGATCCGCGAGATCTTCCGCTTCATCTGGCGCGAGGGGCGCGATCCGTCCACGCCCGACAACTTCGCCGAGCTGTGCGGCCGCGTCGGCATCGCGCACGACGACGACCGGCTCACGTCGGACGAAACGCGCGCGCAACTGCGCCGCAACACCGACGACGCGATCTCCCTCGGCGTATTCGGCGTGCCGACGTTCTGGCTGAACCGCCAACTGTTCTGGGGCGAGGACGCGCTGCCGATGCTGCTCTATTGCGCGCGCACGCCGAGCTGGCTCGAATCGAGTGAAGTCAGGCGCATCAGCACGCTGCCGTCCGGGCTCGCATGACGCTGTCCGCCTCGCCGCCCCGCGCTCGCGCGACGCGCGGCGAGCGCGCCTGATGTTGCCTTCCCCGCCACCGATGCGACCGGATCAGGAGCGCGCCGCGTCGCTCGACATCTGGCTCGTGCGCGTGCTGCGCACGCTGCTCGTCGAGCGCAGCGTGACGCAGGCCGCGCTGCGCCTGAACCAGACCCAGCCCGCGATCAGCGCCGCGCTGCGCAAGCTGCGCGACGCGCTCGGCGACCCGCTCCTCGTGCGCGGCAAGACGGGCATGGTGCCGACCGAGTACGGCGCGTCGCTTCTCGACGCGGCCGAGCGCGCGCTGCGCGACGTCGACTTCGTCTCGACGCCGCACGGCCCGTTCGATCCCGATACCGCGCGCCGCACGTTCCGGATCGCCGCGCCCGACTATCTGAACGACTTCTTCATGCCGACGCTCGTCGCGCGCTTTCGCGCGGCCGCGCCGCACGCGCGCATCGAGATCGATTCGCTGAATCCGTCGCTCGATCACGCGGCCGCGCTCGATTCGGGCGCGCTCGATCTCGTGATCGGCAACTGGCCGAAGCCCGATCCGCGCTTCGTGCGCACCGACCTGTTCTCGGACACCGTTGTCTGCCTGATGCGGCACGACCATCCGCTCGCGCGCGCGCCGCTCACGCGCGACGCGTATGCGAACGCCGTGCATCTCGCGCCCGCGCCGTACATCGGCGCGCGGCACAACGCGATCGAGCTCGGCCTCGCGCGGGCAGGCATCGCGCGGCGCGTTGCCGCGACGCTGCCGTACTTCGGGCTCGTACCGCAGGTGCTGCTGCAATCGGATCTGATCTTCACGACGACGCGCCGCTTCGCGCTCCATTACGCGCAACTGCTGCCGCTCGTCGTCGTCGCACCGCCCGTGCCGTTTCCGCGCATCCGGTGCTATCAGCTCCGGCACCCGGCGCCCGATCGGCCGACCGACGTCGACTGGCTGGGCGCGCTGATGGCCGATGTGTCGGCGGAATTGACGGCGCGGGGGAAGCGGCGGTAGCTGCCGGTGGTCGGCGTGATGGCCGATGCGATCAGCATCGAGCCGTCGCTGGCTGCGCCGCGCGCCGCCCGTTCGCCGATGCACGCATCGCCGAATCGCGAACGGCTCACTTCGCGCAGAACGTTTCCTGCAGATGCGTCCAGCACACCGCGCCCGTGCGCGGGTCGCGCTCGAACACGGCGGTCGAGCGGCGCGTCGGCAGCTCGCCTGTCGCGTCGGACTGGAACTCGCAGTAGCTGACGACGCCGCGCGCCGCGTCCGCGACGAGCGCGCGCATCTCCGAAAAAGTGATCCTCAAGCCGGGCTTGCGGCCGGCGAGCCGCGCGAACAGCGCGCGCGTGGCCGCGTGATCGTAGACGTCGCCGTCGGTGCCGACCATCGTGAAAGACGGCGCGAAGCGCGCCATCAGCGCGTCGAGCGCCCCGGGCCCGGACACGTCGCCCGAGAGCCAGCCGCCGATCGCGTCGCAGCCGGCGACGACTTCGTCGAAATATGGTTGATGTGCTTGCATGGGTCTGCCTCGTTGACGCGAGCGGCGTGTGGCGCGTGTGGCGCGCGAGATGACGAGTGTACCGGCTCCCGCGGCGCATGGTCGGCGCAATGCGCGGCGTCGCCCCCGGTGGCGCAACGAATCAGCGCGCCGGCACCGGGTCGAGGCCCGTCTTGCGCACGTCGTCGGCCGACGCGGGGGACGCCAGATAGTCGAGCAGCGCGCGCGCCTCGCGCGGATGTTTCGCACCGACAGGAATCCCGCCCGCGAAGCGCGTCACCGATTGCAGCGACTCCGGGATCTTGCCGACGAACGTCACGCCCCGCACCGGCAGCAGTTCGCTCACCTGCTGGAAGCCGAGCGCATAGGCGCCGTCGGCGACCTTCGACGCAACCGGAATGCGCGGCACCATCGTCGCCTTCGGCCTGACCTCGGCCTCGACGCCGAGCCGCCTGAAGAGCTCGTTCTGGACGTAGACGCCGCTCGCGCTGTCCGAGTACGCAACCGACTTCGCCTGCAGCAGCGCGGCCTTCAGCGCGCCGAGCGTGCCGATGTCGGGCACGGGCTCGCCCGCGCGCACGACCGCGCCGATCCGCGAATCCGCGAGCTCGACGCGCGAGCCCGGATCGACCTTGCCTTCGCTGATCAGCTTGTCGAGCGCATAGCCGACCATGATCACGACGTCGGCCGGCTCGCCGCGCGCGAGCCGGTTCGGGATCGCCTCCGGCGTCGCGCCCATCGACGGGCCGTACGCGATGTCGAGCGTATTGCCCGTCGCCGCCTCGAACTTCGGCGCGAGCAACTTGTACGCGGCCGTGAAGCCGCCGGAATTCATCACGTGCAGCTCGGCCGCGTGCGCTTGCGCGAGCGCGGCGGCCGCGGCCAGCAGCGCGGCGCCGATGGGCTTCGTCAGGGGATGTCTCATCGTTTTCGTCGTCGTCGGTGTCGATCGGTGTCGGGGAGAAAGCGACGATCATCTTCGCGGAAACCGGTTCCGCTGAAAAGCGCAGGTTTATACGGATCGGTTCAATTCGCTTCGCAGCGTCTCTGCGTTGCGCATTCGCGCGTCGCGGCAATCGTCGCATCGCGCGGCGCGCACCGCCTGCACCGCGCGCAGGATCGACTCGCCCGTCGCGGGCGCGGCGAGCGGCGGATTGATCGCGTAATCGCCGAGCGCCGCAATCGCGTCGCGGATCGCGAAGAACACCGAGAACGGCAGCAGCAACGGCGGCTCGCCGACCGCCTTCGAGCGGTGAATGCTGTCCTCCCCGTTGCGGTTGTCGAACAGCTTCACGCGGAAGTCCGGCGGACAGTCGTTGACGGTCGGGATCTTGTATGTCGACGGCGCGTGCGTCATCAGCTTGCCGCCGTCGTTCCACCACAGCTCCTCGGTCGTGAGCCACCCCATCCCCTGGATGAACGCGCCCTCCACCTGCCCGATGTCGAGCGCCGGATTCAGCGACGCGCCGACGTCGTGCAGCACGTCCGCGCGCAGCACGCGCATCTCGCCCGTCAGCGTGTCGACGACGACTTCCGACACCGCCGCGCCGTACGCGTAATAGAAGAACGGCCGCCCGCGCAGCGCCGCCTGATCCCAGTGCAGCTTCGGCGTCGCATAGAAGCCGTCCGACCAGAGCTGCACGCGCGCGCGATACGCATGCGCGACGAGCTCCTCGAACGGCACCGCCGTCTCGCCGACGCGCACCTCGTCGTGCGCGAAGCGCACGTCGGCCGCGCACGCGTTGCCGCCGCCGACATGCTCGGCCGCGAACGCGGCGAGCCGCTCGCGCAACTGGCGCGCGGCGTCCTGCGCGGCCTTGCCGTTCAGGTCGGAGCCTGTCGACGCCGCGGTCGCCGACGTGTTCGCGACCTTGCTCGTATCGGTCGCCGTCACGCGAATCCGCGCGAAGCCGACGCCCAGCTCGTGCGCGACGACCTGCGCGACCTTCGTGTTGAGCCCCTGGCCCATCTCGGTGCCGCCGTGGTTCACGAGGATCGAGCCGTCGGTGTAGATGTGGACGAGCGCGCCCGCCTGGTTGAAATGCGTGACGTTGAACGCGATGCCGAACTTCACCGGCGTGAGGGCGATGCCCTTCTTCAGCACCGGGCTCGCCGCGTTGAACGCGCGCGTCGCCGCGCGGCGCGCGCGATACGCGCTCGTCGCCTCGATCTCGGCGATCAGCTCGGGCAGTACGTTGTCCTCGATCGTCTGCCCGTACGGCGTCACGTTGCGCTCGGTCTTGCCGTACAGGTTCGCGCGGCGCACGTCGAGCGGATCGCGGCCGAGCGCGCGCGCGACGCTGTCGACGATGTACTCGATCGCGAACGCGCCCTGCGGGCCGCCGAAGCCGCGAAACGCGGTGTTCGACTGCGTGTTCGTCTTCCCGCAGCGCCCGACGATCGACACGTCGGGCAGCCAGTACGCGTTGTCGAAGTGGCACACGGCGCGCGTCATCACGGGCCCCGACAGATCGGCGGAGAAGCCGCAGCGCGACGTCATGTCGACCGAGACGCCCTCGATCACGCCCGCGTCGTCGTAGCCGACGTCGTAGCGGTAATGGAAGTCGTGCCGCTTGCCGGTGATCATCATGTCGTCGTCGCGATCGGGGCGCAGCTTCACCGGGCGCTGCAGCTTCCAGGCGGCGAGCGCGGCGCAGCACGCGAACAGGCCCGATTGCGATTCCTTGCCGCCGAAGCCGCCGCCCATGCGCCGGCATTCGACGAGCACGTCGTGCGACGCGAGGCCCAGCACGTGCGCGACGAGATGCTGCATCTCGCTCGGATGCTGCGTCGAGCTGTACACGTGCATCGCGCCGTCTTCCTTCGGCACCGCATACGCGATCTGCCCTTCGAGATAGAACTGCTCCTGGCCGCCCAACGTGAGTTCGCCCGCGTCGCGATGCGCGGCGCGCGCGATCCGTGCGGGCGCGTCGCCGCGCGCGAGCTTCATCGGCGGCAGCACGTACGAGTCGGCCGCGCGCGCGGCCTGCGCGGTCAGGATCGCCGGCAGCTCGTCGTATTCGATCTGCGCGAGACGCGCGGCGCGGCGCGCGGCATCGTGCGACGCCGCGACGACGACGAACATCGGCTGCCCGACGTACTGGACGACGCCGTCGGCGAGCACCGGATCGTCGTGGACGATCGGCCCGCAATCGTTCGCGCCCGGAATGTCGGCCGCGGTCAGCACCGCGACGACGCCCGCCGCCGCACGCACCGCGTCGAGCCGCATCGACACGATCCTCGCATGCGGCTTCGCGGACAGGCCGAGCGCCGCGTGCAGCGTGCCCGCGACGAGCGGGATGTCGTCGGTGTAGGTCGCGCGCCCGCTCACGTGCAGATGCGCGGATTCGTGCGGCCGCGACACGTGGACCTGCTTGAACGCGTCGCGCCCGGCGTCGGCGGTGAAGCTCAGGAAAGGTTCGGCTTGCTGATTCATGATGCGATGGCTCCGCTTGGCGTCGATCGGTCAGGAGGCGGCCGGCTCGGCGGCGACTTCGCGCACGTTCACGGCCGACGCGGGCAGCGGATCGTGCGGGCGGGTCTCCAGCCAGAAGCGGTACAGCAGGTTCTTCGCGGTCTCGAGCCGATACGCGCTCGTCGCGCGCATGTCGGTGAGCGGCGCGTAGTCGTCACCGAGCGCGCGCATCGCGGCGAGCGCGGCGGCCTCGTCCCATACGGCGTCGGCAAGCGCGGCTTCCGCGTGCGATGCGCGCTTCGGCGTCGCGGCCATGCCGCCGAACGCGATGCGCGGCGCGCGGATCGCGTCGCCGTCGGCGATGAACGCGAACGCCGCGCAGACGGCCGAGATGTCGGAATCGAAGCGCTTGGACAACTTGTACGTGCGAAAGCGCAGGTTCGCGCGCGCGCCGGTGCGCTTGGGCACCTTCAGCGCGACGACGAGCTCGTGCTCGGCCATGTCCTTCTTCTGATAGCCGACATACAGCGCCTCGAGCGGCAGCTCGCGCGTTGCGTCGCCGCCGCGCAGCACGACCCGCGCGCCGAGCGCGATCAGGCCCGGCATCGCATCGCCGATCGGCGAGCCGTTCGCGACGTTGCCGCCGATCGTCCCCGCGTTGCGGATCGGCAGCGACGCGAAGCGCTTCCACATCTCGGCGAGCTCCGGATAATGCGCGGCGAGCGCCGCATACGCGGCCTCGAGCGTCGCGGCCGCGCCGATCTCGATCCAGTCGTCGCGCTCGGCGATCCGGCGCAGCTCGGGCACCTGGCCGACATAGAGCACGTCGCCCAGATCGCGCAACTGTTTCGTCACCCACAGGCCGACGTCGGTGCTGCCCGCGAGCACGCGCGCGGCGGGCTTCTCGGCCTTCAGCCACGCGAGCGCGTCGAGCGTGCGCGGCGCGTCGAACGATCGGCCCGCGTGCTCGTAGTGGAACGTGCCCTCGCGGCGCAGCGCTTCCAGCGTGCGCGCGAGCGCGGCGACGTCGACGTGAACCTTCGGCGGCGGCGCGTCGAACATCCGCACCGCCGCGTCGACGATCGGCCGGTAGCCGGTGCAGCGGCACAGATTGCCGGTGAGCGCGTCGGCGATCTGAGCGCGCGACGGCGTCGTGCGATCGGCGCGCTGCGCGTCGTGCCCGTGCCGCGCGTAGAGCGCCCACATCGACATCGCGAAGCCCGGCGTGCAAAAGCCGCACTGCGAGCCGTGGCATTCGACGAGCGCGTCCTGCACCGGATGCAGCGCGCCGTCCGGCTGGCGCAGGTCCTCGACCGTGAAAAGCGCGCGGCCGTCGAGCGTCGGCAGGAACTGGATGCACGCGTTGACCGCCTTGAACTCGACGCCGCCCGCGTCGGCGAGCTCGCCGACGACGACCGTGCACGCGCCGCAATCGCCTTCCGCGCAGCCTTCCTTCGTGCCGGTGCAATGCGCGTCCTCGCGCAGATACTGGAGCACCGTGCGGGTCACGTCCGCGCCGCTGACTTCGCGGATCGCCCGGCGATGATAGAAACGAATCGGCTCACTCATGTTGCATCGTTCTCGCTGCGTCGTTCTCGAAAATGGGGACACGACCCGGCGCGGCGGCGGCGCGCGGCACCCGAGCGGTGCCCAAGCGGCGCGCGGACCGCCGCCGCGGCCGTCGTCGTCATATTTCGCACGCTATCACCGTCAAATTCCGGAACCCATAGCCGGCCGCGCATGCGGTTTATATCGCTGCGGCGATATGCCGCCTTGCACAGTGGTTTAACTAAGCGGTACCTGCAGGAAAACCGGTTCCATGTAAAAATTCGGCTTTCGCATCAACCGGATGCTCGCCTTCGTTCCGTCCCCGCAATGTCAGCCGATTCCGCCTCTTCCCCCCGCAGCGCGCTCGCGACGACGCTGCAGATCGTCTCCGTCGTCTCGTTCACGTTCGTCTGCTATCTGACGATCGGCCTGCCGCTCGCCGTGCTGCCGGGCTTCGTTCATGACGAACTCGGCTTTTCGGCGGTCGTCGCGGGCGCGGCGATCAGCGTGCAGTATTTCGCGACGCTCGCGTCTCGGCCGCTCGCCGGCCGCTACGCGGATACGCTCGGCCCGAAGCGCACCGTGCTGCGCGGGCTCGCCGCGAGCGGCGCGAGCGGCGCGCTCTTGCTCTGCGCATTCGCGTTCGCGCGCTGGCCGGCCGCGAGCATCGCGCTGCTCGTCGCGAGCCGGCTCGTGCTCGGCGTCGGCGAAAGCCTCGTCGGCACGGGCGCGATCCTGTGGGGGATCGGCCGCGTCGGCCCCGCGCACAACGCGCGCGTGATCTCGTGGAACGGCATCGCGACGTACGGCGCGCTCGCGATCGGCGCGCCCGTCGGCGTCGCGATCTCACATGCGCTGATTCCCGCGGTGCTCGGCGTGCTCGTGATCGCGCTCGCGGCGCTCGGCTACTGCCTCGCGCGGCGGATCGCGCCCGTGCCGCTCGTGCACGGCGAGCGGATGTCGTATGCAAGCGTGTTCACCCGCGTGCTGCCGCACGGCCTCGGCCTCGCGCTCGGCTCGGCCGGCTTCGGCTCGATCGCGACGTTCATCACGCTCTACTACGCGGCGCGGCACTGGCCGAATGCCGCGCTGTCGCTGACCGTGTTCGGCACGCTGTTCATCGGCGCGCGCCTGCTGTTCGCGAACACGATCAAGACGCACGGCGGGTTCCGCGTGGCGATCGTGTCGTTCGCCTTCGAATGCGCGGGCCTCTTGATGCTGTGGCTCGCGCCCGTGCCGCACGTCGCGCTCGTCGGCGCCGCGCTGACGGGCTTCGGCTTCGCGCTGATCTTTCCCGCGCTCGGCGTCGAGGCGGTCGCGCTCGTGCCACCCGCGAGCCGCGGCGCGGCGCTGTCCGCGTATTCGGTGTTTCTCGATCTGTCGCTCGGGATCACGGGGCCGCTCGCCGGCTACGTCGCGGGCGCGTTCGGCTATCCACAGGTGTTCCTGTGCGCGGCCGTCGCAGCGGCGGCGGGCGTCGCGCTGTCGACGGCACTGTATCAGCGGCAGGCGCGTCTGTCCGGCAGCGGCGCGCCCGCCTGAGCGGCCGGCCGGCGACGCCGCATCCGACGGCGGCCGCGCGCCGCGCCGGTTGCGGAACGAAACGGACGACGCACACGAAAAGGCCGCCCGCGCACGACGGCCCGCCGCGCCCCTCCGCTCAGGCGGTCCGCACGAAGAGCCGGCGCGTCAGATCGAACGCGACCAGATTGCCGGCAACGACGAGCATCAACCCGACGACCGCGACCGGCGACCACCGGTAGCCCTCGAACACGGTCGACACGGCGAGCGCGACGATCGGGAACAGCACCGTGCAATAAGCGGCGCGCTCTGGCCCGAGCCGGCCGACGAGGGTCAGGTATGCAGTGAACCCGATCACCGAGCCGGGCACCGCGAGATAGACGAGCGCGGCGAGATAGCGCGGGCTCGTATCGGGCGCGAGCGGCAGTCCGGCCGCGATGCTGCCGGCGGTCAGGATCGCCGCGCCGATCAGCATCGCCCATCCGTTGGTCGCGAGCGGATGCAGCCCCATCGCCTGCATCCGGCTCGACAGCAGATTGCCCGCCGAGAAGCACATCGTGCCCGCCAACGCGATTGCCAGGCCGATCCAGGTCGCGCGATCGTCGACGTGCCCCGCCATCTGCTGCCAGAACAGGCACCCGATGCCGGTCAGTCCGAGCAGCGCGCCCGCGATCGCGGACTGCCGCAGCGGCCGCCCCATGAACAGCCGCCCGTTGATCGAGTTCAGGAGCGGCGCGGTCGAGAACACCACCGCGACGAGGCCGCTCGGCACGACCTGCTCCGCGTAGTAGAAGCACAGGAAATTGTGGCAGAAGAGCGCGACGCCCTGCGCGACGAGAAAGCGCCATGCTTCGCGCGGCGGCCGGATCGGCCTGCGCATCGCGCGCAGCAGCACGAACATCGCCGCGGCCGCGAGCCAGAAGCGCCACGCGATCGACACGGGCGGCGGCACGCCGCCCAACTGCCATTTGATCGCGATCCAAGTGGTGCCCCAGATCAGCACGGTGACGACGTAAAGCGACAGATTCATGGCGAAAGCGAAAGCGGTGCGAAGACGAACACGACGACGAGAGGAGGACTCCGACTATGCCGCCTCGCTTCGGGCGCCGATTGTCTGGAATTGCGGTCTTTTGCCGGCGGCCGGGCTGCGCCCGCGCGTGCGCGCTTATACTCGCTCCATCATGCACGCGCCCTCCTCGCCTCCGCTCGACGCCCGCCTGTCCGTGCCCGTCGCCGATTTCGTCGGCGACGAGGTGCCGTTCGGCCTGCAATCCGTCTGCCGGACGCTCGCCGAGGAGAACGCGAGGCTCGAGCGCTTCGCGTGGCTCGGCGATCACCTCGCGATCGCCGAGTGGACGCGCGTCACAGACGAAAGCGAGACGGTGTACGCGCAGCCCGGGCATCACACGCTGTCGTGCTACCTGGACGGCGGCTACCGCACCGAGCGGCAGAAGATCGCGCGCTACGGCGCGCCGAGCCTGCTGTGCGCGCTGCCGGGCGACCACGAATCGCGCTGGTGGGTGCGCGGCCAGATGCACTTCGTCCACCTGTACTTCCTGCCCGAGCACTTCGCGCAGCGCGCGGTGCGCGAGCTCGACCGCGAGCCGCGCGAGCTGACGCTCGCCGATCGCACGTATTTCGAGGATGCGCGCGTCGCCGCGCTATGCCGCTCGCTCGCGCTCGAGCGCTGGGACGACGCCGACGGCCGGCTGCGCGTGAACGAAACCGCGCACGAGGTGCTGAGCCTCCTGCTGCGCGGGCAGAGCATGACGAACGCCGACGCGCCGTTCAAGGGCGGGCTCGCGCCCGCCGTGCGCCGACGCGTGCGCGACTACATCGACACGTACCTGACGCAGCCGATGACGCTCGGCGAACTGGCCGGGCTCGCGTCGCTGTCCGAATACCATTTCTCGCGGATGTTCCGCGTGTCGTTCGGCCGCGCGCCGCATGCGTGGATCGCCGAGCAGCGCCTCGCCCGCGCGCGCACGCTGCTGCGCACGACGTCGCTGCCGCTCGCGCAGGTCGCCGCGCAGTGCGGCTACGCGAACGCCGCCCATCTCAGCCATCGCTTTCGCGACACGCATGGCGCGACGCCCGGCGAGTACCGCCGCGCGATGCAGGCCACGTAGGCGGTCCGGGCAACGCGCGTCGCGTCACGCGGCGCGCCCCGACAGCGCCTGCTCAAGCGCCGCGACGCCCGACGGCAGATCGACGTCCACCTTCAGGTCGACCATCGTGCGGCCGAACGCGTGCAGCGTGCGGAACAGATTGTGCTCGCGGCACTGCTCGCCCATCTGGCCGATCCGCACGATCGGCAGGCCGAACGAGCCCGAGATCTCGACCTGATACTGCTTCGAGATGTGACCGCAGATGAGCCCCGGCGTGAGCCCTTCCGGCGCCGCGATGCCGACGACCGAGTTCAGCCGGCACGATTCGGGGGCATAGAGCTCGAGCCCCATTCCGGTGATCCCCGCCTGCAGCGCGAGCGAGCAGCGCAGATGCCGCGCGTAGCGGTTCTCGAGCGTCTCCGCGCAGACGAGCCGCAGCGCCTCGTGCAGCGCGAGCACGCCGGACACGGGCGCCGTGTAGTGATAGCCGGCGTTGTGCCAGAAGTTCTCGGCGAGCGCCATGTCGAGGCACCAGTGCGTGTTCGGCTCCGGGCGGCTCTTCATCCGCTCCCACGCGGCGTCGGAGAACGCGATCAGCGACACGCCCGGAATCGACGACAGCCCCTTCTGCCCGCCCGTGATCACCGCGTCGATGCCCCACGCGTCCATGTCGAGAGGCATCGTCGACAGCGTGCAGACCGCGTCGACGACGACGAGCGCGCCCGCCGCCTTCGCGATCGCCGCGATCTCCTTCAGATGGCGGTTCCACACGGTGTTCGACGTCTCGCCGTGGACGATCGTGACGATCTCGGGGCGCTCGCGCGCGATCGCGCCGGCGACTTCGTCGAGGCTCGCGACCGAGCGGTCGGGCACGTCGATCGTCGCGACGCTCGCGCCGACGCGCGTCGCCATCTCGGCCATCCGCGCGCTGAAGAAGCCGTTCTTGATCGACAGCACCTTCGTGCCGGGCCACGCGAGATTCGAGACGGCCATCTCCATCGCGGCGGAGCCCGGCCCCGCGACGCCCAGCACCCACTTCGTGCGCGTCTGGAACACGTAGCGGGCCATTTCCTTCACCTGCTCGATGATCTTCGCCATCGTCGCGCCCAGGTGGTTGATCACGATCGTGTTCGCCTTCGCGACCGCGGCGGGGATCGGCACCGGGCCGGCGCCCATCATGAGGAGCGGTTCTTCGGGCAGGATCGCGTCGAGCGGGACGACGACGGGACAGGGAATCGGCGAATGATCGGTCGTGGACATGGGCTGGCGGAGGACAACGGGTTGGAAAAAGCGGTGATCGATCGATCATTCCGCGAACCGATGCAATGCGCAAGTGTTTTGATCGACGCGCGCTTCGGATGCTTGCGCGGCGTCGGGTCGCGCTGGCCGGGCCACCCTGCGACATATCGGGGGTTGACGTCCGCCGCGCGCATCCCGGCACATGCCGACGCCGCACTCTTTCTCGCGCCTCGCACCGGAAAATTCCGGCCCGCCCCGCCCGAATAGGCCAAACCGGCATCAAATCGACTCCCCGTTAAATCGAAAAATCATTTTTTGCAAGCCGAGTCGTCAAGCTTTCCGTAAAAGCTTGCATTAACCATTCTGTGCGGCGCAGCAAACTATTTGTTCCGCGCAGGAAAAGAACCGTACACCTCATTGCAATTCGCACACAAAAATCCTCAAAAAAATACGCGAACGGCATCCTGCGCGCGGCGCGCCGCACTCCGAACCAGCGGAGTCCCGAAATGGAAACGGTCCCGCGCCGGCGCACCGCCCGGCCCGCCTTGCCGGGATTAAAACCGGCCCAATCGCCGAATATCGCGCGCGCGAATCGCGGAATCGGTTCACGCCCCATAAATAGGGGATCGCCGGGGCCGGCGGCCGATTTATTACATTCGGGATGAAATAATTATTTAGTTGACTGATGCTGTCAGCTTATTGAACAATTTGCCCAGCCTTCGATGATTCGTTATTTAAGACAAGTCCTGTGCTGATCCGACAGCCGGCGGCTTGCCATGATCGAAGGTGAAAAACACAACATAATCATTTAATGGGCCAACGAAAGCTATGAACCAAATCCAGACCATGCGTGTTTTCGTATGTGTTGCCGAACTGCAGAGCTTCCGCCGGGCGGCGCGCAAGCTCGGCGTATCGAATGCGCTCGTCACGCGTTCGATCGCGATGCTCGAAACACATCTGAACACGCGTCTCATCCATCGCACGACACGCAACCTGTCGCTGACGGAAGCGGGCATCCGCTATCTCGACGGCTGCCGGGCGCTCCTCGAGGAGTTCGATCAACTCGAGGCGTCGGTCGAACGGGCGGTGCACGAGCCCGTCGGCACGCTGCGCGTCGCCGTGTCCGGGTTGCTGTCGCCCGGCCGGATCACCCCTCTCGTCGACAGCTACCGTCGCCAGTACCCGAAGGTGCGCGTGCAGTTGACGCTGACCGAGGGGCCGCTCGACGTGATCGAAGCCGGCTACGACGCGGGCCTCGTCACGGGCGGCCGCCTCGACGGCAATCCGGCGCTGATCGGCCATCCGCTGATGCCGAACACGCTCGCGCTCTGCGCGGCGCCTTCGTACATCGAGCGGCACGGCGCGCCGCACCGCCCCGACGATCTCGTGCGCCACGCGTGCATCGCGCTGCCGGCCGGCCAGCACTCGTCGACCTGGCGCTTCGTCGATCCGGACCACTTCACGCACGTCGTGTCGCTGCAGCCCGTCTACACGGTCAACAGCACGTCGATGGTGCGCGCGGCGACGCTCGCCGGCACCGGCATTTCGGTGCTGCCGGAAAGCTACATCGCCGATGCGCTCGAAAGCGGCGAGCTGGTGCGGATCCTCGGCGACTACCGGATCGACGATCCCGACACGCAGTTGTCGATCGTCTATCCGAACCGCCAGTTCCTGCCGGCGCGCACCCGCAGCTTCGTCGAGCACGCGCTGTATCACCTCGGCGGGCAGAAGACGGAGACGAACGGCCACTACTTCATGCGCGAAGCCGGCACGGCGAAACGCCCGGACGTCGTCGCAGGGCTCCAGTGACGCCCGACTGAAGTAAACTGATGCGCACCTTTACCGGAGGCAAAGCGTGCGCGTGATTCTTTTCAGCAGCCGGCAGTACGACCACGATTCGTTCGATGCCGCCAACCAGTCGTTCGGCTACCGGCTGCACTTCCAGCCTTCCCATCTCGACGCGGAGACGGCGATCCTCGCGCGCGGCTATGAAGTCGTGTGCCCGTTCGTCAACGACACGCTCGATGCCGCCGTGCTCGAAGCGCTCGCCGCGGGCGGCACGCGCGTCATCGCGCTGCGCTCGGCCGGCTTCAACCACGTCGATCTCGCGGCGGCCGCCCGGCTCGGGCTCGTCGTCGTGCGCGTGCCCGCCTACTCGCCGCATGCGGTCGCCGAGCACGCGGTCGCGCTAATCCTCGCGCTCAACCGCCGCCTGCCGCGCGCCGTCGCGCGCACCCGCGAAGGCGACTTCTCGCTCAACGGGCTGCTCGGCTTCGATCTCTTCGGCAAGACGGTCGGCGTGATCGGCACGGGGCTCATCGGCAGCGTGTTCGCGCGGATCATGGCGGGCTTCGGGATGCGCGTGCTCGCGCATTCGCTGCCGCCGCACGACGACGCGCTGCTCGCGCTCGGCGTGCGCTACGTGCCGCTCGACGCGCTGCTCGCCGAATCGGACATCGTGAGCCTGCACTGCCCGCTGATGCCCGCGACCCATCACATGATCGGCGCCGATGCGCTCGCGCGGATGAAGCCGGGCGCGATGCTGATCAACACGAGCCGCGGCGGCCTCGTCGACAAGCAGGCGCTGATCGACGCGCTGAAGACGGGCCAGCTCGGCCATCTCGGGCTCGACGTCTACGAGGAGGAAAGCGGGCTCTTCTTCGAGGACCACTCCGACCGCCCGCTGCAGGACGACGTGCTCGCGCGGCTGCTCACGTTCCCGAACGTGATCGTCACGTCGCACCAGGCGTTCTTCACGCGCGAGGCGCTCGCGGAGATCGCGCACACGACGCTGGCGAACATCCGCGCATGGCAGGACGGCGCGCCGCGGAACGTCGTCGACGCCGGGCGGCAGGGCTGACGGCGCGGCGGGCGAAGGCGGACGCGGCGCGGCGCGCCGCGCGCCTCGACATGAACGACGCCGCGCCGCCACGAATCGGCTGAACCCTGATTGGCGCGCCGCGCGACTCTGCTATCGTTGCGGCGATTCGCCTTCACCCGCCTTGCCAGTCCACCATGCGTTTCGACGAACCCGCGATCGCCGCCGTCTACCGCGCGATCTTCGAACGGCGCGACATGCGCCATTTCACGTCCGCCCCGGTCGATTCCGCCGTGCTCGCGCGCCTGCTGCGCGCCGCGCACCACGCGCCGAGCGTCGGCTTCATGCAGCCGTGGCGCTTCATCCGCGTGACCGAGCCGGCGCTTCGCGAGCAGATCCACGCGCTCGTCGACGCCGAGCGCCGCGCGACCGCCGACGCGCTCGGCGAGCGGCACGACGAATTCATGCGGCTGAAGGTGGAAGGCGTGCGCGAATGCGGCGAACTGCTCGTCGTCGCGCTCGCCGACGGGCGCGAGCGGCACGTGTTCGGCCGCCGCACGCTGCCGGAAATGGATCTCGCGTCGGCCGCGTGCGCGATCCAGAACATGTGGCTCGCCGCGCGCGCCGAAGGGCTCGGGATGGGCTGGGTATCGCTCTTCGACGTCGACGCGCTGCGCCGGCTGCTCACGATGCCCGACGGCGCCAAGCCGATCGCCGTGCTGTGCCTCGGCCACGTCGACGCGTTCTACGCCAAGCCGATGCTCGAGGAGGAGCGCTGGGCCACGCGGATGCCGCTCGAAGCGTGCCTGTACGAAAACGGCTGGGACGTCGCGCCGACGCCTGCGCGCAACACCTGATCAGGCCCCAAACACCGGGGTTTTCCCTGAGATAAAATCGCGGCTGTTCCGCCCGCTTCCATCGGCGCGCCGCATCCCGCGGCGCCGGACGCGGCGGTCCTCCCGCGAGTCGTCCATGCCGCTGCCTCTCTTCGCCCTTGCCGTTGCCGCGTTTGGCATCGGTACCACCGAGTTCGTCATCATGGGACTCCTGCCGAACGTCGCGCGCGACCTCGGCGTGTCGATTCCGGCGGCGGGCATGCTCGTGTCCGGCTATGCGCTCGGCGTGACGATCGGCGCGCCGATCCTCGCCGTCGTCACCGCGAAGATGCCGCGCAAGGCGGCGCTCCTCGCGCTCATCGGCGTGTTCATCGTCGGCAATCTGTTTTGCGCGATCGCGCCCGGCTACGCGACGCTGATGGTCGCGCGCGTCGTCACCGCGTTCTGCCACGGCGCGTTCTTCGGCATCGGCTCGGTGGTCGCGAGCAGCCTCGTCGCGCCGAACAAGCGCGCACAGGCGATCGCGCTGATGTTCACGGGCCTGACGCTCGCGAACGTGCTCGGCGTGCCGCTCGGCACCGCGCTCGGCCAGGCGTTCGGCTGGCGCGCGACGTTCTGGGCCGTCACCGGCATCGGCGCGCTCGCGGCGGCGGCGCTCGCCTTTTGCGTGCCGAAGCGCCTCGAGATGCCCGCGGCCGGCATCGCGCGCGAGTTCAGCGTATTGCGCAATCCGCAGGTGCTGATGGTGCTCGGCATCAGCGTGCTCGCGTCGGCGAGCCTCTTCACCGTGTTCACGTACATCACGCCGATCCTCGAGGACGTGACGGGCTTCACGCCGCACGAGGTCACGCTCGTGCTGCTGCTGTTCGGCCTCGGCCTGACGGTCGGCGGCACCGTCGGCGGCAAGCTCGCCGACTGGCGGCGGATGCCGTCGCTCGTCGCGACGCTCGCGTCGATCGGCGTCGTGCTCGCCGCGTTCGCGGGCACGATGCGCGCGCCGCTGCCCGCGCTCGCGACGATCTTCGTGTGGGGCGTGCTCGCGTTCGCGATCGTGCCGCCGCTGCAGATCCTGATCGTCGATCGCGCGAGCCACGCGCCGAATCTCGCATCGACGCTCAACCAGGGCGCGTTCAACCTCGGCAACGCGCTCGGCGCGTGGCTCGGCGGCACCGCGATCCATGCGGGCGTGCCGCTCGCGAAACTGCCGTGGGCGGGCGCCGCGCTCGCGATGGCGGCGCTCGCGCTCACGCTGTGGTCCGCGTCGCTCGAGCGGCGCGCGGTTCCGGGGCCGGCCGAATGCGCGTGACATGCGTCGCGCGCCGGCTTGAATCGCTCGGAATGGCGCGACGCCAGGCCATCCGCCGGTGGTAGCATCACGGCCGTCATGAAAACGATCCTCACCCGCGATTTTCTCGCGCTCATTCTCAGCGTTGCCGTCGTCGGCCTGGGCACGGGCGCGACGCTCCCCCTCACCGCGCTCGCGCTCACCGAAGCGGGCCACGGCACCCGCATCGTCGGCATGCTGACCGCCGCGCAGGCGGGCGGCGGCCTCGCCGTCGTGCCGTTCGTCGCGGCGATCACGAAGCGGCTCGGCGGGCGGCAGGTGATCGTCGCATCGGTGATCGTGCTCGCCGCGGCAACCGCGCTGATGCAGTTCACGTCGAGCCTCGCCGTCTGGGGCGTGCTGCGCGTCGTCTGCGGCGCCGCGCTGATGCTGCTCTTCACGATCGGCGAGGCCTGGGTCAACCAGCTCGCCGACGATGCGACGCGCGGCCGCGTCGTCGCGATCTACGCGACGAACTTCACGCTGTTCCAGATGGCCGGGCCCGTGCTCGTGAGCCAGATCGCCGGCATGACGCACGTGCGCTTCGCGTTGAGCGGCGCGCTCTTTCTGCTCGCGCTGCCGTCGCTCGCGTCGATCCGCAAGACGCCCATCGCCGACGAGCCGCACCACGACGCGCACGATCGCTGGACGCGCGTGATGCCTAAGATGCCCGCGCTCGTCGCAGGCACCGCGTTCTTCGCGCTGTTCGACACGCTTGCCCTCTCGCTGCTGCCGCTCTTCGCGATGGCGCGCGGCGTCGCGAGCGAGGCGGCCGTGCTGTTCGCGGCGATCCTGCTGTTCGGCGACACCGCGATGCAATTCCCGATCGGCTGGCTCGCCGACAAGCTCGGCCGCGAGCGCGTGCACATCGGCGCGGGGGGCGTCGTGCTCGCGCTGCTGCCGCTCGTGCCCTTCGTCATCGCGACGCCGTGGCTGTGCTGGCCGCTCCTCTTCGTGCTCGGCGCGGCGGCGGGCAGCGTCTATACGCTGTCGCTCGTCGCGTGCGGCGAGCGCTTCCGCGGCTCGGCGCTCGTGACCGCGAGCTCGCTCGTGTCGGCGTCGTGGAGCGCGGCGAGCTTCGGCGGGCCGCTCGTCGCGGGCGCGCTGATGGAGCAGTTCGGCGGCGACGCGCTGATCGGCGTGCTGATCGTATCGGCGCTCGCGTTCGTCGGCGCGGCGCTGTGGGAGCGGCGCGCGTTGCCGATGCGCGCCACGCGGCAGGGGCGTTGACGCAATGCGGTGATCGCCGCCGTCGCGTCGCGGCGCTCTGCGCGCCCGACCGCATCATCGGTTCAACGCCGGCAGAATCTTCCCGACGCACGTGCCGAAGCCGACGCGATGCCCGTCGCCTTGACACCAGCCGGCGAGCGTCAGCTCGTCGCCGTCCTCGATGAACGCGCGCGTGCCGCCGTCCGCGAGCGCGACGGGCTCCTTGCCGTTCCACGTCAGCTCGAGCAGGCTGCCGAACGCATCCTTCGCCGGCCCGCTGATCGTGCCCGAGCCCATCAGGTCGCCGACTCGCGTGTTGCAGCCCGACACCGTGTGATGCGCGAGCTGCTGCGCCATCGTCCAGTACATGTGCTTGAAGTTCGTGCGCGCGATCGTCGTCGCGCCGGCCGCGCCGTCCGGCTTCAACCGCACTTCGAGCGTAACGTCGAACGCATGCTCGCCGCCGTGGCGCAGATACGCGAGCGGCTCCGGCGCCTGCTTCGGCTGCGCGGTGCGGAACGGTTCGAGCGCGTCGAGCGTAACGATCCACGGCGAGATCGACGTCGCGAACGTCTTCGCGTTGAACGGCCCGAGCGGCACGTATTCCCATTGCTGGATGTCGCGCGCGCTCCAATCGTTGAGCAGCACCATTCCGAAGATGTGCGACTCCGCGTCCTCGCACGCGATCGGCTCGCCGAGCGCGTTGCCGCGGCCGACGATGAAGCCCGTCTCGAGCTCGATGTCGAGCTTGCGGCACGCGCCGAACACCGGACGGTCGCGGTCAGCCAGCTTCAGTTGACCGTTCGGCCGGCGCACCGGCGTACCGCTCACGACGACCGACGACGCTCGGCCGTTGTAGCCGATCGGCATCTCCGACCAGTTCGGCAGCAGCGCGTTCTTCGGATCGCGAAACATCGAGCCGACGTTCGTCGCGTGTTCCTTCGACGAATAGAAATCGGTGTAGCCGGGAATGTCGACGGGCAGATGCAGCGTCGCGTCGCGCTGCTCGACGAGCACGCGCGCGCGCAGCGCCGCGTCGTCGCGCAGCCGCGCGCAGCCGCGCTCGAACAGCGCGCTCAACTGGATGCGCACGCTGCGCCACGCGTCGCGGCCGAGCGAGATGAAATCGTTCAGCGCCGGCCGCTCGAACACGGCCGCCCCGCCCTCGACCGTCAACAGGCCCGCGCGCGCGAGCTCGGCCAAGTCGACGATCCGGTCGCCGAGCGCGACGCCCGCGCGACGCGACGGGTTGCGCGCATCGCTGAAGACGCCGAACGGCAGGTTCTGGATCGGGAAGTCGCACGCGGCGTCGTTCGCCGCGTCGAGCCAGCTCTTGCGGGAAGGATCGAGGCTCGCGCGCAGCGCGTCGGGAATGGCGCTCATCGTTGCTCCGGATTGAAATGTTTCTTGAGGCCCTGCCAGCATTCGAAGTAGTTCGCCTGGAGCTGCGCGGTGTCGAGCGCAAAGCGCGTCGGCCGGATCAGCGTGCGGGTCTCGAACATGAACGCCATCGTGTCGCCGACCTTGTTCGGCGTCGACGTGTCGATCGAGGAAGCCTTCTCGAACGTCTCCGCGTCCGGCCCGTGGCCCGACATGCAGTTGTGCAGGCTCGCGCCGCCCGGCATGAAGCCCTCAGCCTTCGCGTCGTAGACGCCGTGCACGAGCCCCATGAACTCGCTCGCGACGTTGCGGTGGAACCACGGCGGGCGGAACGTATCCTCGGCCGCGAGCCAGCGCGGCGGAAAGATCACGAAGTCGATCGCGTCGACGCCCGGCGTGTCGCATTGCGACTGCAGCACGAGGAAGATCGACGGGTCCGGATGGTCGTAGCTGATCGAGCCGATCGTGTTGAAGTGACGCAGATCGTACTTGTACGGCGCGTAGTTGCCGTGCCATGCGACGACGTCGAACGGCGAATGATCGATGTCCGCGCGCCAGAGCCGGCCGTTGAGCTTCGCGACGAGCTCGAACGCGCCTTCGCGATCCTCGTACGACGCGTTCGGCGTCAGGAAATCGCGCGGATTCGCGAGGCCGTTCGAGCCGATCGGCCCGAGGTCCGGCAACCGGAGCAGCGCGCCGAAGTTCTCGCAGACATAGCCGCGCGCGTGCCCGTCCGGCAGCGCGACCGCAAAGCGCACGCCGCGCGGAATCACCGCGATCTCGAACGGCTCGACGTCGAGCCGGCCGAGCTCCGTCATGATGAAGAGCCGCCCTTCCTGCGGCACGATCAGCAGTTCGCCGTCCGCGCTGTAGAAGAAGCGCTCGCGCATCGAGCGGTTCGCCGCGTACAGGTGGATCGCGCAGCCGCTCATCGCGGCGGCCGAACCATTGCCCGCCATCGTCACCCAGCCGTCGACGAAATCGGTCGGCTGCGCGGGCATCGGCAGCGGGTCCCAGCGCAACTGGTTCGGCGGCGTCGGCGGCACGTCGTCCGAATCGCCGAAATCGGCGACGATCCGGCGCTCGCCGGACACGAGCTCGAACGGCCGGTGCATGGCGGCGGGCCGGATCCGGTACAGCCACGACCGGCGGTTATGGCCGCGCGGCGCGGTGAACGCGGTGCCGGACAGTTGCTCCGCGTAGAGCCCGTACGGCGCGCGCTGCGGCGAGTTGCGCGCGTGCGGCAGCGCGCCCGGCAGCGCCTCGGTCGCGAATTCGTTCGCGAAGCCGCTCTGGTAGCCGGCTTCGCCCGGTTTCGAAAAATTCAGTGCCATGATTGTCGTTTTCTCCATTCAAGCGACGTTCGATGCGGGCGCGCCGCGCCGCCGCGTCACGCCCGCGAGGCCGAGCACGAAGACGGCCGAGCACAGCACCGGCACGGCCGCCGCGTGAAACAGCGCGTCGTTCGACCAGCCGAGCGCGATCAGTTGCCCGCCGACGAGCGGCCCGAGCACGGAGCCGACACGGCCCACGCCGAGGCCCCAGCCGATGCCCGTCGAGCGCAGCGACGTCGGGTAATAGTGGCCCGCGAGCGCGTTGACCGCGGGCTGTCCGCCGACGATGCAAAAGCCGCCGACGAACACGGCTGCGAGCAGCCAGACGAACGCGTGCGCGGCCGAGCCGATCAGGCCGACCGCGACCGTCGCGCACGCGAAGCACGCGAACAGCACGCGCACGAAGCCGTGCCGCTCGATGAACCAGCCGAGCGACAGCGTGCCGATCACGCCGCCCGTCTGCAGCACGGTGCCGACGATGACGGCCGTGCCGCTCGCATAGCCCGCGTCGCGCATCACGGTCGGCAGCCAGTTCGACAGGAAGTACAGGTCGATCAGGTTCATGAAGTTGATCGCCCACAAGAGCAGCGTGACGCTCGCGCGCCCCGCGCGGAACAGCTCGGCGACGGGCGCGCCCTGCGGCCCCGCTTCGCGCACGACGAGCCGCGTATCGGGCGAGACCGCAAGCTGCGGCGCGAACTTCGCGAGCCACGCGCGCGCCGCGTCGTGCCGGCCGCGCAGCACGAGCAGTTGCGGCGATTCGGGCAGGCGCGCGGCCATCGCGGCCGCGAGCGCGAGCGGCACCGCGCCGCCGACGAAGAACACCGCGCGCCAGCCGAACGCCGGAATCAGCGCGGCGCTGACGAAGCCGCCCAGCGCCGCGCCGGCCGTGAAGCCGCACGACACGATCATCATCCGCTTCACGCGACGCGCGCTCGGGCTGCATTCGCCGACGAGCGCCATCGCGTTCGGCATGATGCAGCCGAGCCCCAGGCCCGTGACGAAGCGCAGCGCGATCAGCGTCGGAATCGACGTCGCGAACGGCGTCGCGAGCATCGTCAGCGCAAAAAACAGCGTCGCGCCGATCAGCACGGGGCGCCGGCCGATCCGGTCGGCGAGCACCGACAGGCCGAGCGCGCCGAGCAGCATCCCGAACAGGCTCGCGCTGAAGACGGGCCCGAGCGCCTGCTTCTTCACGCCCCATTCGGCGATCACGCTCGGCGCGACGTAGCCCATCGCCTGCGCGTCGAAGCCGTCGATCACGAGGCACAGCCCGCACAGCGCGAGCAGCATCGCGTGAAACGCGGGCCGGTGCGTGTCGTCGATCACGCGCTCGACTTCGAGCACGCGCGCCGCGCTCCCGCCCGCGCTCATCGCAGCGCGGGCGCGCCGGGCGCGCCTTCGAGCGTGGCCGCGCCGCTGCGCGCGAGCGCCATCGCTTCGCGCAGCACGTCGATGTCGCCGATCTGGTTCGCGAGCAGCAGGATCAGCTTCGCGTTGACGAGCTGGCTCTCGCTGTCGGGCAGATCGCGGTGCATGTCGATCAGCGCCTCGTAGAACGCGTCCGGATCGGGCAGACGCAAGCGGGTGTCGAGGTGCATCGGGTGTCTCCTGGTCTTGGTCGATGTTTTTTTTCGCTCACGCGTTGCAGATCGCGCGGGCGAGCGCCGCGCGCACCGCGTTTGCATCCGCCGTGCGAAAGCGCGCGCACACGTGCTGGTCCGGGCGCAGCAGATAGAACGTGCCGGGGCGCGCGTCGTAGCGCTGCGCGGCGAGCCCTTCGCTGTCCTCGATCACGTCGACGCCCGCGACCGCGCGCGCGTCGCCCTTCGGCACGACGAGCACGGGCACGATGGGCAGCGCGTGGCCGCGCGTCGCGTCGACGAGCGCGCCCGCATCGTCGATCGAGCCGAACAGGATGCCGACGAAGCCCCCCGTCAGATGCGGCAGCAGCCAGCCGGGCGCGCCGTTCGCGAGCACGGGCGCATCGAGCGCGACCGCGCCCGGCGCCGGCGCGCGCTCGAACGTCTCGCCCGCGCGATCGGGCGTGTTGAGCGGCGAAACGGCGAGCACGGCGGGCACCGACAGCCGGCCGCTGTTCACGAGCCTGCGCGCGAACTCGCAGTCGCGCGCGAGCTTGAGCGTCGCGTCGCGAAACACGCGCGAGATCGGACTCTTCGGCGTGATGAAGTCGGTCGAGCGCGTCGAATTGCGGATGTTCTCGTCGGCCGCGAATTCGCGCTCGCGCGCATACGTGTCGAGCAGGCGATCGGGCGCGCGGCCGTCGAGCACGAGCTTCAGTTTCCACGCGAGGTTGTCCGCGTCCTGCACGCCGCTGTTCGCGCCGCGCGCGCCGAACGGCGACACGCCGTGCGCGGAATCGCCCGCGAACAGCACGCGGCCGTGGCGGAAGCTATCCATCCGCTGGCAGCGGAACGTGTAGACGCTCACCCATTCGAGCTCGAACTCGACGTTCGGCCCGAGCAGCGCGCGCACGCGCGCAATCACGCGCTCCGGCGCCTTCTCGGCGACGGGATCGGCGTCCCAGCCGAGCTGGAAATCGATGCGCCACACGTCGTCCGGCTGCCGGTGCAGCAGCACCGACTGATTGCGATGAAACGGCGGATCGAACCAGAACCAGCGCTCGGCCGGGAACGGCGCCTTCACCTTCACGTCGGCGATCAGGAAGCGGTCCTTGAACGTGCGGCCGCGGCTGTCGAGCCCCATCATCGCGCGCAGCGGGCTCTTCGAGCCGTCCGCCGCGATCACGTAGCGCGCACGCAGCGTGTACGGCCCCTCCGGCGTGTCGACGTCGAGCTCCGCATGCTCGGGCGTCTGCCGGATGCCCGTCACGCGGCTCTTCCAGCGCAGATCGAGGTTCGGCAGCTCGAGCGCGCGCTCGGCCAGATAGCCTTCGACGTAGTACTGCTGCAGATTGACGAACGCGGGCCGCGCGTGCCCGACTTCCGGCAGCAGGTCGAACGCATAGATCAGCTCGTCCTGCAGGAACACCTTGCCGACGTGCCAGCTCACGCCCTTTTGCGCGACCCGCTCGCCGCAGCCGAGGCGATCGAAGATCTCGAGCGTGCGCTTCGCGAAGCAGATCGCGCGCGAGCCGGCCGACAGCGTGTCATCGTCGTCGAGCAGCACGACGGGCACGCCCTGCTGCGCGAGATCGATCGCCGCCGCGAGCCCGACGGGCCCCGCGCCGACGACGACGGCCGGATGCGGTTCGCCTTCGTCCGCACCGGCCGCGCGCGGGCGATAGTCGAACTTCAGCGTCTGATAATCGATGGTCATGATGTCGCCCGCCGCGCTCAGCCTTCGAGGGTGTGCCACATGTCCTTGTCGCGCTCGGCCGTCCAGATCCGCGGGTCCGGGTATTGCGTGGCCTCGTCGAACGCGCGCGTCACGTCGAACGGCATGCAGTGGTCGAAGATCACCCAGTCGCCGAACTTCGGCTTCAGTTGCGCGTAGGTCTCCTTGTAGATCGCGTTCAGGTCCCGGCCCGCCGCCGCGCCCGATTTCACCTTCGCGTACAGCTCGCTCACGAACGCGCGCGTGCCCGCCAGGCCGTCGGCGACTTCCCGCGGCGTCTTCAGCGCGGCGCCGCGCCCCGGCACGAGCTTCTCGGGCCCGAGCGCCGCGATCGCGTCGAGCGTCGCCGGCCAGTCCTGGAAGTACGCGTCGCCCGCATACGGCGTCGCACCGTATTCGACGAGGTCGCCCGACAGCAGCACCTTGTCCTGCGGCAGCCACACGACCGTATCGCCCTTCGTGTGGCCGCGGCCGAGCTGCATGATCTTCACTTCGAGCCTGCCGAGCCGCAGCGTCATCTCGCCCTTGAACGTGAGCGTCGGCCACGTGAGGCCCGGCACCGACTCGACCGAGCGGAACAGGCGCGGGAAGCGCTCGATCTCGCTCTTCATGTCGGCCGCGCCGCGCTCGGCGATCAGGTCGTATGTGTCCTGGCTCGCGATCACGTGGTCGGCGCCGTATGCGGACGCGCCCAGCACGCGCACCGCGTGGTAGTGCGTGAGCAGCACGTACTTGATCGGCTTGTCGGTGACTTCGCGGATCCGGCGGATCACGTCCTCGGCCATCACGGGCGTCGCCTGCGTGTCGGCGACGAGCACCGCGTCGTCGCCGACGACGATCCCCGTGTTCGGATCGCCTTCCGCCGTATAGGCGTAGGCGTGCTCGGACAGCCGCTCGAACGTCACCTTCTTCTCGGCCAGATCCGCCTGCGATGCAAATTTCTTGTCACCCGCCATTTGTCGCTCCTTGCTCCGTATTGAGGGATGCGCCGCTTTCGTCGGGCAAGCCGCGCGTCTGATTGACCGGATTGCTTGATCTGCGTCAACATCATGATTTACGAATAGTAAAACCAATTACGATTAGTGAAATCATCGTATACCCTAGGCGTCGGCGCGGAACCGATATCGATATGAGCAACTCACGCAGCCAATCGCGCGCGGCGCTGCTACTATCGTTCATATACGGCGGCCGTTTCGGCCGCCTTTCTTCCTTCCGGAGTCCATGGTTCCGCCCACCATTCCCGAGCTCGTCGCCCGCGCGGGCAAGCTCCCGTTCCTGTGCGACCACCTTGCGCTCGAAGACGGCGCGCAGGGCGCATACGCGCACCTGCGCGGTCTCAAGCTGGAGAGCGTCTACGAGCCGATCTACGACGTGTCGATGCCGGGCGCGCCGCAATCGACGTCGCTCTCCGACGCGATCGAGCGCTACGGCGACGAACTCGGCTTCCAGGCGGTCACGCACGCGGGCGGCGCACCGTTCGATCCGATCGGCGCCGTCGCCGACGATCAGGAGCTCGTCGCGCTCGACCGGCTCGCGCGCAGCCTGCACGCGATCAACTTCTTCGGCGCGCAGCGGCACGGCCTGCTGTTCCTGCGCGTGCACGAACGGCTGCTGAAGAGCGTCAAGTACGACCACGGCAAGCACTTCTCGACCGTGCTCAAGAGCTTCGGGCTACCGCCCGAGCGCGTCGTGATCGAGCTGCCGGCGGCGGCCGTCGCGCACAAGACGTTCCTCGGCTATCTGACGAAGAGTTATCAGCACTACGGCTTCAAGGTCGCCGACAAGCTGCCCGATCCGGGGCGCATCCTCGCCGTCGAATCGGACATGGCGCGGCCCGACTACATCAAGATGGACGCCGCGATCGCGCTGCGGGAAGGGATGGTGAAGGCGCTCGTCGGCTATGCGCAGCGCGTGCGCATTCCGCTCATCTTCGATCACGTCGTCGACGAGGCGCAGTTCGAGCTGCTGCGTCAGTACGACGTGCGGCTCGTGCAGGGGCCGGTGTTCTCGCAGCCGGCCGCGGTCTGACGGGACGCGGGCGCTCGCGGGCGATGCAGCGCCCGGCGCGCCGGGCGGAATGCGCGCGATAGGCGGCCGCGCTCGCGCGACGCCGGCTCGGCTCAGTGGTCGCCGTCGTCGCGCACCGGCAAACCGCCCGCCACTTCCAGGCCGGGGATGCGGCTCGCGTACCACGTATGCGCTTTCGGCGTGATCGCCGACGGATCGTCGAGCGTCGCGTAATTGACCTCGACCGTCGAAGGCGCATCCGACCGCCGGTATTCGAGCTGCGCGCCGCACTGCGCGCAGAAGCGCCGCTCGCCCCACGCGCTCGACGCGAACACGCGCGGCTCGCCCTTCACGTACTCGAACGCGCCGAGCGGCACCGTCGCCCATGCGAGCACGGCGGCGCCCGTCGTCCGCTGACACAGCCGGCAATGACAAAAGCCGGCGTCCGCAGGCATGCCGGCGATCCGGTAACGAATTGCGCCGCACGCGCACCCGCCTTCCAGCGATTCCGAGCTCGACATCACAAACCTCCTGTTCACGCGGCACCGGGATACAGCGATGAAAATCGGCATCTACGATACAACCGATTGCAGCCGATTGCAGCCGCATGCCGCCTCGCCTCGACGCGCGCGGCGGCAAATCGAACGGCGACGGTCCCGCGCCGGCTCAGCCCAGCTCCCCGAGCCGCCGGGCGAGCGCCTTCAGCTTCGGGCCGATCCGGCTGCGGAACACGTCCTCGCCCATCGACGACGCCGGCCCGCTGCAACTGAGAATCAGCCAGCGCCCTTCGCGCGGCTCGCGAAACGGCACAGCGGCAGCGTTCACGTCCTCGTGCCAGTCGCGAAACGAGTAACAGCAGCCATCGACGGCGAATGCGTCGACCGCATGCTCCGCCGCGTCGACGAGCGCCGCCCCCGCCCGCCCCTTCCCCGCCGTCTTGCGCAGCTCGGCAAAGAGCGCCGCGCGCGCGTCGGGCGGCTGCACCGCAAGATACGCACGCCCCATCGAGCTCGTCAGCATCGACAGCCGCGACCCCGACGCGAGCCCGAGCGTCAGCGCCGTCTCGCTGCGGATCGTCTCCAGGTAGATCATGTCGAGCCCGTCGCGGCAACCGAGCGACACCGCCGCGCCGATCTCGCGCGCGAGCGCCTGCATGTGCGGCCGCGCGAGCGCGAGCGTGTCCGAGCCCGCGAGCAGCGCGTAGCCGAGCGACAGCACGCCCGCATCGAGCGCGTACTTGCCGAGCGCGTCGTCGTAGCGCAGACAGCCGAGCACGGTAAGCGTGTACGCGAGCCGGTTGACGGTCGCCTTCGGCAAGCCGGTGCGCTCGACGAAGTCGCGGTTGCCGAGCATCGTCTCGCCGGGCCTGAACGCGCGCAGCAGATCGAGCCCCCGCGCGAGAGCGACGACGAACTTGCGTTCGTCGAGCGTGTCGGCATCGATGGTCGGAAAATTCATGCGGTGATACACTGGGTTCAATTTGCAAAACATTGTTCCGCATAGCGGAACTACAGTCAAGTGAGGAGATGACGAGATGGCTGCCGCAACCTTCCATTGGGACGATCCGTTGCTGCTCGACCAGCAGCTCACCGACGACGAGCGCATGGTGCGCGACGCCGCGAACGCTTACGCGCAGGGCAAGCTCGCGCCGCGCGTGACGCAGGCGTTCCGCCATGAGACCACCGATGCGGCGATCTTCCGCGAAATGGGCGAGGTCGGCCTGCTCGGGCCGACGATTCCCGAGCAGTACGGCGGCCCCGGCCTCAACTACGTGAGCTACGGGCTCATCGCGCGCGAGGTCGAGCGCGTCGATTCGGGCTATCGGTCGATGATGTCGGTGCAGTCGTCGCTCGTGATGGTGCCCATCTTCGAATTCGGCTCCGACGCGCAGAAGGAAAAGTACCTGCCGAAGCTCGCAACGGGCGAATGGATCGGCTGCTTCGGCCTGACCGAGCCGAACCACGGCTCCGACCCGGGCAGCATGGTCACGCGCGCGCAGAAGGTGCCGGGCGGCTACTCGCTGTCCGGCTCGAAGATGTGGATCACGAATTCGCCGATCGCCGACGTATTCGTCGTCTGGGCGAAGCTCGACGAGGACGGCCGCGACGAGATCCGCGGCTTCATCCTCGAGAAGGGCTGGAAGGGCCTGTCGGCGCCGGCGATCCACGGCAAGGTGGGCCTGCGCGCGTCGATCACGGGCGAGATCGTGCTCGACGAAGTGTTCGTCCCCGACGAAAACATCCTGCCGGGCGTGAAGGGCCTGCGCGGGCCGTTCACGTGCCTGAATTCGGCACGCTACGGCATCGCGTGGGGCGCGCTCGGCGCGGCCGAGTCGTGCTGGCACATCGCGCGCCAGTACGTGCTCGACCGCAAGCAGTTCGGCCGCCCGCTCGCCGCGAACCAGTTGATCCAGAAGAAGCTCGCGGACATGCAGACCGAGATCACGCTCGGCCTGCAGGGCGTGCTGCGGCTCGGCCGGATGAAGGACGAAGGCACCGCCGCCGTCGAGATCACGTCGATCATGAAGCGCAATTCGTGCGGCAAGGCGCTCGACATCGCCCGCCTCGCCCGCGACATGCTGGGCGGCAACGGCATCTCGGACGAATTCGGCGTCGCGCGCCACCTCGTGAACCTCGAAGTGGTGAACACGTACGAAGGCACGCACGACATTCACGCGCTGATCCTCGGCCGCGCGCAGACCGGGATTCAGGCGTTCTTCTGAGTTTGACGAACGTCGCGCGGATACGGCCGCATCGCCCAGGCGGCGCGGCAAACGAAAAAGCCCCGGCGACCGTGCCGGGGCTTTCGTTATCGCATGACCTTCAAGCCGCGTCAACGCGCGGCGCGCAAGCCGCTTACTTGTTCGGCTGCGGCGTCAGGCGCAGGTACGGGCGCACCGCCTTGAAGCCCTTCGGGAAGCGCTGCTTCAGCTCTTCCGGGTCCTGCAGCGACGGCACGATCACGACGTCGTCGCCATCCTTCCAGTTGCCGGGCGTCGCGACCTTGTAATTGTCGGTCAACTGCAGCGAATCGATGACGCGCAGCACTTCGTCGAAGTTGCGGCCGGTGCTCGCCGGGTAGGTGATGATGAGGCGCACCTTCTTGTTCGGATCGATCACGAACAGCGAGCGCACGGTCAGCGTCTCGTTCGCGTTCGGATGGATCATGTCGTAGAGTTCCGAGACCTTGCGGTCGCCGTCGGCGATGATCGGGAAGCCGACGCTCGTCGCCTGCGTGTCGTTGATGTCGTCGATCCAGCCCTTGTGCGACTCCACGCTGTCGACCGACAGCGCGATCACCTTCACGTTGCGCTTCTCGAATTCGCCCTTGAGCTTCGCGGTCAGGCCGAGCTCCGTCGTGCAGACGGGCGTGTAGTCAGCCGGATGCGAGAACAGGACGCCCCAACTATTGCCGAGCCATTCATGGAATTTGATGCGGCCAAGGCTCGAATCCTGCTCGAAATCCGGCGCGATGTCGCCAAGACGTAGACTCATGTTGCAGCTCCTTGAACTTGCATGGGTTGGGTGCCCGGACACACGATGCATCCGGACAGTTTTTTAGCTTAAGTGATCCCGCGGCCGGAGCGAACGATTATTCCGTCAGATATTCATGCCTTTTTATCATTTTTGCCGGTCGCGATTTGACAATCCCGGAAACTTTTTCGTTCCGGATCGGCTCTCTATTGCCACGGCAAGTCGTTTACCATGCTACTCAAGCGCGATCTTGCGCCGCCTGCGCGCCGGGCCGCCGCGCTCGCCCGCAGGCACGGGTTTCGCTACGATGCCCGTAGGACAACCCGCCTCGGCAAGAAGGGAGTCGCAATGTCTGAAGTCAACAAGGAGAAACTGATGTCGGATATCAAAACTGTTCTCGCGGACGCGGAAGACCTGCTGAAGCAGGCCGCGAGCAGCACGGGCGACCGTGCGACCGAGCTGCGCGAGAAGGCGCTTGCACGCCTGAAACAGGCGAAGGAGAAGGCGACCGACGTTCAGGTGGTCGTGGTCGAGAAAGGCAAGAAGGCGGCGCGCGCCACCGACGACTACGTGCACGAGCATCCGTGGACGTCGATCGGCGTCGCGGCCGGCGTCGGCGTGCTGATCGGCCTTCTGATCAATCGCAAGTAACGCGGCACGCCACCGCGAGAGACAGCCCCCGGCCCGCCCGCCTCCGCGCGACGGCCGGGGCCATGCGCTCCGGCCCGTTGCGGCGCCGGCCGTTCTCCGCGCGCAAGCGCCTCTTCCATGACGACAGAAACCTCATCGCACCAGTCCGGGCACGGACCGCTGCGCCGCCTGCTCGGCTCGGTGTTCGCTCTGCTGCAGACCCGGCTCGAACTCGTCGGCATCGAGCTCGCCGAGGAGAAGGAACGCCTGATGGGCGTGCTCTTTTTCGGACTCGCCGCGATGATGCTCGCGACGATGGCGCTCATCAGCCTGACGGTGCTCGTCGCGATCGCGTTCTGGGATACCTACCGCTGGCAATCGCTCGCCGCCATCACCGCGCTCTACGCGCTCGGCGCGTTCGCCTGCTGGCTGAAGGCGCGCTCGGGACTGCGCAACGCGCCCGTCGTGTTCGAAGCGACGCTGAACGAACTCGAAAAGGACCGCGAGCTGTTCCGCGGCAAGCCGTGAACGCGCGGCCGCGCTCCCCCTCTTCTCGCCCACTCCACGTCGACGCGCCATGAGTCACTCCGCCCCGGAACAACGATTCCACGCTGCTTCGCAGAAGCGGCACATGAGCGCGGCCCAGTACCGCGCGCTGCGCAAGGAACTGCTGATCCTGCGCTCCGACGTCGAGCGCCTGGAGCTCGCGCAGGCGGGCGCCGAGCTGCGCCAGTCCGTCACGCATTTCAAATGGCTGAAGCTTCTCGTGCCCGGGGTGTCGGGCGGGTCGCTCGGCAAGTCGGCGAGGAACGTGAACGCGATGCTCGGCGCGCTCGTCAGCCAGTATCCGCTGTTGAGCTCGCTGGCGTCCGTCGTGCTCGCAAAGCCCGTGCGCGCGCTGCTGCGCGCGAGCGCGCGCCCCGCACTCAAGTGGGGCGCCGTCGGCTTCGCGGTTTGGGAGGCCTACCAGATCTGGAAGCAGGCAAAGAACGGCGACGACGCATCCGACGCCGAGGCACCGCGCAGCACACGCCCATAGCGCTCGTCAGCCGCGGACCGCGAATCCGATCGCACCGGCTGCCCCGTTTCCGGCGTCGGGCAATCGGCTCTCGACGCGTCACATCTAGCCGGCTCGCCAGCACGCATCGGTTCCCGGCGCGCCTCCATCGAACGTGCCTCCCTCGGCAACGCGATTCTCGCGCGTGCCGTCCGCATGCAGCACGTAGACGCCGCATCTGTCGTCGCGCATCGCTCCATCGGCGGCTGGACTCGCCTCCAGTGCGTATCCGCCGCGCGCGTCGTCGAACGTGATCCGCAGCACGTAGAGAACCTTGCCGGAATCGGGCGCCCGGTTCATCCCTTCCGGTAATGCGGTGGGCGGCGCTTCACCGAACGCGTCCGCGTACTGTGCGGCGCGATACAGCGCGGCAATCGCGGTCAGCCGGTTCCCTCGTTCGACATGGCTGCGATACGACGGCACGGCAAACGCCGCGAGCACGGCCACGATCGCGAGCGCAACGACCACTTCGATCAATGTAAAGCCTCGCAAGCGCGCGCTGCGTTCAGTACACGACATCGCTATTTCCTCTTCTTTCTATGCTGGTCTTCCCACGACCCGGCGCCACCTGCGTTCGATGCGCCCGCTCTCGATCACAATCTGCAATTGCAGCCACTCGACCGTATCGTGCGTCGCGCCCACGCCGCGGGCGGTCACGAGGTAGGCGCGCACGTCGGGGCGCGCCGGCAACTTCCACGCTTCGATCAAGCAGCTTGGCGCCTGCGCCGCGCCCGGCCATCCGGCGTACGGACTGAATGCGCCGATGCCGTCGAATACGCCCGGTTGTCGCCACCCGCTCGGCTCGCGCGTCGGCGTCCCACCGCCGCTTGCCGACGGGAATGGCGCCGCGCTACTCTCCAGCGCGTCCGCGCATGCTTCGAGTGCGGCATCCGCTGCGCGAAATGCAATGGATCGGCTCGCGACGCTCGTCATGCGCTGGACCTCCGTCTTCGCGATCTCGAACCACGCGAACGACATCACGATGAGCGAAGCCGTCAAGGCGAGTACGCCCGGCAGCGCGACGCCCCGCGAACCGCGCATCGGCGACTCGCGCCGCCGCGGCGCATCACGCGGCGTCGAACGTTTCCGGACCACCCGTGGTCGCTCCGCATGCAGCCCGACTATGGAACGCGTCATGTGCCGGCTCGATTACGGACCGCAACATATCGTCGCAACGAAAGTCTCGCGCGCGTGTCCGGCGCGCCCGCCATTCGCCCCTCGCAGTCGACGTAACGCACCGGGCGCCCCGTGCGCATGCCTCGTACTTGCACGCAAACGGAAACAGCGGTCACATTGGCCCAGTCGTCGGCAGACAAGGCCGATGCATCGGCCCATCGCGCGGTGCCGTGCAGCCGGTAGCGCAGACGCAAGCGCTCGACGCCTTCGACGAGCGGCTGCGCGATGCCGGGTCTGCCGCTGCCTTCGCAGTACAGCTCCGGTTCGCCCGTCGACGCGCTGATGCGCGCGTAAAAGCGGTTGACGACCAGCGGCTGCGTGTCGGCCGCGCCGACACCCTGGCCAAGACAGTCCGTCGCCTGTCCGCCCGCCGTCGGCCACGTGGAGACGCCATCTCCTACGTAGCGGACGACGAGGCCGTCCGAACCGCTCGCCAGCGAATCGCATGCAGCGTGCCCGTCGGCGTTGACGGGTCGTCCCGCCGCGCAGCCGAACAGCCCCGATACCGGCCGCGCATCGTGCGCGTCGATCGGAACGAAGCCCGCCATCTGGATCTGCTGCGCGATCAGCGCGAGCGCTGCCTGCGCCGCGTCGCGCAAGCGCGCGGCATCGGCCGCAGCCGAATAGGCGGCCCGCTGCACGCGATAGAGGGACATCGCGGCAAGCAGGATCATCAAGCCGAGCGCCATCGCGATCATCACCTCGATCAGCGTGTGTGCGCGCCAGCGTGTCGCTCGCGTCATAGGCGATCCGCCGATGCATAAGCGAGTGTCGCGCATGGCTTGGCGGCAGCGCGTGCCGCCGCGACATCGCCGTCGCAACGCAACGGCCCCGCGGCGACCGCCCCCGGCCGTTCCCATTCGACCCGTACGCTCGAAATGCCCGCACCTGAGGCTGTCGCTACGAGCTTCCCGTGGCGCAATCCGGACATCGACGCGTCCCAATCGATGCCCGACGGCCCACCGGCTCGCGCCATCTCCGCCCACGAATCGGCGACGAGCATCGCCTGCTCGCGTGCCAAGGCGTCGCGCTCGCCTCGTATCGCCGCGAGCAATGCCGCAACCACGCCAAGCGCCGCGACTGCGAGCAACGCACACGCAATCGCCGCTTCGAGCAGCGTGCTCCCGCGCATCGACCGAGGACACGTCATGCCGGCCCCCCGCAACCGCCTTCGGCAAATCGCACGCGACCGCCCGCCGCGATCCGCAGGCAACGGCGCCAGCGCTCGCCATGCCACGCGCCCGATGCGTCGCTCGGCGCAAATTCGAAACTCCGGAAGCCGCCAATCACCTGGCCCGCGGGCGGCGTGAATATGACGTCGACGGTCGCGCCCGTCACGGCGACTCGGACATCACGCGCGATACGGCGCAACACGCGCGTCCCGCGCTCGCCGTCCGCGACAGCGACGGTCCAGCCGCATGACCAGTCGGCCGCCCCGTTGTCGCACGGCCGCCCCGCCGCAATACATTTCGCAGTCGCATCGCTGCGGCACAGCACTACGCGCCTGCCGAGCCTCACCGCCTCGCCGCGCGCATAGGCGAGCAATGCGCCGAACACGCGCGCACGCGCGTCGACCCGATCACGCATCCGAGCGCCGGCGAGCGTCGGCACGGTCAGCGTCGCGACAAGCGCAACCAGCACGAGCGCGACCATCAACTCGACGAGCACGAAGCCCGCCATTGCTCGCCTGCCACGCTCCGATCGCATCGACCTCTCCTTGAATCCGATGCGCCGACTGTACCCGCGCCGGCAAACGCCGACCATCTGCCGAACGGCCGAGTCGCGCGCCGCAGCCGGACGCACGACAATCGCCCAGGCGAGCACACAACCGCGTGCTACGCGGGAGAAACGAATGGAATGGGAAACGAAACGGGAAACGGAATGCGCAAGCTCAACGCTTGCGCGGCGGTTTCGCGGGCGCCGTGCGGCGGAATTCCTCGATCACGTCCGCGAATTCGGAGACGTCTTCGAACCGCCGGTAAACAGACGCGAAACGCACGTAGGCGATCGTATCGAGCTGGCGCAGCTCGTTCATCACAAGCTCGCCGAGCTTCTCGCTGCGGACTTCGCGCTCGCCGGACGCGAGCAACTGATATTCGATGCGGGCGACCGCCGCGTCGATCGCATCGGCTGCAACCGGGCGCTTGCGCAGCGCCAGTTGCATGCTCGCGACGATCTTGCGGCGGTCGAATTCAGTGCGGCTGCCGTCTTTCTTCACGACGGCCGGCAACGCCAGCTCGACGCGCTCGTACGTCGTGAAACGCTTGTCGCAAGCCGAGCAGCGCCGACGCCGGCGGATCGCGGCGCCGTCTTCCGACACGCGCGAATCCACCACTTGCGTATCGTCGTGCCGGCAGAACGGGCAGCGCATGGCCGATCAGCGATAGACCGGGAAACGCTTCGTCAGGTCGGCGACCTGCGCGCGCACGCGCTCGATCGTCGCCGCGTCTTCCGGACTCTCGAGCACGTCGGCGATCAGGTTGCCGACGAGTTCGGCTTCCTGCGGGCCGAAGCCGCGCGTCGTCATCGCCGGCGAGCCCAGACGCACGCCGCTCGTCACGAACGGCTTCTCCGGATCGTTCGGGATCGCGTTCTTGTTGACCGTGATGTGCGCATTGCCGAGCGCCGCTTCCGCCGCCTTGCCGGTGATGTTCTTCGCGCGCAGATCGACGAGCATCACGTGGCTTTCGGTGCGGCCCGACACGATGCGCAGGCCGCGCTTCACCAGCGTTTCCGCCAGCACGCGCGCGTTCTCGACCACCTTCTGCTGGTATGCCTTGAATTCCGGCGACAGCGCCTCCTTGAACGCGACGGCCTTCGCGGCGATCACGTGCATCAGCGGACCGCCCTGGATGCCCGGGAAGATCGCCGAGTTGATCTGCTTCTCGTACTCGGCCTTCATCAGGATCACGCCGCCGCGCGGGCCGCGCAGGCTCTTGTGCGTCGTCGTCGTGACGAAATCGGCGTGCGGCACCGGGTTCGGATACACGCCCGCCGCGATCAGGCCAGCGTAGTGCGCCATGTCGACCATCAGGTACGCGCCGACCGCCTTCGCGATCTTCGTGAGACGCTCGAAATCGATCTTCAGCGCGAACGCCGACGCGCCGGCAACGATCAGCTTCGGCTTGTGCTCGTGCGCGAGCTTCTCGGCGGCTTCGTAGTCGATGTCTTCGTTCTCGTTCAGGCCGTAGCTCACGACGTTGAACCACTTGCCCGACATGTTGACGGGCGAGCCGTGCGTCAGGTGGCCGCCGTGCGCGAGGCTCATGCCCATGATCGTGTCGCCCGGCTTGAGCATCGCGAAGAACACCCCCTGGTTCGCCTGCGAGCCCGAGTTCGGCTGCACGTTCGCGGCTTCGGCGCCGAACAGCGCCTTCACGCGGTCGATCGCGAGCTGCTCGACGATGTCGACGTATTCGCAGCCGCCGTAATAGCGCTTGCCCGGATAGCCTTCCGCGTACTTGTTCGTGAGCTGCGAGCCTTGCGCCGCCATCACGGCCGGGCTCGTGTAGTTCTCCGACGCGATCAGCTCGATGTGCTCTTCCTGACGGACGTTTTCCTGCTGGATCGCTTGCCAGATCTCGGGATCGACGTTCGCAATGGTGCTTTGGGCTCTGTCAAACATACGGTTTCCGTTAAGTGTGTACAGGTTGACCGAAGTGGCCGAGGACGTCGCGCAGCCGGCAGCGCAACCGGCTCGACGTGGCGGAGGGATTCCGAGGAACGCGAGGCGGGACAGCCACCGGCAAAGCACGCAACGCGGCGCGCACAACGGCTGCCCAGGCGAACGGCAAAAGCGACGCCCTACGCTTCACGGTGGGATGCTCCACCTTGACCCCGAAAGGCCGTATCGCCAGTCACGCAGGGGGTATTGAGCGCGTTAGTTTATTGGATGCGCCATGAATAGGCAACCGCGTCGGCTGTCCCGAATCATATTGGGGGACAAATCCACGAGGCGCGCCGGGCGGGGGTTTGCCGCGGGTGTCGCAAGCGAGCGCCGCCGCACCTTGCCGCACCGCCGCGATGCCAGTAGGCTAACGGGTTCCCCCCAGCAAGCCTCGTTTTAGGAGCAGCAGCAATGATCGTGTTCGTCACCGGTGCGTCGGCAGGTTTCGGCGCCGCCATCGCCCGCGCCTTCGTCAAGGGCGGCCACCGCGTCGTCGCCTCCGCACGCCGCAAGGAGCGCCTCGACGCGCTCGCCGCCGAGCTCGGCGGCGCCCTGTTGCCGATCGAGCTCGACGTGCGCGACCGCGCGGCCGTCGAGGCCGTGCCGACCGGGCTGCCTGCGGAATTCGCCGCAGTCGACGTCCTCGTCAACAACGCGGGGCTCGCGCTCGGCGTCGAGCCCGCGCACAAGGCGAGCCTCGACGAGTGGCAGACGATGATCGACACCAACTGCTCGGGCCTCGTCACGGTCACGCGCACGCTGCTGCCCGGCATGGTCGAGCGCGGCCGCGGCCATATCTTCAACCTCGGCTCGGTTGCGGGCAGCTATCCGTACCCGGGCGGCAATGTCTATGGAGCGACCAAGGCGTTCGTGCGCCAGTTCAGCCTGAACCTGCGCGCCGACCTGATCGGCACGCCGCTGCGCGTCACCGACATCGAGCCGGGCCTCTGCGGCGGCACCGAATTCTCGAACGTGCGCTACCGCGGCGACGACGAGAAAGCGGCGAACGTCTACGCGAACGTCCAGCCGCTCACCGCCGAAGACATCGCCGACACGATCTACTGGATCGCCACTCGCCCCGCGCACGTGAACATCAACACGATCGAGATGATGCCCGTCGCGCAGGCGCCCGCCGGTCTCACCGTCCACCGCGGCTAAGCGCGGCGCCGGGCCGCGCGCGCGGCCCGGCGGCCGTCCGGCGAAGGCAACATTCCGTTACGAATCAGGGGAATCGGGGTCGCCCGTTCCGGTAGAATGCGCGCCATGATCGAACCCAGCCGACAGCCCGACGCGGCGCCCGACTTCGCGTGGCCGGTCCGCGTGTATTACGAAGACACCGACGCCGGCGGCGTCGTCTATTACGCGAATTACCTGAGATTCTTCGAACGCGCACGCACCGAATGGCTGCGCGCATGCGGGATCGACCAGAGCCGGGTCGCCGACGAAACAGGCGCGATCTTCATCGTCCGCCACGCAAACCTCGACTACCGCGCACCGGCGCGGCTCGACGACACGCTGCAAATCGTCTGCAGAATCGCGCGCATCGGCCGCGCGAGCGTCGAATTCGAACAGCAGGCGTGGCGGGGTGACACGCTGCTCGTCGCGGCCGGCATCCGGATCGGCTGCGTCAACCGCTCGGCATTCAAGCCGGCTGCGATTCCGCCCCCCGTCTTCGCCGCGCTCGAGCGCGGACCGGCCGCAAGCGGCCGGCCAGCCGTGTCAACGGCGTATGCGTGAGTGCCGTTTAGACAGAGCTGATGAACTCGACCCCATGATCCGCCACTAAGCAGGGTTCGGCGGAAAGTTTTCCGGCTGCGCGGCGCGCAGCCGACCGCTCTACCCGGACGCCGCCGGAGCGCGCCGGCCGGATACATCCTGGCCAGGCCTCCCCGAAGGGACGTTACACAAACCTCTATGAACACTTCTCAAGACCTGTCGATCATTTCCCTCGTCCTCAACGCGAGCGTGCTCGCCCAGGCGGTGATGGGGCTTCTCCTCGTCCTGTCGCTGATGTCGTGGACGTTTATCTTCCGCAAATGGTTCGCGATCCGCCGCGCCCGCGCGCAAACCGAGCGCTTCGAGCGCGACTTCTGGTCGGGCGGCGACCTGCAGGCGCTGTACCAGAGCGCCGCGAACAACCGCCACACGATCGGCGCGCTCGAGCGGATCTTCGAATCGGGGATGCGCGAATTCCTGAAGGCGAAGGAAAAACGTCTGAACGATCCGGCGCTGCTCCTCGATGGCGCGCGCCGCGCAATGCGCGCATCATTCCAGCGTGAGATGGACGTCCTCGAGTCGAATCTGTCGTTCCTCGCGTCCGTCGGCTCGGTGAGCCCGTACATCGGCCTGTTCGGCACGGTCTGGGGGATCATGAACTCGTTCCGCGGCCTCGCGAACGTTCAGCAGGCGACCCTCGCGAACGTCGCGCCGGGCATCGCCGAGGCGCTCGTCGCGACCGCGATCGGCCTGTTCGCCGCGATTCCGGCCGTGGTCGCGTACAACCGCTACGCGCACGACATCGACCGTCTCGCGATCCGCTTCGAAACGTTCATCGAAGAGTTCTCGAACATCCTGCAGCGCCAGGCGCAATAAGGAGCACGCGATGGCCGGCACCCCCATTCGTTCAAGCATGCGCGGCGGCCGCTCGCGCCGCTCGATGGCCGACATCAACGTCGTGCCCTACATCGACGTGATGCTCGTGCTGCTCGTCATCTTCATGGTGACGGCGCCCCTCGTCGCGCCGTCGATCGTCAATCTGCCGACCGTCGGCAACGCCGCGCCGCAAGAACAGACGCCGCCCGTCGTCGTCAACATCCGGGCCGACGGCAGGATCAGCGTCCGCTACAAGGGCGATTCGGGCGCGTCGCAGGAAGACACGATGACGAAGGCCGAGCTCAACAGCTTCATTGCCGCGCGCCAGGCTGACCACCCGGATCAGCCCGTCGTGATCGCGGCCGACAAGACGGTTCAATATGACGCGGTGATGACCGTGATGTCCGATCTGAAGGCGCGCGGCGTGAAGCGCGTCGGCCTGCTCGTCAAATCGCAATGAAGCCTCGCCAGTCGCGCACCGCCGCCTATCCGCCCCGGCCGCCGCGCGAGCGCGGCACAGGCCGCGCGTTCCTGCTTGCCGCCCTGATGCACGTGCTGCTCGCGCTTTTCCTGTACCACGGCGTGCATTGGCAGAACAGCACGCCAGCCGGTGCGGAAGCCGAGCTGTGGACGTCGGTGCCGGACACGTCGACGCCGCAGCCGGTGCCGACGCCGCCCGTGAAAGTCGCCCCTCCCCCGCCGCCCGTAAAGAACGAGGAAGCGGACATCGCGCTGCAGCAGAAGCGGCGCGAGCAGCAGGCCGCGGCCGCCCGCGAGGCGCAGCTCGAGGAGCAGCGCCGGCAGCAGTTGAAGGCGCAGCAACTCGCCGCGCAACAAGCCGCCCAGCTCGCCGCGCAAAAGACCGCCGAGCGCGAGAAGCAGAAGCAGGCGGAGAAACTCAGGCAGCAGCAGTTGGCGGAGCAGCAGCGCAAAATCGAACAGCAGAAGCTCGAGCAACAAAAGCTCGAACAGCAAAAGAAGCAGGAGCAACTCGCCGCGCAGAAGAAGGCGGACGCCGAGAAAGCCGAGAAAGCGGCAAAGGCCGCGGCGGCCGCCAAGGCGAACGCCGCCGCGAAGGCGAAGCTCGACAAGGAGCGCCAGGCGCGCCTCGCGCAGTTGCAAGGCATCGCTGGCGGCGGCTCGGGCGGCGGCGAAGGCCTCGCGAAGAGCGGCACCGGCACGGGCTCGGGCGGCAACGCGGCGTCGCCGGGGTATGCGGACAAGGTCCGCCGGCGCGTGAAGCCGAACATCGTGTGGGCGGGCGAGCGCGACAGCCTCGTGACCGTCGTCGCGATCCGCTGCACGCCGTCGGGCGATGTGCTCAGCACGTCGATCCGCCGGTCGAGCGGAAATTCGGGGTGGGATCAGGCGGTCATCAACGCGATCCAGGCGTCGGTGCCGCTGCCGCCCGATACCAACGGTCGCACCCCATCCGAGATTACGATTACCTTCAAGGCGGCGGAATGAGCACGTTTGCGCTTACACTCCCGCCGTCGCACCGGGAACGAATCGGGTATTTTTGAGTCTCTGCGGTTGCGCAGCGTACATACGGGAACAAGAAGCATGAGTTTGATGACGAAGCTAGGTTTCAGGGCACTCGTGGCCTCGTGTCTGATTGCCGCGGGGGGCGCCGCCCACGCGCAGGTGAACGTCCTGATCACGGGCGTCGGCTCCACCCAGTTTCCGATCGCCACCGCGAATTTCGTCAATGAAGCGAGCCTGCCGCAGCAGGTCACGTCGGTCGTGCGCGCCGACCTCGCGAGAAGCGGCAAATTCTCCAACGTCGATGCAGGCAGCACGCCCGTGCCGGAAACGGCGTCGGTCGATTTCGGCGCGTGGAAGGCGAAAGGCGCGAACGCATTCGTCGCGGGCAGCGTGAACCGCGAGCCAAACGGCCAGTACAAGGTCAACTTCATCCTCTACGACACCATCAAGCAGCAAAGCCTCGGAGGGCTGTCGCTCACGACGTCGAACGACAACGAGGGGATGCGCAAGACCGGCCACAAGATCGCCGACTACATCTACCAGAAACTGCTCGGCGTGCGCGGTGTCTTCAATACGCGCCTGTCGTACGTGCAGCGCACGGGCAACGTCTACAAGCTGCTGATCTCCGATTCGGACGGCCAGAACGCGATCCCCGCGCTGACGAGCAAGGAGCCGATCATCTCGCCCGCATGGTCGCCGAGCGGCACGAAGGTGGCGTACGTGTCGTTCGAGCTGAGGAAGCCCGTCGTGTACATCCACGATCTGCCGACGGGCCGCCGCTACGTGATCTCGAATCAGAAAGGCAACAACAGCGCGCCCGCGTGGTCGCCGGACGGCCAGACGCTTGCCGTCGCGCTGTCGCTCACGGGCAATACGCAGATTTATTCCGTCAGCTCGACGGGCACCGGGCTGCGCCGCTTGACGCGCAGCAGTTCGATCGACACCGAGCCGTTCTACTCTCCTGACGGCAAGTGGATCTATTTCACGAGCGATCGCGGCGGTGCGCCGCAAATCTACCGGATGCCCGCCGAAGGCGAGAGCGCCGGCGCCGCTCAGCGCGTGACATTTACCGGCAGCTACAATACGAGTCCGCGCATCAGCCCGGACGGCAAGCTGCTTGCGTACATCTCGCGCACGGGCGGGGGCTTCAAGCTGTACGTTCAGGATCTGCAAACGGGTGCGGCGAACGCCGTCACCAACACGACGCGCGACGAATCGCCGAGCTTCGCGGCGAATGGTCAGTACATTCTGTACGCTACGCAATCGGGGGGCCGCAGCGTGCTGGCTGCCGTTCCGTCCGACGGCAGCGCGCCGCCGCAGATCTTGTCCGTTCAGGGCGGCGCGATCCGCGAGCCGTCCTGGGGGCCCTTCATGCAATGACCACAAGGAGAGTAACCATGATGTCGAAGAAACTTCGTCTGGCGTTCGCGATGCTGATGATCGGCGCGCTCGCCGCATGTAAGTCGGGCGTGAAGCTCGACGAGCACGCGAACCAGGGCGGCGCGGTCAGCACGCAACCGAATCCCGAAAACGTCGCGCAAGTGACCGTCGATCCGCTGAACGATCCGAACAGCCCGCTCGCGAAGCGCAGCGTGTACTTCGATTTCGACAGCTACTCGGTGCAGGACCAGTATCAGTCACTGCTGCAGCAACACGCGCAATACCTGAAGAGCCATCCGCAGCGCCACATCCTGATCCAGGGCAACACCGACGAGCGCGGCACGAGCGAGTACAACCTCGCGCTCGGCCAGAAGCGTGCGGAAGCGGTACGTCGCGCGCTGTCGCTGCTCGGCGTCGGAGATGCGCAGATGGAAGCCGTGAGCCTCGGCAAGGAGAAGCCGGTCGCGCTTGGCCACGACGAAGCGTCGTGGGCGCAGAACCGCCGCGCAGACCTCGTCTATCAACAGTAAGTAACGGAAGAATCGCTGTATGACGCACCGTTTTTCCTGGCTGCGCACGGCCGCCGCGCTGTGCGTGGCAGGTGCGGCCCTCGCGGCCGCGCCGGCGCACGCAGGCCTCTTCGATGACGACGAGGCACGCCGTGCGGTGCTCGACTTGCGCAGCAAATCCGACAGCCTCGCGAACCAGCTCGGCGCCGCGCAACGCACGATCCTCGATCAGACCAACCGCCTCGACCAGTTGAACCAGCAGGTCGCGACGCTGCGCGGCGAGAACGAGGATCTGACGAACCGCCTGACGACGCTCGAGCGTCAACAGAAGGAGTACTACACCGATCTCGATGCGCGGCTCAAAAAATTCGAGCCGCAGAAGACGACGGTGGATGGCGTCGAAGGCACGGTGCAGCCGGGTGAAACGGACGCGTTCAACGCGGCGTCGCAGCAGTTCCGCAACGGTAACTTCAAAGGCGCCGCGGCTTCGTTCCGCGCGTTCATCGCCAAGTACCCGCAAAGCCCCTATCAGCCGACCGCGCAATACTGGCTCGGCAACGCGCAGTACGCGCTGCGCGACTACAAGGGGTCGACGGCGACGTGGCAAGGCATCGTGAAGAACTATCCGCAGCATCCCCGCGCGGCGGATGCGCTGATCGCGATCGGCACCAATCAGTTCGAACAAGGCCAGAAGGCAGCCGCGAAGAAGACTTTCGAGCAGGTCGTGTCGCAGTTCCCCGGCTCGAATGCGGCTGAAACAGCACAGAGCAAGCTGGACGCGATCAAGTGACGGCGTGCGACGCGGCCGATCGATGGGTTGACATCCCCACCGGGCGGCCGCTATAATTTTGCCTCTTTTGGGTCGTTAGCTCAGCTGGTAGAGCAGCGGACTTTTAATCCGTTGGTCACTGGTTCGAATCCAGTACGGCCTACCAAAGACATCGAGGGCCTGGCGTTCGCGCCGGGCCCTTTTCGTGTCTGCGTCGTCTGTGCCGAGGCGAGGCGTCAGCAACGCCCGATGATGCACATCGCCCCCGCGACATCGACGACAAGCAACGCAAGGCAAACTGCGCCGCTTCACGTCCGCCTCGCATCATCAAGCAGCGTCAACGGGCGCGCGCACTGTCGCCCCGATCCACATCGCCGCAAACGCCGGCGCGCCGCAACGAGATGCCCGCCCCATGAGCGAGGCGCAACTCGACACGTCGACACGGCGCGCTCGAACGGATCTCTGCTTCGCGCTCAACCGTCCCGCCCTTTCCGGTTCACATCGTCTCGATCGCAAACGTCGCCCGGCGTATGACATAAGCGGCCACGGCCAGCGCAAGCGCAATCAGCCCGCCTTCGATCAACGCGATACCTGCCGGCACGAATCGATTCATGTTCACTCGTCCCCCGCAGGGCATGACTGCCGTTCGATTGTTGCGCGGACTCTTGTGCGGCGAGCGCACCCACCGGCGCGATGCGATTCGATTTCAGCGGATCAACGCCGATCTCGACACTTCGATGCAATTGCGTCGATACGGTGACTATTCGTAGCCGGAGCTGCAATCGAAGTGCGAGCGACGGCGCGGCCATCGACGTTCGCAACGGATATGCGCACGAGCGACTTCACGGCCGAAGCGTGGGGACTGGCTGAGGGCCATTTTTCGCGTATGGTCGCCCATCGATCGGGCAAGTCTCGGCGCGAGCAATCGCTCGCATCATGACCTACGCCATGCGAAGCGGCGAAATCGCGAACGATCGGGGCTGGCTGGGTTGCGAGCGCGCATGCACGTGCGCATTGGTGACACCCGACGAAGTCCCAGCGCAACCCCGGTTCTCCTTTCGCCGATCGAATCGGCTCACGCCCGCCCAGGCATCGCGTCGGCACGAAACTGGCAAACGAGTTCGCCGCCGTCCATGAGCCGTTCGAGTTGAGCCGGCGTCAACGTATCGAGCCAAATCGCCAACTCGTTCGAGATGCCAAGCATCGTCCGGGCACGTTCGTTGTCCTCGCACAGCAAACGTCGGGCGAGCCGGAGATACCGCCGATTGAATTCCGCAATCTCCTCGAGCACGTCTGTTTCTTCTTCCATGTCTGCCCCGTTTCGATGACGAACGCGTATGTCCGCAAACGTTCTCGCAAACGCGCTCGCCTGCCCGATGCACATTCGCCCGCGCAGACTAACGCATGCATGCCGCGCCCATCCGACATAATCCCGCCGCATTCCGCCAAATGACGATCCGCAAACGCACGCACGCCGCGCCATCACGCGCGCGAGCCTCACTGGCATCGACCGGGACGCCACGGGCGCCTCGTCTGTCTCGCATCGGCTCTCGATCCGCGATCGACTTGCAGTAGCCATCGGTCAATTGCTACGCCGAATCGGACAGAACGATAGGCGCGCTCGCGCGTCCGCCCTCATACTCGCTCCCGGCCAGCCGCTCCCCCCGAGCGGCGAACCTTCCGATCACTCGGAATTGGCCTGCCTGCGCGCGCCGTTGCGGGCGGGCCTTTTTTTGGTTCATCGCGGATTACCGGGGAACGCGGCGCGGATCTTGAGAAAGAAGTATTCCTCGTCGCGGTACCCGTAAGCCCGACGCTTGATGACCTTGATGGTGTTGTTGATGCCTTCGACGATGCTGGTATTAAGCGGATGTCGGCAGCGGGCCACGATTCCGTGCCAGTAACCCTGCAGGCGCTGCGCAAACAGTTGCAGCGCGGCAATTCCGCTTTGCCGGGCTTGCTCGATCCATTGTTCCCAGGCCTTTTCCGCCCAGGCAGGCTTGCGGTAGAACCAGAGCCGCTTGAGTTCGTCACGTAGCACGTAGACGCACAACAATGGCTGATTGGCGGCCAGCAGTTCCTTCAGATGCACGAACTGCTCGGGCTTCAGGTTGTGGCGGTTGCGCAGCAGCAACCAGCGGCTGGACTTCAGGACCTTCCGGGCCGGCCGGTCATGGCGCAACTGATTGGCCTGATCGACCCGTACCCGATCGATCACCTCACGCCCGTACTTGGCCACGACGTGGAACAGGTCGTAGACGACCTCAGCCTGCGGACACTGCGCTTTGATCTCCAACTCGTAGGCCGTGGTCATGTCGATGGCCACTGCTTCGATGCGCTCGGCAACACCCTGGGGAAGCTGTTCGAAGAAGGCTCTGGCCGTCTCGCGCGAGCGTCCCGCTCCAATCCAGAGCACTTGCCGACCAATCGGATCGACCACCACCGTGGCGTAGCGATGACCTTTATGGAGCGCGAACTCGTCCATCGCCAGATAGCGGATCGTCGACCAGTCAGGATCAGCCACACGCGCTCGCAAGCGCATCTTGTCGATCGATTTGACCGTGTGCCAGCCCAAATCGTAGAAGGCGGCGACCGCCTGCACGCTGGCCGCCTGCAGCAGTTTCTCGCAGGCCTTGGCAAATCGCTCCGTCACTCGCTGGTAACGGCCCAGCCACGCCAGTTTCTCCAGTCGCGGACCGCCGCAGCGTTCGCACCAGACTCGGCGGCGGGGGACGTGCAGTACCACCCGGTACTCGAACAGTGGCAGATCGCGCACCCGGCGAACCGTCGTCTCATGAATCTGCTGGCAGCGTGCACCGCACTGTTCGCAGTACATGACCTTGCTGACCGGCTTCAAATACAGCGACAGCGTACGGCCTTCTCCTTCCGGCCATTCCACCCCCTCTAACCGATAGCCGGTCCAGCAACCCAGTGCTTGAAGTGCCTTGCGATCGAGCAATTCTGCCTCCTGACCTCCTTAAAGTCAGGCGTCAGGTTACGCAATCGCCATCAAACCCTCCACGGTTTCCTGCGATGAACCCTTTTTTTCGCTCCAAGTTGGACGCGACGCGACGCGCTTACACCGAGCGCCGGGCGCGCTCATCGCAAACATCATCAATGTCCGCAGCTTTCTCTTCGCACGCGCGTCCATCGACGGTTGATCGAATCGGCATCGTGAGTAGCCTGTCCGATTGAACCTATATTTAGCGTAACCAAACAATTCAAACAGCCCTACCATCGCTTTACCGCGTGTGCATCGCCGGCATCGCTCATATTCAGTCACGCGCCGCCGGCTCGCACGCAAACGTTTAACGTCTTCGATGGAAGGTTCGACGCCCGATGCTGAAAGTCACAAAAGCCGTATTCCCCGTTGCCGGCCTCGGCACCCGCTTTCTGCCCGCGACGAAAGCGAGCCCGAAGGAAATGTTGCCGATCGTCGACAAGCCTCTGATTCAATATGCGGTCGAGGAAGCGATCGCCGCGGGCATCACCGAGATGATCTTCGTCACGGGCCGCAGCAAGCGCGCGATCGAGGATCATTTCGACAAATCGTATGAGATCGAGGCGGAGCTCGAAGCGCGCGGCAAGGAAAAGCTGCTGTCGCTCGTGCGCGGCATCAAGCCGCGTCACGTCGACTGCTTCTACGTGCGCCAGGCCGAAGCGCTCGGGCTCGGCCATGCGGTGCTATGCGCGGAGAAACTCGTCGGCGACAGCCCGTTCGCCGTCATCCTCGCGGACGACCTGCTCGACGGCCGCCCGCCCGTGTTGCGGCAGATGATCGACGTGTTCAATCACTATCACACGTCGGTCATCGGCGTCGAAGAGATCGCGCCGCAAGATTCGAAGTCGTATGGCGTGATCGACGGCAAGCGCTGGGAGGATGATCTCTTCAAGCTGTCGGGCATCGTCGAGAAGCCAGAGCCCGCCGCCGCGCCGTCGAATTTCGGTGTCGTCGGCCGCTATGTGCTCACACCGCGCATCTTCGATCATCTGCGCGCGCTCAAGCCCGGCGCCGGCGGAGAACTGCAATTGACCGACGCGCTGCAATCGCTGCTGAAGGACGAGCAAGTGCTCGCGCATCGTTACGACGGCAGGCGCTTCGATTGCGGCAGCAAGATCGGCTATCTGAAGGCGACCGTCGAGTTCGCGCTGCGCCACCCGGAAGTCGCAACGGAATTCGAGCAGTATCTGAGCGAGCGCTTCCCGGAACTCGTCGCGGCGTAGCACGTCGCGCGCGCCATACGCGAACGGCGCATGCATGCGTGACGATACGCGGCATGCGTCGCTCGCGGCTGCCCGCGCAAGCGACGCGCGCGCGGTTCGTGCGCCGCCGGCATTCAACGAACAAACCGCGACGAGATGGAGGAACCGGCTTCGCACCGATTCGTCCGTCGCCCCGCATCCCCCTACTTCTTGAACACCCCGACGACGTCCCCGCCGTCGAATACGAGCAGCGCGTTGATGCGTCGCGTCTCCATCATCAGCAACGCATCTTCTACGCGCGTGCCGAGCGGCACCATCGCCGGATCCTTCGACATCAGGTCCGACGCGGTGCGCCGGAACAGCGTGTCCCCATGCGCCTCGACTGCGCGGCGGATGTCGCCGTCGGTAACGATCCCGAAGCCCACTTCGCGCCGCACGATCGCGAGCCCGAGCCGGCCCCGCGTCATCGCCTGCAGCACGTCGATCGCCGGCGCGCGTTCGTCGACGAACGGCAGATCGTCGGCGGCCATTTCGTCGTCGACCTTCGACAACAGACGCCGGCCGAGCGAGCCGCCCGGATGGAAGCGCGCGAAGTTCTCCGGGCGAAAGCCGCGTGCCTTCATCAGCGTGACGGCAAGCGCATCGCCCATCGCGAGCGCTGCGGTGGTCGACGACGTCGGCGCGAGCTGAAGCGGACACGCTTCCTGCTCGACGCCGGCGTCGAGATGACTGTGCGCCGCCTGCGCGAGCGTCGATCGCGCATTGCCCGTCAACGCGACGAGATAATTCCGGTTGCTCTTCAGAAACGGAATCAACTTGATCACTTCGTCGGTCTCGCCCGAGTACGAGATCGCGAGAAACGTGTCGGCCGACGTCACCATGCCGAGATCGCCGTGATATGCCTCGCCCGGATGCATGAAAAAGCTCGGCGTTCCGGTGCTCGCGAGCGTCGCCGCAATCTTTCGTCCGATGATCCCGGATTTGCCCATGCCGCAGACGACCACACGGCCGCTCGAGCGCAGGATCGCGTCGACCGCGTCGCCGAACGATTCGTCGACGCGCGCGGAGAGACCCGCGAGCGCGCGCGATTCGATGTCGAAGACTTGCCGTGCGGAATCGAGATAGTTGTGATGGTTCATCTGGGAGCCGTCCACGGCGATGAAGATGTGTTGGGATGTCATTGGGCAGCGGCATGCCGAGCCCATTGATCGAGCAGCGGCCGATACGCGTCGCCGAGCGACAGCCCCGAGCGCAACAGCACGTGCTCGGCGACTTCGCGCGCCACGCCCTCGCCGCCCCCGCGCGACACGACATAATCGACGCGCCGCTTGACGAGCGCGTGCGCGTCGACGGGCGCATACGAGACGCCGACCGAATCGATCACGGGCAGATCATTCACGTCGTCGCCGACGTACGCGATCGCATCGTCGGCGAGCGTCTCTTCCGACTTGATGCGCGCGTAGCCGGCGCGCTTGTCGTCGCAGCCCGACACGAACACGTCGAAGCCGAGCTGCCGCGCGCGCCATGCGAGCGCCTCGCTGTGACGCCCCGACAGAATGCCGCTGCGAATGCCGTGCGCGCGCAGCAGCGCAACCGCAATGCCGTCCTTCGCATGGAAGCTCTTGATGAACTCGCCGTCGCCCGTCACATGCAGCCGGCCGTCGGTCAGCACGCCGTCGACGTCGAACAGCACGAGCCGAATCGCGCCGCGATAGGCGGACGCGCTCATCGGATATCGAGCGCCGGCATGCGCTTGACGAGATCGTCGATCGCCTTCATCTGCGACAGGAAGCCTTCGAGCAGATGCAACGGCAGCGCGCTCGGCCCGTCGCAGCGCGCGCGGTCGGGATCGGGATGCGCTTCGAGAAAGAGCCCGGCGATGCCGACCGCGACACCCGCTCGCGCGAGATCGAGCACTTGCCGGCGTCGGCCACCCGACGCATCGCCGAGCGGATCGCGGCATTGCAGGCTGTGCGTGACGTCGAAGATCACCGGGCAGCCGCCCGTCGTCTCGGCCATCTGCCGGAAGCCGAGCATGTCGACGACGAGATTGTCGTAACCGAACGAGCTGCCGCGCTCGCACAGAATCACGCGATCGTTGCCGACCTCGCGGCATTTCGACACCACGTGCTTCAATTGCGTCGGGCTCATGAACTGCGGCTTCTTCACGTTCACCGGCTTGCCCGTCTTCGCGATCGCGACGACGAGATCGGTCTGGCGCGCGAGGAACGCGGGCACCTGCAGCACATCGGCGACTTCGGCGACGGGCGTCGCCTGTTCGATCTCGTGCACGTCGGTGATCACCGGCACGCCGAAGCGCGCCTTCACCTCGGCGAAGATCTTCAGGCCTTCGTCGAGCCCGACGCCGCGGTACGAATGAATCGACGAGCGGTTCGCCTTGTCGAACGACGCCTTGAACACGAACGGAATGCCGAGCTTGCGCGTCACCGCGACGTATTCGCTGCACACGTCGAGCGTGAAGTCGAGACTCTCGAGCACGTTGACTCCGCCGAACAGCACGAAAGGCAGGCCGTTGCCGGCCGTGACGCCGGGGCTGATTGCTACGTTCATAGGTCAAATCTCCAAATGGACCGTCCCGTGCGCGCTGCGCACCGATTCCATGCGGCGGGCTCGCGCTCGGGACGGCGAATCCTCATGATGGGCGCGCGAGCCGCGACGCATAGACCCGCGCCAGTTGCCGGAAAAAACGTTCTTCGCCGAAGCGCTCGCGGGCTTCCCTTCTCGCCGCGCTCGCGAGCCGCGCGCGCAGCGCGGCATCGCGGTCGATCGACGCGAGCAGATCGACCGCGTCGTCCGCGCCGCGAAATATCGCGCCAGTTTGCAGGTGCCGGATGACGTCGACGTTTCCCGCGCACGCCGACGCGACGACGGGCAAGCCGAGCAGCATCGCCTCGATGACCGACACGGGCATGCCCTCCCACGACGACGTCGACAAATATACGTCCATGCGCCGCAATCGCGCGACGACTTCGGTGCGGCCAAGCCAGCCGGCGACCTCGACGCCGGCTTCGCGCAATTGCGCCTTGAGCGCGGCATCGCCGTCGCCAATCCACGTGAAGCGCATGCGCGAGCCGCGCAGGCGGCGCGCGATCTCGGCAAAGAGCTGCGGATTCTTCTGCACGCGAATGCCGCCGACCGTCACGATCCGAAATACCGGCTCGCGCGCGTCTTCCTGCTCGTCGGCGGCGGGCGCGGGCATCGCGCCGACTGCGTTCTCGACCACGACCACCGGCTGCCGCAAATGCGCGCGCACCGCGTCGCGCTCGCTATCCGAGCATGCGACGTAGAGACACCGCTTCACGCACGCGATCCGTTCGAGCGCGACGAACGCCGAACGCTTGAGCGCCGAAACGTCGCGGCGCATGAACGAGATGCAGTGCGGGCTGTAGAAGAACGCCGCATCGCGCAATGCGAACAGCGACGCGATTCTTCCGAGGAATCCCGCAAACGACGAATGCAGATGCACGATGTCCGGCCCGATGCCGATCAACGTGCGTCGCAGTTCGAGCAACATCGGCAGCAGCGGCACGCCCTTCATCTGGATGTGGCGCAGCTTGACCGTCGCATCGAACAGCGCGTGAAAGTCCGCGGGTGTGTCGGGCCGAAGCGAATGAATGACGTGCACGTCGTGTCCGTCGCGCGCAAGACGGTTCGCGATCAGGCATGCCATCGATAACGTGCCCGTCGCGCTCGATTCGAGGATCTGCACGATCTTCATTCGCGCATGGCCGTCGGCCTTTGCGTTGGTCTTTGCGAAGACCTTCGAATCGCCCTTCGACCGTGCATCGCGTCCCCGCATGCCGACGCCATCGATCGTCATCGCGCACCTCGCATCGACGAAACCGCCTCGAGACGGGCGAGCACGCCCGATTGCGCGATCACGGCCGTCCATCCGAGACGCCTCAGCCGCGCGGGATCGTTACTTTCCGCGCGCAGTTGCGCGAGCGGCAGCAGCTCGTCGAATATCGACGCGCCCGTGACGTGCGAGCGGATGCCAAGCGCCTTCACAGCGTCGACATTCGACGGCGCGTCGTTGCAGACGATCTTCTTGCCGAGCGCCGCGTATTCGAGCAGCTTCGTCGGCGTCTGAAAGCAGTGCGGGCGGTGGTACGGGAAATAGCAGACCGCATAGTCGGAGCGCAGCACGATCCTGAGCGCGTCGCGCTGCGGCACGCGCCCGACGAATGTGATGCCGTCGACATGCCGGAACGCGTCGTGAATTTCCGGCTCCGGCTGCCCGACGAGCACGAGCGTGTCGCGCATCGTGCGCGGCGCGGCGCGATACGCGGCCAGCACCTTGTGGAAGCCTCGCTCGCGGCTCATCTCGCCGATATAGCAGAACCGGCCGGCCGGACCTTCGCCCGCCGGTTCGTTCGCGATCCCGAAGATCCAGTCCGGCACGCCCATCGGCAGCAGCAGCGACGGTGTCCCGTCACGGAACGCCATCGCGTCGCGCATCCGCTCGTTCTGGAAGATCCGCAGATCCGGCTTCGCGTTCAGCGCGCGCTTGATCGAGTCCTTGATCGCCGCGAGCCTGCCGACCGACAGCGACCGGTAGTCGTGAATCACGAACCGCGCAGGCGGCAGCGATCGATAAAAACCCATGATGCACCACAGGATGCAGTCGCCTCGGCCGTCGAGCTTCGCATACGCGCTCGCGTCGCCATCATGGACGTCGAAGCCGCGCTGGCCGAGAAAATCGCGATATGCGGCGATTTCCGGGTAATTCGCCTTCCCCGGATGGAGGATGAATACTTTCATGCAGCGCTTTTCTCCTTGTCCAGCACGCGCGCCGGCACGCCCACCGCGACGCCGCCGTCCGGCACGTCCCGCAGCAGCACGGCGCCCGCGCCGATGCGCGCGCGATGGCCGATCCGAATCTCGCCGAGCGCGACGCTGTGCGCGCCGAACTCGACGTCGTCGCCGACGGACGGCACGCCGCTATAGGTGCCGTCCGGCCGCAGCGTGTTGCCGATCGTCACGCCGTGCCGCACCACGCAGCGCTCGCCGATCTCGCAATAGCCGTTGATGACGAGCCCCGTGCCGTGATACAGCGTGAGGCCCTTGCCGATTCTCGTCTTGACCGGAATCTCGATGCCCATGATCCAGTCGCAGACGACGATGTAGAGCGCGATCACCGGCGCGCCGAGCGCGAGCGTCAGCTTGCTGCGGCACGCGAGATAGTTCGCGATCCGGAAGAACACGACGACGCAGCGCGTCTTGAAGAACGCGTTGCGCCTGCAATCCTCGGCGATCGCGTCGATTGTCTGTTTCAGCGTCGTGCGCATGTCAGTGCTTCATCGAAAATACGTTTCTCGCGGCACGCGGCGCGATGTCCTCCTTGCCGAAGTAATCGATGCCGTCGATCAGAAACGCATGAATGTACTTGAGCAGCCTCGCGCGATCGAACTCCTTGTAGAAGCAGCGGCCGAGCGACATGACCGGCTTGCCGTACAGCAGCGCCTCCAGGCCGACCGTCGAATTGATCGTGACGACTGAATGCGCGTGCTTGATCAGATCGGTGGTCGGCGACGTGACGAGGTCGAAGTGATAGACCCGCTGCATCCGCACCACCTCGTCGATCACCGCCGTGTCGCACTCGGCCGGATGCAGCTTGACGATCAGGTCCGCGCTCTCGTTCGCCGCGTGCTCGAACGCGAGATGGATCGCCTTCAGGTTGTCGACGTCCGAATGCAGCTTGATCTGCGTATCGCCCGACACCTGCAGCGGCAGGAACACGTAGCGCAGCGCCGTCAGCTCCTTCACCGTCAGCGCTTTCGCCTGCGTCGGCGCACTCGCGCCGTTCGTCGCGCGCACCGTGTTCAAACGTTTGCTCGCCACGCCCAGCGTAGCGAGCTTCAGCGCATAGTTGACGGCCGACACCGCCTTGCGCATCCACGACGTGCGCGACTGCGGCAGCGGCCTCGCCTTGTACTGCTCGTAGCGCGCGAGCCAGCGGCGATGCTCGTCCTCGGTCGGCATCGGCAAGCCGTCGATGACGGCCGGATTGCGGCTGATCGACGACAGCGCGTTGACGCCGAGCCGGTCGACGAACAGCTTGTCCGGCAGGTTCGAGATCTCGACGAATTTCGTCGGGACCCCGTGCGCCGCGCACGCGTGCGCGACCGCCCGGCAAACGAGCTGCTGGCCGTTCCACATCAGGCACTGCGAGACGAGATGACGGCGGAACACGCCGCACATCGCGGCGAAGATCGCGGCCGCATCGGCGCGTGCAAGCTCGCCTGTCATCTGCCCGTTCAGCACCTCGATCGACGCATCGGAGCGAATCGCATCCGCCGCATCATGCGCGGCGGATGCGCTCGCGCCGCGCCGCAGATAGACCGATCGAAAACCCATGCTCAGCGCCATCAGGTGCGCGATCGGCTCGCTCGTCGCGAACAGAAAGTCGAACTCCTTCCTGACCGCCTTCACGAGCCGCGCGGCAAAGTAGTAACGCTCCATCGAATCGACGACGACGACAATCATGATCTGCGCTCAACGAAGAAATGGAAGAAACGTCATGCATCGGCGCGCCGACGCGACACGCTGCCGTTCATCACGCTGAATGTCAGCGCGATGCCGGCGATCATCAGCACGGCGCCCGAGAACGAAAACAGGCGCACGCTCGCGAGCACCGACAGCCCCGCGAGCTTCGCCGCGCACAACGCGCCGGCGAGCACGGCGCCGGCGCCGAGCTGAAACAGGAAATCGATGCGCTGCGCGCGCGCCGCGAGAAAGATCTGCGACAGCGGCACATAAATCATCTGGAATGCGAAGAGCGGGATCATGCACTGGAAGAACGCGATCGCGCCGCTCCAGCGCGCGCCGAAGAAAAGCGAGACGAGCGGGCCGAACAGCAGCACGCCGCCCGCCGCATAGCCCGCCGCGAGCAGCGCGAGCGAGCGCGCATACGTGCCGAACACCTTCGGCACCATCGCGTGCGCATCGTCTCTCGCCATCGCGGCCATCGCGTCGCGCCGGAATACGCCGCCCAGACTCTGTGCGATCAGCGACACGGGAAAGAAGCCGAGCCGATACGCGGCCGCGAAATAGCCGGCGCTCTGCGCATCGAACCAATGCGGAATCACGATCGCCAGCGCATAGGTCAGCACCGAGCCGCACAGCGTCGACGGCAGGATGTATTTCGCGAACCGGCTGTGCTCGACGAAGAACGCGCGCGTCACCGCGAACGAATAGCCGCGCCGCCCGCCGTGCAGCGCGACCGCGATCAGCATCAGCAGCGCGACCGACACCGTGACCGTCGTGTAGGCGTCGAACGTATCGACCGGTCCGAACTGCGCGCCGAACTTCGGCGCGAATGCCTCGGCGAGCAGGCAGACGAGAAACGATCCGTTGACGGCGATCCGGCTCGCGGCAATCCAGCCGTAGCGCCTCAGACTGTTCAGATAGCCGCCCGCCGCGAGCTGGACGAACACCGCGAACCCGTATGCGGCGACGACGTACAGGTCCGCGCGACCCGCGACGGAGATCGCCGCACAGCCCGCCGCGACCACGGCCGTGCCGAGCGCCGTCACATTGACGAACGCGTGGAACGAATCGGCCGGACTGTCGCTCACGCACGCCAGCTCGTAGCGGCACGCGAGCAGCGTGCCGGCGAACGTCGCCAACGCGAGCAGATAGTTGAAGTGGCCGAGCGCCTCCGGGCCCTGGAAGCGCCCGATCAGCGAAATGCAGCCGAAGAGCGCGATCTGCCCGGCGACGACGCCGCACAGCGACACGATCGAATCGCGGACGCGAATCATCGTCGCGCTCCCGCGTTCGCGCCCGCGCGCCGCTCGCCTGCCGGCGCAAGCGGGCGGCCGGCGCCGCGTCCGCCATCCCGCGTATCCTCGTCATGCATCGCGCTTCGCTCCGTATTCGTATGCGACGTAGCGATAGCCGCCGTACTTCGAGCCGTAACCGTACTGCCCGAGCCGCGGATTGATCCCGTTGAACACGATGCCGCTCAGACGCACGCCGTTCTGCGCGAGCCGCTTCGCGGATTCGGAAATCTCGCCGAGCTTCGTCGAGCCCGCGAGCGCGACGAGGAACGCGGTGCCCGCCGTCGCGGCGAGGATGCCCGTGTCGGCCACCGCGAGCACCGGCGGCGAATCGATCACGACGACGTCGTAGCGCTTCGAGAACGCGTCGATCAACTCCGGCACGCGCGCGTTGAGCAGCAGTTCCGCGGGGTTTTTCGGCATCGTGCCCGTCGAGATGAAATCGAGTCCGTCGATCACGTCGCGATGCAGCACGCCGTCCGGGTGCGCCGAGCCAGCGATCAGCTCGGAGAAGCCCTTGCCGCGCGCGAAGCCGAGATAGTCGTTCAGATGTCCTTTGCGAATGTCGCCGTCGATCAGCAGCACGCGCTTGCCCGCCATCGTCAGCACCGCGGCGAGATTCGCCGACACGAACGATTTGCCGACCCCCGGCGCGGGCCCCGCGATCACGACGACGTTGTTCTTCGCGTCGAGCATCGCGAACTGCAGCGCGGTGCGCAGGCTGCGCAGGCTCTCGACGGCCGGTTCGTCCGGATGCGCGACGGACAGCAGCGACAGCGCGCGCTCCTTGCGCTTCGCGCGCTCGGTCAGCGCCCGCTGCTCGTCGCTGCGCGGCACGGTCGCATAGACGTTCAAGCCGAGACGCCGCTCGATCTCGTTCGGATCGGAGATGCCGTGGAACAGCATCGAGCGGCCGACCGCCGTGCCGCAGCCTGCAAGCACGCCAAGCAGCAGCGACGCGAGCGCGACGAGCGCTTTCTTCGGCCTGACGGGCACTTCCGGCACCGCCGCCGTATCGACGAGCCGCACGTTGCCGACCTTGCCCGCGCGCACGAGCTGCAGTTGCTGCGTGTTGTTCAGCAGCGCCGTGTAGAGATCGGTATTGACCTTCACGTCGAGCATCAGCCGCACGAGCTGCTGCTGCAGATCCGGCAGCCGCTTGATCTGCTGCTCGGCCGTGCCGCGATAGCCGTCGAGCGCGGCGATCTGCTGATCGATCGCGATCACGCCCGGATGCTTCGGCGTGAAGCGCGACAGCAGCTCCTGCCGTTTTTGCTGCAGTTCGAGCAAGCGCGTCTTCGCATCGGCCGATTGCGCGAGCACGAGCTTCGCCTCTTCGGTCAGATCGACGGTGCCGTGCTCGTCGCGCAGTTTCGTGAGTCTCGATTCGGAATCGGTCAACTGCTGCTTGAGCGCCGGCAACTGTCCATTCAGGAACTCTAGCGATTGCGCGGCTTCCGCCGATTTGCGCTGGATGTTCTGCGCGACGTATTGCCGCCCGATTTCATTGAGCGCGCTGCTGACGAGGTCGGGGTCGGTGTCGCGCAGGCTCGCGACGACGACGTCGGACTGCTTGACGCGCTCCTGCACATCGAGGTTGTCCTGCAGATCCTCGATCGTTCGCAAACGGGAATTGCGCACGAGCACAAACGTCGCGCCAGGCCGCGCGTCGATCGCGTCGACGCGCAACGCGATCGCCCCGCCCTTCGCCGGAATGCGTTCGAGCCTGCCGACGACGCCCTCCGCACTGCGATCGAGATCGCCGCCGTCGAGCCGGTAGCGACGCGCATCGAGCATCGTCAGCTCGAACGTGTCGCCTTCCATCGGGCGCGGCACGTCGAATGTCGCGACGTCGATGCGCTCCTGGCCCCACGCGTAGCCGCCGAAGCCCGCGAAGCCCGGATTCGAGAGCCCGTCGCTGCGGCGCGCGAGCCAATTGCCGATCACCGGGAAGCGCTTCGGCTTCGCGTCGATGAAGAGTTTCAGATTGTCGACGGCGCGCGACACGACGAGCCGCGACGCGAGAATCTGCGTTTCGGCGGCCGCGGACGACTTCACGTCGAAGAGCGATGACACGTCGCCGAGCAGGCTCTTCGCGGCGGACGTATCGGGGCTGTCCTCGACCTGGATCAGGATGTCGGCCTGATAGACCGGCTTGCTGAGCACCGCATACGCGACGCCGACGATGAAACAGCCGAGCGCGATCGAGGCGATCAGCCAGCGGCCTTCGATCAGGATGTCGAGAACGGCGATGAAATCAGTGTCGCCTTCGCTGTCGGCAGGCGTCGACGCGCCGGTTGGATTGGGATTCATGGTTGGGGTCTTGGAGATTCGGTTCTACGTGTCGCGCGCGCTCACACGAGCCGCAGCCGCGACAGCCAGCCGTTCACGCCGAGCTCGAGGAGCCGCGCGGACCGCTCGAATACGAAGCGCGGTTGACGATAGGGATCGTGGACGTCGAAATTCTCGTGCTCGCCGATGCGGAACACCTTGCCGCGCGCGAGCGGATACCGTTCCTCGACGAGCCGCCGCTGAGCGCGGTCCATCACGAGAATCAGGTCCGCCGACGCGCACTGCGCGCGCCCGAGCTGCTGCGCGCGATGCGCGGACAGATCGATGCCGCGCTCGCGCATCACGCCCTGCGCGAACGGCGCGGCCGGCAGCCCGACGAGCGCGTTGAAGCCCGCCGACGCCACCGCGCGTCCCGGCAGCGCCGCCTCGAAAAGCGCGGCCGCCATCGGGCTGCGGCAGAGATTGCCCTCGCAGACGACGAGAATCGAGTCGATCATTTGGTCACGACCGCCGCGGTCAGGCCGGCATTGACGGCCGGCAGCAACAGGCTGAGCACGCGGCTGAACCGCACGAGCCCGTTGCCGTCGACATAGACGATGTCCTTCGGCTCCAGCTCGAACTGGTTCGCGAGCACCATCGCGACGGGCGAGCTCGCGTCGAGCCGATAGACGTGCGGCTTCGCGTCGAGCGAGCCGCGGATCACGTACAGTTGCGCGGCGTCGGCCGTCGCCGCGTTCAGGCTGCCCGCCTGCGACAGCGCATCGCTCAGCGTCAGGCGGCCGTTGCGCATCGGCAGCGCGGTGACGGGCTTGTTGACCTCGCCCATCACGAACACGCCGCTTTCGTCGCGCGGCGGGATGCGCAGCAGGTCGCCGTCCTTGAGCACGATCCGCGACGGACTAATCCCTTGTGCCGCGCCCGACAGATCGATCCGCTGCTCGGCGCCGTCGCGCACGAGCGTCACGCGGCTCTGGTCCGCGCTCGCCGAGAAGCCGCCCGCGCGACTCACCGCGTCGTACAGCGTCATCGGAATGTCGTTGAGCGCCTGCGAGCCGGGCGTATGCACTTCGCCCTCGATATAGACCTGCTTCGCACGGAACGACGCGATGCGCACCGTCACCTGCGGATCGCGGAACGTCTCCGCGAGCTTGCGCGCGAGCCGCGCCTGAACCTGCTCGGGCTTCAGGCCCGCGACCGCGATGCGCCCGACATACGGATACTGGAGCGTGCCGTCCTGATCGACGACGAAGCCCGCCGGCGCATCGGCCGCGCGCGCCGCCGTCTGCTGCTGCGTGCCGAGCGCCGCCGCGAGCTCGGGATGATCCCAGACCGTGATCTGCAGCACGTCGCCGCGCCCGACCGTATAGGCGGACGCCGGCAATCCGGAATCGGACGCACGGCGCGGCATCCGCTGCGCGTCGCGCTGCGTCCGGATCAGATTCAGGTCGATGTCCGTGATCGGAACCGGCAACTGCTCGCCGCGCGACTCGCGGCCGGCTTCGGCCGCCGCGCCCGCTACCGCGCTCGACACCGGCACGTTCGCCGGCTGCTTCATCCGCATGCCGGGCGCGACGCCGCACGCGCTCAATGTCGCGAATGCCGCGCACATCGGCACCCACATCGTCAACCAACGCACGCGCGCGCCGCACGTGCGTTTCGGCGGCACGACGCCGCCTGCTTCCCCCAGACTACCCATCTACACCTCTATCCATTTTCTAATTCTGGCCTGTTCCGGCCGCCGACCGACGTGCGGGGGGCGCTCAATACGCGCCCGATCCGCGCAGGACGACGTTGACCGTCTTCAACAGGATGGTCAGATCGCGACGAAGCGACCAATCCTTCACGTACGACACGTCGAGCGAAACCCGTGTCGCGTAACTGGTGTCGTTGCGGCCGCTCACTTGCCACAGGCCGGTCATGCCGGGCTTCGCGGCGAGGTAGTAGCGAACGTCGTCGCCGTAGCGCGCGAGTTCCGCCTCGACGATCGGCCGCGGCCCGACGAGGCTCATCTCGCCCCTCACGACGTTCATCAACTGCGGCAGCTCGTCGAGACTGCTTCGACGCAGGAAGCGGCCGATCGGCGTGATCCGCACGTCGTTCTTCAACTTGAATTCGCGCTCCCATTCCGCGCGCGCCTGCGGATCGCGCTCGAGCAGCGCCTTCAGCACGGCATCGGCGTTCATCACCATCGAGCGGAACTTCAGGCATTTGAACGGGCGGCCGTCGCGGCCGATGCGCACGTGTCCGAACACGGCCGGCCCGCCGTCGCGCCTCACGAGGAACGCGATGACGGCGAGCGCGGGCGACAGCACGGCGATCAGGCACGACGCGGCGGCAACGTCGAACGCGCGCTTGACGATCCGCTTCGCGATGCCCGACGTGCGCATGCGTTGCGCGACATGGCCCACCTGATCGAGCGTCGCGGCCTTCACTTGCCGGCTCGCGCGCTCGACGAGGCCGAAGATCGCGAGCGTGACAGCACGGAAGATCAAGAGCCCGATGCCGGTCGTCACGGTCCAGTAGACGAACCACGCGCTCGACAGGATCTGCGCGCGATGCAGCACGTACAGCAGCACGACGGTGCCGCCCTGCACGACGAGCCACGCAAGCGCGGTGCGGCTGATCAGGTGCACGGGCGAGCGCCGCCTGGACGTCTCGTAGATTCCGCACGCGGGGAAGACCGACAACGACAGCGCGGCGGCGAACGCCACCAGCGTGCCGTCGAAGATCTCGGCATGCGGGCCGCCCGATGCCTCGATCAGAATCGGAAGGAACGCGCCGAACACGATCACCGCAATGTCGACGACTCTGGGAAATATCGCTGGCATAAGTGAACCTCGATTGCGATTCGTCAATAATTTGCTTCGCACTTCTACATTCATGCCGGACACACTTCACGCGTTCGGCTTCTTCTCTCGCCACCTCATCTATGCATCGGAGTCCGAATCGGCTGATGTTCGACCGTCGTCGCTCAACGACGATCGAACGGCGCCCACGGCTTCTCACGCGGGCGTGGCTAAACGGCAGTTAAGGGTGAAACGACGGACGCGGCGCGCCGCTTGTCATGAAACCGATCCGCTCAGCCGCGAAACGAAGCCGCCGCACGCGAGATCCGCGTCCGAGCCTCGGCTGCGCTCGATCGCGCGGTACTCGGTCGGCGACATCGACAGATGCTGGCGAAACAGCTTCGCGAGGCGGTCACCGCTGCCGAGACCTGTGCGCCGCGCAATCTTGTCGACCGGCAGATCGGTATGCACGAGCATGTGGCACGCATGCTCGAGCCGGACTTTCTGTACGAATTCGGACGGCGTCACGCCGATTTCCTGCTTGAAGCGGCGCAGGAAATTGCGCTCGCTCATCGCCGCCGCATGCGCGGTATCGGCGATCGAAATCCGGTTGGCGCTGTTCTCGCGCAGTTGCTGGACCGAAGCGCGAATCAGCTTGCTCGCCCGCGCCTCGCGCGCGGCGAATGTCGATTCGGCGGGCAGTGCGCTCAGCGCCGGGCACAAACGTTCGGCAACCTCGTGTGCGGCGCTGTCGCCGCAATCGTGCCGGATGATCGCCAGCGCGGCCGAGAACGCCGCACGCTCCGCCGCCGTCGGGCGAACCTTCTCGGCGGATGCGGCGCCCGAGAGCATCGCGTCGATTGACAGGTCGTCCGCCGCCGCATCGCCGCCGTCGAGCGCCGCGAGCCCCATCAGGCGCCTCGTGCCGCCCGAGGCGCGAACATGGGCGCGTGCGCAGCGCAACCATTCGGACACCTTCTCGTCGTCACGATCGGACGCGCCCAGCTCGCCTATCGCAAAGATCGCATGCACGCTCTCGACCGCGCGCTCGTGCAGTGGCTGGGTCCAGACGGGAATGCCGGACGACGAATACACCGCGCCGCCCTTCGCCGACAACAGGAGCATCTCGTAGCCGCCGCCGGAATCCTCGCCCGCGTGCCGGAAGCGATTGGCAAGATTGAAGATCTCCGCCATGCGTCCGGCCTGCATCAACGAAAAGCCTTCAAACAAGACGACAGCGATCCCTTTTCGGTAGCACACGCCTCCGAAAGCTGCACCACGACTCACGTGTGCTCCCATCCGACCAATGTTGAACGCGCATTCCATGCCGCCGGCCCTTTCACTCATTCAGCAATGTCTATTCTGCGGCGCATCATATTCCTTCAAATCGCTGCAACAATCTTTCTGTCCGATTACGACGCCATGTTGTCGGATTGAAGCAGGACATCGATTCCATCATTTATCCGACGCACCAATTCGAATTGGTGCACGCGTTGCACCCAAAAGCACGCATGGGCTTGTCGAATTCGGACGACCTTTCGGCTACCGAATCACCGCTGGCGGGTGGCGCGTCCGATAAGGACGGCGGATAAGGACAGATGCGTCGGTTGCCGCATTGCACCTGCCCGCGAGCGCATTCGGCATGCGAATCGGAATGGCGGAATCCGCCGCATCGGCATCGCGCGACCTTGCGCCGGCGCGCTGCGCAGCCGTGTCTCTTCAGAGGAATAGGAAGGCGTCGCGCGCCGGGACCGTCGAAGCGCGCGTCGCTGCCGCGACGACTTTATCGAATTCGCCGCCGACCCGCATGTCTTTTTACATTTGGAATTGAACTTATATTACCGAAGCGCGATTCGGATATTGCATATTTTTCCGATATCGATCTAACGTCTTTCGATAATGGTTGACCGACGTCTATATCGCACCATGCACAATGCGCGATCGCCGCGCTTCGGAAATTTCCCATTTTCACGTGGCGATACGGGATATGCGCGAATTAGCACGATTTGCCCCGATCGGACAAATGAAGCAATGGCGCACTCGCGCGCCGCGAAACTGCGATCATTCGCACTGCCGCCTTACAATACGGCGTTTTTCTCAGGTGAATACAAGCGATGTGGCCTGCCATCAGCGATCTCGGCGATGCCGCCTTGACCCTTCCTCTTTGCGCCGCCTGCTGCGCATGGCTCGTCCACTCGTCGCCCGAGCGGCGCTATGCGGTGGCGTGGCTCGCGCTGCTCGCGGCCGGCATGCTCGTCGTCGGGTTGACGAAGATTCTCTACGCGGGTTGCGGCGTGCAGATTCGCGCGATCGACTTTCGCGTCGTCAGCGGGCACACGATGCTCGCATCGGCGGTGTGGCCGATGGCGCTGCTGCTCGGCCTGCCATGGCTGCGCTCGAACGCGGCGTTGGCGGCGGGCCTCGCGCTCGCCGCGCTGATCGGCACCGCGCGCGTGTTCGATGAAGCGCATACGATGTCCGAGGTCATCGCCGGCTGGGCGCTCGGCACGCTCGTCACGCTGTCGTTCGTGCGCTGGAAAACCGCGCCCGTGATGTCGCGACGCCTGTGGCCTTACGCTTGCGCGTCGCTGCTCGCGGTGCTGGCGATCGCCTATGGCCGGCACGCGCCGATTCAGGCTGCAATCGAACTGTATTCGCCGTTCCTGTGCCGCTCATTCCCGTGGTGAGCGTCGGTTGCCGCCACAGCAAGTCGCCAACCGCCAAAATCCCGCCCGAATCGGACACGCCCCCATGCGACGACACACGCGTCGCTATACTTCCAAGCACCACGCCGGGCGGATAGGCACATGCGGCGGCGTCGCGTTGAAACGCCACCGCGCACGACCGACGAACCACGGAGTCTTCATGCGACGCGCGAGCGTTCCCACCCTGCTCTTCGCCGCCAGCGCCTGCTTCTTCTCGCTGAACGCGTTCAGCGTGCGCGCGACCTTCGCGGCCTACGCGCTGCTCGCCCTCCTCGCGCTGTTGCGCGCGCCGACGCTGTTCGCGCGCCAGCAACGTCTGCCCGCGATCGCCGCATACTGGATGCTTTGCGTGAGCATCGCATTCATCGTGTCGGCGTTCGGCGATTTCTACGCGAACTTCTTCGTCAAGTTCGTGCTGATCGAAACCTACGTCGCGCTCGCATTCTGGATGTTCGCAAGCGGCGTGCTGTCGATGCGCTCGCTCGAGCGGACGTGCGAAACGCTGATCTACGTGCACGCGGCGTTCTTCGTCGTGCAGCTCGGCTTCTACCTCGCCTTCGGCCATTTCATCGATTTCGACAGCTACATCCGCGAGAGCGATTCGGAAGCGCTCTATGCGACGAAGGCGCTGAGCGACAGTCTCATCTCGATCCGCGCGCTCGGCCTGTATTCGGAACCATCGTTCTACGCAATGACGGTCGTGCCCGCGGGCGCCGTCCTGCTGCTCGCGAAGCGGCGCGCGACGGCGGCTGCGATCGTCGCGTTCGCAACCGCGCTGCTGTCGTTCTCGATCGCGGCGATCGTCATCTGCGCGCTGCTCGGCGGCGTGCACTTCCTCGCGGGACGCACGTCGATCCGGATCAAGCTCGTGATCGCCGCGGTCGCGCTCGCGATCGCGCCGGCGATGTACGGCGTGTACGACAAGCGCGTGAATCAATCCGCCGACTACGACGCAGTGGGCAGCCGCACGCTCGTGCTGCGCGAGCTGCGCGAGCGGGACGCGCTCACAGGCGTGTTCGGCAGCGGCCTCTTCTGGGACGAACGGAACAACGTCGGCAAGACGCACTTGCGCGGCTACCAGGTGCGCGACAGTTCGTTCTACGTGTATCTGCTGTTCGCGACCGGCATCGCCGGCGTTGCCGCGTTCTTCGGCACGTTGTTCATGCTGTTCCGGCGGCGCGGCCGCCGGTGCCTGCTGCTGTATCTGCTGCCGCTCCTCCTCTTCAAGTTTCACGCGCTATACGGCATGCTATGGCTCACGCTGCTGATGTTCGTCGTCGTCGCCGGGCACGCCGAGCGCTTGCCCGAGCGCCGTGAACGGCCTGGTACCGGTACCGGCTGGCTGAGCGCGGCCGGCGCATCGGGACCTTAGCCTTTGCCGCGCACACGCGCCGCTACGCAAAGGAGAATATCGATGATGACAACCCGCTGGAGGCTGGCCTGCCTGTTCTGCGCGTGCGTCGTTGCATCGTCGGCCGCGCAAGTGCCGCCCGCCGCGCCGCCCGGCAATATCGTCGCGCACAGCGCGGCGGCGACGCGCGTGTTCCTCGGCTCGCCGTCGCTCGCGATCCTGCCTGACGGCACCTACGTCGCGTCGCACGACATGTTCGGCCCGGCCGCGCTGCCCGACGAAGTGCGCGTGTTCGCGTCGCACGACAAGGGGCAGACCTGGGAAAAGCTGAGCGTCGTGACTGGCCAATACTGGTCGTCGCTCTTCGTCGTCGACGGCGCGCTCTACCTGATGGGCACCGATCGCTCGATGGGCACGCCGGTGATCCGCCGCTCGACCGACGGCGGCGCGACGTGGACGACGCCCAACGACGCGCTGACCGGCCGCTTCGACGTGAGCGGCCGCTACATCACGGCGCCCGTGCCGGTGCTCGTCGAGCGCGGCCGCGTGTGGCGCGCGTTCGAAGTGATCGAAGGCGGCGACCTGCGCTCGCTCGTGATGTCCGCGCCCGTCGACGGCGATCTGCTCGACACGCGCAACTGGCGCGCGACGAAGCCGCTGCCGTCCGACCATGCGTGGCTCGACAACAATTTCCTGACGTGGGAAGAAGGCAGCGTCGTGGCGACGGACGCTCGCGAGCCGGCCGTCGTGCTGCGCGTGAACACGAAGCACGGGCCGGAAAAGGTCGCGCTCGTTCACATGCTGGCGGACGGCCGGTCGCTGTCGTTCGATCCGGCGCACGATTTCATCGACTTTCCCGGCGGCGGCAAGAAGTTCACGATCCGCTTCGACGCCCGCTCGGGCCGCTACTGGTCGCTCGCGAACGCGGTGCCGAACGCCGACGGCAGCGCGAATCTGGAGCGCGTGAGAAACACGCTCGCGCTGACGTCGTCGCCCGACCTGCGCCACTGGAGCGTCGAACGCACGCTGCTGCAAAGCGCGGATTCGCAACGGCACGGCTTCCAGTACGCGGATTGGCAATTCGACGGCGACGACATCATCGCGGTCGTGCGCATGGCGTTCGACGACGGCGAAGGCGGCGCGCACAGCCAGCACGATTCGAACTACGTGACGTTCGTGCGGGTGCGCGATTTCAGGCACGCGCGTCAAAGCGCGAGGAACTCGGCTCGCTCGCAGCACGAGCACTAGCGGATTGGGGAAATGTCAACCGACTGCTGTCATGAGATCCGCCTCATGCTGCCCCATAAGCCGCTCGATCCTTAGCATATCGATGCGCACTTTCGCGCTTGCGGATACCCAAACGCGAATTTCCAAGTCATTCGCCGAGGACGCAAGCTCGAAGTCAAAGTGAGCAATTGAACCGCCCTTCTCGCCAGGCATCACGTCATGGCGCATCAGCACGTGCGTACCACGATCACACACGATATCCATCCAACTGCCGGCCGGGAATTCGCAGCAACCCTCGATACTCACGACGTAATAGCCCGCCGGGAGCGACACGTAAGGGCCAAACAGAAGAAACCCCTCCTGTCCGCTGCTCGTCATTGCACCCATTTGACGATGACCGACCTGTGTGTGCAAACGAACATCCGCGCCTCGATAAATCCTTGGGGCATTTGCGTCCGTCACTGTGAGTTCGAGGGACAGTGGAGTAAATCCATATTCGTCGAACCAGCCTTTATCATCGAACATCAGCGTCGCGACGAGCCGATAGCGGCCCCGAACGTCCGGTACGACAACACTCATCGGCAGGGTCAATGTCTCGCCCGGCGCGATAAAACTCACGGGCAGCGGCATCCGCTTTGGATCGGACGCAACAACGCAACCGGCATAGTCGAACCAGCGATACGAAAGATAAATCGGATTGAGCATCGAGCTGACCCAGGTTTGCGTCGACGCGTTCGTCAACTGCACGGGCAGTTCAAATGTTTCGCCGGCTGCCAACTGATCTGCCACTGCATCAGAACATAAGCAGCCCGCGGCATCGTGGATCTCTGCCGACACCGCGTCACCTGTCCGATGACAATCGAAATCCGCCGGCAAGCTCATGTAACCGACGCTCGGCATCACGCGCGGCATCACGACATTGAATGAAATAAGCTTCTTATGATATGCCAGTTCATTGTTACGCCTATCGCGATTGTCGCAGAATGCGAAGCCGGCTACGTACTGTCCTTCTGGAAGATCTGCACCGAGGTAATAACGCGCACAGTATGTTCCGCGTTTCAAATCCACAAGTGGCCGTTTCAAAAATGAATTGCTGCAACCGAAAGCGATTCGCCCGTCTCCGTCCGTGATCTCAATTCCGACTCCCAGTTCGGCGACATCGATGTTGATTGAGAACACGACATTAAAACGCATGATCTGTCCATGCAAGTATGTATCGCCGCCTTCGAGCGTCGCCGACAGCAGCGAGAATTCAGGTGTCGAAAACACGCGGTTCGTCGCAGGCTCATATGGCAGCCAACGTGCGACGTCGGGGGCGGCAACAACGGTACGGTTCGCGCGCTCCCGCTGCCAACGTGAGCGCAACAGGCTGTAGAACTCGATATCGAGTGCATTCAACATTTCGAGTTGCTTGCGCTGCAGCGGCGTGATTTGTCCGATTCCCGGCCGCGCGCGGGTCGCGTTGACTTTTTCGATATGACGTGGTGCGGGCAAACCGATCAATGTGGAAACATCCGACAAAAAAGCTGGCAAGTCCTCATAAAACCCATACACGTCATATTGCTCGACGCTCGAAAGCGCCGCAGCAATTTTCTCATCGTCGGTACGCGACATCGTGCCGGCTATGGCAGAGAAGTGTTCGACGTACGGATTCCTGATATCTTTGATGAAGCTTGGATCAAACGAGCGCTCGATCTCGGCGCAGAAATCGTCGCACGGCTCACCCAGCCCCGCGACGAAACGCTCCGCCTGCTCCCAAAGGCCCGGTAGCATGTTTGCATCGTGGTTGTTCAGCAAAAAGAAGAGCCAGGAAATCGCACGATCGATTGGCTCCCGCAAGCATGTCAAATATTGATACCGCGGGTCGAGCCCTGTTCCCTGGAAATCGATATGCGCCGAAATGACGGAGTACTCGCCACCGTAGCGCCGAATCAAGTCCCGATGGCTTCCGATCAGGTTCGGCGTCACACATCCCGGTCCAAGCATCTTGCTCAACCATGCGTTGACTGCTTGCCCAGCCGTCTTCTGCACATGATCGAAAATGACACGGCCGGCAAATACCTTACTCTTCCCCTTCATCACAGGAAATCCTCATAATTATTGCCGCGCGTGCTTGACTGAATAGAGCGAAATTCTGACACAAAAGAAAAGCGCGTCATTTGTCCAATGCGCTCCGTCCTTCGAGCGCATTGCGTCCACTTAGCGATGGACCGTATGTTGTACTGCTCATCCGAAAGCGACTGCCATGTGTCCAGGCTCCGATCCGGAGCACGCACGGACAACCTGACGAAATATAGCCGCCATATCATCATAAAATGCCGCTATCGGCCGCAATCTCTCGGCACCGCGATTGTATCCATGTCTCAGGAGCAGATGATGATGAAAATTATTCTCATCATTCTGATGTCGATCAGCATGTCTCCCACGTTCGCGGAAGCACAGTCCGCCCCCTTGGCTCCGGTGCTCCCGAACAATCCGGCATCCTACGGAGCGCACGCCGTGGTCGACCAGCCGTCGCCCCACGCGGCGGGCGAGATGTACTTTCAGCAGAAAGGCACGGGCAGCATACCCCGGGCATTTTCGGCAAAACTGGCGGATATCGTAAACGGCGCCGACTTTGGCATGTTGTGCAACGGATCGAACGATGACACAGCAGCGCTCAACCATGCGCTCGCATATGCAGCGAGCGTCGCCCCTGCCGTCGTGAATCTGCCGTTGTCGAACACACATTGCGTAATTACAGGTACTGTCAGCGTGCTGGATAACGTTACGCTCGCCGGCACGCATGGGCAAACCGCGAACTTGTCGGCGGGCGTCGTGAACCTGGACCCGATGATCTTGCTTGCCGGCAATGGCGCAGCGATCCGTGATCTCTATATCAACGCATCTGCATCCGGTCAAAATACGCGAGGTGCGACGATCGCGGTTAGAAACGTGAACGCCCCCGTGATCGCAGATGTCAATATCCAGGGACCATTCATCGGCATCGACCTGAACGGCAATCAAGCCCTCGTCGATCAGACAATCATCAGCAGCATCCATAGTGCGGGCAGCATCGGAATTCGGATCGGTGCACTCACGACGTACGGCGGAACAGTCGACGCGCGCATCTCGAATACGACCGTCATCGGCGACCCTTCACATCCCGGCGACGCCGCGATGCAGGTGCTCGATGCGGGCGGCCTACTCGTCACCGAATCCGACATGCAAATGACGAAGATCGGCACGCAGATCGCCCCCGGCGCGAATCAGTGGGTCGCATGGGCGAGCCTGAACAACACGTACGTCGGCGACACGAACGCGGTCAACGCGCTGGAGATCGATACGCGCGCGCCGAGCGCGCGCGTCGAAGGGCTCGAATGCAGCGCGTGCTGGACCGCATCCGCGCAGTCGGACAACATCCTGATCAGGAACACGGGCGGCGGGCTCGTGTCGGAGATCCATTTCAACGGGCTGCGCAACTACAACGGCGCGTCGAACGGCGCGAACGTCAAGGCGGGCACGTTCGTCACGTTCGACGCGAGCCGCTTCTGCGGCAACGGCCGCGGCGGCGGCGCGGCGGCGAACATCGTCTACGGCCCGAACGTGAGCGCGTACGCGGTGCGCAACTCCGAACTCGGCGGCAGTTGCGGCGGGCTCTTCAAGGCGGCGCCGCAGCACGGCATCGTGCTTGCCGGCAACAACGCGGGCGGGCTCGTCAGCGGCAACGACTTCAGCGGCTCGGGAACGCCGATCTCCGGCGCGCCGACGGGCGACAGCGTCGTGTCGTCGAACCTCGGCATCGACACCGCGCCCGCGACGGTCGCGAGCGCCGCGACGATCGACGTGCACACGGCGCCCGTCGTGATGCTGACCGGCAACGTGAAGATCAGCGCGATCAGGCCGACATGGAACGGCCGCACGCTGAAGCTGATTCCGACGAAGGGCACGGCGAGCTTCACGACGGGCGGCAATCTCTGCAACGCGGCGACGGCCGCGCAGAACGTGCCTGTCGATGCGTATTTCAACGGGATCTGCTGGAATCTGAAGTGATCGGCGAAGTCCGCGCGCCGCATGCCCGCCGCTTGCCGCCGGTTACTGGCTTCTTCATTCAGGCTTCAGCGCACGCCACGCGCCTGAGGCGACGCTTCGCCGCGCCGCACCGCCGAAGCGCATCCGCACCGACGCGAGCTCGCCCGGCAGGCTCGCGGACCTCGGCCGCGAGCGCGGCATCTCGACGAAGCCGAGACGCTCGTAGAGCGTGCGGGCGCGCACGTTGCTCGTCAGCACGTCGAGCACGACTTCCCTGCCCGGTTCCGCGCGAAAGAGACCGCCGCGCACCGCATCTTCAAACAGCGCGCTGAACGCGCCGCAGCCGCGCACGCGCGCATCGGTCGCGCAATGCGCGATCAGCGTTTGCGAGCGCTTCGGCGCGGGCAGCTCGCTTTCGAGCACGAGCCCGCGCAAGAGCATCCGGATCGTGCGCGCCGGGCCGAAGAATCGCAGCAGCATCCATGCGACGTGCAGATCGTCGAACGCGCTCGCGCGCCCGTCGTGCGCGGCGAGCACCGCGCTCACCGCACCGCCGTCGCCGACCGCGACACGATGGCGCCGCCACGAAAAGCGCCCGTGCTTGGACGCAAACGCGAATGCGAGAAACGCGATGCATCGCGCGGGCGGCTCGCCGAGGAAGTAGCCGAATTCGCGCACGCCCGATTCGAACACGAGCGGCGCGCACGCGTGCGCGTCGCTTGCCGCGGCCGCACGGAAACGCCACGGCGACGAGCGCGGCGCGGCTTCGCTCGAAGCGCGGCGCTCGCCGTCGGCAGGCGGAATCTCCATCGCCGCGCTCAGCGCGCGAGCCGCACGAGCGCCGCGATCGTGCGCTCGATCTGCTCGGGCTCGTGCGTCGAGCAGATGAAAAAGCGCAGTCGCGCGGCTTTCTCTTCGACGGCCGGATAGAAGATCGGCTGCACGTTGATGCCTTCGTCGAAGAGCGCATTCGCCCATTGCGCGGCCTTCAGCGAGCTGCCGGTGATGACGGGCACGACCGCGTAGCCTTCGCTCGTGCCCGTGTTGAGGCCGGCGTCGCGCGCCTGCGTGAGGAACTGCAGCCCGCGCTCGCGCAACGTCGCGATCCGCTGCGGCTCGGCCTGCAGGCGCTCGAGCGCGGCGAGCGACGCGGCCGCGAGCACGGGCGACAGCCCGACGCTGTACAGGAAGCCCGGCGCGAGATGGCGCAGGATGTCGATGAGCGGCTGGCAGCCGGCGATGAAGCCGCCGCAGCCGGCGAGCACCTTGCTCAGCGTGCCCATCCACAGATCGACGTCGGCCGACGGCACGCCGCAGTGCTCGCGGATGCCCTTGCCGTGCGCGCCGAGCACGCCGAGCGAATGCGCCTCGTCGACCATCAGGAACGCGCCGTAGCGCCGCTTGATCTCGACGAAGCGCGCGAGGTCCGGCAAATCGCCGTCCATGCTGTAGAGCCCCTCGATCGCGACGAGCACGTGCCGGTATTCGCGCCGCACGCGCGCGAGCAGCGCGTCGAGCGCGCGCCAGTCGTTGTGCGCGAAGCTCAGCCGCTTCGCGCCGCTCAACTGCGCGCCCTGCACGATGCTGTTGTGCGCGAGCGCGTCGTGCACGACGAGGTCGCCCGGGCCGAACAGCGAGCCGATCACGGTCACGTTCGTCGCATGGCCGCTCACGAACACGACGCAGTCGTCGGTCTCGTAGAACGACGCGAGGCCGCGTTCGAGCTCGCGCTGCACGGGCCGCTCGCCCGCGACCATCCGGCTCGCCGACGCGGACGTGCCGTAGCGGTCGATCGCGTCCTTCGCGCGCGCCGACACGACGGGGTCGCCCGCGAGTCCCAGGTAGTTGTAGTTCGCGTAGTTCAGGTATTCGCGGCCGCCGATGTGCGTCGTCGCGCCGGCGACGCCCTCGTGCACGCGGAAGAACGGCGATTCGACGCGCAGCTTCTCGCCCATCTCGCGGATGATCTTGACCTGCTGGTATTGCGGCATCGCCTCGAACCAACTGCGCGGATCGCCCGTCGCGTGGAGGGAGGCGGAAGGCGGCGCGCGGCGCGCGGCGCCGTCGTCGGACACGCGGTCCAGTTGCCGTTTCAGTGCTTTCGCCGCGAGTTGCTGGCGCAGGTGATCACCCAATCCCATCTGAACAATTCGCCCGTTTTCGTCAATGAAGCTCACATATTACGCGACGAACTCGGCCCATTCCCAGGCGCCGGCCGTCGACAGCAGCGCCTCGACGAGCCGGAAGTTCATCTCGTGGCTCGGCCGGAACGCCGACACGCGGCCGAGCAGCGGCGCGCCCGCGAGCGCGAGATCGCCGATCAGGTCGAGCACGCGATGGCGGACGAACTCGTCCGGCTGCCGCAGGCCGCCGACGACGCGCGAGCCGACGATCGACGCGGTGCACGACGGCCGCGCGCCGCGCAGGATCGGCACGCCGCGCAGGTAGCCGGCCACGATCGCGGGAATCGCCCATTTGACGCGCCCATACGAGCGCGACGGCGCGATCTCGGCGGCGAACACGTCGGGCGTCAGCACGCCGCTCCAGTGCATGTCGCCGAAGCCTTTCAGATCGTTGCGCACGCTGAGCTCGTAGCGCGCGGCGGGCTCGACGCGCATCTCGCGGCGCGCGTCGCCGCCGTCATCCGTCACGACAACGGGCTTCAGCACGCGGATGAAGCGCTTCGGCGCCGGCAGCGCCGCGCGGCCGCACGCGCGCAGCGCGTCGACCCACGGCCGCGCGCTGCCGTCGAGGATCGGCACTTCCTCCGCGTCGAGCTCGACCGTCGCGTGATCGATCTCGCACGCGAGCAGCGACGCGAGCAGATGCTCGACCGTACGCACGCCGATGCCGTCCGCGTTGCGCAGCATCGTGCATAGCGGCTGCGCGCGGCGCAGCGCCGGGCCGGCCGCGAGCGTCGCGAGCACGCGGCCGTCCCGCATGCGCCGGAACACGACGCCGCGCGTGCGCGCGCCGCCGTCGGCGGGCACGATCCGCACGCGCACGCGCCGCCCGGTGTGCAGCCCGTGCCCCGACAGCGCGAGCTCGCGCGCGAGCGTGCCTTCGCGCGCGTGCCAGCCGGCCGGCGCGCTCATGCGGTCACCAGCGTCTTCGGCGCGGCCGGCGCGGCGTCGGCGGGCTTGTCGTCGCCGACGTTCAGCGCCCGGCGCGCGTCGCCGTCGAACGCATGCTGCGCGGCGATCGCGGCGACCGTCGCGCGCCGCGCGTCGTCGCCTTCGCCCGCGCCCGGCTGCCCGGCCGCCGCGCCCGAGATCATGTCGACGATCCGCCCGGCGAGCGAACGCACGGTTGCGCCGTCCGCGATCGCCATCACCGACAGCTTGACCTCGAACGTCTCCTCGACCGCCATCCCGAGCTCCATGCCCATCAGCGAATCCATGCCCATCTCGAGCACCGACTTGTCGAGCTCGATCCGCTCGGGCGACAAATGCAGGATGTGCGCGATCTGCGCGCGCAGATTCTCTTCGACGACGCCGACCGCCTCGTCGCGCGCGAGCGCCGCCACTTGCGCGCGCAACCGCGTGCCGCCGTCGCGCGCGGGCTCGTTCGCGCCGCGCGCGCGCAGGAGCGCGTAGCGGCGCGCGTCGGCCGCGGGCATCCCGCGCGACACCGCGTGCCAGTCGAGCCGCACGACGGCCTCGCCCGCGTCGCCCGCGATCAGCACGCGCTCGAGCGCGGCGAGCGCCTCGTCCGAGGTGATCGACACGCCGCCGATCCGCGTCTGCAGCGACTCGCGCGTATCGGCGTTGCGCGCGAGAAAGCCGACGTCCTCGAGCGGCCCCCACGCCATGAACGTGCCCGGCAGGCCCGCCTCGCGGCGCTCTTCGACGAGCGCCTCGACGAAGCTGTTCGCGGCGACGTAGCTCGCCTGCCCCGGATTGCCGAGATAGGTCGTCGCCGACGAATAGACGACGAAGAAGTCGAGCGCGCGCTCGCGCGTCGCGCGATGCAGGTTCCACGCGCCCGCGACCTTCGGCGCGAGCACCGCGGCGAAACGTTCGTCGTCGAGATTGCGCACGAGGCCGTCGTCGATGTGCATCGCCGAATGCAGCACGCCCTTCAGCGGCGTGCCGCGCGCGTCGATCTCGCCGATCGTGCGCGCGAGCGCCGCCGCATCGGTCGCATCGCACGCGACGACGTGCGTCGTGACGCCGAGCTCGCTGCGCCACCGCTCGGCTTCGTCGCGCAGCGGTTCGGCGAGCGCCCCGCCGCGGCTCGCGAGCGTCAGATGCCGCGCGCCGCGCGACACCATCCAGCGCGCGCTCGCGAAGCCGAGCCCGCCCGTGCCGCCGACGACGAGATATGCGGCATGCGGATCGAGCCGCAGCGACGGCGCCTGCGCGGGCGCGACGCCGCGCGTCGGCGCGGGCGTGCCCGCCGGATACGTGACGAGCACCTTGCCGATCTGCCGCGCCTGCTGCATGTAGCGGAACGCGTCCTCGACGCGCGCGGCAGGAAACGCGCGATACGGCAGCGGATGCAATGTGCCTTCGGTGAAGAGCGCGATCACGTCGCCGAACAGGCGCGCGGTCAGATCGGCGCGCGCGCCCATCAACTGGTCGGCGTCGATGCCGAAGTAGCTGATGTTGTTGCGAAACGGCCGCAGGCCGATGTAGCTGTTCTCGTAGAAGTCGCGCTTGCCGAGCTCGAGGAAGCGGCCGAACGGGCGCAGCGTGTCGATGCCGCGCACCATCGCCTCGCCCGCGAGCGAGTTGAGCACGATGTCGACGCCTTCGCCGCCCGTCAGCGCGAGGATCTCGTCGGCGAACGACAGGCTGCGCGAATCGAGCACGTGGTCGGCGCCGATGAGCCGCACGAACTCGCGCTTCTCGCCGCTGCCCGCGGTCGCGAACACTTCGGCGCCGAAGTGGCGCGCGAGCTGGACGGCCGCGATGCCGACACCGCCCGCCGCGCCGTGCACGAGCACGCGCTCGCCGCGGCGCAGCCGCGCGAGCTCCGCGAGCGCGTAGTAAGCGGTGAAGAACGTGGTCGGAATCGTCGCCGCTTCCTCGAACGACAGCCGCGACGGCTTGTGCGCGATAGCGGCCGCGCGCGTCACGACGCGCGTCGCGAACGACGCGCTCGCGAAGCCGAGCACCGCGTCGCCGGCCGCGAAGCCGTCGACGTCGCGGCCCACGCGCACGACGCGCCCCGCGAGCTCCATGCCGATCGTCGCGCCGGCGAAGCCCGTTTCGACCGCCTCGTCGGACAGCAGTCCCATCGCATACATCACGTCGCGGAAGTTCAGGCCGGTCGCGACGGGCTCGATCTCGACTTCGTCGGGCTCGAGCTCGCGCGCGGGCTGCGCGAACCATTCGAGATTGCGCAGCGACCCCGGCACGTCGAACGCGAGCGCCGCCGGCGGCCGCTCGCCGATCGCGTCGGCCGCGCGCGCATCGATCTGCGCGGCGCCCAGCATGCGCGGCACGAGGCGCCCGCGCGGCGCGAGCAGCACCTCTTCCTCCGCGTCGTCGGCGAGCAGCTCGCGCACGAGCGCGTCGAGCGACGCGTCGCAGTCGGGATGCACGTCGATCAGCCGGCACGACAATTCGGGATGCTCGTTCGCGAGCACGCGGCCGAGCCCCCAGAGGCCCGCGTGCGTCGGATCGAGCGGCGCCTCGAGCGCGAACGGCGCGCCGCCGCGCGTGACGATCGACAGCCGCACGCGCGCCGTCGCGTCGACCACGCCGAGCTCGCGCACGAGCCGCGCGAGCGCGACGACGCCCGCATGCTGCGCGCGCATCATCGCCGCGCCGTCGATGTCCGCATCGCCGGCGGGCGGCGCGTCGGGCGCGACGAACACCAGGTGATGCGGCTGCGCGGGCGGCGCGAGCGCGACGACCTCGGCCATTCGCTGCAGCGACACGGCCTCCGCATAGCAGCCGGTGCTCGCGAGCGCGCCGGCGAGCGCCGCGCTCGCATCGCCGCCGTCGCCCGTCGCGACGAGCCAGCGCTGCGCATACGCGGCGGTGTCGAGGCTGTCCCACACGCCGCCGTCGAGCGCCTCGCGCGCGTCGCCCGCCTTCGCCGCGGGCTTGCGCGCGAGCATGAACGTCGGCGCGCCCTCGAGATCGAGCGATTGCTCGAGATGGCGCGCGACGTCGCGAAAGCCCGCGTGCGCGAGCAGCGACTGGATTTCCGCGGGCGCGAGCGGCGCGGCTGGGGCGGCTGGCGCGCCGCCCGCGCCGCCGCCCGCCGCGAGCGAAAACACGATGTCCGAGAAGCGGCTGCCGCGCGCCTCCACGAGCACGACGAGACCGCCCGGCGCGAGCCGCTCGAACACGACGCTCAGGAATGCGAGCGGGTCCTGCTGCGCGGCGAGCGCGCGATCGATCAGCACGACGTCGTAAGGCGTGCGGTCTTCGGCCGCGAGCGCGACGCTTTCGCCCGTTTGCAGCGCGATCGTCCGCACCGACGGATGCGCGGCCGCGTCGAAGCCCGCGAGCTGCTGCGGCGTGCCGGCGATCGTATGGTCGCAGCGCGCGGCGCACGGCGCGCCGCCGACAGGACTCAGCACGTCGCGATCCGGCGCGCCGATCTCGAGCACGCGCAGCCGGCGCGGCTCGCGCCAGGCGGCGAGCGCCTGCCCGACGCACGCCGCGATCAGCGCATGCGCATGGCTCCACGTCGGCGACGCGTCATGGAAGTGATCGACGAGACTGCCGCCCGTCGGCGACAGCACCTGCGCGGCGGCCATCTCGCCGCGCAACACGGCGGGCAGCGCCGCGCCGCAGTGCGCGAGCAGCGTCAGCTCCGCGACGTGCGCGGGCGATTCGGCAAGCAAGCCGCGCCACAGCTCGTCGAGCGCGGGCAGCGACGCGCACGCGGCGTCGTTGCGCGCAAGACGCGTGCCCGCCCATTGCGCGAGCCCGTCCTCGACGAGCATCGACGCCAGACGCGCGACGAGCCCCGCGCGCTCGTCGGCGGGCGGCACGGGCTGCCGGAACGCGTCGATCGCATCGAGCGCGCGCAGCGCATAGGCGCTCGCGAGCACGTCGAAGAGCGGCAGCATCTCGGTCAGATGGCTCGTGCGGCGCCCGAGATCCTCGCGCGACGCAAGCGTCGCGGCCGCACTCTCGACGAGCCGCGCCGGCGCGGGCAGCCCGCTTGCGTCGAACGCCGAAGGCAGCGGCTTCGCGTCGAGCGCGTAGACGAAGCGCGCAGGCGGATTCAGCCGGCGGCCGACGAGATCGACGCGGCGAAACCGGCATGCGGCGAGACGCGCGACGATCGCGCCGCTCGCGTCGAGAAAATCAAACGACGCGACGATCGAATGCGGATTGCGCCGCTCGATGCGCGCAAGCACGCGCGCGACGACGTCGCCGCGCAGGAAATCGATGCGGCCGATCCGCACCGGCACGTACGCCGCGCGCCGCGCACGCGCGTCGCGGCCGCCGCTTTGCGCGAGCAGCGCGAAAAGCGGATGGAAGCCGCTGTCCATCAGCGCCGGATGCAGCAGGTACGCGGCAAGCTCGGCGGCGTCGCCGCACGCGGGCGGCGCGGCGACGTCGGCGAGCGCCGCGTCGCCCGCGATCCGCAGCGCGCGCACCCAGCGGAACGCGGGGCCGTATGCGAGGCCGAGCGCGGCTGCGCCGTCGTACAGCGCGTCGGCGCTCGACGCGGGCTGCGCATCGAGGCGCGCGAGCGTCTCGGGCGACGCGGCGCTCGACGCGGCGAGCGTATTGCCGCTCTCGAGCAGCCGGCCGACGACGTTCTCGACCCACGGCGCATCGGACATCCGCTCGCGCGTCTCGATCCTGAACGACGCGGTGCGCGGCTCGATCATGAAGCGGAACAGCTTTGCCTGCTGCGACTGAAACACGACGGGCGTGCGAATCTCGAGATTCTCGACCGCGCAATCCGACGTGCCGAAGAACGCGCACGCGGCGGCGAGCGCCATCTCGACGTAGCCCGCGCCGGGAAACGTGACGCCGCCGTCGACGACGTGATCGGCGAGCATCGGCACGCGCACTGGATCGAGCTGGTTCTCCCACGCGAACGCGTGCTCGTGCAGCCGGTAGCCGAGCAGCGGATGCGCGCGGCGGCGATTGACGAGGCCGTAGCCTTCGGGGCTCGGATCGAGCCAGTAGCGCTCGCGCTGCCACGGATAGGTCGGCAGCGCGACGCGCGGCGTATCGGGCGCGAAGCGGTCGGGATCGATCCGCGCGCCGTGCGCGAGCGCCGCGGCGATCGTCTGGCGCAGCATCTGCGCGCCGTCCTGCTGGCGCTTGAGCGTCGGCAGCGTCGTGCCGGACAGCTTCATCGCGCTCAGCGTCTGCTTCACGTACGTGCGCAGGATCGAGTGCGGCGATATTTCGATGAACAGACGAATGCCTTCGGCCGCGATGGACGCAATGGCGTCGCCGAAGCGCACCGGCTCGCGGATATTGCGCCACCAGTAATGCGCGCCGAGTGCGTCGCCCGGAAAGCGCTCGCCCGTGACCGTCGAGACGAACGCGCCCGTGCCCGCGCGCGGCGCGAGGTCCGCGAGCTGCTCGAGCACGACGGGCTCGATCCGCTCCATCTGCTTGCTGTGGAACGCGTAATCGAGATCGAGCAACTGGAAGAACTGGCCGTTCGCGCGCAACGCCGCCTCGATCGCCTGCAGCGCATCGAGCGGGCCCGCGAGCGTCACCGATTGCGGACTGTTCACGCCGGCGATCTCGACGCTCGCGTCGAGCGCGAGCTGCGCGATCAGCGCGCGCGCGGCGGCGGCGCCGACGCCCGCCGCGGCCATGCGCCCACTGCCGCGGGTCAGCGCCTGCGCGCGGCTGCGAATCTTGATCACGCGCACCGCGTCCGCGAGCGACAGCGCATCCGCCGCCCACGCGGCGGCGATCTCGCCGACGCTGTGGCCCGCGACCCGGTCGAAGTACACGCCGCGCGCGTCGAGCACGCGCACGATCCCCACCTGGATCGCGAACAGCATCGGCTGCGCGTGCTCGGTCGCGGCGAGCCATTCCGCGCTCGCCCCCGCGCACATCACGTCGACGAGCGACGCGCTGCCGTCCGCGCACCACAATGCGTCGATTTCGCCGAGCGCGGCGCGAAACACCGCATCTTCCGCGTACAGTTGCCGCCCCATTCCCGCCCATTGCGAGCCATTGCCGGAAAAAAGAAGCGCGACGCGCGCATCGGGCTCGGCCGCATGCGCGCGCGCGACGCACGCGGGCGCCGCCGCGCCGCCCTGCGCGAGCGCGGCGAGCGCCGCACGACCTTCGGCGACGTTCGCTGGCGCGACCACCGCGCGCTCCTCGAACCCTTGCCTGCGCCGCACCGCGTTGGCGGCGAGCGCATGCCATGCGCAGCCGTCGTCGACGCGCTGCAGGTAGCGCGCGGCCAGCGCCGCGAGCGCCTGCGGCGCGCGCGCGGTGAGCACGAGCGGCGGCGGCGCGTCTTCGGCGTCGATGTCGGCCGCCGCCCCGCGCGCGCTCCGCGCGGCCGCATCGTCGCCACCGGCCGCCGCGGGCGCCTCGATCAACACGACGTGCGCGTTCGTCCCGCCGAAGCCGAACGAATTGACGCCGATCGCAAGCGGCGCGCCGCGCGCGTCGAGCGGCGTCAGGCGATCGACGACGCGCAGCCGCCCGCCCGCGAAATCGATGTTGGGGTTCGGCGTCTCGAAATGCAGCGAGCGCGGCACCGCGCGGTGCTTCAGGCAGCACACGGCCTTGACGAGGCCCGCCATCCCGGATGCGGTTTCGAGATGGCCGATGTTGGTCTTCACCGAGCCGATCAGCAGCGGATCGTGCTCGGGGCGCCGCGCGCCCGCGACTTCGATCAGCGCGCGCGCCTCGATCGGATCGCCGACCGCGGTGCCCGTGCCGTGCGCTTCGAGATACGCGAGCGACAGCGGATCGACACCCGCGCGCGCGTACACGTCGCGCAGCAGCGCGGCCTGCGTCGCGGCGCCGGGCACGCTGATGCCGCCCGGCGAATAGCCGTCCGAGTTCACGCCGGAGCCGGCGATCACCGCATGGATCGTGTCGCCGTCGGCGAGTGCGCGCTCGAGCGGCTTGAGCAGCACGAACGCACCGCCTTCGGCGCGCACGTAGCCGTCGCCCGTCGCGTCGAACGCGCGGCAGCGGCCGCGCGGCGACAGCATCGACGCCTTCGAGAAGCTGACGAAGCCGAACGGATGCGCGAGCAGGTTCACGCCGCCCGCGAGCGCGAGCTCCGCTTCGCCCGCCTGCAGCGCCCGGATCGCCTGATGCAGCGCGACGAGCGACGACGAGCACGCGGTGTCGACCGACATGCTCGGCCCGCGCAGGTCGAACAGATAGGACACGCGATTCGATGCGATGCTGAGCGTGTTGCCCGTCGCCGAATACGGATCGACCGAGTTCAGGTCGTCCATGCTGCGATTGCCGTAGTCCGGGCTCGCGACGCCCACGTACACGCCGCAGTTGCGCCCGCGCATGTCGGCGGGCCGCACGCCCGCATCCTCGAACGCTTCCCATGCGAGTTCGAGCAGCAGGCGCTGCTGCGGGTCCATCTGCGTCGCCTCGCGCGGCGAAATGCCGAAGAACGCCGCGTCGAAGCCGGCAACATTGTCCAGCACGCCCGCGGCGAACGTGTAGCTTTTACCCGGCTCGCGCTTCGACGGATGCTGATGGAAGTCCGTGCCGAAGCGCTCGACGGGCACCTCGGTGACCGCGTCGCGCTCGTCGCACAGCAGCCTCCAGAACGCGTCCGGATTCTCTACGCCACCGGGAAAGCGACACGCCATCCCAACAATTGCAATCTTTACATTCATCGTTGTGTCGTTTTTTCCGATGCATTCGCCGCGGGGCTGCCCGCCTCCTCCGCTTCGATCGCGCGAAGCAGGATCAAACCGAGCTCTTCGACGCGCGCATCTCGCCGATGGCCGTCCGGCGCGCCGAAATTCCGCCAGATAAAGTAGTCGCTGCGCTCGGGCGCGACGCCCAGCCTGCCGAAAACGTGCGGCAGCGCCGGGACGTGGTCGCCGTAGAAACACACGACCGTGTCGCGCCGCCGAGTGCGCAGATGCTCGAGCAGTCGCCCGATCATTGCATCCGCATTTGCGACATGGCGCAAGTAAACCGTCAAATCGCGCCATTCGCCGCCGTCGCCGAGCGCGTGGCGCACGCGCGACTCGCCCGGCTCGACCGCCTCCAGATGCAGCGGGCCGTGGTTCTCCATCGTCATCGTGAACGCGAAGAGCGGCTTCGCGCGCGGCGCGTCGAGCTCGGCGATCAGCGCCTCCGCGACCGCCGCATCGGCGACGTACGGGCCCGCGCGCGGCGCGTCGGCGAAATGGCGGATGTCGAGGAAACGCTCGAAATGCATCAGCGGGAACACGCGGTCGCGGCCGAAGAAATCCGCGTGGTAAGGATGGATCGCGACCGTCCGGTAGCCGCCGCGCCGGAACCAGCCGGCGAGCGAATCGCACGCGCGGCGCAGGAACGCGTAAGGGTAGAAGCGCGCATAGCCGAGCCGCTCGGACGCCAGCCCCGTCAGCATCGCGAATTCCGTGCGCATCGTGTTGGCGCCCCACGCGGGCACCGCAAGCTCGCCGTAAAACGTCGACTCGCGTCGCGCGCGATCGAACTGCGCGAAGAGCGACGGCTCGATGCCCGTCACCGCGCGCCGCGCATCGAAGAACGATTCGCTCTGGATCACGATCACGTCGGGAAACGCGGCGGCCCGGCCGGTTGCGAACGGGCTCGCCGCCGCCGCGCGCTCGAACGCGCGCAGCGTCGCGGGCCGCAGCCCGTTCAGCAGATAGGCGACGAACGTCGCGAAGAACCCGTGGCGCCGCTGGTCGACGCTCGCGTCGAGCGTGAGCGTGCGCGAGAGGCGCCTCGCGAGCGCGCAGCCGCAGGCGAAGCACGCGACGATCGCCGCGGCCGTCACGGCGAACGGCCGCGGCGCGAGCGGCGTCTCGGCCGCGTAGCCGGCCGCGAGCAGCGCGACGCCGGCCGCGATCGCGGCGACCTTGCCCGCGCTCAGGAACGGCAGATACAGACGCGGATGCGAGAACAACTGGCTGAAGAGGCTCAGATCCGTGAACACGAACGGCTCGCGCAGCGATTCGTGCTTCGCGTTGCTGACGACGGCCATCAGGCCGACGAGCGCGACGGCGACGAACGTCGAGAACAGCACGCGCGCCGTCACGAGCAGCACGCAGCTCGCGACGAACGCGAACGCGAGCGCGTGCAGCGCGGCGGCCGCCATCGGCCGGCGCCACGGCGCGCGCGGCGCCGCGAGCGCATCGAGGGCGAACGACAGCGCGGCCGCGATCGCGAAGATGAGCGCGAGCCCGCCGCTCACGCTAGCGCTCCTCGCGCGGCAGATACGACAGCCTGCCGAGAATCGCGTCCGCGAGCGCGGCGGGCAGGAGCGTCAGCAGGCGCATGCCGAACGCGAGCGGCGCCGGAAACGCGATCTCCGCGCGCCCGGCCGCGAGCTTCGCGCGGATGTGGGCGGCCGCCCTGTCGGCGGACCACAGGAACGGCTTGTCGCCTGGAAACACGTCGCTCATCGCGGTCTTCACGAAGCCCGGCAGGATCACCGACATCCCGACGCCGTCGCGCGCCAGCAACGGGCGAACCGAATCGGCATAGGCCTTGATCGCCGCCTTGCTCGCGCAATAGGCGGGCGAGATCGCCATGCCGCGCAGCGCGGCGAGCGAGCTCACCATCGCGATGCGCCCGCGGCCGCGCGGCCGCATCCGCTCGATCACGGGCAGCGCCGCCTGCAGCGCGCCGTAGAAATTGGTGTCGACGACTCTCGCCGTGCGCTCGAGCCCTTCCCAGTCGGATGCGGACGAGAGCGTGCTCGCGACGCCCGCGTTCGCGATCAGCAAATCGATCGGATGCGCATCGTCGAACGCCCAGAGCCACGCCTGCGCGCGCTCGGCGTCGCGCACGTCGAACTGCCCGACGACGACCTCGGCCCCGCGCGCGCGGCACGCCTGCGCGCACGCGTCGAGCCGCGCCGCATCGCGCCCGACGAGCCCGAGCACGACGCCCGGCGCCGCATACGCGAGCGCGAGCGCGCGGCCGAGCCCCGCGCTCGCGCCCGTGATGACGACGTGATGCGGCGCGGCGCTAGTCACGCGCCGCCTCAAGCCGTTCGAGCGCGCCCGCCGTCGCCATCTCGATGCCGGTGCGCGTGTAGAAATCGCCGTTGATCTGGGTGTGATGCATCACGTAGTCGAGAAACGCTTGGTACAGAGTCATGTCGGGCGGTCCGGCCTGCGTCCAGAAATCATCGAGGCTGCCTTGCCACGTCAGCCCCGGCATCACGTATACCGCGCTGCCGAGCGCGATTAGCGGGCGGCCATGATGCAGCGCCGACAGCCCCACCGTGCTGTTGACGACGACGACGCCCGCCGCATGCTCAAGCAGCGTCGGCAAATGGCCCGCGTCGATGAAGCGCAGGCGCTTCGCGAGGCCGAGCTCGGCCGCCAACTTGTAAGCGAAGCGCCGATAATCGATCAATCCCGTGTCGAGCGGATGGTTCTTGATGACGAGCACGGCATCGGAACGCGCATGCCGCGCAAACGAGCGCATCACCCGCTCGATCGCGTCCCGGATGCCGTCGAACGGCGAATGGACGACGATCTGCGCGTCCGAACCCAGTTGCAGCGGAAAAAAATAATAGGCGCATTTCGATTCGAGCAACGCCCGTACCACCTTCTCCGCCTCGCCGTGATGGCGGCTCTGCTGGAGCGCGCGCACGGCGAGTCCCGCATATTCGACGAAGCCGTTCCGCGGACGATGGCTGCTGTAATGCGGAAAGCGGCTTGCGTAAAGCGCATTCGCACTACGATACCGGATATCGTGGAACGCGCGCTCGTAAAGGTTGTAACCGGTCGGCCGTCCCGGCTGGCTCGGCGGCGTGACGCCGCGCTGCTCGAGATACCAGGCCGGATCGCGCGACAGCAGCGACCGCCCGTTGACGCCGTGCCTCTCGAGCGTCAGCCAGTGCGGGCGGACGTAGCCCTCCTCGAACACGTGCGTGCGCAGCCCGCAGGCATGCGCGACCGGATGCATGTGCCGATGGATTTCACGACAGTCGCCGAACATGACTACATCCGTCACTCCCTCCGTTCGGACTGCTTGCAAGTACCACTCGGGCAGCGCGTCGAGCGCGTCCCGATAGTCCCAGGCCGCGGTCGCCCCGCCATACAGGCGATCGCCGCCGCAGAAATTGACCCGGCGCACCGCGTGACCCCGCGTCGACAATGCTTCGGACAATCGGCTGAAAAACGATGAAGCCGTGCCTTGCAGCACAAGAAATGAGCGAGGCATCGAAAAAATGTCAACCGGCGAAATTGAGGCGCCCAAGGGTGAACATTTTCGCCCCCTCGAACGAACCCTTTATGAATATTGAAATATTGCGGCAGGCGGTTCGGCCGCTCTCTTCTTGGGAGCGGTGAATATAGCATCCCGCCAAAAAAAGCAAAACAGAAGGCGCCAAGCCGGCAGCGCGCTATTGCGCAAATCTGACGTAGAGCGCGCGGAGATGGCGCATTTCACCCTCGCTGGCTATAATCAGCCGCCCCCTTGGCCACCCGCTTCCCGCAAGCCCGGGCGGCAGCGAAAACGAGCTTGCCGGAAGTCATCCGTACGCGGTTCAATGCTGCAACGTGCACTCGAATGGGCGAAACATGCCCTCGCGCGCACGCGAACGTTGCGCAACCGCGTCACTTGATCGAAATCGCTCTTGCGTCGAAAGGCGAATGACGTAAGTCTTTTGACAGAACGCCGAGAGCCAATCAGCTTGGATGGAAGGAAGTTGGAAAACGTATCTGGCAGCGCCTCAGCTCCGATGACCGGAAAGCGGACGAACCTCATCGGGCGACTCAAGGGACTCAACAAGCTCTTCGTCCTGACGGTGGCCGCCCCCACCCTCATCGCGACCCTCTACTACGGCCTCATCGCCTCCGACATCTACGTGTCCGAATCGCGCTTCGTCGTGCGCAGCGCGCAGCGCGCGGCGCAGCCGAGCGTCGTCGGCGCGCTGCTGCAGGGCACGGGGTTCGGCCGCGGACAGGACGATACGTATCCCGTCATCGACTACATCCAGTCGCGCGACGCGCTCGCCGCGCTGAACCGCGACAACTACGTGCTCGACGCGTACTCGAAGCGCGGCGACGTCATCAGCCACTTCAACGCGACGCTCGACGGCAGCTTCGAATCGTTGTGGAAGTACTACGGCAAGCGGATCGTGAACGTGAATCTCGAGTCGTCGTCGGGGATCGCGACGCTGCAGGTGCGCGGCTACACGGCGGACGACGCGCTGAAGATCAACATCGAGCTGCTCGGCCTGGGCGAGCAGCTCGTCAACCGGATGAACGAACGCGCCGCGAAGGACACTGTAAGCTTCGCGCAGCGGCAGGTCGACGAAGCCGCCTCGAAGGCGAAGGAAGCGGCGGCGGTGCTCGCCGCGTACCGGAATTCGAACGCCGTGTTCGATCCGGAAAAGCAGTCCGCGCTGCAATTGCAGCAGGTGACGAGCCTGCAGTCGCAACTCTTCTCTGCGCAGACGCAACTCCGGCAACTGCAGGTGATCTCGCCGCAGAACCCGCAAATTTCGGTCCTGAAGAACAGCATCTCGGAGCTCGAGAAGCAGATCAAGGAAGCGACGGGCGGCGTCGCGGGCGGAAAGAACTCGCTGTCGAACAAGGCGGCAAGCTACGCGCGGCTGCAACTGGATTCGCAGTTCGCCGACAAGCAGCTCGCGTCCGCCCTCGCGGCAATGGAAACCGCGCGCGCCGAGGCGCAGCGCCAGCAGCTCTATCTGGAGCGCCTCGTCCAGCCGAACAAGCCGGACGTCGCGATCGAGCCGAAGCGGCTCAAATCGATCTTCGAGGTATTTGCGCTCGGCATGATCGCATGGGGCATCCTGAGCCTCCTGCTCGCCGGCGTGCGCGAGCACCACGACTGAGACCGGCCGGCGATGGCACATCACGACACCCCGCTCGCCCGCTCGCTCGCGATCCAGGCGCGCGTCGTCGGCGCGCTGCTGATGCGCGAGATCCTGACGCGCTTCGGCCGCCACAACATCGGCTTTCTGTGGATTTTCTTCGAACCGATGATGTTCACGCTCGGCGTGCTCGCGCTGTGGACGATAACGAAAGCAACACACGGCTCCAACTTGCCGATAACGGAGTTTGCGGTGACCGGCTACTCTCCCGTGTTGCTGTGGCGCAATTGCGCGAACCGCTGCGCGCTCGCAATTCAGCCTAACCAAGCGCTCCTTTATCACCGCAATGTGCGCGTGGTCGACTTCTTCTTTGCGCGCCTGTTGCTCGAAATTTCCGGCGCGACGATGTCGTTTACGTTCCTGACGATCTTCTTCATTGTCGCCGGCATGATGCATCCGCCCGAAAACATGATGATGGTCCTCGGCGCATGGCTGCATCTCGCCGCATTCGGATCCGGCCTCGCACTAGTTATCGGCGCGCTGTCCGAGCGCAGCGAATCGGTCGAGCGGATCTGGCACACGGTTGCGTATCTTCTGTTCCCGCTGTCGGGCTCGCTCTTCATGGTGGCATGGCTGCCCGAAAAATTCCAGAACGCGGTCCTGCTGCTGCCGATGGTGCACGGCACCGAAATGCTGCGCGGCGGCTACTTCGGCTCGCTCGTCACGCCGCACTACAGCATCCGCTACATGGTGTTCAGCGATTTGATCCTGCTGCTGATCGGCCTGTATTTCGTGCGCGACGCAGGCCGCAAGGTGGAGCCGGAATGATCGAGCTCGAGCGTGTCTGCAAGGACTATCACACGCGGCAAGGCATGCGCCGCGTGCTGAACCAGATCGACCTGAACGTGAAGCAAGGCGAGAAGGTCGGCATCCTCGGGCGCAACGGCGCCGGCAAGTCGACGCTGATCCGGATGATCAGCGGCGCCGAGCTGCCGACGTCGGGCCGCATCCGCCGCGGCATGCAGGTATCCTGGCCGCTCGCGTTCGGCGGCGCATTCCAGGGCAGCCTGACCGGCATGGACAACCTGCGCTTCATCTGCCGCGTCTACGGCGCCGACCCGAAGGCGGCCGAGCCGTTCGTGCAGGAATTCTCGGAGCTCGGCTACTACTTGCGCGAGCCGGTCAAGAGCTACTCGGCCGGGATGCGCGCGCGTCTCGCGTTCGCGATCTCGATGGCGATCGAATTCGACTGCTTCCTGATCGACGAGATCGTCGCCGTCGGCGACAGCCGCTTTCACGCGAAATGCCACCACGAGCTGTTCGAGCGGCGCAAGGATCGCTCGCTCATCATCGTGAGCCACGACGCGAGCTACATCCAGCAGCATTGCGACCGCGCATCCGTGCTGATCGAAGGCAAGCTGCATTCGTTCGACTCGGTCGATGATGCGTACGCGTTCTATCAAGAGAGCACCGCATGACGCGCGCCGTGCCGGCGTCCGAAGCTTGAGCCGGGCGCTGAAAGCCGCCGTCCTGCAGTGCGCCGCGATCTGGGTCGCGCCCGGCTTCGCGCGCGCGGCGCGGCGCGCGGTCAGCGCATGCGGCAGCGGCGCGCCGCGCTCGCCCGGCGCCCTGCGGCGACAACTGCTCGTCGACGTGTCGATCATCGCCGCGCACGACGCCGGCACGGGCATTCAGCGCGTCGTCCGCTCGCTCCTCGCGCAATTGCTGGCCTCGCCGCCCGATGGCTTCGACGTGCGCCCGATCCGCGCGACGCGCAAGACGCCCTATCGTTATGCGGACCACTTTCTCCCGCCCGATGCGGGCGAGCCACAGCACGCCGCATCGGCCCCGCCGGGCGAAGCCGTGCGCGTTCGCGCCGGCGACGTATTCATCGGCCTCGACCTGACGAGCCGCATCGTCCCGCGGCGGCAGCGCGACCTGCTCGCGTGGAAGCGGCAAGGCGTGCGCTGCGCGTTCGTCGTCTACGACTTGCTGCCGTTCCAGCATCCGCGCTGGTTCACGCCGCGCGCGCGGCGCTCGTTCCGGCATTGGCTGTCGACGCTCGCCGTGCACGCGGACGAGCTCTGGTGCATTTCCCGCACCGTCGCGCGCGAGATCGACTGGCTGATGCGGCGCCGCTTCGGCTTGACGAACGCGGACATCGCGATCCGCTCGTTCGATCTCGGCGCGGAAACGCTCGGCCACGCACACGCCGCGCCGGCGTCGATGCCGGCGCAGGCGGACCCGTGCCGTGACGCGGCGCACCCGCTGCTGCTGATGGTCGGCACGATCGAGCCGCGCAAGGGGCACGCACAGGTGCTCGATGCGTTCGATGCGCTGTGGCGCGACGGCGCCGAGGTCACGCTCGTCGTCGTCGGCGCGCCCGGCTGGCATGTCGAGCCCGTCGTGCAGCGCCTGCAGCGGCACGCGCAAAACGGCCGGCGGCTCATCTGGCTGCACGACGCGGACGATGCGCGCCTCGAGGCACTATACGCACAGGCGGACGGCCTCGTGATGGCGTCCGAGGCCGAAGGCTTCGGGCTGCCGATCGTCGAGGCGGCGCGGCACGGCAAGCCGCTGTTCCTGCGCGACCTCGACGTGTTCAGGGAAGTGGCGGGAAACCATGCGACGTACTTCCGCGCGGCGGACGGCGGCGCGCTCGCGCGCGAACTGTCGGCGTGGCTCGCGCAGCTAGCGGCCGGCGCCGCGCCAACGAGCGGCGGGATCGAGCCGATCACGTGGTCGGCGAGCGCCGATCAACTGAAAGCGCTCGTTGCGGCGCTCGCCGAAGCCGCCTGATTCACGCGACGCGGCGGCACACGTCGAGCGTGCGGCGCGCGCACCGCGCCCACGTCGTTTCGCTCGCGACCTCGAGCCCCCGGTCGATCGCGGCCGCCCGCCAAGGTTCGTCGCACATCACGTGCTCGATGCCGGCCCGCAACGCTTCATGATCGCCCGGCTCGACGAGCCATGCCGCGCCGCCCGCGACTTCCGGCAGCGACGAGCAGCGCGACGTCAGCGTCGGCACGCCGCTCGCGAGCGCCTCGAGCACGGGCAGGCCGAATCCTTCGTAGAGCGACGGAAAGAAGAACGCGTGCGCGCCCGCGTACAGCAGCGGCAGCGCCGCCTCCGGCACGAAGCCGAGATAGCGCAGCCACCCTTGCCGTTCGCCGCGCGCGATGTCCTGCCGCAATGCATCGCTTAACCAGCCCTCGCTGCCGACGAGCACGAGCGGGTAGCGCGCGCGCAGCGCCGCCGGCAACGCCGCATAGGCGGCGAGCAACGCGTCGATCCGCTTGCGCGGCTCGAGCGTCGACACGCACAGCGTATAGGCGCCGGGCGCGAGCCCGTATTGCGCGAGCGGCTCGGCAAGCGTCGCGCGCTCGCGGCGCCCGAACTCCGGCGGCACGCCGAGACGCACCGACGTGATCTTCTCGAGCGGCCAGCCGAAGCTGTCGGCCACCTCGTGCCGGATCGCTTCGGAATCCGTGATGATGTGCGCGGCGCGCGCGAGCGTCGACGCGAAGCCGCGCTCGAAGTGGCGGATGCGCTCGACCGGATGCGTCTCCGGATACTTGAAGACCGACAGATCGTGCACGGTGACGATACCGCCTTCGACCCAGTCCGGCAAAAAATAATTGGGAGAATGAAACACGTGCCCGCGGACCGCGCGCTGCTCGCGCCACTGCCGCAAGCCGGCCGACACGCGCGGCCACCAGCCTTTGCGGCGCGCGGCGCGCCCGCGTGGCGGACCGTCGAGCAAGACCCGCGGATCGCCGATCCACTGGCCCGCGAAGAAATAGCGAATCGACTCAAGCCCGCTGTCCGGCGTCGAATAATGCTTCGCGAGCTCCCACGCATAGCGCCCGATTCCGGTCAGCGGCGGCACGATCGCGTCCACCGCGAGGATCAGCTTCAAGCGGCGCGCTCCAGCATCCATGCGAGCGTATCGCGCAACCCGACCGCCAGCGGCTCGCCGATCGCGTCGCGCAGCTTCGTGCTGTTGCCGATCAGCTTGCGAACTTCGTTCGCACGCACGAAGTTCGGATTGACACGGATTTCAGGCCGGTAGCCCGTCAGCTCCTCGGCCATCGCGAGCACGTCGTGCAGCGAATAGCCGACGCCCGAACATACGTTGAACGTCTCGCCGGCGAACGCGCCGCCGATGAGCTTCTCATAAGCGGCGGCGACGGCGCGCACGTCCGAAAAATCGCGGATCACGTCGAGATTGCCGAGTTCGAGCACGGACGCACGCGAGCGAAAGTGCGACACGATCTTCGGCAGCAGGAAGTTCACCGCCTGACCGACGCCCGTGTAATTGAACGGCCGCACGACGACGATCGGCAACCGTTCGCGCCAGAGCCTCGCGACGAACTCCATCGACAGCTTGCTGACCGCGTAATCGTTCGCGGGCGCGGGCGGCACCGATTCGTCGATCCATTCGCGATCGGTGTTGCCGTAGACGTTGGCGCTGCTCGCGAGCAGCACCGAGCGCGGCGTGTGAGACGACGACGCCAGCGCATCGAGCAGGTTCCGCGTACCGACGACGTTGGTCTGGTAGATCGCGCTCACGTCATCGTGCGCGACGAACGCGATCGCGGCCAGATGCACGACCGCATCGGGCCGTTCGCGCTCGAAGACGTCCGCGAGCTGGCCGCGATCGAGCAGATCCGCGACGTGCGTGCGCCATTCGAGCCCGACACCCGCCCGATGGACGAGGCCGCACACGTCATGCCCGCTCTGCGTCAGCCGCCGGGCGAGATACCGCCCGGTGAAACCGCCGATCCCGGTAATCAGAACTTTTGCCATAAATCAGAAAGAAAAACCTGCTTCATTGCGCCGGATGTCGGCCTCGACCATCATCTGGCACAACTGCTCCAGCGTCGTGGCGGGCGCCCAGCCGAGCGCTTCGCGCGCCTTCTGCGGATCGCCGATCAGCAGATCCACTTCGGCGGGGCGATAGAACTTCGGATTGATCTTCACGATCGTCTTGCCCGAGACCTGGTCGATCCCGACTTCGTTTTCTTCGCGGCCTTCCCATGCAAGCCTGAAGCCCGCCGCGCGCGCCGCCATGTCGACGAAATCCCGCACCTTCTCGGTCCGGTTCGTCGCGAGCACGTACGTGTCGGGCTTGTCGGCCTGCAGCATCCGCCACATCCCTTCCACGTATTCCTTCGCAAAGCCCCAGTCGCGCTTCGCGTCGAGATTGCCGAGCTCGAGCACGTCGAGCTTGCCGAGGCGAATCTTCGCGATGCTGTCGGTGATCTTGCGCGTGACGAATTCGCGGCCGCGCAGCGGCGATTCGTGATTGAACAGAATCCCGCTGCAGCCGAAGATGTCATAGCTCTCGCGGTAGTTGATCGTGATCCAGTGCGCATAGAGCTTCGCGACGCCATACGGGCTGCGCGGATGGAACGGCGTCGTCTCCGTTTGCGGGATCGCCTGCACCTTGCCGAACATCTCCGACGTGCTCGCCTGATAGAAGCGGATCGCCGGATTCACGGTCCGGATCGCCTCGAGCAGGTTCAGCGGGCCGATGCCGGTGATCTCCGCGGTGGTGACGGGCTGGTCGAACGACACGCCGACGAAGCTTTGCGCGGCAAGATTGTAAACTTCCGTCGCGCCCGTGGTCTGCAACAGGCGGATGCTCGCGCTCAGATCGGTCAGATCGTATTCGACGAGATGGAGATTCGGATGAGCGCCGATGCCGAGCTCTTCGATGCGCCAGAAGTTGACCGAGCTCGTGCGGCGATAGGTGCCGTAGACCACGTAGCCCTTGTCGAGCAGGAGTTGAGCGAGATAAGCCCCGTCCTGGCCGGTAATGCCGGTGATAATTGCAGTGACGCTCATTGTTGACTCACTAGATTGGTGTCCATCATGCCCGGCGCGGCCGGACGAAGCACTCGCCGGGCCGACGCGCTCGATACCGCTACCGCTTCGTTATTTCCATTCTCGTCAGTTGCATCTGCGTGCCGTGATCGATGCAGCGCACCTCGAAGTCGTCCAGGTGCTGTTTCACGTCGATGTCGAACTCGACGACGAGCGACTCGGCATCGCCCGGCGCGCGCGGCACGCGCGCTTCGCCGCGCCAGAGGCACTGCCTGCCTTCGTTCGCGACGAAGTCGAACGACAGATTCGCGTCCTGCTGCTCGTCCGGCGTGCCGAACACCTTCACCGTATAGTTGCCGGCCGTCATCGCGCGGTGCGGGCCGAACATCAGGAATCCGTCGTTGCCCGTGCCCTTCAGGCCCGGGCCGGCGTGCACGCCGATCTGCGTGCTGCAGTCGTAGCCCGGATAGATGACGGTGCGCGCGTCCGCGCCCGCCGCCGCGATGCCGTCGATCACCTGCTTCACGACCTCGGCCGTGCCCGTCCACGTGCGCACGCGATACGCCTTCTTCACGCGCTGCTCGACCTCGTGGATCTTCGCGGGCGTCGAACACCATTCGAGCATCGCGTCAGCCCACGCCTGCACGTCCCATGCGGGCAGATAGCGAACGAGATCGCCGCCCACCTCGGGCAGCGATCCCTGATCGGAGCTCAGCACCGCCTTGCCCATCGCGAGCGCCTCGCCGACAGGCAGCCCCCAGCCCTCGTACAGCGACGGATAGGCGCAGAAGAGCGCGTGCTTGTACAACTGCATCAGTTCGTGATCGGTCACGTGATTGAGCTGCACGATCAGATCGCGCGTCAGCGGATCGAGCTCAATGTCCTTCAGCAGATCGCCGACGCCCCAGCCCGGCATCCCGACGAACACGAGCTTCGGCAGCTTGTGGCCGTGGCCTTCCCAGCACAGCCGGTGATACGCGCGGTAGAGGATCTCGTGATTCTTGCGGCGCTCGATCGTCGACACGAACAGGATGAACGGCTTTCTCAGCACGTCCTGCACCTGCGGCCCGACATCGCCGTCGCCCGTCGGCACGTTGTCGCCGAGCGGAATCACGTGCGACGGCCGGATCGGCGAGCCGATCCGGTTGCAGAGCTCGAGGTAGTCCTTCTTCGTCTGCTCGGAGATGCACAGCACCGCGGCCGAGCCCCACGCGAGAAAATTGAAGTACTCCTTGAAGCGGCTCGACACGTCGCCGACGCAGTATTGCGGAAACAGCACCGGAATCAGGTCATAGCAGCACGTGATCACGTGGATGCCCTTCTTCTTGCGCAAGTTGTAGAACTCGGACGAATACGACTGATCCCAGTCGAGACCGATCGAGACGAGGATGTCTCCGGCGGCGGGCGTGAGGCGATACTGCTGGTCGCCCACCGGCACGTCGAGCCGGACGCCCTGCGCGCCGCCGCGCGCGTGCGACTGCTTGCCGAACAGGTCGAGCGCGCGATACAGGAAGCGGCGCGACAGATCGAACGATTCGGTGCGCGGCAGCATCATGTCGACGACGTCGTCGATCTCGGCCGAACGCCCGGCGGCAGGCTCCGTCCACTCGATGAATTGCCCCTCGCGCCACACACACTTCCTGAAGCGACGCTTGCCGTACATCGCCTCGAGCTCCTTGCACAGCGCCTGCTCGACGCGGACGATGCCGACGGGCGGGCGGTTCCAGTTCGCACTGGTCGTGACGTTCATCCAAATCAGTGGGGCATTCTGTTGCGACATGCGTGATCCTTGGGTTCACTACCGGATGCCGCCGCCCGCGAACAGGCGACGTCGTGACGTATCGGTACGGGCTGCGTGCTTCAGGTCTGGCTTTGCAATTCGCGCTGCGGCTTCGGCGCGGACGACGCGCGCGGCGCGAGGCTCGCGACGTAGTCGACGAGCGCGCGCAGCGTCTCGTCCCACAGCACCGATGCGCGCGCGGCCTGCTCGTCGTGCGTGAGCCGCAGCGGCGGCGCCGCCATCGATTCGCGCAGCGCGGCGACGAAGCCGCGGCTGTCGTCGGCGATCGACACGCCGCGCGCCTTCGTGAACGCATCGAAGCCGCGCATCGCGACCGGCGTCGCCACGATGTTCTTGCCCGCCCACAACGCCTCGGCCGTCTTCAGATTGGTGCCGCCGCCGTGCGTGATCGGCAGGATGATTGCGTGCGCAAGTGTGAGGAGACCCTGCAGGCACTCTTCCGACACAACGCCAACTGATACAGTTGCACGCCCAAGGCCAGCAATCCTGTGAAAACGCGGATCCGACATGATCGCTGGTCCGGCACTCCCGACGAGCACAAGTAACTCATCCGGCGCGATACAGCCAACACCCTCGCCAAACATCTCGAAGAAACCGGTCATATTCGGCGGATGGGCCGATGCACAGAACAGCACAATCTTGCGGTGCTGTGTGATCCGGTTCGCCTGCTCGAGCCCCTCGTCCGTCGTCGTGCGGCGCGCGACGCCGTTCTGCGCGAGAATGCACTTCGCCTGCGTATGCCGCTGCATCCATTCGAGATCCTCCTGCGATACTGCACAGACACCATGCGCCTCACGAAGAACCTTCAGTTCGGTTTCGAGAATCAGATCACGCGCTGTCGTTGCGCGCTCAACCGACATCAGGTATTGAACGATAATTTCATAACGTAGCTCGTGCTCGATGTTCTCCGAGCTATATATCAATCGAGTCTCGCGCAGTTTCCTTTGGCTCACGAAGCGCTTTGCGAAATCAAATAGCCAGGGGTTCTCGATCAGAATCACGTCCGGATTCGAGTCGATCTTGTTTGCGAGCGACTGATATGCATCGTCATCTTGCACATAGAGACGCCCGATCGCAAAATCCTCCAGCAATCCCGGGTCCTGAACGTATTTCTGCAACTTCTCGTATCCGGGGAAATCACAAAAAGTCGGCTCCGACGCGTACTGCTCACTTCCAAGTACGCCTGCAGATTGCACCTGATGTCCGGCAGCGCGAAGGACACGCACGATGTTCGCCACCCGGTGCTGGCCGCCGTGCGCGGGCGTTCCGACGGGATACGTGCTGAGCGTCAGGATCTTCATTTGCCGCTCCCCGTGCCTTGCGATTTGATCGACGACTCCACGTAGCCCTGATAGTGCTGCTGCATCTCCTCTCCCATCCGGATCAAATGATTTTCGAGCGCCCGGAGATCCTTCAGGTGACGATTCACGCTGAAAAAGAAACAGGTGCCCTGAACCAGGCCGCCGATCACGGGAATGCCGAACAGCTTGTTCACGAACATCGCGCCCTTCAGGTGAGCGATCTTCGCGCCGCGCTTGCGGGCCTCTTTCGATTTCTGGATGTCCGACAGGATCTGGATCTTGCTCACGCCCGCCCGGACGCGGCTCAGATAATGCCGCTCGCCGTATTCGTCCGGCTCGCGGTTCAATAGCGCGAGATACGCGGCGCGCACGAAATTCCTGTCGTGCAGCGAAAGAAAATCGTCGAGGTTGTACTTTCCGTCTTCCCGAACGACGAATTCCGGCTGGAAATTGATTTTCAACATTTTCATGCGATCCACACGATGTTTCGCTGAAGCCGCGTCGCGCTTCGCTTCGGTCGACGGCGCGAAATAGCGCACGTCGAGCTTCGGGCCGTGGCCCGCGAACGAAAACGCTCTCGCAAACCAGCCCCGCGCCTTCTCCGCGCGCCCGAGGCGATATCCTTCCCACAGGTACTCCGCGTTCCGCTCGGCGAGCGCATGAGCGTGACGCGCATGGGCTTCGGCTTCGGCCTCGTACTTCGAGCTCAGCTCGTCGTATTCGCCATTGCGCCGCTCGAGCCGCGACTGCAAGAAAGATAAATCGCTTGCCGCCTGCTGCTCGCGACGAATCCGCTGCCCGTCGGATTCTCGCAGCAAATTCTCGTAGTGTTGAACCAATGTTGTTTTTTCGCGCTCCAGATCGCGCACGAAGACTGCGTGCTGCGTCACGAGCGTCGCGAGTTCCTCGCCGCGCGCCTGCGCGTCGAGAGCAGCCGCCTCGATCTGCTGCAACAGCAGCCGCTCGCGTTCGCGATGTCCGTCGCGCTCCTCGCGCTGCGCGCGGCGCAACTCCGCAAGGTCCACGCCGTGAACCGCCGCGAGCCGCGCCCGCTCCGCCTCCGCTTCCTTACGCAGCGAAAGCGCTTGCTGCGCAAGCTTGTCCTCGGTTTGCGCGTCGCGTTGCCGCAGCGCTTCCGAATGTGCGCGAATCTCGCTCTGCGCAGTCTGCATCGCATCCGCGAAACGGCGCTCGTGCTCGACGCGCGCCGCCTGCCATTCGCGCTCACGCTCCGCATGCGCGCTCGCCTGCGCCGCAAGTGCCGCGTCGGCCTTCGCGGACGCATCGAGCAATTGCCGCCGCGCATCCTGCTCGCGCAGCACCGAACTCTTGAGCGTATCCTCCAATTTTGTCCGGAGTAAGGCATGCTCGTACGATCGCTCCCGGTCGCGAGCCGCCCATTGCTGCTCCTGCTGACGGAATGCCTGTTCGTCCGCCACCCTCTGTTCCAGCGCAGCGCGCGCCTGTTCGGCGCTGCGCGCGGCGGCCGACTCGAGCTCGTCGTTCAGCGCGCGAATGCGCGCCCGGCTGTCCTCGTCGATCTGCTGCAATTCGGCCTTGGCCGCATCGAGCGCCGCCTGATCGCGCTCGACGATTTGGCGGTGAAATGGCGCATTCGATTCGCCGCTCAGCGCGAAATCGTCGAACACGTTCGGCGGCGCATGAAACGCCTGCTTGAGCTCGCCGTGCTGCTCCGAAACATAGTATCTATTTAGGCCGTCAAAATAGACCGCGCAATACCCAAGCCCGACGAGCGCCGATTCCCATTCGCGATGACGCTCGATCTGCGTCATCGGCCACGTGCTTTCGACGACGACGATCCACGGGCGGGCGCTCGCGCCGTTCCAGCTCTCGAGCACCTGCCGCTCGAATCCTTCGACGTCGATCTTCAGCCAATGGATGTCGCGGCCCGCGCCCAGTTCGAAGATCGATTCGAGCGTCGTGCACGGCACGACGATTTCGCGCGGCTCGAAGCCGCGCTCGCGATGCTGGGCGGCGATGTTCGGGTCTGCGGTCGAAATGCCGGTTCCCGGTATTTCATAAAACCGTAAAACGTCGTTCTGGTTCGCGACGGCCGCCTGGATCACGGTCTCGTCCGGCCGACGCTGCCGCAGCGCATCGGCATAGCGGGGCGTAGGCTCGACGTGGATGCCGCGCCAGCCGTGCTCGTAGAAAAGGAGGCTGACGGAATCGATGCGCGGATCCTGCGCGCCGATATCGATGTAGAAGCCGTGCTCGACATGCGCGAGCGCGCGCCACAACATCACGTCCTCGAAATTTTGTGCGTAAGAAGTAATCATCGGACCATGAACTCGAAGCGTGCTGCTCTCTGCCCTGGATAGATGCTGATCATGACGGCCGGGCTGGCTCGCCGCCCGGACCGAGCGCCGGTCATCGCGACGGACGCGCCGAGGCTGCGCGCATTCGAACCGCCGTGCCGCCCCCCGCCAAACGCGTCGTTATAGTCGCAGCCCGCTCCTGATGCCGAACGGGCCGTTCATTTCGCGCGCGCCGCACGCGGCGGTCAGGCACCTGCGGCCGCCGCGTCACGCACTTACTTGAAGGTCTGGACGCCCGTCACGACAGGATACGCGACCGAGAACACGAGATTCAGGAACTTCTGCAACTCGGCGATCGGTGCGTTCGACACGTAAAGCAAGTCCTTGTTGTCCATCATGAAACTCTGGGCGACAAAAAAAGAACTCGGGTCGCGCAGGTTCACCCGGTAGACGACGGGCACCTTGCCGTCGGCCGTCGTGCGCACCGGCTTATTCGGCCACTGGAGCGCGTTCGCGTCCTCGAGCCGGAAGATGAAGACCCCCATCGCGTCGGAGCGCGAATCCTGCAGCCCGCCCGCCCGTGCGAGCGCCTGCGCGAGCGTGATGCCCTGCGCCTCGAAATTGATTTCCTCGTTCTTCCCGGTCGCGCCGAGCGCGGTGAAGCTGTACGGCTGGAACAGCGCCGTCACGACGTCCCCGGCGCGCAGCGGCACGTTCTGCCGCGGATCGCGAATCACCGATTCGAGCGGCAGCGACGCGACGACGTTGCCGCGCGTCACCTGAATCGTCATCTTGTCGACCGGCTGGCGCACGCCGCCTGCCGTCGCGAGCGCGTCGAGCAGCCGCTCGCCGCGCGCGGACAGCGGCATCCGGTCGCTCCTCGCGACGTCACCGACGATCGTCACGTAAGAAGTTGCATTGCGCGACAACTTCACGAGCACCTGCGGGTCGTGCGCGATGTTCTTCAGGCGCGCCGCGATGATGCGCTGCAGTTCGGCCGGCGTATGGCCCACGGCCTTGATCTGGCCGGCGAACGGAACGTTGATCGTCCCGTCGCCGTCGATCACCTGGTCGGGCAGCACAGTGACCTTCGCGTTGGTCGCGCCCGCCTTCGTGTCGCTCGTCTGCGCGACGCCGAACAGCGTCGCGGGCGGCGCTTCCCAGATCGACACCTCGATCGTGTCGCCGACGCCGAGCTGCTGCTGGAAGCGCGCATCGTTGCCGAGCAGCTCGGAAAAATCGCCGTGGCGGCGCTCGACGTAGAGCTGGCGCGCGACGCCGTCGGTCACGTCGACCACCTGGATGGCGGGAAGATTCGCCCGGACCTGGGCTTCGTCCTGCGAGTGGCTCGGCGCCCGATCGATCTGAGAGCGGCTGGGGCCCGAGCTGGCGATGCTCGAACAGCCTGCGAGCAAGGCTGCGCTGACTGCAAGCGCGATATAAGAAGCACCGCAAGACAAACGTGACATGTATCGTTGGGCCCCAGACGTAGACGGAGGCGAAAATTGTCGCACTTTCGGAGATGCAATAGAATATTTCAGCATCAATTGTCGCCTATTGCAAACGCATTCCGGAAAGAGACCCGCCGTGCGCGAACAGCCGTCCGATCGCGCGCGTAAAGGTCATTCAAGCGATTCGTATTCTCATCGAAAGATTGCATCCCCGTGACACATATTTACCTGGACGTCACACGCCTGATAAGCCGGTGCTACAAGGGGCTGCTTCCGACGGGGGTCGATCGCGTCGGCCTCGCGTACGTCGAGCGGTACGGCGCCCGCGCGCGCGGCATCCTGAGCGAGTACGGCTTCTCCGCCGTTCTGAGCGAAACCGACTCGCAGCGAACGTTTGCGATGCTGCTTGCGCAGCGCCCGGACCGGCGCTACATCGCGAACCTGCTCGCCCGCACGTGGACCGTCAACCGGCTGCGGCCGGCGCCCGCCGGCTCGACGCTGCTGCACACGAGCCACACCGGAATGGAATATCCGCGCTATTACCAGTCGATGCGGCGAAGAAGCGGCCGCGCGGTATGCATGGTGCACGACCTGATTCCGTTGACGCACGCGGAATACAGCCGCCCGGGCGTCGACGACGTCCACCGCAAGCGCATCCACACAGCCCTTCGTCACGCCGACGGCCTCATCGCGAATTCGCAGGCGACGCTCGACTCGCTCGCGCAGGAAGCGAAGCGCGCGGCGCTCGCGCTGCCGCCCGCCATCGTCGCGCCGCTCGCGGGCGGCACCGGGCCGCAGCCCGCGCAGGCAGCGCAGGCCGCGCCGCTCGCGTCGCCGTACTTCGTGATGCTCGGCACGATCGAGCCGCGCAAGAATCACTGGTTCATGCTGCACGTGTGGCGCAGGCTCGTCGAACGCCTCGGCGACGCCGCGCCGAAACTCGTCGTGATCGGCCGGCGCGGCTGGGAATGCGAAAACGTCATCGACATGCTCGAGCGCTGCGCGAGCCTGCGCGGCGCGGTGATCGAGCAATCCGATTGTTCGGATGACCAACTACATGCGTGGCTGCAGCACGCGCGCGCGCTGATCTTTCCGTCGTTCGTCGAAGGCTACGGCATGCCGCTCGTCGAAGCGCTCGCGTCGAACGTGCCCGTGCTCGCGAGCGAGCTCGACGTGTTCCGCGAAATCGCGGCCGGCATTCCCGATTATCTCGATCCGCTCGACGGCCCCGGATGGCTCGCCCGCATCGAAGCGTATGCGCGCGCGGACAGCCCCGAGCGACGCGCGCAACTCGATCGCATCGCCGGCTTTCGCGCGCCGACCTGGGCGGCGCATTTCGATATCGTCGACCGCTTCATTGCATCGCTCGGTTAGATGGCCGCGCCCACCGCCCCCCGGTTCGACTTGCGCGGCATCACGCGCGGCGCGCGGCTCGCGAGCTGGATCGCGCGCCGCTCGGATCGTCTGTGGATCGATCATTGGAGCGGGCGCGCCGCGCTGCGCATCGCGCGCATCGCCGGCATCCGCGCGCGCGCCGCATGGCCCGGACCGATCGCTGCGCCCGATGCGCGCGGCGCGCCGCTGCGCTCGTGGTTCTGCGTGCCGGCCGATGCGAGCGGCCCCCAGGCGTTCGCCGACGCGATCGCCGATGCGCTCGCCGCCCATCCGTGCGCCGGCAGCGGCCCCGAAACCGCCGCGCTGATGCGGCGCGTACTGCTCGCCGACGCGCTGCATCTGTGCGGACGCGCCGCACGCGCGCCCATCGCGGTCGATATTTCCGCGCGCCGCACGCGCGTGCTGCTGATCGACGAGCGGCGTGCAACCTCGGCGAACGTGCACGCGCGCGCGCGCGACCGTTCGAACGATTTCGAAGCGATGATGCAAGCGGCGCGCGCCGCGCATCCGGATGCGGCGTTCTGGATGATCCGAAGCGGCGACGCCGCGACGGGGCGCTGGCTGTCCGCGGATTCGAACGCGCTGCCGGACGGCGTGCACCGCCTCGCGCCGCCGTATTCGCTCGCCGACCTGCTGCGGCACGTCGATCACGTGTATGTCGTCGACGCGTCCGAAGGCATGAGCGCGCTCCTCGCCGGCGTGCGCACGCACGTATTCGGGACACCGTACTATGCGGGCTGGGGCCTCACCGACGATCGCCACACGCTGCCCGGCCGCGACGCGCGCCCGACGCTCGCCGCGCTGTTCGATGCCGTGTTCGTGCGCATCGCGCACTACCTCGATCCCGCGACGCACGCGCCGGGCAGCCTGTCCGCCGCGCTCGACGGCATCGAGCTGCAGCATGCGGTCGCGGAGCGGTTCAAGGATCTCGAGCGGGTCGCCGGCGTGCGTTTCCAGCGCTGGAAACGGCCGTTCGCGACGCCGTTCCTCGCGGCAGGCGGGGGCCGGCTGCGCTGGGCGCATGCGCCCGCGGCCGTGCGCGCGAACGAATGCGCGGCGTTCTGGGGCGCGCGCAGCGCGGAGGGTCTCGCTCCCGGCGTCGCGCACGTGCGCATCGAGGACGGCTTCATCCATTCGCTCGGACTCGGCTCCGACATGAACGCGCCGTATAGCCAGGCGATCGACCGGCGCGGGCTCTATTTCGACGCGAGCCGGCCGAGCGATCTGACGGTGCTTTTCAACGAAGCCGATTTCACCGGCGCCGAGCTCGCGCGCGCGGCCGCGCTGCGCGAGCGCATCGTGCGCGCCGGTATCACGAAGTACAATCTCGGCCGCCGCGCGCCGGCGTGGACGCGGCCCGCGGGACGGCCGGTCGCGCTCGTGCCCGGGCAGGTCGCCGACGACGCGTCGATCCGCCTCGGCACCCGCGCGCTCGGCACGGCCGACGCGCTGCTGCGCGAAGTCCGCGCGCGCCGCCCCGATGCGTTCATCGTCTACAAGCCGCATCCGGACGTGCTGTCGGGCAATCGCGACGGTCTCGTCGACGCGCTGCGGCTCGCCGACGTCGTCGACGCCGAGTCCGATCTGCTGTCGCTGATCGAGGCGGCCGACGAAGTTCATACACTTTCGTCGCTGGCGGGCTTCGACGCGTTGTTGCGCGGCAAGACCGTCTACACGTACGGATTGCCGTTCTATGCGGGATGGGGCCTGACGCGCGACGCGCTCGCGCCGCTGCCGTGGCGCGAGCGCGCGCTGACGCTCGACATGCTGACGGCGGGCGCGCTGCTGCGCTACCCGCTGTACTGGGATTGGCGTCTGCGCATGTTCACGACGCCGGAGGCCGTCGTCGAGCGGCTCGCGGCGCCGGCCGCGCGGCCGCTCGGGCGCGTGCGCGGCAATCGCGCGCGGCCTTTTCTGAAGGCGGTTCGTTGGACGCGTAATGTACTATCGCATGCCGGATGGCGAATCACGCAGCGGATCGCGGTTCGACAGGATCGCCCGGACGGTTGAAAATCGGCCGGCACGCAGCAGCGAATCGGCGCATCGACGGAATCGAAACCCGCTGGTTTTTGCGCAACGAGCCAGCCCAGCTTTGCAAATCGAGGTCATTCATGAACATTTATCCAGTGATCCTGTGCGGCGGCAGCGGCACGCGCCTCTGGCCGATGTCGCGCGGAGGCTATCCGAAACAGTATCTGAAGCTCACGAGCGACAACACGCTCGTCCAGCAGACCGCGTTGCGCGTGCGCGATGTCGAGGGCGTCAGCGCGCCGATCGTCGTCACGAACAACGAGCAGCGCTTCCTCGTCGCCGAGCAGTTGCGCCAGGTCGGCATCACGCCGTCGTCGATCGTGCTCGAGCCGATGGGCCGCAACACCGCGCCCGCGATCGCGATCGCCGCCCTCCTCGCGCTGCGCGAATCGCCCGATGCGCTGCTGCTCGTGCTGCCGTCCGATCACGTGATCGACAACGAAGCCGCGTTCGTCGATGTCGTGAAGACGGCGGCAAGCGTCGCGTCCGACGCGCATCTCGTCACGTTCGGCGTCACGCCGACGCAAGCGCACACGGGCTACGGCTACATTCGCCGCGGCAAGGCGCTCGCGGGCGGTGCGCACGTCTATCGCGTCGACGCGTTCGTCGAGAAGCCGGACGCGCCGACGGCCGGGCGCTTCGTCGCGGACGGCGGCTATTACTGGAACAGCGGGATGTTCATGCTGAAGGCGTCGACCTATCTCGACGAGCTGCGCCGCCACGCGCCCGACATCGCGCGCCAGGCCGGGCTCGCGCTCGACGCGGCGAAGCGCGACTGCGATTTCCTGCGGCTCGACCCCGAAGCGTTCAGCGCGAGCCCGAACGTGTCGATCGACTACGCGGTGATGGAGAAGACGGAGCGCGCGGCCGTCGTTGCCGCCGTGAATCTCGGCTGGAACGACATCGGCTCGTGGAGCGCGCTCGCCGACATCGCGGCCACCGACGCGCAGCGCAACGCGCTGATCGGCGACGTGTACACCGACACGGTCGAGAACTCGTATATCCGCGCCGAGCACCGGATGGTCGCCGCGATCGGCATCGACAACATCGTGATCGTCGAGACCGCGGACGCCGTGCTCGTCGCGCATCGCGACCGCGCGCAGGACGTGAAGAAGGTCGTCGAATGGCTGAACGCGTCGGGCCGCCGCGAATCCGTCACGCACCGCCGCGTGATCCGGCCGTGGGGCGCGTACGAAGGCATCGATCAAGGCGAGCGCTTCCAGGTGAAGCGCATCGTCGTCAATCCGGGCGCGCAACTGAGCCTGCAGATGCACCATCATCGCGCCGAGCACTGGATCGTCGTGAAGGGCACCGCGCTCGTCACGAACGACGGCAAGGAAATCATCCTGACCGAAAATCAGTCGACCTACATTCCGCTCGGCGCAACGCACCGGCTGAAGAATCCCGGCAAGATTGCGCTCGAGCTGATCGAGGTCCAGTCCGGCTCGTATCTCGGCGAAGACGACATCGTCCGCTTCGAGGACACGTACGGACGCACGTCCGCGACCTGACGCGACGAGCCGCAACGGAAAGGCCGCACGACGACGATCCGCACGCGCCTGCGGATCGTTCCACGTTGCGCGCGGCGCGCGCGATCCGCTCGCCGCTGTTCGTCGCGCACGTTCGCTCGGCAACCGGCACGCCCGTGCAGGAAACCAACTGCCATCCGTTTCGCCGCGGCCGCTGGCTATTCGCTCGCAACGGACTGATCCGCCGCTATCACACGCTGCGGCGCGACCTGATGATGCGCATCGATCCCGCGCTCTTCGCGTCGATCGAAGGATCGACGGACTCCGAAGTGATGTTCCATCTCGCGCTCGCTCTTTCACAGCACGTCGTTTCGCCATCTGCACGAGCGCCATCCTCACGACCCGCGCATCCGCGCGATCGGCGACGACGCGTTCCTCGTGCTGTCCGAGCCGCTCGTCGACCTGCATGACGCGTGGGAAATCATCCCCGAAAGCACCGCGATCACCTAGCCCGCCGCGCGCGGCGAAGGTTGCTCCATCGCCGCGAGTCGGTTATAAAAAAACCCTTTCGCGTGGCTTCACGGCCGCCTCCGTTCAATTCATTTGGAGACCTCATCGTGGATCTCGCTTCCGTGCAAACCTTCATCGTCACTCGCGGCATCGACTTCGGCCTGCAGGTCATCGCGTCGATCGCGCTCTGGATCATCGGACGCTGGGCGATCCGGATCGTCACGAACCTGATGGGCAAGCTCATCCGCAGGAGCGGAAAAGTCGACTCGACGCTGTCGCACTATCTGGAATCCGTCGTGAGCGTCTTGCTCACGGTGCTGCTGATCCTCGCGATCCTGCAGGTATTCGGCGTGCAGACGACTTCGTTCGCCGCGCTGCTCGCGGGCCTCGGCCTCGCCGTCGGCACCGCGTGGGGCGGCCTGCTCGCGCACTTCGCGGCCGGCGTGTTCATGCAGGTGCTGCGGCCGTTCAAGGTCGGCGACGTGATCTCGGCGGGCGGCGTGACGGGCACCGTCAAGGAGCTGGGCCTCTTCGGCACGACGATCGTCACGGCCGACAACGTCGTCACGCTCGTCGGCAACAACAAGATCTTCTCCGACAACATCGCGAACTACAGCGCGACGCCGACGCGCCGCGTCGATCTGACGGCGAAGATCGCGAACGGCGTCGACGCGGCCGATGCGATCAAGCGGCTGAAGGCCGCGCTCGAGCTGATTCCGAACGTCGTCAAGCATCCGGCGCCCGACGTCGGCGTGCTGTCGTTCACGCCGGAGGGCCCGCTGCTGTTCGTGCGGCCGTCGACGCAGCCCGAGAACTACTGGCAAGTGTATTGCGACACCAATCGCGCGATTCTCGACACGTTCCGCGAAGCCGGCTATCCGACGCCGGAAACGCCGATCTCGCATCGGACCACCGCCGACATCGCGAAGTCCTGACGCCGACGCCGCGACGCGTCGCTGCCGCCCGCGCGCGGCGGCGCTCGCCGCGCGCCCGTCAGCGGTTCGCCTGCGACTTCTGCGCGCCCGGCTTGCGGCGCAGCAGCTTCCACAGCGCGCCGAGCGCGACGGGAATCACCGCCGCGCCGATCCCGACGAGCACGATCACGTTCAGGTAATGGCGAATGAACGGGATGTTGCCGAAGAAGTAGCCGAGGAAGACGAGGAGCAGCACCCAGAGCAGCGCGCCGATCACGTTGAATAGCTGAAAGCGCGCGAAGCTCATCGCCGATGCGCCCGCGACGAACGGCGCGAACGTGCGCACGACCGGGATGAAGCGCGCGAGCACGAGCGTCTTGCCGCCGTGCCGCTCGTAGAAATTGTGGGTCTTCTGCAGCGCGGCGCGATCGAGGAAGCGTTCCAGCCCCGGAATGTGCGTATTGAAGACCTTCGGCCCGATCGCGCGGCCGATCAGATAGTTGACCGTATTGCCGCCCACCGCCGCGACGAGCAGCAGCACGATGAGGCCCGCGAGCGTCATTTCGCCCGTCGCCGCGAACGCGCCCGCGATGAAGAGCAGCGAATCGCCCGGCAGGAACGGGAAGATCACGAGCCCCGTTTCGCAGAAAACGATCAGGAACAGCACCAGATAGACCCAGGCGCCATACTGCCGGATGAAATCGCCGAGAAATGCATCGATGTGCACGACGAGGCTGACGAAATGAAGCAGCGTTTCCAAATGCGTTTCCTTGGTGTCGGTGACGAAGTGAGCGCGCGCCGGCCTCAAAGGGGCCGGAAGCAAAAAAAGCAACGCTGTCATGATACCGAAAGTGCCTTAAGCGACCGTGAAATTTGGCCGACGAGCGGCGTCGCGCACCGAACGCGGCAAGCGGCGCGCCGCGCGGCCTCGCTATAATTCCGCCATGTCCGAATTCACCGATTCCGCCGCGGGCCGCTCGACCGCTTCGCCCGCCGACGCGTCCTCGTCCGCCCTGCGCCGGCTGCGCGCGATCCAGCCGCTGCCCGACCAGTTGATCAGCCAGATCGCGGCGGGCGAAGTGGTCGAGCGCCCCGCGTCCGTCGTCAAGGAGCTCGTCGAGAACGCGCTCGACGCCGGCGCCGGCACGCTGCGCATCCTGCTCGACGAAGGCGGCGTCAAGCGCATCTCGATCACCGACGACGGCTGCGGGATTCCCGCCGACGAGCTGCCGCTCGCGCTGACGCGCCACGCGACGAGCAAGATCCGCTCGCTCGCCGAGCTCGAGGCGGTCGCGACGCTCGGGTTCCGCGGCGAGGCGCTCGCGTCGATCGCGTCGGTCGCCGAGATGTTCGTCACGAGCCGCACCGAGGATGCCGCGCACGCGACGCGCATCGACGCGCAGACGGGCGTCGTCGCGCCTGCGGCCGGCACGCGCGGCACGACGATCGAAGTGCGCGAGCTGTACTTCAGCACGCCCGCGCGCCGCAAGTTCCTGAAGAGCGAGCAGACCGAGTTCGGCCATTGCCTCGAAATGATTCGCCGCGCGGCGCTCGCGCGGCCGGACATCGCGATCTCGGTGCTGCACAACGGGCGCGCGGTCGAGCACTGGAACGCGAGCGAGCCCGCAGCGCGCGTCGCGAAGATCCTGGGCGACGGCTTCGCGACCGCCCACCTGCCGCTCGACGAGCGCGCCGGGCCGCTCGCCGTCTACGGCTGCGCGGGGCTGCCGACCGCGAGCCGCGGCCGCGCGGACCAGCAATACTTCTTCGTCAACGGCCGCTTCGTGCGCGACAAGCTGCTCACGCACGCGGTGCGCGCCGCGTACGAGGACGTGCTGCACGGCGACCGCTATCCGTCGTACGTGCTGTTCCTCGACCTGCCGCCGGAAGCCGTCGACGTGAACGTCCATCCGTCGAAGATCGAGGTGCGTTTCCGCGACTCGCGCTCGATCCACCAGTTCGTGTTTCACGCGGTGCAGCGCGCGCTCGCGCGGCATGCGGGCGCGTCGCCCGAGACGACGGTGGGCGGCCACGCCGCGCATCTTGCGCCCGTCGCACCGGCGTCGGCCGACTCGACGGGCGCGCCGGGCGCGTCGTTCGTTCGCCCTGCCCCCGCGGCAGGCGCGGGCGCCGGCCAGCCCGCGCCCGGCAATACGTGGCTGCGGCAGTCGCGGATGACGCAGGGCACGCTGCCCGTCGCGCAACCGCTCGCGCTGTACGACGCGCTGTTCGGCCGCAAGGACACGGGCGCGGGCACGCCGCACGGCACGACGGGCGCGCTCGAAGCGCACGACGCGCCGGATGCGCCGGGCGCCCCGCTCTTCGCAACCGTGCCGGGCGGCGCCGCAGCGCCCGCGTTCTCCGCGGCGGGCGCAGCCGCCCCCGCGATGCACGACGAGCAGCCGCTCGGCTTCGCGGTCGGCCAGATCCACGGCATCTACGTGCTCGCGCAGAACGCGCGCGGCCTTGTGATCGTCGACATGCACGCCGCGCACGAGCGTATCCTGTACGAGCAGTTCAAGCGCGCGCTCGCCGATCGCACGGTTGCCGTGCAGACGCTGCTGATTCCAGTGTCGATGACGGCGACGCCCGTCGAAGTCGGCACGGCGGAAGAAGAGCGCGAAACGCTCGACGCGCTCGGCTTCGATCTCGCGGTGCTGTCGCCGACGACGCTCGCGATCCGCGCCGTGCCCGCGCTCCTGAAGGACGCCGATCTGCAGGCGCTCGCGCGCGCGGTGCTCGCGGATCTGCACGCGTTCGGCGGCTCGCGGGTGCTGACCGAGCGCCAGCACGAGCTGCTCGGCACGCTCGCGTGCCATCACGCGGTGCGCGCGAACCGGCGCCTCACGCTCGACGAGATGAACGCGCTGCTGCGGCAGATGGAGGCGACCGAGCGCGCGGATCAATGCAATCACGGCCGGCCGACCTGGTATCAACTGACGCTCGGCGACCTCGACAAGCTCTTCATGCGCGGCCAATGAGCGAACGCAACGCCGCCTCCGTGCGCACGGTCGCGTGCCTGCTCGGCCCGACCGCGTCCGGCAAGACGGCCGCCGCGCTCGCGCTCGCGGCGCGCCGGCCGATCGAGATCGTCAGCGTGGATTCGGCGCTCGTCTACCGCGGGATGGACATCGGCACCGCGAAGCCGACGCGCGACGAGCGCGCGGCGGTGCCGCATCATCTGATCGACATCGTCGATCCGGCCGACGCGTACTCGGCCGCCGAATTCCGCGCCGATGCGCTGCGCGCCGTCGCCGATATCGCCGCGCGCGGCCGCACGCCGCTCCTCGCGGGCGGCACGATGCTCTACTACAAGGCGCTGACGCAGGGGCTGAACGATTTGCCCGCGGCCGATCCGGACCTGCGCGCGGCGCTCGACGCCGACGCAGCGCGCGACGGCTGGCCCGCGCTGCACGCGCGCCTCGCGAGCGTCGATCCGGCCACGGCCGCGCGGCTCGCGCCGAACGATTCGCAGCGGGTCCAGCGCGCGCTCGAGGTGTATCTGTTGACGGGGCAGCCGATGTCGGCGCTCCTCGCCGCGCCGCCGCGCGACGACGATACGGCGGCGGGCCTGCGGTTCGTGCCGGTCGCGCTCGAGCCGTCGGATCGCGCCGTGCTGCACGCGCGCATCGCCGCCCGCTTCGACGCGATGCTGGCAGCGGGTTTCATCGACGAAGTCGAGCGCCTGCGCCGGCGCGACGATCTGCATCTCGGGCTGCCGTCGATGCGCTGCGTCGGCTACCGGCAGGCGTGGGAGTATCTCGACGGCGTCACCGACTACCGGACGATGCGCGACAAGGGCGTCTTCGCGACCCGTCAGCTCTGCAAGCGGCAACTCACGTGGCTGCGCGCGATGCCGGAGCGGATCGTCGTCGATTGCTGCGCGCAGGATGCGGCCGAGCGCGCGGTCGACGCGCTCGAGCGGGTGCTCGACGGCCGCGCGCCGGCCTGACGCGCGCCTCGCGGCGCTGCTCGCTGGTCAGGCCGGCGACGCGAGCAGGTTCGTGCCGCGCGACGCTGCGGCGAACGCTGCCTTGTCGAAGGGCGGCCGGCCGGGAACCATGAAGATCGCGTCGTCGGCGATCAGGTCCAGCGCCGTCGTCAGGTCGCCGCGACGGCTCGCGACAAACCAGGTCTCGATCAGTTGGCGGATCGCGTGTTCGTCTTCGGACATCGTCGTTCATCCTGTCGACCAGAGTTAGCGCTTTAGCGCTTACTCTGGTCCCATGCTTTGCGGTCGACCAGAGTTAGCGCTTTAGCGCTTACTCGGGTCCCATGCAAAGCTGTCGACCAGAGTTGGCGCTTCGCCCCCGCACCCAAGCCCCGCCGCCATCCCCGGAATTCCACGATGAAATCGAGTAGGGTGAGGGGTTACCCCCTCAGCCCTCTCACACCACCGTACGTGCGGTTCCGCATACGGCGGTTCAGTTAATGCTCTGGAGGCGATCCACCGTCCGACGGATCGAGACCAGTCCCCGTGCATCGAAGTAGGCATTGGGTAACGCCTGCTTCAAATGGTGAGAACCGGCGTTCCACCAAGGTCCTCGCCCGTTCACGCTCGATTTCCATGCCCGCTCCGGGCGTAGGCCCAGTGCGATCATGTTGCGCTCTCGGGTTCGGGGGCGCTTCCACTGCCGCCAGATCAGGCAGCGCAAACGCCTTCGCAACCATCCGTCCAGCCCCTCCAGCCGCTTGTGCTGCTGGCTGAGCCGGAAGTAATTTGCCCACCCCCGTAGGACCGGGTTGAGCTTCCGGATCGTCTGCTCAAGGGACCCGCTTCTTCCCTTCAACGTCAGATCCCGCACCCGCGTCATCAATCGCTTGATGCTTTCCGGTGCAATCCGGATCTGTGCTTGACCCAACCTCACCGCCACCCGGTATCCCAGGAACTTCCGCGTGCTCGGCCGCGCCACCGCACTCTTGGCCTCGTTCACGCGCAGCTTCAAGACCTTCTCGAGATAGGCCCTGATTCTCGCCATGACGCGCTGTCCTGCTTGTTGGCTGCCAACGTAAATGTTGCAGTCGTCAGCGTACCGGCAGAACGCCAGCCCTCGGCTCTCCAGCCTCCGATCCAGATCACTCAGCAATATATTCGACAGTAGCGGGGACAGCGGGCCGCCTTGCGGCGTGCCCTCCGTCCTCGCACGCGTCACGCCGTGCGCCATCATCCCCGCTTCGAGGAAGCGGCGAATCAGCTTCAGCGTCACTTTGTCTTTTACATGCCTCGCAACCCGGCCCATCAGCACATCATGGTTGACTCGATCGAAGAACTTCTCCAAATCGATATCGACCACCCAATGCCGACCACCCTGAACATAGGCTTGCGCCTGACGCACCGCGTCCAACGCACTCTTGCCCGGTCGGAATCCGTAACTACTCGCCGAGAACGTCGGCTCCAAGATCGGTTGCAATACTTGGTGCAGCGCTTGCTGGATCAGTCGGTCCACCACGCTTGGCACGCCCAGCGTCCTCACCCCGCCTTGCGGCTTCGGTATGTCCGCCCGGCGTACCGCCTGCGGTACGTACCGCCCTTCCAGCAGCGCCTGCTTCACACTCGGCCAGTGCATCTTGAGCCAGTCACCAAGGCCTTCCACGCTCAGCCCATCTACCCCGGCTGAACCCTGGTTCCTCAGCACCCGGCGGTATGCTCGCCTCATGTTGCCGCGTTCCACGACGCGCTCCATCAGCGCGTCGCCCTCCGATTTCGTTTGCCCAGATGTCGCCGTGCCCGTCTCCGCACCCCGCACGCAGCCCGGTGGCTTCCGGCCACCCCTCGCGTGCTCGGCCACTGTCTCCAGCGCTTCTGCATCCATAACAGGCTTCGAGATCATCCGTCCTACTCTCGGCATTCACTGTTCCGGCCTTCGGTCCCGGTCCTCTTCGGCTCTCCGCCTTCGCCTTGACCTACTATGCCTTCTGCTGACTTCTGCTTCCGCGTCCCGCCGCCTCTCGACCTCGGTAGCTGGCCTTACCGCGCCAGCACAGAAACAGATCTCCCCGGGTATTGCGCACTCACCTTCACGCTTATGCCTGTCGGATCTACGTAACAACGTCGGTGCAAGTTTCGGGCTTCGGTGAATTGGGACACCTTACCCAGTCGCTACGCCTCATATCCGCTTCCTGTTCGTCAGGCCAGCGCTTTGCCTCCCAGCTTCCTTCAGACTCCCAGTCACCCGGGAAACCCTTGCCTTCGGCTAACTCTTCCCCTTGCCGGGCGAGTAGAGGACTTTCACCTCCCAGTGAGTGCGCCCTGCCGGGCGCACCCGAAAAAAAGCCGCCCGGATCGATTCCGGGCGGCTTTCGAGATCATCTCGACGGCGCGGCGCGTCAGACCACGACCGTCTGCGCCTCGCCTTCGCGGCTCGCGCGCACGGCGCCGATCTTCCACACCTGCTCGCCCGCATCGGTCAACTGGCGAAGCGCTTCGTCAGCATCGGCGGCCGACACGATCACGGCCATCCCGATCCCGCAGTTGAACACGCGGTGCATCTCCGCATCCGCCACGCCGCCGTGCTGCTGCAGCCACTGGAAGAGCGGCGGCAGCGGCCATGCGTGCTTGTCGAGCTCGGCAGTGAGGCCGTCGCGCAGCACGCGCGGAATGTTCTCGACGAGGCCGCCGCCCGTGATGTGCGCCATCCCCTTCACCGCGATCTTCTCCATCAGCGCGAGGAGCGGCTTCACGTAGATGCGCGTCGGCGCCATCAGCGCGTCGGCGAGCGGGCGGCCGTGGAAATCGGCCGACAGATCCGGATTCGCGCGCTCGATGATCTTGCGCACGAGCGAGAAGCCGTTCGAATGGATGCCGCTCGACGCGAGGCCCAGCACGACGTCGCCCTCGGCGATCGTGCCGCCGTCGATGATCTTGCTCTTCTCGACCGCGCCGACCGCGAAGCCGGCCAGATCGTATTCGCCGTCCGGGTACATGCCCGGCATCTCGGCCGTCTCGCCGCCGATCAGCGCGCAGCCCGCCAGCTCGCAGCCCTGCGCGATGCCCTTGACGACGGTCGCGGCCGTCTCGACGTCGAGCTTGCCGCACGCGAAGTAGTCGAGGAAGAACAGCGGCTCGGCGCCCTGCACGAGGATGTCGTTCACGCTCATCGCGACGAGATCCTGGCCGACCGTGTCGTGTTTGTTCAGATGAAATGCGAGCCTGAGCTTCGTGCCGACCCCGTCCGTGCCCGACACGAGCACGGGCTCGCGATACTTCTTCGGCACTTCGAACAGCGCGCCGAACCCGCCGATGCCGCCGAGCACGCCGTCGCGCAGCGTTTTCTTCGCAAAGGGCTTGATCTTGTCGACGAGCGCGTCGCCCGCGTCGATGTCGACGCCCGCGTCACGGTAGGACAGGCCCTGGGCGTCGGGAGCGGATTTCGGAGGATTCATGGGGGAATGCGAGAAGGTCGGTAAAATGCAATTTTACCCGAAGCCGGCCGGGCGGCCGGAATTCCCCCGCACCGATTCCTCAGGGAAAGCATCTTGCCCCGCGTCATGCCGCAATCGTCACTGTTTTCGCTGTTCGAGCAGCCGCGCAGCCGCCGGCTCTGCGCCAGCCGCCCGCGCGCCACGCGCCCGTTGCGCGCTGGCGTGCGCCGGTCCGCCGCGGCCGCCGCAGGCGGCGCGCCCGGCCACGAAGCCGGCCACAAAGCCGGCCGCATGCCGACGACACCGCCGCGCCGCCGCCCTTCGGGCACGCAACACCGGACCTGATTCGCACCGTGACTGTATCCCGTCAACTGACGCTCGACCTCGGCACCCCGCCGCCCGCGACGTTCGACAACTTCTACTCGGGCACGAACGCCGAACTCGTCACGCGCCTGCGCGAGCTCGATCTTGCGCTCGCGGCGGGCCCCGTGGCCGACCGCACGTTCTACGTGTGGGGCGAAGCGGGCAGCGGCCGCAGTCACCTGCTGCAGGCGCTCGTGCACGACACGACGTACGGCCACGCGCGCTACGTGAGCCCGCAAGGCGGGCTCGACGCGCTCGCGTTCGATCCGCGCGTGTCGCTGTACGCGGTCGACGATTGCGACGCGCTCAACGACGCGCAGCAGATCGCGCTCTTCAACCTGTTCAACGAAGTGCGCGCACATCCGATGACGGCGCTCGTCGCGGCGGGCCCCGCCGCGCCGCTCGCGCTCGACGTTCGCGAGGACCTGCGCACCCGCCTCGGCTGGGGGCTCGTGTTCCATCTCACGCCGCTCACCGACGAAGGCAAGGTGGCCGTGCTCAAGCACGCGGCGAAGGAGCGCGGCATCGCGCTCGCCGACGACGTGCCGTCGTACCTCCTCACCCATTTCCGCCGCGACATGCCGAGCCTGATGGCGCTCCTCGACGCGCTCGACCGCTTCTCGCTCGAGCAGAAGCGCGCGGTGACGCTGCCGCTGCTGCGCGCGATGCTCGCCGCGCCGGAGCGCGACGAGCCCGCGCCGGGCCGGTTCAAGTAGCTTCAAGTAAAATGCGCATCCATGACTAATTTGGCACTTTTCGACCTGGACCACACGCTGATCCCGACCGACAGCGACCACGAGTGGGGCCGCTTCATGGTCCGGCTCGGCATCGTCGACGCGGACAGCTTCTCGCGTCAGAACGACCGCTTCTACGCCGACTACAAGGCCGGCAAGCTCGACATCCACGCGTACCTGAGCGCGATGCTCACGCCGCTCGCGAAGTATTCGCGCGCGCAGCTCGCGCAGTGGCACGACCAGTACATGCACGAGGTGATCCGGCCGGCGATGCTGCCCGCCGCGATCGAGCTCGTGCGCCGGCATCAGGACGCGGGCGACCTCTGCTGCATCGTCACCGCGACGAACGAATTCATCACGCGTCCGATCGCGACCGCGTTCGGCGTCGACACGCTGATCGCATGCGAAGTGGAAACCGTCGACGGCCATCCGGACTCCGCGTTCACCGGCCGCCCGACGGGCACGCCGAGCTACCGCGAAGGCAAGATCACGCGCACGCAGGCGTGGCTCGCGTCGCTCGGCAAGCGCTGGGACGACTTCGACCGCAGCTACTTCTACAGCGATTCGCACAACGACATTCCGCTCCTCGAAAAAGTCACCGACCCGATCGCGACCAATCCCGACGACACGCTGCGCGCATACGCACGCGACCACGGCTGGCGCATCCTCGACCTCTTCCAACCGTCGTGATTAAAAAACTCATCCGCAAGCTGCTCGGGCAGGACGCCCGTACGACGCAAGACGCGCCGCAAGACCCGGCCGCCCCGCTCGAGGCCGAGCCCGCCGCGCCCCCCGCGCCGAGCCGCGCGAAATCCGCGCGCGGCGCCGCGAAGAAGGCCCGCAACGGCGAGCCGGCCATCGTGCACGCCAACGTGCACGGGATCGATCCCGCACTCATCTCGAAAAACGCGATCCGCGTCACCGATACGCTGCAGCAAGCCGGCTTTCGCGCGTTCATCGTCGGCGGCGCGGTGCGCGACCTGTTGCTCGGCATCGCGCCGAAGGACTTCGACGTCGCGACCGACGCGACGCCGACCGAGGTCCAGCGCCTGTTCCGCCGCGCGCGGCTGATCGGCCGGCGCTTCCAGATCGTCCACGTGCAGTTCGGCCAGGAGCTGATCGAAGTGTCGACGTTCCGCGCGCTCGTCGACGCGCCGCAGGAGCCGCCCGCCGACGCCGCGCCCGCGAAGCGCCTGAAGCGCGACGAGCTCGACCGCCGCACGCACGCGGTCGACGCGAGCGGGCGCGTGCTGCGCGACAACGTATGGGGCGAGCAGCACGAGGACGCGGCGCGCCGCGACTTCACGATCAACGCGATGTACTACGACCCGGCGTCGCAGACCGTGCTCGATTACCACGACGGGATGGCCGACATGCGCGCGCGCCTGTTGCGGATGATCGGCGATCCGGCGACGCGCTACCGCGAGGACCCGGTGCGGATGCTGCGCGTCGTGCGCTTCGCGGCGAAGCTCGGCTTCGACATCGAGGAGAAGACGCGCGAGCCGATCAAGGAGCTCGCCGATCTGATCAACAACGTGCCGGCCGCGCGCCTGTTCGACGAGATGCTCAAGCTCCTGCTGTCGGGCCACGCGCTCGCGTGCCTGAAGCAGCTACGCAGGCAGGGGCTGCACCACGGGCTGCTGCCGCTCCTCGACGTCGTGCTCGAGCAGCCGCAGGGCGAGAAGTTCGTCACGCTCGCGCTGAACAACACCGACGCGCGCGTGCGCGCGGGCAAGCCGGTGTCGCCCGGCTTCCTGTTCGCGACGCTCCTCTGGCACGACATGCGCCAGCGCTTCGAGCAGTACGTCGCGAACGGCGAGTACCCGGTCCCCGCGATCAATCGCGCGATGGACGACGTGATCGACATGCAGACCGAGAAGCTCGCGATCCACAAGCGCTATTCGGCCGACATGCGCGAGATCTGGGGATTGCAGTTGCGCCTCGAGAAACGCTCCGGCCGCAGCGCGCTGCGCCTGCTGGAACACCAAAGATTCAGAGCGGGGTATGATTTCCTCCTGTTACGCTGCGAATCCGGCGAGCTCGATCCGGCCGCCGGACAGTGGTGGACGGATTTCATCGACGGCGACGCCGCGGCGCGCGAGGCCCTCCTCACGCAGGGCGGCAGTCGGGACAAGTCGCCCCGCAAGCGGCGCCGCCGCAGCGGACGCAGCCGCCGGACGGCCGACAGCGCCGAGAGCACGGAAGGCGCCGCGCACGGCGAGTCCGACGCGAACGACTGACGCGCTCGCGCCGTCGAACGACGCAGGAAGGAAAGCCATGACGGTTGCTTATCTCGGGCTGGGGGCCAATCTCGGCGACGCGCGCCAGGCCTTGAAGGACGCCGTGGTCTGCCTCGCCCAGCAGCACGCCATTACGGTGCTCGGCAAGTCGAGCCTGTATCGCACGGCGCCCGTCGACGCGGGCGGCGGCGACTACTACAACTGCGCCGTGAAGATCGACACGACGCTCGCCGCGCGCGCGCTGCTCGCGCTCTGCCAGAAGATCGAGCACCACTTCGGCCGCGAGCGGCCGTACCGGAACGCGCCGCGCACGCTCGACATCGACATCCTGCTCTACGGTGAACAGACGATCGACGAACCCGACCTCGTCGTCCCGCATCCGCGCCTGACCGAACGCGCGTTCGCGCTCGTGCCGCTCGTCGAGATCGAGCCGGCGCTCGCCATCCCCGCGCGCGGCCGCGCCGACGGATTCCTCGCCGACGTCGCGCACCAGCGTATCGAGAGGGTCCAGGCCTGCCAGTGCCTCGCGATGCGGGCCGCCGCCGAAAAGAACCGCTGCCGATGAACTCGACACCGCTTACCGTCACCGCCCCCGACTGGCGGCCGCCGTGCCGCTACCTCGCCATCGAAGGGCCGATCGGCGTCGGCAAGACGACGCTCGCGACGCTGCTCGCCGAACGCTGGTCGATGCGGGCGCTCCTCGAGCGCCCGCAGGACAACCCGTTTCTCGAGCGCTTCTATCGCGACACCGCGCGCTACGCGCTGCCGACGCAGCTCGCATTCGCGCTGCAGCGCGAACGCCAGGCGCGCGAGATTGCCGCGGCTTGCGAAGCGAACACCCCGATCGTTGCGGATTTCATGCCGCAGAAGAACGAAATCTTCGCGCGGCTCACGCTGCCCGACGACGAATGGCAGTTGTACCGCTCGCTCGCCGCGCATCTCGACGCGCCGACGCCCGCGCCCGACCTCGTCGTCTATCTGCAGGCAAGCCCCGAAGTGCTGTTTTCGCGAATCCAGAAGCGCGGCGAGGCGATGGAGCTGCAGATCGGCGACGCGTACCTGCGCTCGCTCTGCGACGCCTACAACGAATTCTTCTATCACTACGACCGCACGCCCGTGCTGACGGTCGCAGCCGAGCACCTGAACCCGCTCGACTCCCCCGACGATCTTGCGCTGCTCGTCGAGCGCATCGCCTCGATGCGCGGGCGCAAGGAATTCTTCGTCAAGGGCGGCAGCGCGCGCTGACGAACGCGCGCGGCGTCGCCGATCGCGACGCCGCCCTTTTCCTCACCATCGAATCGGACCTCCCATGACCTACCTTCAGGAATCCAGCCGACCGGCCGTGACGGTACCCAAGCTGCAGGCGATGCGTGAAGCCGGCGAGAAGATCGCGATGCTCACCTGCTACGACGCGAGCTTCGCCGCCCTCCTCGATCGCGCGGACGTCGACGTGCTGCTGATCGGCGATTCGCTCGGCAACGTGCTGCAGGGCCAGACGACGACGCTGCCCGTCACGCTCGATGAAATCGCGTACCACACCGCATGCGTCGCGCGTGCGCAGCCGCGCGCGCTCGTCGTCGCGGACCTGCCGTTCGGCACCTACGGCACGCCCGCCGATGCGTTCGCAAGCGCGGTGAAGCTGATGCGCGCGGGCGCGCAGATGGTCAAGCTCGAAGGTGGCGAATGGCTCGCCGAAACGGTGCGCTTCCTCGTCGAACGAGCGGTGCCCGTGTGCGCGCACGTCGGCCTCACGCCGCAGTCGGTGCACGCGTTCGGCGGCTTCAAGGTGCAGGGCAAGACGGAAGCGAGCGCCGCGCAATTGCTGCGCGATGCGCGCGCGGCCGATGACGCCGGCGCGCAACTCATCGTGCTCGAGGCGGTGCCGACGCTCGTCGCGGCCGAGGTCACGCGCGAGCTGTCGATCCCGACGATCGGCATCGGCGCGGGCATCGAATGCTCGGGCCAGGTGCTCGTGCTGCACGACATGCTCGGCGTGTTCCCCGGCAAGCGGCCGCGCTTCGTCAAGGATTTCATGCAGGGGCAGCCGAGCATCTTCGCGGCCGTCGAGGCTTACGTGCGCGCGGTGAAGGACGGCAGCTTCCCCGGGCCCGAGCATTCGTTCTGAGCGCGCGGCCAGCCGATTCCGGGCGGCGGCTTCGGTCGCATGCGAAGTCCGCTGCCCGTCGCGAAGTTCGAAAAAAAGCGGCATCCGGCGTATGCGGATGCCGCTTTTTTTCAGGTCTCGACGTCGTGACGCGAGAGGTGCGTGTGTCCGTTCGTGGCGGGCGCGCCTATCGCCCCGCCGCCGCTTCGCCCGCCCGCACGAGCCGGGCGGGCACTGCGCCGCGCAGCGCGTTCGTCAGCATCAGCGCGTCGGCGCGCAGCACGTCGCCGAGCGTCATCACGCGCTCGGACGCCTGCCATGCCGGATCGTCGAGCAGCGCACCGCGCATCACGCCCGGCAGCACGCCCGACGACAGCGGCGGCGTGAACCAGCGCCCGTCCAGCTTCACGAACACGTTCGTGCGCCCGCCTTCCGTCAATTCGCCGCGCTCGTTGAAGAACAGCATGTCGAACGCGCCGCGCGCCTGCGCGTCCTTCCACGCGCGATCGTAATCGGCGCGGCGCGTCGTCTTGTGCGCGAGCAGGAAATCGCCCGAGCGCATCGGCGCGAAACCGTGCTCGGGCGCGAGCAGCACGGCAAGCGCATCGCCCGCGAGCGGCGCGAGCGGCGCGGCTGCGATTTCGAGCGCGCCGTCCTTCGCAAGCGCGACGCGAAGGCGATGCTCGCCGTCGGCGAGCTGCGCGCAGCGCGCGTCGATGCGCAGCTTCGCGGCCGGCTCGTCGAACGCGAAGCCGAGCGCGTCGGCGCTCGAACGCAACCGCGCAAAATGGCGATCGAGATGACGCACGCCGGCGGTGCGCGTCGCGTGCATCGTCTCGAACAACTGGAAGCCGGGATCGGCATCGGTCAGGAAACGTGCCTTCAATTCACACTCCGCGTATTCGTCGGCGGCGACGCTGTCGAGCACGATCCCCGCGCCGACGCCCATCGTGCCCCGCCTGTCGCCGTCGGCCGAGGGCGCGCCGAGCGTCAGCGTGCGAATCGCGACCGACAGGCGGAAGTCGCCGCACGCGTTGGCCGGGCCCGCGCTCACCGTGCGGACGCGCTTCGATGCGTGCTCCGGCGCATGATCCGATGCGGCTTCGCCCGCGCGGGCGTCGTCCGCGCCGCCGTCCGAACGCGCATCGAGCCAGCCGATCGCGCCTGTGTAGAGCCCGCGCGGCGTCGTCTCGATCGCGTCGATCAATTGCATCGTCCTGTGCTTCGGCGCGCCCGTGATCGAGCCGCACGGGAAGAGCGCGCGCAGCACGTCGGCGAACGTCGCGCCTTCGACGATGCCCGCCTCGACTGTCGACGTCATCTGCCACACCGACGCATACGGCTCGACCGAGAACAGCGCCGGCACCGTCACCGAGCCGGTGCGCGCGATGCGCGCGAGGTCGTTGCGCAGCAGATCGACGATCATCACGTTCTCGGCGCGGTTCTTCGCATCGTTCGCGAGAAACCGGGCGGCGGCCGCGTCCTCGCGCGGATCGTCCGAGCGAGGCGCGGTGCCCTTCATCGGCCGGGCGCGCAGCAGCGCGCCCGACTTCTCGACGAACAGCTCGGGCGAACACGACACGACCCACGCGTCGCCCGGCAGCGCGATCAGCGCGCCGTAGCGCACCGGCTGGCGCGCGCGCAGGCGACGGTACAGCGCGAGCGGCGCGCCGAACGCGTCGAAGTGCAGCCGGTACGTGTAGTTGATCTGATACGAATCGCCCGCGCGCAGCGCGTCGTGCACGGCGGCGATCGCCGCGTCGAACGCATCGCGCGCGATGCTCTTCGTCACGTGCGCGACGCCCGCCGGCGACGGCTCGGCCAGGCCGCCGTCGCGCGCAGCGAGCCACGCGTCGACTTCGTCGCGCGACAGCTTCGCGCATTCGGAGAACAGCAGAAAACGCAGCGCGCCGCCGCCGCCGTGCGTGCCGAGCTGCAAGTCGCGCCCGAATTCGTAATCGCCGAGCACGACCGCATGCAGCCCGCGCCGCGCATCGTCCGCGACGGCCGCGCACACCGCGTCGAGCCCGGCTGGGCCGGCGCAGACGCGCTCGTGCGAGAAGCCCAAATACAAACGACTCGACCGCGCCGCCGCGGTCGAGTCGCAATCGTCGAAGAGCGCGAAAACCGCGCCCGTTTCGTCAGTCATCCTGCATCACCTGCGCGCTGCCGCCGTTGCGTCACTCGAAGAAGCTCTTCACCCGGTCGAACCAGCTCTTGCTCTGCGGGCTGTGACGCGGGCCGCCTTCCGCGAGCGATTTCTCGAACTGCTTGAGCAAATCGCGCTGCTGCTCGGTGAGCTTCACGGGCGTCTCGACCTGCACGTGCACGTACAGATCGCCTGCGATGCTCGAGCGCAGCCCCTTGACGCCCTTACCGCGCAAACGGAACGTCTTGCCCGACTGCGTGCCTTCCGCCACCGTGAACGATGCGCGGCCGGCGAGCGTCGGCACTTCGATCTCGCCGCCCAGCGCGGCCGTCGTGAACGGAATCGGCATCTGGCAGTGCAGATCGTCGCCGTCGCGCTCGAACACCGGGTGCGGCTTGATGTGGATCTCGACGTACAGGTCGCCGGACGGCCCGCCGTTGATGCCCGGCTCGCCGTTGCCGGCCGAGCGGATTCGCATGCCGTCGTCGATGCCCGCCGGAATCTTCACTTCGAGCGTCTTGGTTTCCTTCACCTTGCCCGAGCCATGGCAGTGCGCGCACGGCTCCGGGATGTAGGTGCCGGTGCCGTGGCACTTCGGGCAGGTCTGCTGGATGCTGAAGAAGCCCTGGGACATCCGCACCGTGCCCTGGCCGTGACAGGTCGGGCAGGTTTCCGGCTTCGTGCCCGGCTTCGCGCCCGAGCCGTGACAGACGCCGCACGACGCCCAGCTCGGCACGCGGATCTGCGTGTCGTAGCCGTGCGCCGCCTGCTCGAGCGTGATCTCCATGCTGTAGCGCAGGTCCGCGCCGCGATACACCTGCGGGCCGCCGCGCCCGCGGCCGCCGCCCGCCGCCGCCTGGCCGAAAATGTCGCCGAAGATGTCGCCGAACGCATCGGCGAAGCCGCCGAAGCCTTGCGCGCCGGCCGCCCCCATGTTCGGATCGACGCCCGCGTGGCCGTACTGGTCGTAAGCCGCACGCTTCTGGCTATCCGACAGCATTTCATAGGCTTCCTTCGCTTCCTTGAAATGCTCTTCCGCATTCTTGCTGTCCGGATTGCGGTCGGGGTGGTACTTCATCGCGAGCTTGCGATATGCCTTCTTGATTTCGTCGTCGCTCGCGTTCTTCGCGACGCCCAGAACCTCGTAGTAATCCCGTTTCGCCATATCGTTTCAATGCCGCCGCGCGAAGCGCGCGCAACGGCTCCTCTCGCTTCCATTAAGTCTTGCGACTGGTTGAGCGCCGCGCCCGCCGGCCCGCAGAAGCCGGCCGGCGCGGCGCTCGCCATAAAACAAATGTGCCCGGAGAGCCGCGAGGCCCGCCAGGCGCAAGTATGATCCGCCAATTCGGCAGTGAAGAAACGGACCCGGAAAAACCGCGCCGCGCACCCCGATCGGGGGTGCCCGGCGCGGTCGACCGCGACCCGGCTTCAGTCCTTCTTCACTTCCTTGAAGTCGGCGTCGACGACGTCGTCCACCGTCTGCGCGCCGCCCTGCGCCGCGCCGTCTGCTGCCGCACCGGCCGCGCCCGCGGCGCCTGCCTGCTGCGCCTGCATGTCGGCGTACATCTTCTCGCCGAGCTTCTGCGACGACGTCGCGACCGCTTCGATCTTCGCGTCGATCGCCGCCTTGTCGCTCGACGCGTTCTTCAGCACGTCCTCGAGTTCCTTGAGCGCCGCTTCGATCTTCTCCTTCTCGCCCGCCTCCAGCTTGTCGCCGTACTCGGTGAGCGCCTTCTTCGTGCTGTGCACGAGCGCGTCGCCCTGGTTGCGGGATTCGGCGAGCTCGCGCAGCTTGTGGTCTTCCGCCGCGTTCGCTTCCGCGTCCTTCACCATCTTCTCGATCTCGGCTTCGGACAGGCCCGAGTTCGCCTTGATCGTGATCTTGTTTTCCTTGCCGGTCGCCTTGTCCTTCGCGCCGACGTGCAGGATGCCGTTCGCGTCGATGTCGAAGGTCACTTCGATCTGCGGCACGCCGCGCGGCGCGGGCGGGATGCCTTCGAGGTTGAACTCGCCGAGCAGCTTGTTGCCCGCCGCCATCTCGCGTTCGCCCTGGAACACCTTGATCGTCACGGCGCCCTGGTTGTCGTCCGCAGTCGAATACACCTGCGAGTGCTTCGTCGGGATCGTCGTGTTCTTGTTGATCATCTTCGTCATCACGCCGCCCAGCGTCTCGATGCCGAGCGACAGCGGGGTCACGTCGAGCAGCAGCACGTCCTTGCGGTCGCCCGAGAGCACCTGGCCCTGGATCGCCGCGCCGACGGCGACGGCTTCGTCCGGGTTCACGTCGCGGCGCGGCTCCTTGCCGAAGAACTCCTTCACCTTCTCCTGGACCTTCGGCATGCGCGTCTGGCCGCCGACGAGAATCACGTCGTCGATGTCCGACACCTTGACGCCCGCGTCCTTGATCGCGATGCGGCACGGCTCGATCGTGCGCTCGACGAGCTCCTCGACGAGCGCCTCGAGCTTCGCGCGCGTGACCTTCAGGTTCAGGTGCTTCGGGCCCGACGCGTCGGCCGTGATGTACGGCAGGTTGATTTCGGTCTGCTGGCTCGACGAAAGCTCGATCTTCGCCTTTTCGGCGGCTTCCTTCAGGCGCTGCAGCGCGAGCACGTCCTTCGAGAGGTCGACGCCCTGCTCCTTCTTGAACTCGCCGATGATGTAATCGATGATGCGCTGGTCGAAGTCCTCGCCGCCGAGGAACGTGTCGCCGTTCGTCGACAGCACTTCGAACTGCATCTCGCCGTCGACATCCGCGATCTCGATGATCGACACGTCGAACGTGCCGCCGCCGAGGTCATACACGGCGATCTTGCGGTCGCCCTTCTCGGCCTTGTCGAGGCCGAACGCGAGCGCGGCGGCCGTCGGCTCGTTGATGATCCGCTTGACTTCGAGGCCGGCGATGCGGCCCGCGTCCTTCGTCGCCTGGCGCTGGCTGTCGTTGAAGTACGCCGGCACCGTGATCACGGCTTCCGTGACCGGCTCGCCGAGGTAATCCTCAGCGGTTTTCTTCATCTTGCGCAGCACTTCGGCCGACACTTGCGGCGGCGCGAGCTTCTCGCCGTGCGCTTGGACCCATGCGTCGCCGTTATCCGCCTTGATGATCGAGTACGGCATCAGGCCGATGTCCTTCTGCACTTCCTTCTCTTCGAAGCGGCGGCCGATCAGGCGCTTGACCGCGAAGAGCGTGTTCTTCGGGTTCGTCACCGATTGACGCTTGGCAGGCGCGCCGACGAGCACTTCGTTGTCGTCCATGTACGCGATGATCGACGGCGTCGTGCGTGCGCCTTCCGAGTTCTCGATGACCTTGACCTGGTTGCCTTCCATGATCGCAACGCACGAGTTCGTGGTGCCGAGGTCAATACCGATGATCTTTCCCATTTTTTCCTAATCTCCAGAAATCCTTGTTCGCTGCGGCATCGGCGGGTGGCTGCCCGCCTGGCCGCGCCAGATTCGACTCTGCACTCGAAATGAGTGCGGCCGCATCGTTTTCAAGACCCTGAAAGCGATGCGGCCATTAAATTTTTTCAATCGGCCGGGCGGCCCGCTTCGTCCACAGCGGCGCGCGAGCGCGAGCCCGGCGTCGAGGTTCGCGGCGTCCAGCTCCTGCATGTCGAACGCCGCGAACGCGGTCGCGTCGACGCCCGTGCCCGCTATCGCCGCCGCCCCTTACTTCGGCTGCGAGACCGTCACAAGCGCCGGGCGCAGCACGCGGTCGGCGATCGTGTAGCCCTTCTGCAATACGGCGACGACCGTGTTCGGCTCCTGGTCGGCCGGCACCATCGAGATCGCCTGGTGCAGGTGCGGATCGAACTTCTCGCCGACCGGATTGAGCGCCGCGACGCGGCCCTTCTCGAGCGCGCTCGTCAATTGGCGCAGCGTCAGCTCGACGCCCTCGCGGACCTTCGCGAGATCGCCGGACGTGTCGCCCACCGCCGCCTCTAGGCTGTCGAGCACGGGCAGCAGGTGTTCGGCGAAATTCTCGATCGCGAACTTGTGCGCCTTCGCGACGTCTTCCTGCGCGCGGCGGCGCACGTTCTCGGTTTCCGCCTTCGCGCGCAGGAAGCTCTCCTGCAGCTCGGCGATCTTGGCTTGAGCCTCGGCGAGCGCGGCTTCGGCAGCCGGCGCCGCGTTTTCCGCGGCCTGCGCCTCGCGACCGGTTTCCTCAGTCGTTTGGTCAGTCGGGTTCTCTTGCGTGTTTTCCATATCGCTAGAAAGTCGATTTAGAGGTTAAAGCCAAAACGGCAGCCGGTTTCGCGCCTGTTCGCGCAAACGGCCGGCGCCGCACAATATCGGTGCAAATGGGGCCTCGGGCAGTGATTTCAAGAGGGGATTCCGGCGCCGCCGCGCCCCTGCCGGCGGCGTCGCGCCGCGATGCGGTGCACGGCGGGCGACAAGCCCGGATTCGGGCCGAAACGGCCTGTAACAACCCTTACCGACCGTTCGCTGGATCGCAACAGTCCACTGAACTACACTTGCGACAAGCGCGTCGGGAACCGCGTATACCCTGCCCCGACAGCGCCCGACACCGGACCCAAGGCCCTTTCACCCGTCTTCTCGAGGGGGAGTACCGTGAAACTGACCTTCGCTATTTCGGCAGTCGCGCTGGTACTCATCGCCGGCACGACAACCATCTGCCTATCTGGCGCCGTCACCGAACGCACGACGGAATACGGCGGCGCTCGCGCGACGTTCGATCAACTGTTCAGCCCCCATTCGAAAATCTGTCGATGATCCGGCGGTCCCGCTTCGTCGGCCGCCCGTGCAGTTCGGCCGACGGCTCCCGGAAATGCCGGCGCCGCTCGAGCTCGGCAACGCGCTTCGCCCGCCCCGCTTCCGTCTCCGCGTAGAGCGTCTGCGCGACGCTCGCCGGCCCGCGCACGTCGCACACGCCGAGCACGTCGACTTCCCAGACGACATGCTCGATCGTCACGTCGACCCGGTCGCCGACGCGCACTTCCTTCGCCGGCTTGACGGCCGCGCCGCCGATCTTCACCCGCCCTTTCTCGACGGCGTCGGCCGCGAGCGAGCGGGTCTTGAAAAAGCGCGCGGCCCAGAGCCACTTGTCGATGCGCAGCCGCGCGCCGGGTGCAGTCGAAATCTTGAAATTCATGGCAATCAGGTCACGGCTTCCGGCGCCGTCGCGACGCGCACCGGCCAGCCTTGCAGGTTTTCGGCGGCGATCTCGCCGAGCGCCGCGATCCACGCGGGCGACGCGTTCAGGCACGGAATCCGGTGGAACTCCTTGCCGCCGCCGTGCAGGAACTCGTCGCGCCCCTCGATTCCGATCTCCTCGATCGTCTCGAGGCAGTCGGCGGTGAAGCCGGGGCAGAACACGTCCGCGCGCCGCACGCCCGCCGTGCCGAGCTCCTTGAGGGTCGGCGCCGTATAAGGCTGCAGCCACTCGGCCTTGCCGAAGCGCGACTGGAACGTGACCCGGCACTCGAACGTCGTCAGGCCGAGCGCGGACATCAAGAGCGCGGCCGTCTGCTGGCATTGATCGTGGTAAGGATCGCCGAGATCGAGCGTGCGCTTCGGCACGCCGTGAAAGCTCAGCACGAGCTTGTCGCCCGACTCGAATGCCGGCCGGCCGTGCGCCGCCCAATACTGGCGGACCTGCTCGGCGAGCGCGTGGACATAGGCCGGGTGATCCGCGTAGTGGCGCACCGTGCGCACCTCCGGCTGGTTGCGCATCCGGCCGAGCGCGGCGAACGCCGCATCGAACGCGGTGGCCGTGGTCGACGACGAATATTGCGGGTACATCGGCAGCAGCAGCACGCGCTCGGCGCCCGCGCGCTTCAGTTGCGCGAGCATGTCGGCGATGCTCGGCGTGCCGTAGCGCATCGCGTAGTCGACGATCACCCGGTAGCCGTTCGCCGCGAACAGCGGCTTCACGCTCTCGACCTGGCGCTCCGTATGGACGCGCAGCGGCGAGCCCTCGGGCAGCCAGACGGCCGCGTACTTCTTCGCGGACGCGCGGCTGCGCAGCGGCAGGATCAGCGTGCGCAGGATCAACTGCCAGACGAACTGCGGGATCTCGACGACGCGCGGGTCGGACAGGAACTGCGCAAGATAGCGGCGCACCGCGCGCGGCGTCGGCTCGTCGGGCGTGCCGAGATTGACGAGCAGCACGGCGACGCGGTGGGCGGCCGACGCGTGCGACGGCGGTTCGAGGTCAAAACGCATGGAAAGAGCGTGCCGGGGCACCGAATCGAACGTCACTCATTATAGCGGGGCGGCCCGGCGCCACCAGTCGGCCGTCCGGCCGATTGCGCGGCGCCCGGTGGAGCGGCACGATGCCGATGACGGATTCGAGCGGGAAAAAACGGCGTCCGACGCCGCAAAAGCGTGAAGAAAAGTATGAAGAAACGGCGATGAAAGGCGGACGGAACCGGTTACTGCTGACTGAGCGTCAACGACAGGAGGCGCGCGGTGATGTCGACGATCGGAATCACGCGGTTGTACGCCATCCGCGTCGGGCCAATCACGCCGAGCGTGCCGACGATCTGGCCGTTGACCTCGTACGGCGCGGTCACGACGCTCATCTCGTCGATCGGCACGAGCGTCGATTCGCCGCCGATGAAGATCTGCACGCCTTGCGCGTGGCTCGACACGTCGAGCAGTTGCAGCAGGCTCGTCTTCTGGTCGAACACGTCGAACAGCTTGCGCAGGCGCGCCATGTCGGACGACAGATCCGCCACTTCGAGCAGGTTGCGCTCGCCGGAGATCAGCACGGTCTCCTCGTCGTCGGGCTCCTCGGTGCTCGCCGTGACGGCCGCGTGCATCAGCGCCGTCATGTCGCCGCGCAGTTGGTCGATTTCCTCGCGCAGCCGGCGGCGCACCTCGTCGAACGACAGGCCGGCGAAGTGCGCGTTGATGTAGTTCGACGCCTCGGTGAGCTGCGCGGGCGAGTAGTCGCGCTGCGTCGCGATCATGCGGTTCTGCACGTCGCCTTCGGGCGTCACGATGATGAGGAGGATTCGCTTGTCGGACAGGCGCAGGAACTCGATCTGCTTGAACACGTGGCTGCGGCGCGGCGTCAGCACGACGCCCGCGAACTGCGACAGGTTCGACAGCACGCTCGCCGCGGCCGCGACGACCTTCTGCTGCGGCTCGCCCGCCTGCAGCGTGGTCTGCACGAGCCGCGTGACGGCGTCGGAATCGATCGGCGACTCGACGGTCAGCATCGTGTCGACGAACAGGCGATAGCCGCGCGGCGTCGGCACCCGCCCCGCCGACGTGTGGGGGCTCGACACGAGGCCGAGCTCCTCCAGGTCGGACATCACGTTGCGGATCGTCGCCGGGCTCAGCTCGAGCCCGGAATAACGGGACAACGTGCGCGACCCGACCGGCTGACCGTCGGCGATATACCGCTCGATCAGCGTCTTGAGGAGGGTTCGTGCGCGTGGATCTAACATGATGGAAAATTTTAGCGCAACCGGGCGGCCCCCGCGAGCGCCGCTTGCGCGCCGCGCCGCCCCGCGCCTGTTTTGCCGGCCGGCCGCCGGCGGGCGGTTCTTTTCGTCATCGAGCTATGGTGTAATGCCGGCATGAAAATCGGCCACCAATTCCATACCGTCGCGCTCGTCGGGCGCAGCAACACGCCCGGCATCGCCGAGCCGCTCGCATCGCTCGCCGCGTGCATCGCGAAGCGCGGCTTCGAAGTCGTGTTCGAGGCGGATACCGCGCAGGCGATCGGCAGCGCCGGCTATCCCGCGCTCACGCCCGCGGAGATCGGCGCGCGCGCCGACGTCGCGGTCGTGCTGGGCGGCGACGGCACGATGCTCGGCATCGGCCGCCAGCTCGCGCCGTACAGGACGCCGCTCATCGGCATCAACCACGGCCGGCTCGGCTTCATCACCGACATCCCGGCATCCGACATGCGGGAAGTCGTGCCGATGATGCTCGCGGGCAGCTACGAGCGCGAGGAGCGCACGCTGCTGGAGGCGCGGATCGTGCGCAACGGCGAGCCGATCTACCACGCGCTCGCGTTCAACGACGTCGTCGTGAACCGCAGCGGCTTCTCCGGGATGGCCGAGCTGCGCGTGTCGGTCGACGGCCGCTTCATGTACAACCAGCGCTCGGACGGCCTCATCGTCGCGACGCCGACGGGCTCGACCGCGTACGCGCTGTCCTCGCAGGGGCCGATCCTGCACCCGCAGTTGCAAGGCATCGTGCTCGTGCCGATCGCGCCGCACGCGCTGTCGAACCGGCCGATCGTGCTGCCGGATGATTCGAAGATCGCGATCCAGATCATCGGCGGGCGCGACGTCAACGTGAACTTCGACATGCAGTCGTTCACCGCGCTCGAGCTGAACGACACGATCGAGGTGCGCCGCTCGAAGCACACGGTGCCGTTCCTGCACCCGGTCGGCTACAGCTATTACGCGACGCTGCGCAAGAAGCTGCACTGGAACGAACACCCGTCGAGCGAAGAAGACGACGACGCATAAGCCCTGACGCCCCCTTCCGACCGACACCCATGCTCCGCCACCTCTCGATCCGCGATTTCGTCATCGTCGCCGCGCTCGATCTCGAATTCGACAGCGGTTTCACCGTTTTCTCAGGCGAAACGGGCGCCGGCAAATCGATCCTGATCGATGCGCTCGCGCTCGCGCTCGGCGAGCGCGCCGACGCGAGCGTCGTGCGCACCGGCAGCAGCCGGGCCGACATCAGCGCCGAATTCACGCCGCACGACCGCGTCGCGCGCTGGCTCGACGAGCACGCGTTCGACGCCGACGACACGGTGATGCTGCGGCGCGTCGTCGATGCGAGCGGCCGCTCGCGCGCCTTCATCAACGGCACGAGCGCGACGCTCGCGCAACTGCGCGAAGTGGGCGAGATGCTCGTCGACATCCACGGCCAGCACGCGCACCAACTGCTGATGCGCGCGGACGCGCAGCGCGAGCTGTTCGACACGCACGCGGGGCTCGCGGCCGACGCGGCCGCCGTCGCGCGCGGCCATCGCGCATGGCGCGACGCGACGCACGCGATCGAGGCCGCGCAGGCGCACGAGCGCGAGCGCCAGCTCGAACGCGAAAAGCTCGCGTGGCAGCTCGCCGAGCTCGACAAGCTCGCGCCGCAGCCGGGCGAATGGGACGAGATCGGCGCCGAGCACAGGCGGCTCACGCATTCGGCGAACCTGATCGACGGCGTGCAGGGCGCGCTCGGCGCGATCTCCGAATCCGACGACGCGATGCTCACGCAGTTGGGCGCGATCGTGTCGAAGTTGAGGAGCCTCGCCGAATACGACCCCGCGCTCAACGACGCGCTCGCGTCGCTCGAGCCGGCCGAGATCCAGTTGCAGGAGGCGTCGTACTCGCTGTCGCACTACGCGCAGCGGCTCGACCTCGATCCGGACCGGCTCGCGCAGGTCGAGACGCGGCTCGACGCGCTGCATTCGACCGCGCGCAAGTTCCGGCTGCCGCCCGAAACGCTGCACGACGAGCACGAGGCGCGCCGCGCGCAGCTCGCCGAGCTCGACGCCGCCGCCGACCTGAGCGCGCTGCAGGCGATCGCCGACCATGCGAGGCAAGCGTATCTCGCCGACGCGCGGAAGCTGTCGAAGGCGCGCGCGCAGGCCGCGAAGGCGCTCGGCGCGGCGGTGACGACAGGCATGCAGGAATTGTCGATGGCGGGCGGCAGCTTCGAAGTCGCGCTCGTGCCGCTCGCCGACGGCGGCGCGCACGGGCTCGAGCAGATCGAGTTCCGCGTCGCGGGCCATGCGGGCGTGCCGCTGCGGCCGCTCGCGAAGGTCGCGTCGGGCGGCGAGCTCGCGCGGATCAGCCTGGCGCTCGCGGTGATCGCGAGCGCGGCGAGCCCGACGCCGACGCTCATCTTCGACGAAGTCGACACGGGCATCGGCGGCGGCGTGGCCGAGGTGGTGGGGCGGCTGCTGCATCAGCTCGGGCAGATGCGGCAGGTGCTGTGCGTCACGCATCTGCCGCAGGTCGCCGCGCGCGGCGATCATCACTTCCAGGTCGCGAAGGGCGAGGACGGCGAAGGCGGCACCGTGTCGACGGTCGTGCCGCTCGATCGCGCGAGCCGGATCGAGGAAGTCGCGCGGATGCTGGGCGGCCTCGAGATCACCGCGACGACGCGCAAGCACGCGAAGGAAATGCTGACCGCGTGACGCGGCGCGCGCTCGCCGGACGCAACGGATCGACTCCGCGCGGTTCCTGCTGCGGTCCCTGCTTCGGCTCCCGCCGCTTCCCGCTACGCGCCGAACACGCGCGCCCACAGCGCGGCCACGGCCTGCCGCTCGGCCGCGACCCGCCCGGGCTCGACGCGCGCCTTTTCCATCCCGTCGAGGCGCAGCCGGTGCTGGAGCTTCCGGTAGGTCCGGTACGCGGCGCCGACCGTCTCCGCCTCCTCCCCGCTCATCAGCCCGAAGCGCGACACCTCGCGCAGCAGCGCGATGTTGCCGGTGTTGCGGATCATCTCCGGATGCTGCGCCGCGTGCAGCAGCACCCAGTACTGGACGACGAACTCGATGTCGACCATCCCGCCGCGGTCGTGCTTCAGGTCGAACAGCCCGGCCGTGTTCGGATGCCCGGCGAGCACCTTGCCGCGCATCTCGACAATCTCCTTCGCGAGCACCGCCGCATCGCGCGGCATCGTCAGCACCTGCACGCGGATCGCCTCGAACGCCGCGCCGATCCGCGCGTCGCCCGCGCTGTAGCGCGCGCGCGTGAGCGCCTGGTGCTCCCACACCCACGCGGTGTTCGCCGCGTCGCCCTCGCGCAACTGGTAGCGGCGGAACGCGTCGAGATCGGTGACGAGCAGGCCCGCCTCGCCGTTCGGCCGCAGCCGCAGGTCGATGTCGAACAGCGTGCCCGCGCCCGTCGCGGTCGTGAGCCACGTGATCAGACGGCGCGCGAACGTCGTGTAGACGTCGGCCGCGCGCTCGTCCGGATCGTCGTACAGGAAGATCAGATCGAGATCGGACGCGTAGCCGAGCTCCTTGCCGCCCAGCTTGCCGTACGCGATCGCCGCGAAGCACGGCGTGTCGCGATGGCGCTTCGCGAGCTGCGACCAGACGACTTCGATCGTCACGTCGAGCATCGCGTCGGCGAGCTCCGACAGGCGGTCGCTCACGTGCTCGACCGACAGCCTGCCGGCCAGATCGAGCAGCAGGATCCGGAACACCTCGGCCTGATGCGCGTGGCGCAGCAGGTCCATCTGATGCTCGGCGCCGTCGGCGGCCGCGAGCCGCCTGCGCAGCGCGTCCTTGAACGCCGGCCAGTCGAACGGGCTGTCGATCGCCTCGTCGTCGAGCAGTTCGTCGAGCAGTTGCGGGTGGCGAATCAGGTAGCCGCCGCCCCAGCGCGTCGCGCCGAGCACCGACAGCACGCGCCGCAGCGCGGCCGGGTACTCGGTCAGGAGCGCGAGATACGCGCCGCGCCGGCCGACCGTCTCGAGCAGGTCGAAGCAGCGCACGACGGTCTCGTCGCGATGCGCGGCGTCGATGCCGGGCGCCGCCTCGAGCGCGCGCTGCGCGACCCGGTCGAACCGCACGCGGCTCGATTCCGGCAGCCCGGCGTAGCGCGACGAGCGCCGCACCGCCTGCAGCCGCGCGAGCACGACCGCCGGATCGGCGAAGCCGAGCGCCGCCAGGCGCGCGACGAGCGCGTCGTCGGCGCCGTCGTCGGCGAGCGCGCCGCTCCAGACGCAGCCCGGCGCGTGGTCGTCCGCGCGGCGCTCGCCGCGCTCCGCCTTGTCGGCGAACACCTGGTCGAACTGCGCCTCGACGAACGCGCGGTGCCGGTCGAGCGCCGCGATCAGCGCCGCGTAATCGGCGAAACCGAGCGACGCGGCGAGCGCCGCGCGCTCGGCCGGGTCGACCGGCATCGCGTGCGTCTGCGCGTCGTTGCGGTATTGCAGCCGGTGCTCGAGCGTGCGCAGGAACAGATACGCGTCCGTCAGCCCCGCGCGCACCTCGTCGGCGATCAGCCCGCTCGCGCTCGCGTGGCTCAGCACCGCGAGCGTCGGCCGCACCCTGAAGCCCGCGTCCTGCCCGCCGCGAATCAACTGGAACACCTGCGCGCTGAACTCGATCTCGCGGATTCCGCCGCGGCCGAGCTTGATGTCGTCGGCCTTGTCGGGCCGCATCGTCGCGCGCCGCCGCGCCTCCTGGCGAATCTGCTCGTGCAGCGAGCGGATCGCGCCGATCACGCCGAAATCGAGATAGCGCCGGTAGACGAACGGCTTGACGATCGTGTCGAGCTGCTGCGCGAGGCGGTGCGCGGCGGCGCTCGCCCGCTCGGTCACGAGCCGGCCCTTGATCCATGCGTAGCGCTCCCATTCGCGCCCCTGCACGTAGAAATACTCCTCGAGCATCCCGAGGCTGCAGACGAGCGGGCCGGCATCGCCGTTCGGGCGCAGCCGCATGTCGACGCGGAACACGTAGCCGTCGGCCGTCGCCTCGGACAGCACGCCGATCAGGCGCCGGCCGAGCCGCGTGAAGAACTCGTGCACGGAAATCGGCGCGCGGGCGCCGCCCGCCGTCTCGCCGTCGTCCTCGTAGACGAAGATCAGATCGATGTCCGACGACACGTTCAGCTCGCGGCCGCCGAGCTTGCCCATGCCGACCACGCCGAGCGCGAGCCGCTCGCCCGACGGGCCGCGCGGCTCGCCGTACTGCGCCTCGAGGTCCGCCGCGAGCAGCGCGAGCGCGCGCTGGATCGCCGCCTCGGCGAGGTCGGTCATCGTGCCGGTGACTTCGGCGACGTCCGCGCGCCCCGCCAGGTCGCGCTCGGCGACCGCGCCGAACGCCTCGCCGCGCAGTCGCCGCAGCGCCTTTTTCAGCGCGCCCTCGGACGGCGGACGGCCGCCTTCGGCGAGCAGTTCGTCGAGGCGCGCATCGAGCGCCGCGCGCGTGACGGGCGCGGCCGCCCACGCGGCGATGCGCTCGGCGAGCGCCGGCCGCGCCGCGGCCGCGCGCGCGAGATAGTGCGAATAGGACAGGGACAGCAGATCGGGGGCGTCGGTCATCGTCGAGCGCGCGTTGCGCGGTGAAAGGCCGCGGGCTGCCGCGCAGGCAGCGCGCGGAGCCGGCGCGCGGCCGGACGGCCCGCACGGACGGCGTCGCGAAAGCCGTCGGCGGGGACCCGTGTGATACATTTGAACGTCAGTCCGCAAAACTACCATATCGCCGCCCCTTCGCCGCATGTCCGACCGTCAGGATTCCGCCGCAACGACCGAAGCCGGACCTCCGCAGCACCATCACCCGGTCCTGCGTCGCGTGTTCAAGGGCGTGCTGGCGATCGCGATCGCCGCGTACTTTGTCGCGGCCGCCGCCTTCCTCGGGCTGCGCTACCTGCTGCTGCCCCGCATCGACGAGTACCGCCCGCGCATCGAGGCGTTCGTGTCGCAAAAGCTCCACGCCGAACTGCGGATCGGCCGGCTCGCGCCGCACTGGTCGGGCATGCAGCCGGGCGTCGACATCAGCGACCTGACGATCCGCGGCCGCGACGGCCGCGTCGCGCTGTCGGTTCCCCATGCGACGGCCGCGCTGTCGTGGCGCTCGCTCGCGCGCCTCGCGCCGACGCTGTCGAGTCTCGTCGTCGACGATCCCGATCTGCTGACCGAGCGCCATGCGGACGGGGCGCTGTTCGTCGCGGGCGTCGCGGTGCCGACGACGAAAACGGGCGCCGACGACACGTTCAGCGCATGGCTGCTCAAGCAGGAGGCGATCGTGCTGCGCGGCGGCACGCTGCGCTGGCGCGACGCGCAGCACGACGCGCCCGAGCTCGCGTTGAAAGGCATCCGGATCGCGGTGCTCAACGACGGGATCGTGCACCGGATCGCGCTGCAGGCGCCCGCGAACGGCACGCTGTTCCACGGCCCGCTCGACTTCCGCGCGCGCTTCGTCCACAAGGCGCTCGCGCCGATCGGCAAGCCGTCCAACTGGACGGGCGACGCGTATCTGTCGACGGGGCCCGTCGACCTGCCGACGCTCGCGCACTACGCGAACATCCGCCTCACCGCCTACGCGGGCCGGATCGACAACGCGATCTGGGCGCATTTCGGCGACGGCCATCTGTACCGCGCGGGCGGCGAGCTGCGCGGCTACGACGTCGCGCTGCGCGTGCGCCCGACGCAGCCGCGGCTCGACATCCCGGTCGCGCGCTTCGGCTGGGACCTCGCGATCGATCCGAAGCGCGACTACACGCTGCATCTGTCGCGGCTGCACGCGGAGCTCGGTCAGCCGCCGCTCGCGGACGGCACGCCGCTCTCTCGCGCGCTCGCGCTGCACACGCTCACCGCGCGCTACCGCGTGCCGAACGTCGACGAAGGCCAGTTGCTGAGCGTATCCGGCGACCGCGTCGATCTCGGCATCCTCGCCGAATTCATCCGCGGGCTGCCGCTGCCGGCGCGGCTGCGCAACGAGCTCGTGCGCTTCGATCCGCGCGGGCTCGTCGCGAACTACGCGATCGAGGTCGAGCGCGCGAAGCCGGCGAGCCCCGAGTTCGTCGACGAAGAGCGCGAAAGCGGCACCGCGCCCATCATCCGCTACCGCTTCCAGGGCGACCTGCAGGGGATCAGCTTCGAGGCGCAGGAGCCGCCGCCCGGGCTCTCGCCGCACGGCCACCCGCGCGCGGGGATTCCGGGCGTCGAGAATCTGTGGGGCCACGTCGATGCGGACGAAAAAGGCGGCGCGGCGCGCTTCGACACGGTCGACGCGGCCGTCACCGTGCCCGGCGTGTTCGACGAGCCGCGCCTCGCGTTCGACAAGCTGCGCGGCCGCGCGAACTGGACCGTCACGCCCGCGCCCGGCGAGCGGCACGCGCGCGTCGACGTCGCGGTGCCCGAGTTCTACGTCGAGAACGCCGACGCGGCGATCGCGGTTGCGGGCAGCTACGCGAACCCCGGCCACGGCCGCGGCTCGCTCGACCTGAAGGCCGACTTCGCGCGCGCGGCCGTCGCGCGAATCCCCCGCTACCTGCCGACGAGCCTGTCCGATCACCTGCGCCTCTATCTCGGCCACGCGCTGCAGGCGGGCCAGGTGAAGAAAGGCGCGACGATCGTCGCGAAGGGCCCGCTCGAGACGTTCCCCTACGAGCATGATCCGAAGGCGGGCGTGTTCCACATCGTCGCGCCCTTCGCGGGCGGCACGTTCGAGCCGACGCCGCAGCCGCCGCGCACGCTCGCGAACGGCACGCCAAACGTGTGGCCCGCGCTCGACGGCATCGACGGCGTGTTCGAGCTCGAGCAGAACCGGCTGCGCTTCGACATCGACCGCGCGCGCTACAAGGGCGTCGCGCTCACGAAGGTGGCGGGGCGCATCGACGATCTCGGCAACCCGACGCATTCGCCGCTCGTGATCGAGGGCCGCGCGCACGGCCCGCTCGCCGACCTGCTCGACTACGCGAACCACAGCGCGGTCGCCGGGATGACGGGCCACATCGGCAACCTCGTGCGCGCGCAGGGGCCGGCGACGCTCGCGCTCAAGCTCACCATCCCGCAGCACGTCCCGCATCCGCACGTCGGCGTCGACGGCGCGCTCGGCTTCGCCGGCAACACGCTCGAGGCCGACGGCGTGCCGCCCGTCACGCGGCTGCGCGGCAGCGTGCGGTTCACGCAGCACACGGCGAGCGTCGATCGGCTCACCGCGCGCTTTCTCGGCGGCGACGTGCGCGCGCGCGGCGCGCTGTCGGAGAACGGCCGCTACGCGTTCGACGTCGACGGCCGGCTGTCGCTCGACGCCGCGCGCGGGCTGAACCTGCGCGGCGCGGCGGCCGCCGCGCTCGAGCGCGTCGTCGGCGACGCGCCGTACCGGCTCGCCGTGCGCGGCGCGAAGGGCGGCCTGCCCGACATCACCGCGAGCTCGGACCTCACGGGCGTCGCGCTCGACTTCCCCGCGCCGTTCGCGAAGCCGGCCGGCACGCCGATGCCGTTCAGCTTCGTGCTCGCGCCCGAGCCGCAGGCGAGCGGCAAGCCGCTCGAGCGCGCGGACCTGACGCTCGGCCCGCTCGCCGCGACCTACCTGCTCGACGTCGAGCGCGGGCAGCCGGTGCGCGCGGTGCGCGGCGCGATCGGCATGAACCGGATGCCCGACATGCCGCAGGAAGGCGTGAGCGCGGCGATCGACGTGCACGAACTCGACGCCGATGCGTGGCAGACGTTCGCGCAGGGCTTCAGCAAGTCGCCCACCGCGCGCGAGAAGCCGGCCGCGTCGCCCGTCGATCTCGCGAGCTTCGCGCCGAAGCGCTTCGCGCTGCACTTCGGCACGCTGAAGCTGCTCAAGCGCAACTGGGAGAACGTGATCGTCGGCGCATCGCACATCGACGACCTCTGGCAGGCGAACATCGCGTCGAACCAGGTGTCGGGCTACCTGTCGTGGGCGCCGGGCGGCGGCCCGACGGGCGCGGGCGTGCTGAGCGCGCGGCTCGCGAGGCTCGTGATTCCCGAGAGCGCCGAGCACGATCTCGTCGGCCGCGCGATCGATCTGCCGACGCCCACCCACCATGCGATGCCGGCGATCGATCTCGTCGTCGACCAGGTGGTCGCGCGCGGCCACGACATCGGCCGGCTCGAGGTCGACGCGCGCAACATCGACGAGAACGGCATCCCCGTCTGGCAGCTCGACAAGCTCGAGCTCGCGAACCCGGCCGCGAAGCTCACCGCGACCGCGAACTGGCGCACGTCGCGGCGCGCGCTCGCGCGCGGCGCCGAGGAGGACGACGCGCCGCGCCGCACGGTATTCGACTTCACGCTCGCGATCGGCGACGCGGGCGCCCTGCTCGATCGCGTCGGCCTGCCGCGCACGGTCGAGAGCGGGCGCGGCACGCTGTCGGGCAAGGTCGCGTGGCGCGGCGGCCCGACCGCGATCGACTATCCGACGCTGAACGGCCGCCTGTCGCTCGACCTCGCGCACGGCCAGATCCTGAAGGTCGACCCGGGCGCGGCGAAGCTGCTCGGCGTGCTGAGCCTGCAAGGCCTCGCGCGCTTCCTGACGCTCGATTTCCGCGACGTGATCGGCAAGGGGCTGCCGTTCGAGACGATCACGGGCACGGGCCGAATCGACAACGGCATCGCGCGCACGCAGGATTTCGAGATGAAGACCTCGCCCGCGAAGGTGACGGTGACGGGCTCGGTCGATCTCGCGCGCGAGACGCAGGAGCTGAACGCGCACATCGCGCCGAAGGTGAGCGCGAGCGCGGCCGCGATCGGCGCGGCGATCATCAATCCGTTCCTCGGCCTCGGCGTGCTCGCCGCGAATCTCGCGCTGTCGCAAACGCTCGCGCACGCGTTCGCGGTGGACTACGCGATCACCGGTTCGTGGGCGCATCCGCACATCGAGCGGGTCGGCGGCGATCGGGGTAAGATGGGCTTCGCGCCCGCGGCCGTCGAGCACTGACGCGGCCGCCGGGCCCGCACCCTTTTTTCGGCTACCCAACCCGTCATGACCGATCGCCATGCCTCAGCCTCGCCGTTCCGGGTCGCCGCGCTGCAGATGGTCAGCACGCCCGATCGCGAGCGCAATCTCGCCGAAGCCGGCCGGCTGATCGCCGACGCGGCGGGCGCGGGCGTGCGGCTCGTGCTGCTGCCCGAATACTTCTGCTTCATGGGCCACCAGGACACCGACAAGCTCGCGCTCGCGGAAGCCTACCAGGACGGCCCGATCCAGCGCTTTCTCGCCGGGCGCGCGAAGGCGCACGGCGTCTGGGTGATCGGCGGCACGCTGCCGCTCTCGGCGCCCGAGCCTTCGCGCGTGCTGAACACGACGCTCGTGTTCGATCCGCAGGGCCGCGAGGCCGCCCGCTACGACAAGATCCACCTGTTCAACTTCGAGAAGGACGACGAGTCGTTCGACGAGGCGCGCACGATCCGTCCGGGCGACGCGGTGCGCACGTTCGACGCGCCGTTCGGCCGGGTCGGGCTGTCGGTCTGCTACGATCTGCGCTTTCCGGAGCTGTACCGGCGAATGGGGGACTGCGCGATGATCGTCGTGCCGTCGGCGTTCACGTACACAACGGGCCGCGCGCACTGGGAGACGCTGTTGCGCGCCCGCGCGGTCGAGAACCAGTGCTACGTGCTCGCCGCCGCGCAAGGCGGCCAGCACGAGAACGGCCGCCGCACGTGGGGCCACAGCATGCTCGTCGACCCGTGGGGCGAGATCGTCGCGGTGCGCGACGAAGGCGCGGGCGTCGTCGCGGGCGAGATCGATCCCGCGCGGATCGCCGACGTGCGGCGGAGCCTGCCCGCGTGGCGGCACCGTGTGCTCGAATGAGCGCCCGGCCGCCTTCGCCCTTGAAAAACGGCCGCCGCGATCCATCCGGCCGTCCGACCGGAAAAAGGAAAGCGCGTCCGACAACCGTTTCAGAAATTGAGAATTCCCGAATCCGCATGAACATCATCGAACCCGGCGTCCACAATCTCGCGCTCGCGAAGGACATCCTGCTCACGCCGTACGGCCTCGACGAAAGCCTTCTCACGCGCACGCTCGCCGACATCTTCACGCATCGCGTCGACTACGCGGACCTGTACTTCCAGGCAACCCGCAGCGAGGCGTGGAGCCTCGAGGAAGGCATCGTCAAGTCGGGCAGCTTCAGCATCGACCAGGGCGTCGGCGTGCGCGCGGTCGCGGGCGAGCGCACGGCGTTCGCGTATTCGGACGACCTGTCGCCCGACGCGATCCGCCAGGCGGCCGCCGCGACGAAGGCGATCGCCGCCGCGGGCGGCGGCAAGCAGAAGATCCGCGCGGCTTCTTCGTTGAAGGGCATCTCGGGCCGCGACCTGTACCTGCCCGCCGATCCGCTCGCGTCCCTCGACGCAACCGCGAAGGTGAAGCTCCTCGAGCGCGTCGAGCAGATGGCGCGCGGCCGCGACCCGCGGATCACGCAGGTGATGGCGGGGCTCGCCGGCGAATACGACGTCGTGCTCGTCGCGCGCAGCGACGGCGCGCTCGCGGCGGACATCCGCCCGCTCGTGCGCGTGTCGGTGACGGTGATCGCCGAGCAGAACGGCCGCCGCGAGATCGGCTCGGGCGGCGGCGGCGGCCGCTTCGACTACGGCTACTTCACCGACGACGTGCTCGCGCGCTACGTCGACGACGCGGTGCACGCGGCGCTCGTCAATCTCGACGCGCGCCCCGCGCCCGCGGGCGCGATGACGGTCGTGCTCGGGCCGGGCTGGCCGGGCGTGCTGCTGCACGAGGCGATCGGCCACGGGCTCGAGGGCGACTTCAACCGCAAGGGCTCGTCGGCGTTCGCGGGCCGCATCGGCGAGCAGGTCGCGGCCAAGGGCGTGACCGTCGTCGACGACGGCACGCTGCCGAACCGCCGCGGGTCGCTCAACATCGACGACGAAGGCAACCCGACGCAGTGCACGACGCTCATCGAGGACGGGGTCCTGAAGGGCTACATCCAGGACACGCTGAACGCGCGGCTGATGAAGATGCCCGTCACCGGCAACGCACGGCGCGAATCGTACGCGGCGCTGCCGATGCCGCGCATGACGAACACGTACATGCTCAACGGCGACAAGGACCCGCGGGAGATCATCGAATCGGTCGAGCACGGCCTCTACGCGGTGAACTTCGGCGGCGGCCAGGTCGACATCACGAACGGCAAGTTCGTGTTCTCGGCGTCCGAGGCGTACATGATCGAGAACGGCAAGGTCACGTATCCGGTCAAGGGCGCGACGCTGATCGGCAGCGGCCCGGAATCGCTCAAGTACGTGAGCATGATCGGCAACGACATGCGGCTCGATACGGGCGTCGGCGTCTGCGGCAAGGAGGGCCAGAGCGTGCCCGTCGGGGTCGGCCAGCCGACGCTGCGGCTCGACAACATGACGGTCGGCGGCACCGCGTCGTAATGCGGCATTGCCGCATCGCGACGCAGACAATTCGCGCGAATCGCTTGCATCGCGCGGGTTGTCCGCATTTTCAGCGTCGCAGGATTGCAAGCCAGCGGCCGACCGGGTATAAATCTCTTTCTTGCATCGCTTCACATTGACGCACCGCATTTTCGCCATGTCCGCAAAGTTTTACTTTTACTTTTTTTGGTATCTCAGGCCGCTGGCGGATCGAGAGGGGTGATGGCGCGCGAAGCGCAACCGAATTCCCGAAAAACCGCCGGCGAACCCGGCGGTTTTTTTTCGTCCCGCCGGTTCGCACGCGCGGCTGACGGGCCGAACCACCGGCTTTCCCGAATCACCGATTTGTCGAATTGAACAGCCAGCCGCCCCGCGCACGCAGCCGGGCGGCGCACCGAACCGGAGAACTCAAGCATGCCCCCGCACAATACCGACGACGTCCGCATCCGAGAACTGAAGGAGCTGACTCCGCCCGCTCACCTGATCCGCGAATTCGCGCTCAGCGAGGCGGTGTCGGAGCTCATCTACAACGCGCGCCAGGCGATGCACCGGATCCTGCACGGGATGGACGATCGCCTGATCGTCGTCATCGGGCCGTGCTCGATCCACGACACGAAGGCGGCGCTCGAATACGCGGGCCGGCTCGTCAAGGAGCGCGAGCGCTTTGCGGACGAGCTCGAGATCGTGATGCGCGTGTACTTCGAGAAGCCGCGCACGACGGTCGGCTGGAAGGGGCTCATCAACGATCCGCACCTCGACAACAGCTTCAAGATCAACGACGGCCTGCGCACCGCGCGCGAGCTGCTGCTGCAGATCAACGAAATGGGGCTGCCCGCCGGCACCGAGTACCTCGACATGATCAGCCCGCAGTACATCGCCGATCTGATCTCGTGGGGCGCGATCGGCGCGCGCACGACCGAGTCGCAGGTGCACCGCGAGCTCGCGTCGGGGCTGTCGTGCCCGGTCGGCTTCAAGAACGGCACCGACGGCAACGTGAAGATCGCGGTCGATGCAATCAAGGCCGCGTCGCAGCCGCACCATTTCCTGTCGGTGACGAAGGGCGGCCACTCGGCGATCGTGTCGACGGCCGGCAACGAGGACTGCCACGTGATCCTGCGCGGCGGCAAGACGCCGAACTACGACGCCAACAGCGTGAACATCGCGTGCGCGGACATCGGCAAGTCGGGCCTCGCCGCGCGCCTGATGATCGATGCAAGCCACGCGAACAGCTCGAAGAAGCACGAGAACCAGATTCCCGTGTGCGCGGACATCGGCCGCCAGCTCGCGGCGGGCGACGAGCGCATCGTCGGCGTGATGGTCGAGTCGCACCTCGTCGAAGGCCGCCAGGACCTGAAGGACGGCTGCCCGCTCACGTACGGCCAGAGCATCACCGACGCGTGCATCAACTGGGACGACAGCGTGAAGGTGCTCGAAGGGCTCGCCGACGCGGTGAAGGCGCGGCGCGTCGCGCGCGGCAGCGGCAACTGAGCGCGCGGCGAAGCGCAGCCCCGTGCGCCACGAGCAGGCCGTCCAGAGCCGGCCTGACTCCGGCTCGGTCCCGGGCGAGCACTGCCCAGCAAAAAACCCGACGCATCGCGCCGGGCTTTTTCGTTTCGCTTCAGCGAACGTGCGTCGTTCGCCGATGTTTCGTCATTCGAGCGCGCCCGAACCGAAGATTTCCGTCTGCACGCGCTCCGGCGCGACGCCGAGCGCGACGAGCGCATCGCGTTGCTGCTTCATGAACGCGATCGGCCCGCAGACGTAGTAGTCGGCGTCCGGCACGAGCGCGTGGCGCTCGAGCGCGGCCGGCGTGATCCGGCCTTCGTAGTCGTGATCGACGCCGGCGCGGTCGTTCGGGCCGACTTCCTCGTAGAACACCGCGCGCTTCACGTTCGGATGCGCGTCCGTCGTGTCGTTCAGCCAGTCGCGGAACGCGTGCACGCTCGCCGACCGGCATGCGTGCAGGAACCGCACTTCGCGCTCGCTGCCCGACGCGACGAGCGTCGACGCCATCGACATCATCGGCGTGATCCCGACGCCGCCCGAAATCAGCACGACAGGCGTCGACGCGTTTCGGTTCAGCGTGAAGTCGCCCATCGGCGCGGTGACTTCGACGATCGAATCGGCGTCGACGCCATCGTGCATCAGCGTCGACACCTTGCCCGCCGGCACTTGCTCGCTGCGCCCCGCTTCGCGCTTGACCGAGATGCGCAGCCATTTGCCGTGCGGCGCGTCGGACAGACTGTACTGGCGCGGCTGATCGACGCCCATGTCGCCGACGAAGCGCTTCACCGACACGTACTGGCCCGGCTCGAACCCGGGCGCCACGCCGCCGTCGGCGGGCGTCAGGTAAAAAGACGTGATCTCGTCGCTCTCGCGCACCTTCTGCGCGACCTTGAACGGACGGAAGCCGCTCCACGCGGCGCTCTCGTACAGGTTCGCCTCCGCGCCGATCAGGATCGTCGCGAGCTGGCCGTACGCGATGCGCCACGCTTCGAGCGTGTCCGCGTCCACCGCGTCGCCGAGCACCTCGACGATCGACGCGAGCAGGTTCTCGCCCACGATCGGATAGTGCTCCGGCCGGATGTTCAGGCTCGCGTGCTTGTGCGCGATCCGCGACACGGCGCCGCCGAGCGCGCCGAGGTTGTCGATGTTCGCCGCGTACGCGTAGACCGCCTTCGCGAGCGTCTCCGGCTGGCTGCCCGTCTTCTGGTGCGTCTGGTTGAAGACGTTCTTCAGCTCGGGGTGACGCCCGAACATCCGCTGATAAAAATGCTTCGTGATCGTCGTGCCGTGCTCCGCGAGAACCGGGGCGGTCGCTTTCACTCGGGCCATTTGCTCGGCAGTCATCTGCGTCATGAAAGTATTCCTCCGTTAAACATTCGAAGACGATACATCTTTATGGACGCGCGCCCGGCGGTCAAATTGTCGCACCTCGCCACAACGGGCCTGCGATTGCAATGATGCGCATCAACGCGTTCATTGCGCGCGCGCGCGGTCCCACAGCACGTCGGCGCCGCCCGCCGCGCGGTTCAGCACCCGCGCGAGCACGAACAGCAGATCCGACAGCCGGTTCACGTAGCGGCGCGGCGGCGCGTTGAGCGGCTCGTGCGCGCCGAGCGCGACGATCGAGCGCTCCGCGCGCCGGCAGACGGTCCGGCACACGTGCGCAAGCGCCGCGCCGCGCGCGCCGCCCGGCAGGATGAATTCATCGAGCGGCGGCAGTTGCCCGTTGTAGTGCGCGAGCCAGTCGTCCAGACGCGCGAGATGCGCGTCGGTGATCGCCGCGCGCCCCGGAATGCAGAGCTCGCCGCCCAGATCGAACAGATCGTGCTGGATCGTCGAAAGCGCCGCGCGGACGTCGTCCGGCAGCGGCTCGGCGAGCAGCACGCCGAGTTGCGAATTCAGTTCGTCGACGTCGCCGATCGCCGCGATCCGCGCGTCGTCCTTGCGCACGCGGCTGCCGTCGCCGAGGCCCGTCGTGCCGTCGTCGCCCGTGCGGGTCGCGATCTTGCTCAAGCGCTTGCCCATTGTGCCTCCCGTCGTTGGCGGCGGCGCGCGCCGCGTCGGTGAAATCCCTATTATCGCAGCCGCGTCCGGGGCGGCGCGCATCCATTCGGGCGTAGAATGATCCGGTCCGCCTCGCCGCGGCGCGTGCCATAAAGATCGCCTCCAAGGAGACCCGCGTGAACCACCCCGCCCCGCCGCATCGCCCGCTTCCCGCCGCCTTCGTCGACGCGCTCGCCGCCCGGTTCGGCGCGCGCCTGTCGGTCGCGCAGGCGGTGCGCGCCCATCACGGCCGCGACGAATCGCCGTTCGACCCGCAACTGCCCGACGCCGTCGTGTTCGCGCACACGGCCGACGACGTGCGCGACGCCGTCCTCCTCTGCGCGCGGCACGACGTGCCGCTGATCCCGTATGGCGTCGGCTCGTCGCTCGAAGGCCATCTGCTCGCGGTGCGCGGCGGCGTGTCGCTCGATCTGTCGGAGATGAACCGCGTGCTGTCGATCGAAGCCGACGATCTGACCGCGACCGTCGAGCCCGGGCTCACGCGCCGCGCGCTGAACGACGCGCTGCGCGACACCGGCCTCTTCTTCCCGATCGACCCCGGAGCGGACGCGAGCATCGGCGGGATGACCGCGACCCGCGCGTCGGGCACGAACGCGGTGCGCTACGGCACGATGCGCGAGAACGTGCTCGGCCTCACCGCCGTGCTCGCGGACGGCCGCGTCGTGAAGACGGGCACGCGCGCGCGCAAGTCGGCGGCGGGCTACGATCTCACGCGTCTTTTCGTCGGCTCCGAAGGCACGCTCGGCGTGATCACCGAAATCACGCTGCGCCTGCATCCGCTGCCCGAGGCCGTGTCGGCCGCCGTGTGCGCTTTTCCGTCGATGAGCGCCGCCGCGCGCACCGTGATCGAGACGATCCAGATCGGCGTGCCGATCGCGCGCGTCGAGTTCGTCGACGCGCTCGCCGTGCGCGCGATCAATCGCAACGCGCAGCTCGGGCTCGCCGAGGCGCCGACGCTCTTCTTCGAATTCCACGGCACCGAATCGGGCGTGCGCGAGCAGGCGCAGCAAGTCGAGGCGCTCGCCGGGCAGAACGGCGGCCTGGGCTTCGAATGGGCGACGCGCCCCGAGGATCGCACGCGCCTCTGGTCCGCGCGCCACCACGCGTATTTCTCGATGCTGCAACTGAAGCCCGGCTGCCGCGCGGTGACGACCGACGTCTGCGTGCCGATCTCGCAGCTCGCCGCGTGCGTCGGGGAAACCGAAGCCGACCTGAACGCGTCGTCGCTGCCGTGCCCGATCGTCGGTCACGTCGGCGACGGCAACTTCCACGTCGCGATCCTCGTCGATCCGGCGAAGCCCGAGGAGCTCGCCGAAGCCGAGGCGCTCAACGACCGGATCGTCGAGCGCGCGCTGCGCATGGGCGGCACCTGCACGGGCGAGCACGGCGTCGGGCTGCACAAGATGCGCTTTCTCGCGGCCGAGCACGGCGAGAACGCGGTCGACGCGATGCGCGCGATCAAGCGCGCGCTCGATCCGCACAACCTGATGAACCCCGGCAAGATCTTCACGATCGACGCATGAAAACGACGACGCCGGCGACGAGATCGAACGACCACGCGCCGCGCGCCGCGCGTCGCGCAACAGGAGCAGACATGAACGCCCCCGCCGAACTGTCGGCCGATCTGCGCGCGCAGCGCCAGCGCGAAGTCGTGCAGGCGCTGATGGCCGTGCTGCCGACCCATTGCCTGCTGCATCGCGACGAGGACACGGCCGCGTACGAATGCGATGCGCTCTCCGCATACCGCCGGCTGCCGCTCGCGGTCGCGCTGCCGGAGACCGAATCGCAGGTGCAGCGGATCGTGCAGATCTGCCGGCGCATGGACGTGCCCATCGTGCCGCGCGGCGCGGGCACGAGCCTGTCGGGCGGCGCGCTGCCGATCGGGCACGGCGTCGTGCTGTCGCTCGCGCGCTTCACGCGGATCGTCGAAGTCGATTCCTATGCACGCACGGCGACCGTTCAGCCCGGCGTGCGCAATCTCGCGATCTCCGAGGCCGCCGCGCCGTACGGCCTCTACTACGCGCCCGATCCTTCGTCGCAGATCGCGTGCACGATCGGCGGCAACGTGTCCGAGAACTCGGGCGGCGTCCATTGCCTGAAGTACGGGCTCACGTGCCACAACGTGCTGCGCGTGCGCGGCGTGACGATCGACGGCGAGATCGTCGAGTTCGGCTCGCTCGCGCCCGACACGCCCGGCCTCGACCTGCTCGCCGTCACGATCGGCAGCGAAGGCATGTTCATCGTCGTCACCGAGGTCACGGTTCGCCTGATCCCGAAGCCGCAGTGCGCGCAGCTCGTGATGGCGAGCTTCGACGACGTCGTGAAGGGCGGCGAGGCGGTCGCCGCGATCATCGCGTCGGGCATCATTCCGGCCGGCCTCGAAATGATGGACAAGCCGGCGACGCAGGCGGTCGAGGCGTTCACGCACGCGGGCTACGACCTCGACGCGGCCGCGATCCTGTTGTGCGAATCGGACGGCACGCAGGAGGAAGTCGCCGAGGAAATCGTGCGGATGACCGCGGTGCTGCGCGAGCACGGCGCGACGCGCATCCAGGTGTCGCGCAGCGAGGCCGAGCGGCTGCGCTTCTGGTCGGGCCGCAAGAACGCGTTCCCGGCCGCGGGCCGCATTTCTCCCGACTATTACTGCATGGACGGCACGGTGCCGCGCCGCGCGATCGGGCCGCTCCTCGCGCGCATCGAGCAGATGGAGGCGAAGTACGGGCTGCGCTGCATCAACGTGTTCCACGCGGGCGACGGCAACATGCACCCGCTCATCCTGTTCAACGCGAACGACGCCGACGAGCTGCACCGCGCGGAGGCGTTCGGCGCAGAGATCCTCGAGAGCTGCGTCGAATTCGGCGGCACGGTGACGGGCGAGCACGGCGTCGGCGTCGAGAAGCTGAACTCGATGTGCGTGCAGTTCTCGCGCGAAGAGTGCGATGCGTTCTTCGCGGTCAAGCGCGCGTTCGATCCGCCCGAGCTGCTGAATCCGGACAAGGGGATTCCAACCCGCGCGCGCTGCGCCGAATACGGCCGGATGCACGTGCGCGGCGGGCTGCTGCCGCGTCCGGACCTGCCGCGCTTCTGACGCCGCCGTGCGGCCCGAGGGGAGCTTAGGGGTTCGGCCCGACTGTGCGATCGCGCCACCCCGGTAAAATCGACCGGAACGAACAGCGAAACACAACGTCATGGAAGAGGACGACATCGTCGCAGGCTGGGCCGCGCGCATCCGCGACGCCGCGGCGAGCGGCCGCGCGCTGCGCATACGCGGCGGCGGCACGAAGGACTGGTACGGCCAAACGCTCGACGGGGAAATTCTCGATACGCGCGCGCATCACGGCATCGTGTCGTACGACCCGGCCGAGCTCGTCGTCACCGCGCGCGCGGGCACGTCGCTCGCCGAACTCGAGGCGACGCTCGCCGAGCGCGGCCAGATGCTGCCGTTCGAGCCGCCGCATTTCGGGCGCGGCGCGACGCTCGGCGGCGCGGTGGCGGCGGGCCTCGCCGGCCCGCGCCGCGCGACGACGGGCGCGCCGCGCGACTTCGTGCTCGGCGTGACGATCCTGAACGGCCGCGGCGACATGCTGCGCTTCGGCGGGCAGGTCGTGAAGAACGTCGCGGGCTACGACGTGTCGCGGCTGATGGCGGGCTCGCTCGGCACGCTCGGATTGATGCTCGAGCTGTCGATCAAGGTGCTGCCCGTCCCCGCCGCCGAGGTCACGCTGAAGTTCGACATGAGCGCGACCGACGCGGTGCGCAAGCTCAACGAATGGGCGGGCCGCCCGTTTCCACTGTCCGCGAGCGCGTGGCGCTACGGCACGCTCGTGCTGCGCCTGTCGGGCGCGGAAGCGGCCGTGAAGAGCGCGAAGAACGCGCTCGGCGGCGAAGCCGTCGACGCGGTCGAGGCCGAGCGCTTCTGGGAAGGCGTGCGCGAGCAGAACGACCCGTTCTTCTCGTCGCTCGCGCCGGGCCACGCGCTCTGGCGGCTGTCGCTGCCGTCGATCACCGAGCCGATGCAACTGCCCGGCACGCAGATGATGGAATGGGGCGGCGCGCAGCGCTGGTGGATCACCGACGCCGACGCGCAGACGGTGCGCATGAGCGCGAAGCAGGCGGGCGGTCACGCGACGCTCTTTCGCGCGAGCAAAAGCTACGACAGGAGCGCGGGCGTGTTCACGCCGCTGCCCGCGCCGCTGATGAAAATCCATCGCGGCCTGAAGACGGCGTTCGATCCGGCGCGCATCTTCAACCGCGGCCGGCTCTACCCCGATCTCTAAAGCGCGATGCAGACGAACCTCGCCGATTTCATCCGCCATACGCCCGACGGCGACGACGCCGACGCGATCCTGCGCAGGTGCGTGCACTGCGGCTTCTGCACCGCGACCTGCCCGACCTACCAGTTGCTCGGCGACGAGCTCGACGGCCCGCGCGGACGCATCTACCTGATCAAGCAGATGCTCGAGGGCGCGGAGGTGACGCGCAGCACGCAGCAGCATCTCGACCGCTGCCTCACGTGCCGCAGTTGCGAGACGACCTGCCCGTCGGGCGTCGAATACGGCCGGCTCGTCGACATCGGGCGCAAGGTCATCGAGACGAAGGTGTCGCGGCCGCTGTCGCAGCGGATCGTGCGGCGCCTGCTCGCGAGCTTCGTGCCGAACGCCGCCGTGTTCGCGCCCGTGATGCGGCTCGGCCAGCACGTGCGGCCGTTGCTGCCGAAGCGGCTGCGCGACAAGGTGCCGCCGCGCGCGCGCCTGCTCGCGTGGCCGAGCACGCCGCGCGAGCGCCGCGTGCTGATGCTCGCGGGCTGCGTGCAGCCGTCGATGATGCCGAACATCAACATCGCGACCGCGCGCGTGCTCGACGCGCTCGGCATCGAGACCGTGGTCGCGCCGGAAGCCGGATGCTGCGGCGCGATCCGGCTGCACCTCGGCTATCACGACGAGGCGCTCGACGACGCGCGCCGCAACATCGACGCGTGGTGGCCGCACGTCGAGCGCGGCGTCGAGGCGATCGTGATGAACGCGTCCGGCTGCGGCGCGACGGTGCGCGAGTACGCGCACCTGCTGCGCGGCGATCCGGCGTACGCGGACAAGGCGCGCCGCATCGTCGAGCTGACGAAGGACCTGTCGGAGCTGCTCGGCGGCTTCGAAGCCGAGCTGATCGCGCTCACGCGCCGGCGCGCGATCCACACGGTCGCCTACCATCCGCCGTGCACGCTGCAGCACGGCCAGCAGTTGCGCGGCAAGGTCGAGCGGCTGCTGGAGGCGCTCGGCATCGAAGTGCGGCTGCCCGCCGACAGCCATCTGTGCTGCGGCTCGGCGGGCACCTACTCGCTCACGCAGCCGTCGCTCGCGTACAAGCTGCGCAAGCAGAAGCTCGCGAAGCTGCAGGCGACCGAGCCGCAGATGATCGTATCGGCGAACATCGGCTGCATCGCGCATCTGCAAAGCGGCACGCCGGTGCCCGTCGTGCACTGGGTGCAGCTCGTCGAGAACCTGCTGTACGGCTGACGCCGCGCGGCGCATGCCGCGCTTCGCACGCGCCGGTCGTTTGCGCCGGTCGTTTGCGCCGGTCGTTTGCGCCGGTTATCCGCGCCGGTTATCCGTATAATTCCCGCATTCGTCGCGCGCCGCGGCACGCCGTGCCGGCGCGCGTCTCACGTTTCGTTCGTCCTGCCATGTCCGATCTCGCCGCCCGCTTCGCCTCCGTTCATCGCCGCATCGACGACGCCGCCCGCGCGGCCGGCCGCGATCCGCGCGCGGTCACGCTGCTCGCGGTGTCGAAGACGTTTCCGGCCGACGCGGTGCGCGCCGCGCACGCGGCCGGCCAACGCGCGTTCGGCGAGAACTACGTGCAGGAATCGATCGACAAGATCGACACGCTCGCCGATCTGCGCGCCGAGCTCGAATGGCATTTCATCGGTCCGCTGCAGTCGAACAAGACGCGGCCCGTCGCCGAGCGCTTCGACTGGGTGCATACGGTCGACCGGCTGAAGATCGCGCAGCGCCTGTCCGGGCAGCGGCCCGCGCACCTGCCGCCGTTGAACGTCTGCGTGCAGGTGAACATCAGCGGCGAGGCGTCGAAGAGCGGCGTCGCGCCCGCGGACGCGGCCGAGCTCGCGCGCGCGGTCGCCGCGCTGCCCGCGCTGCGGCTGCGCGGCCTGATGGCGATCCCCGAGCCCGCGACCGATCCCGAAGCGAAGCGCGCGCCGCACCGCGCGCTGCATGCGCTCCTCGAGCAACTGCGCGCGGGCGGGCTCGCGCTCGACACGCTGTCGATGGGCATGTCGGACGACCTCGAGGCCGCGGTCGCCGAAGGCGCGACGATCGTGCGAATCGGCACCGCGATCTTCGGCGCGCGCGACTACGCCCACTGAACCCGTCACTTCTCTCTCAACGGTCTCATTCATCATGAAAATCGCATTCATCGGCGGCGGCAACATGGCCGCCGCGTTGATCGGCGGACTCGTCAAGCGCGGCGTCGCGGCAAGCGAGCTGCTCGCCGTCGACGTCAACGAAGACGCGCGCCAGCGCGCGCAAGCGCAATTCGGCGTGCGCACGGCGGCCGCCATCGACGCCGCGCTCGCCGGCTACGACGCGATCGTGCTCGCCGTGAAGCCGCAGGCGCTCAAGGACGTCGCGACCGCGCTCGCGCCGCATCTGTCGACGCAGCTCGTCGTCAGCATCGCGGCCGGCATTCGCGGCACGGACCTGTCGCGCTGGCTCGGCGATTACGCGCGCGTCGTGCGCACCATGCCGAACACGCCGGCGCTCGTCGGCCTCGGCGTGACCGGCCTGTCCGCGCTGCCGGGCGTCGACGCGGCGGGCCGCGATCTCGCATCGAAGGTGCTCGGCGCGGTCGGCGAGACGGTCTGGTTCGACGATGAATCGCAGCTCGACGCCGTCACCGCGATCTCGGGCAGCGGCCCCGCCTACGTGTTCTATTTCATCGAGGCGCTGCAGGAAGCGGCGCGCCAGCTCGGCATGAGCGACGAGCAGGGCCGCGCGCTCGCGGTCGCGACGTTCGCGGGCGCCGCGCAGCTCGCGGTGCAGTCGGGCGAGCCCGCGAGCGTGCTGCGCGAACGCGTGACGTCGAAGGGCGGCACGACGGCGGCCGCGCTCGCGTCGTTCGACGCGCAGCACGTGAAGGATGCGATCGTGCGCGGCGTGCTCGCCGCGCAGGCGCGCGCGAAGGAAATGGGCGACGAGCTCGGCGGAGCTTGATGATCGGCGGCGCGCGGCGGCCGGCCCTGCCGGCCCTGCGGCGCGCGAGGCCCGGCTGCGTTGTCGATCCGCCATTCGCCGCGCTCGCGGCGCACGCTCAATGCCCGAGGCGCGCTGCACGTCCGCACGGCACTCGCGATCCGCGCATCGCGTTGCGCATCAAATCGCCCTCGCCCGCAGCCACGCGGACGTCATGTCGATCAGCGTGACGACCGCAATGACGATGACGAGGAGCGCCGCCGTCTGCGCATAGTCGAACGAGCGAATCGCTTCGTACAGCACGACGCCGACGCCGCCCGCGCCGACCATCCCGACCACCATCGCCGAGCGCACGTTCGATTCGAACCGGTACAGCGCGTACGAGATCCACAACGGCAGCACCTGCGGCAGCACCGCATAGACGATCTCGTCGAGCGGCGTCGCGCCCGTCGCGCGCACGCCCTCGGACGGACGCGGATCGATCGCCTCGACCGCCTCCGCGAAAAGCTTCGCGAGCACGCCCGTCGTGTGGACCCACAGCGCGAGCACGCCGGAGAACGGGCCCAGGCCGACGGCGACGATGAACAGCATCGCGAACACCATCTCGTTGATCGCGCGGCAACAGTCCATCGCGCGCCGCACCGGATGCAGCAGCCACGCGGGCGCGATGTTGCGCGCCGACATCAGCCCGAACGGCACGGCGCTCACGATCGCGAGCGCCGTGCCCCATAGCGCGATCGACAGCGTCACGCCCATCTCGCTCGCGTAGTGCCGCCATTCGGAGAAGTCGGGCGGAAAGAAGCCGCGCGCGAACTCGCCCATGTTCGCGGACTCGGCGAGCAGATCGAGCGGCCGCATGTCGGCGCTGCGCCACGTACCGCCGAGAATCGCGAACGCGAGCGCCCATGCGAGCCATGTGCGCCAGCCGCGGCGCGCGTCGCCCATCGGCGCGATCGGTTCGCCGGGCGCCGCGCCCGCCGGCTCGCGCGCGTTCATGGCTTGTCCGCCTGCGCGCGGGCGGCATCCGCCGCGCCGGATGCGTCGAGCGCGGCGAGCTGCGCATCGAGCGCCGCGAGCTGCGCGCGGCGCGCATCGCCCGACAGCGTCGCGTCCGCCTCGATCTTCTGCTTCTGCTGGAAGAGCATGATCTTGCGCACCGGAATCAGTTGCGCGTCCGACGACGGCGCGAAACCGACCAGGTTGCGAATGCCCGCCATCACCTCTTTCTCGTGCGGATCGGTCTTCGCGTAGCGGTAGAAGAAATCGCGCAGCGTCTGCTTCGTCGCCTCGGGCAAATCCTTGCGCCACACGAGCGGATCGGACGCGATCTGCGGCGACGTCCACAGCACGCGCACCCGCGCGTATTGATCCGGATGCTGCTTCTTCAGCATGCCGAGCACGTCGGTGTTGTTCGTCGCGATGTCGATCTTGTCGTTGACCACCGCGAGCAGATTGCCTTCGTGGCTCGACGGCAGCACCGTCTTGAACGCGGTGCGCACCGCTACGCCGCGCTGCGCGAACAGATAGTACGCGGGCACGAGCGCGCCGGATGTCGAGTTCGGATCGCCGAAGCCGAGCGTCACGTCCTTCGGGTTCCTGAACACGTCATCGAGCGTCTTGAAGCGGCTGTTCGCGTTCGTGATCAGCACCGAGTAGTAGCCGGCTTCGCCGTTCGCGTGCACGATCTTCGCGAACACCTCGCCGTTCGAGCGCTCGACCGCCTCGAGCGCCGACGCGTTGCCGAAGTAGCCGAGCTGCACCTTGTTGAAGCGCATGCCCTCGATGATGCCCGCGTAATCGGTCGCGAAGAACGCCTTCACGTCGAGGCCCGTCTTGCGGTTCATGTCGTCGATGAGCGGCTGCCAGCGGCGCTTGAGCACCGCCGACGAATCGGTCGAGATGATGCCGAAATTCAGCGTCTGCGCATGGGCGGCGGCAATGCACGCAAACGCGGCCGCGCAGGCGACGAGGGAGCGGATCAGTTTCATGGGTTCGGTTCCGTCACGGTGGTCGGGCGAATGGAGCGTCCGGCGCGCGCGATTGCGGCGCACGGTGCAAGCGGCGTCATCGCACGGACGAGGCGGCGAACATCCGGCGCGGCGAGGCGTCGTGCTCATCGTGCTCATCGTGCGCGCCGACCACGCCGCATGCGACGGCCCGCACTTCGTCGCCGACGGCGAACGGCAGATGCGCGTCATCGCCGTACAGCGCGTGGAGCCGCTCGCGCGTGAGCGCGGCGCTCGGCCCGTCGAAGACGATGCGCCCCGCGCGCAACGCGACGGCGCGCGGACAAAACCGCAGCGCGACGTCGATCTGATGCAGCGACACGAGCACGGTCAGCCGATGATTCGCGTTGAGCGCGCGCAGCATCTCCATCACGCGCTGCGACGAAGCCGGATCGAGCGACGCGATCGGCTCGTCGGCGAGGATGATCCGCGCACGCTGCACGAGCGAGCGCGCGAGTGCCGCGCGCTGCTGCTGGCCGCCCGACAGGTTCGCCGCGCGCTCGCGCGCATGCTCGGCAATGCCGACCTCGCCGAGCGCCTGCGCGGCGAGCGCGCGGTCCGCGCGCGAAAAGCGTCCGACGAGCCGCCGCCACATCGGCACGCGCGCGAGCGCGCCGATCAGCACGTTCGTCTCGACGGACAGCCGGTTGACGAGATTGAACTGCTGAAACACGAAGCCGATGTCGCGGCGCATGCGGCGCACGTCGCGCGCGATGCGTCCGTCGCGCTGAATCGATCGGCCGAAGATGTCGATGCGCGACGGCTGCGCGTCGCTCGACGAAAAGCTCGCGATCTGCCGCAGCAGCGTCGACTTGCCCGAGCCCGACGCGCCGATCAGCGCGACCATTTCGCCCGGCGCGATCGCGAGATCGATGTCGTCGAGTCCTTTGCGGCCGTTCGGGAACGTCTTCGACAGACGTTCGATGCGGATGGCGTCCATGACACTCCCGTCGAGAGACCGGCCGATGCGGCCGGAGAGCGGATGCACGCCACTGTACGCACGCGCAATGACAATCCGGTGAATCCGTATATACGTCTAGATGTCTTGCCGCGCGTCGCGTCGAAAGCAAAACGGGCCGTCCCGAAGGGTCCGGCCCGTTCAATCGGTCGCGAATCGATTCGGCTCCCTACACGACGCGACGCCCGCGAACATACGTCGCGCGCGGCACGGGCAGCGTGCCGTGCAGCGCGACGCGCACGAAATCCGCGCGCAGCCCCGGCGCGATTTCGCCGCGATCGTGAAGCCCCGTATGACGCGCGGGCGAAGACGACACCGTGTCGATCGCGCGCGGCAGGCTCCAGTCCGCCTTGTGCACGAGGTCGAACGCCGCGCACAGCAGGCTCGACGGCACGTAGTCGGACGACAGGATGTCGAGGAGCCCCGCCTGCGCGAGCGCGAGCGCCGACACATTGCCCGAATGCGAGCCGCCGCGCACGAGGTTCGGCGCGCCCATCACCGTCGCGATGCCGTGCGCGTGCGCCGCTTCGGCCGCCGCGTGCGTCGTCGGGAACTCGGCGAGCGCGACGCCCTCTTGCGCCGCCTGCTCGACGTGCTCGATCACCGTGTCGTCGTGGCTCGCGACGGGCACGCCAAGCGCGCGGCAGCGCGCGACGATTGCATGCCGATGCGCATCCGCGTAGCGCTGCTGCTCGTCGGCCAGTTCGGCGATCGTCGTCGCCGCTTCCTCGTCGGTCCACTTGCGATGCCGCTCCTGATAGTTGCGCCATTGCTGCGGATCCTTCCACTGCCGCTGCCCCGGCGTATGGTCCATCACCGACGCGAGCCGCAGGCGCGGATGCGCCGCGAGCGAATCGAATACGTCGATGACGTCCTCCGTCGCGATCTCGCAGCGCAGATGCAGGAAGTGCTCGGCGCGCAGCAGCCCGTGCGACGCGAAGCGCGCGAGCGCGTCCGCGCACTTCGTCTGCACGTCGCGGCCGCGCACGCCGACGTTCAGGCGCGTGCCGATCGCGAGCGCGTCGAACACCGTCGTGATGCCTGCCGCCGCGACCTGCGCGTCGTGCGTGACGAACGCCGCGTCGACGTTCCAGTACACGCCCGGCCGCGGCGCGAGATGCTTCTCCAGGTTGTCGGTATGCAGCTCGACGAGCCCGGGCAGCAGATAATCGCCTCCCCAATCGTCGGCGTCGCGCGCGGCGGTCGTCCCGCGCGACACCGCGCGGATCGATTCGCCGTCGATCTGCACGGTGCCGATGAAAACGTCGTCGCGCGTGACGACGCGCGCATTGCTGATCAACATCGTTCGCTCCGCTAAGCGTTCACTTCATCGAAGGGCAGCCGCGCGCCGCAACGGCGGGCGCAGCGGGAAACAGCGCGTCGCAACGCGCTCGCGCGTCGCTTCGTCGTGGAAGATGCCGACGATCGCCGCGCCGCGCCGGCGCACGTCGTCGATCAGCTCGGCGACGACGTCGCGATTCTCCGCGTCGAGCGACGCCGTGGGCTCGTCGAGCAGCAGCACCGGATGCTCGGCGATCAGGCCGCGCGCGATGTTCACGCGCTGTTGCTCGCCGCCCGAGAACGTCGCGGGCGCGAGCGACCACAGCCGGCGCGGCACGTTCAGGCGTTCGAGCAGGCGCGCCGCCCGCTCGGCCGCGTCGCCGTCGGGCACGCCGCGCGCGACGAGCGGCGCGGCGACGAGCGCGAGCGCCGGCACCCGCGGGATCGCGCGCAGAAACTGGCTCACATAGCCGATCACGTCGCGCCGCAGCGCGATCACCTCGTGCGGCTCGGACGCCGTCAGCACGACGTGGTCCGCCGCGCGTGCGCCGGCGCGCACCGCGATCGCGCCGCGGCTCGCGAGATAGTTGCCGTACAGGCACCGCAGCAGCGTGCTCTTGCCCGCGCCCGACGGCCCGGTGAGCGCGACGCACTCGCCCGCGTCGACATCGAGCGATACGTCATCGAGCGCGTCGATCATCATGCCGCCGTGCGCGTGCAACGTGAACGTCTTGCCGACGCCGACCGCCTGCAGCATCAGCGCCGCGTTGTTTGCAAATGTGTCGGCAAATGCGTTATCGCATGCGCGAGCGGGAGCGAACGATTCGATGGTTTGCATCCCGAACCTCATACCGGTAGAACGGACGACACGAGCATCTGCGTGTACGGATGTTGCGGATCGTCGAGCACCTGATCGGTCAGCCCCGATTCGACGATCTCGCCGCGCTGCATCACCATCAGCCGGTGCGCGAGCAGCCGCGCGACGCCGATGTCGTGCGTGACGATCAGCATCGACAGCGCGAGCGTCGACGTGAGCGCGCGCAACAGGTCGAGCAGGCGCGCCTGCACCGACACGTCGAGCCCTGCGGTAGGCTCGTCCATGAACACGAGACGCGGCCCGATCACGAGATTGCGCGCGATCTGCAGGCGCTGCTGCATGCCGCCCGAGAACGTCGACGGCAGATCGTCGATCCGCGCGGGGTCGAGCTCGACGCGCGTCATCCAGTCGACGGCCGTCTCGCGCAGCCGCCCGTAGTGGCGCGCGCCGACCGCCATCAACGGCTCGCCGATGTTCGCGCCCGCCGACACGCCGCCGCGCAGCCCGTCGCGCGGGTTCTGCGTGACGAAGCCCCATTCGGTGCGCATCAGCGCGCGCCGCTGCGGCTCGTCGAGCGCGAGCAGATCCATGCGCTCGCCGTCGCGGCCCGTATAGCGCAGCGCGCCCGCGTCCGCCCCGGTTTGCAGCGACAGCACGTTCAGCAGCGTCGTCTTGCCGGAGCCCGATTCGCCGACGATGCACAGTACTTCGCCCGGATACAGATCGAAGCTCGCGTTCGCGAAACCGTTGCGGCCGCCGAAGCGCTTCGTCAGCCCGCGCGCGCTCAGAAGCGGCGTCATGTCGTCTCTCCTACCGGTTGTTCGGCGTCGGGCTGCGGCGACGGCCGCGCGCCGCCGCCGCGACGTTCGCTGCAATAGTCGCTGTCCGAGCACACGAAACGGCGCGTGCCGCGATCGTCGACGATCATCTCGTCGAGAAAGCTCTCGCGCGAGCCGCACAGCGCGCACGCGGCATCCCAGCGCTGGACTTCGAACGGATGATCGTCGAAATCGAGGCTCGCGACCGGCGTGTAAGGCGCAATCGCGTAGATGCGGCGCTCGCGCCCCGCGCCGAACAGTTGCAGCGCCGGGTTCATGTGCAGCTTCGGATTGTCGAATTTCGGAATCGGCGACGGCGAGCTCAGATAGCGGCCGTTGACGATCACCGGGTAATCGTATGTCGTCGCGATGCTGCCGTGATGCACGATGTCCTCGTACAGCTTCACGCGAATCAGCCCGTAATCGGCATGCGCGTGCAGCTTCGCGCATTCGGTCGCTCGCGGCTCGAGGCGAAAGAGCGGCTCCGGCATCGGCACCTGATAGACGAGGATCTGGCGCTCGGTGAGCGGCGTCTCCGGAATGCGGTGGCGCGTCTGGATGATCGTCGCGTCGGCCGTTTTCTTCGTCGTCGCGACGCCCGCGGTGCGCGCGAAGAAGCGGCGAATGTTGACCGCGTTCGTCGTTTCGTCGGAGCCCTGATCGATCACCTTCAGCGTGTCGTCGCGGCCGATCAGCGCCGCCGTCACCTGGATGCCGCCCGTTCCCCAGCCGAACGGCAGCGGCATCTCGCGCGACGCGAACGGCACCTGATAGCCCGGCACCGCGACCGCCTTGAGCAGCGCGCGGCGGATCATCCGCTTCGTCTGCTCGTCGAGGTACGCGAAGTTGTAGCCTTCGGCGGCGCTCGCGTCGGGCGCGGCCGCGGCGAGATGGTCGGGCGCGTTCATCGGGACTCCTCGGTTTGCGCGTCGGCCCGTTCGGCATCGGCGCGCGCATTCGTGTTCATGTTCGCGTTCGCCTGCGCCGCGTGTTCGGCACGCAGGCGTCTCACGAGCTCGAGCTCGGACTGGAAATCGACGTAGTGCGGCAGCTTCAGATGCTGAACGAAGCCGGACGCCTCGACGTTGTCGCTGTGCGACAGCACGAACTCCTGATCCTGCGGCGGCGAATTCGCGGTTTCGCCGAGCTCGGACGCGCGCAGCGCGCGATCGACGAGCGCCATCGCAATCGCCTTGCGCTCCGAATGGCCGAACGCGAGGCCGTAGCCCTGCGTGAAGCGCGGCGGCTCGCCGTCGCCGCCCGAAAAATGATTGATCATCTGGCACTCGGTCACGTCGATCTCGCCGATCTCGATCGCCTCGCCGCCCAGTTCGTCGAGCGCCATCTCGACGGCGACGGTGCCGAAGCGCAGCTCGCCCGCGAACGGATGCGAGTTGCCGTAGCCGCGCTGCGTCGCGTAGCCCATCGCGAGCAGAAAGCCTTCGTCGCCGCGCGCGAGGTTCTGCAGGCGCGTCGCGCGATCGGCCGGAAACGCGAGCGGCTCGCGCGACAGATCGCCCGGCGCGCCTGCGTGCGCCGTCGGCCGCTCCTCTTCGATCAGGCCCTCGTCGTTCAGCAGCGCGATCACGCGCGGAGCCGGCGGCGCAGACGCTGCCGCATCGGCCGTCGCTCGCGCCGGTTCGGCTTCGTCGGGCTCGCGCCGCGCGCCGCCGCCTTCGGCGAGCAGCGCGAAATCGAGCAGCCGCTGCGTGTAATCGTAGGTCGGGCCGAGCAACTGGCCGCCCGGAATGTCCTTGAACGTCGCCGAGATCCTTCGCTCGAGCCGCATCGCGCCGGTATCGATCGGCGCCGTGTAGCCGAAGCGCGGCAGCGTCGTCCGGTACGCGCGCAGCAGGAAGATCGCCTCGACGAGATCGCCCGCCGCCTGCTTGATCGCGAGCGCCGCGAGCTCCTCGTCGTACAGCGAGCCTTCCGTCATCACGCGCGCGACCGCGAGGCGCTGCTGCCCGCGAATCTGCGCGACGCTCAGTTCGGGCACGGCGGTTGCGCCGCGCCGCGCTTCCTCGAGCAAACGCCACGACGCCTCGATCGCGCGCTCGCCGCCCTTGACCGCCACGTACATCAGCATCCCTCCACGATCGTCGTGCGCGGCAGGCCGATCAGCGTATCGCCGCACACCAGATAGCAATCGATTCCACGCGGAAAGCGCGGGACGAAGTGCGCGCGCTCGCGCCAGAACGCGTGGGGCACGCCCGCCGGCGCGATCGTGCGCGCATCGCGAATGCCTGGCCCGCGCAGCGTGCGCGGCTCGCCGTCCGTCAGCGACGCGACGCGCAGGAACAGCGTCACCGCATGCTCGGGCGCTTGCGGCTCGCCGCTCGCGAAGCGCCGCAGCGACGGCAGCGCGCTCGCGTCGTCGATGTAGGCGAAGCAGGCGGCGCGCGGATCGTCCGCGATCGGCGCGCCCGTATGGAAACGCAGCGCCGACGCGAGCGCCGCGTCCGGCGTGCCGAGAAACACCGGCGTCGAGCCGTCGCACAGCGTGAGAAGCGAAGCGAACGCCGAGGGCGCGACGCGCATCGTGGGCGCGGCGTCCGAGCCGCCCGCGCCGACCGGCTCGATGCGCCCGAGCGTGCCGGGGCGCGCCATCGCGTCGAGCAGCGTGCGAAACACGCGCTGCGTGGCTTGCACCGGGTCCGCGAAGCCGGGTGCGACGTCGGCGAGCGAGAAACGCGTATCGATCATCGTCAATCGCCTCGCACCATCGTGAAGAATTCGACGCGCGTCGTCGCGACTTCGCGCGAGCGCGCGGCGCGCGCTTCGGCAAGGCGTGCGCGAAACGGCTCGATCAGCGCGGCGCGCAGCCGCGCCTGGCGCTCCGGCGTCTGCAACAGCGCGTCGGCAAGCGCGACGAGCTCCGCGCGCCGCTTGTCGCGGCCGAGCACGTATGCGATGCCGACCGTCGCGCCGTTCGCGCCATTCGCGCCGTTCGCGCGATCGCCCGACGCGCCGCGCAAGCGCAGCGCGGCGCGCGTGACGGTCGCCTCGCCGAGATTGAACGGATCGCCCGTGCCGCCGATACGCCCGCGCACCATCGCGAGCCCGGTCTCCGGCGCGCGCAGCCAGTCGAACGCGGGCGCGGGCGCGCCGTCGAGCGCGCGATCGAGCGCCCCTTCGAGTTCGGCGCGGGGAATTTTCGCCAGCACCGCGAGCCAGTCGCGTCGCGCGGCGTGCGAGGAGGAAACGGCTGAAGCGCTCATCTGAACTCCATCGGAATCGGAGCCTGCATTTAACCATCCGATTGTCTAAACGTCTAGACGTCTATATGTAAAATACGACTTGTCGGCACAGACGGAAATTTTCACAAAACCGCCACTGGCCGCGCACTACAATGCGCTGCATGCCCATTGAAACGCAACGCAATGACAACGCCATGACAACTGTCGACCACCTCTTGCAGGACTCGCCGCTCGAGCGCGGCAGCGGCGTCTCGGTGTGGCGGCAGATCGAGCAGATTCTCGCCGCCGAGATCGCCGCGAACGGCTTCGGCGAAGACGGCCGGCTGCCGAGCGAAGGCGAGCTCGCGAAACGCTTCGACGTCAATCGCCACACGGTGCGCCGCGCGATGCTCGGGCTCGCCGCATCGGGCCTCGTGAGCGTCGAGCAAGGCCGCGGCACGTTCGTGCAGTCGGGCGCGATCGACTATACGATCGGCCGCCGCACGCGCTTCACCGAAAACCTGAATCGCCACAATCACGCAGCCGTCGGCAAGATGCTGTCCGCCGCGCGCGTGAAGGCCGACCCGGCCACCGCGAAGGCGCTCGGCCTGCGCGCGGGCGCTTACGTGTACCGGATCGAATCGATCCACGAGGCGGACGGCGTGCCGCTCACCTACGCGCGCAGCGCATATCCGGCCGCGCGCTTCGCCGATTTGCCCGCCGCGCTCGAGCGCACCGACCGCGTCACCGACGCGCTCGCCGAATACGGCGTGGCCGACTACCTGCGCAAATGGAGCCGCATCGGCAGCGTGCTGCCGGAGGCCACGATCGCGCGCCGGCTCGGCATCAACAAGCAGCAGCCGGTGCTGTGGGTCGAGAACGTCGACGTCGATGTCGACGGCACGCCGATCAAATACGGCACGACCTACTTCGCGGCCGACCGCGTGCAGTTGCTGATCGAAAACGACAACGTGCCCGGCCATGCGCGCTGATCTCGCCGCACGGTCCGGCACCGCGCGCTTCGCCCTCTATTACGCGCCGCCGCGCGCATCCGCCTGGTGGCGCGCCGGCTGCGCGTGGCTCGGCCGCGATCCGGAAGACGGCGCGACGCTCGCGCCGCCGCAGCCAGGCGCGCTGCGCCGGCCGGTGGACGCGCTGACGGTCGCGCCGCGCCGCTACGGCTGGCACGCGACGCTCGTCGCGCCGTTCGCGCTGCGGCCGGGCGTCGCGGCGGGCGATCTCGTCGCGGCCGCCGCGGATTGGGCGCGCACGAGCGCGCCGCTCGCGATCGACGTCGACGTCGCGGCGCTCGGCGCGTTCGTCGCGCTGCGGCCGGCGCACGCGCACGGCGACGACGCGCTGCGCGCGCTCGCCGCCCACGCGCTCCACGCGCTCGCGCCGCTGCGCCGGCCGCCGGGCGAAGCCGAGCGCGCGAAGCGCGCCGCCGCGCCGCTGACCGAGCGCCAGCGCGCGCTGCTCGCCGAATGGGGCTATCCGTACGTGCTCGACGAATACCGGTTCCACATGACGCTGTCCGATTCGCTCGACGATCCGGCCGAACGCGCCACGCTGATCGACTGGTGGAAAGCGGCGGCCGCTCCGCTCGGGCCGCTGCCCGTCGATCATGCGGCGATTTTCGTCGAAGCCGAGCCGGGTGCGCCGTTCATGCTGTGGAAGCGGCTGCCGTTCGGCGAACGCGGCGCCGAAAGCACCGAATGCGCCGAATGCGCCGCTTCGGTCGATTCCGTCGATCCGGTCGATTCCGGCGAGGGGCGGCGATGAGCGCCGAGCGACTCGTCTATGTGATGGGCCCGTCGGGCGCAGGCAAGGACTCGCTGCTCGCGTATGCGCGCAAGCACGTGCGCGAGCAGCGCGTCGCGTTCGCGCATCGCTACATCACGCGCAAGAGCGACGGCCACGAGAACCACGTCGAGCTCGCGCGCGACGAATTCGCCGCGCGCTCGCAGCTCGGCTTCTTCGCGCTCGAATGGACGAGCCACGGGTTTCGCTACGGCGTCGGCGTCGAGATCGACGCGTGGCTCGCGGCGGGCAGCGTCGTCGTCGTCAACGGCTCGCGCGCGCATCTGCCGGCCGCGCTCGTCCGCTATCCGCGAATGCGCGTCGTGCACGTCGACGCCGCGCCGCACGTGCTCGCCGAGCGCCTCGCCGCGCGCGGCCGCGAAACCGCCGACGAGATCGGCGCGCGTCTCGCGCGCAGCGTGCGCTGGGTCGTGCCGGACGGCGTCGCGCTCACGGCAATCGACAATTCCGGCACGCTCGACGATGCGGGGCGCGTGCTGGTCGCGCTGCTCGAAGGGCTCGCGCGAAGCTGACGCGAGGCGGGCGACGCGCCGCTTACAACGCGGCCAGCGCGTAATGCGCGGCGATCCCCGCGAACAGCGCGCCGCCCAACCAGTTGTTGTGCCTGAACGCGGCGAAGCACGCCATCCGCTCGCGATCCCTGATCAGCGTGTAATGGTAGATCGAGCAGCCGGCCGCCGCCGCCCAGCCCGCCCAGTACGGCCAGCCGAAATGCAGCGTCGCGCCGAGCCACGCGTAGATGCCGAGCATCGCCGCGTAGCAGAGCATGATCGCGAGCACGTCGTGGCGGCCGAACGTGATCGCCGACGTGCGCATGCCGATCTTCAGGTCGTCGTCGCGATCGACCATCGCATACGCGGTGTCATACGCGACCGACCAGCACACATTGGCCGCCAGCATCGTCCACGCGATCACCGGCACCGTGTCCTGCACGGCCGCGAACGCCATCGGAATCCCGAAGCCGAACGCGATGCCGAGATACGCCTGCGGAATCGCGAAGAAGCGCTTCATGAACGGATAAGTCGCCGCGACGAACACCGCGACGACGGACAGCTCCTTCGTCAGCGCATTGAGCGGCAGGATCAGCAGGAACGACACGAGCGCGAGCCCGACCGCGATCGCGACCGCCTCCCATGCGCGAATCTTCCCCGACGTGAGCGGCCGCTCGGCGGTGCGCTTCACGTGGCGGTCGAAATCGCGATCGGCGTAATCGTTGATCGCGCAGCCGGCCGAGCGCATCAGCAACGTGCCGAGCGCGAAGATGACGACGAGCGACGGCGCCGGATGACCGTCGGACGCAATCCACAGCGCGTTGAGCGTCGGCCAGAGCAGCAGCAGGCTGCCGATCGGCTTGTCCATCCGGATCAGCCGCAAATAGAGAGGAAAACGGGCGAGCATCGGCGAGAACGGGCGGCGAGCCCGGAAACGTAACCCGGGCATTGTAGAACCGCTCGGGATTTGCGGCAAAAGCGCGGCGGCAGCGCTATTGCCCTTTTTTGTCGTTTCCGCTTGCGTTCGGGCTTTCGCCCCGCCCGACGGCTTCGCCCGAAACGAGGAGCCCGCCGGCGCGCGCGCTCACTCGCCGTCCGCGCCGAGCTTGTCGACGACCGCATCCTCGGGCCGCAACACGCGCCCGCCCTGCGTGCGCGGCCCCCCGCCGCTCGTCATCCATCGCTCACGCCAGCAGCGAGCGCAGCATCCACGCGGTCTTCTCGTGCGTCTGCAGACGCTGCGTCAGCAGATCGGCGGTCGGCTCGTCGCTCGCCGCGTCGGCGTCCGGGAAGATCGCGCGCGCGGTGCGCACGACGGCCTCGTGCCCTTCGACGAGCTGGCGGATCATGTCCTCGGCGGCAGGCACGCCGTCCGCCTCGGGGATCGACGACAGCTTCGCGAATTCGCGATACGTGCCCGGCGCGACGACGCCGAGCGTGCGGATGCGCTCCGCGACGAGATCGACGGCGAGCCACAGTTCGTTGTACTGCTCCTCGAACATCAGGTGCAGCGTGTTGAACATCGGGCCCGTCACGTTCCAGTGGAAATTGTGCGTCTTCAGGTACAGCGTGTACGTATCGGCGAGCAGACGTGACAGCCCTGCCGCGATCTTCTTGCGATCCTTGTCGCTGATGCCGATGTTGATCTGGGTTGCGTTGCTTTTCTTGGCCATCCTCGAGACTCCTTGTCCGATGGTTCGAACCGGCGAAAATGCATCGAAAAAACCGCGTGCCCGATGCGACATGCGCGGCGCGCGCGCTTGCGGCCCGCACGTTCAGCGCCGCACCAGTTCAGCGCCGCACCAGTTTAGCGTAGATCGCGATCGTGCAAATTGCGCGCAACGGATGCGCGCTCAACCACCCGCGGCGGCCGCGACGTGCCGCGCGGCCTGGGCGGCCAGCACGGCCGCGCCGCCGCCCGCGATCGCGAAACCGACCAGCCGCCGCAGCGTGGCGGCGCCCGCACGCCTGGCGGGCGCCGAGAGCGCCACGCGCATGTCGAGAATCATTTGCGTCATGATCGTCACTCCTTGAAACGAGGTCGGCGGCCCGGAGCGAAACGGGAAACGGCCAGCCGGATGACCGGCCGTTTCCCGCTCCGTTGCCGCATCGGCGGCGCGACGCCGCAATCACGCGAGGTCGAAGCGGTCGAGGTTCATCACCTTGTTCCAGACCGCGACGAAATCGCGCACGAACTTCTCCTGCGCGTCCGCGCTGCCGTAGACCTCGGCGAGCGCGCGCAACTGCGCGTGCGAACCGAACACGAGATCGACGCGCGTGCCCGTCCACTTGAGCTCGCCCGTCGCGCGGTCGCGCCCTTCGAACACGTCCGCGTCGGCCGCCGTCGGCTTCCACTCGGTGCTCATGTCGAGCAGGTTCACGAAGAAGTCGTTGGTCAATGCCTGCTCGCGCGCGGTGAACACGCCGTGCCGGCTCTGCCCGACGTTCGCGCCCAGCACGCGCAGGCCGCCCAGCAGCACCGTCATCTCCGGCGCGCTCAGCGTCAGCAGTTGCGCCTTGTCGACGAGCAGCACTTCGGCAGGCACCCGGTACTTGCCCTTCAGGTAGTTGCGGAAGCCGTCCGCGACCGGCTCGAGCACGGCCACCGATTCGACGTCGGTCTGCTCCTGCGATGCGTCCGCGCGGCCCGGCGCGAACGGCACCGTCACCGCGTGGCCCGCGTTCTTCGCGGCCTGCTCGACGCCCGCGCAGCCGGCCAGCACGATCAGGTCGGCGAGCGACACCCGCTTGCCGCCGGACTGCGCGGCGTTGAACGCCTTCTGGATGCCCTCGAGCGTCTCGAGCACCTTCGCGAGCCGCTCGGGCTGGTTCGCTTCCCAGTCCTTCTGCGGCGCGAGGCGGATGCGCGCGCCGTTCGCGCCGCCGCGCTTGTCCGAGCCGCGGAAGGTGGACGCCGCGGCCCATGCGGTCGACACGAGCTGCGACACGGACAGCCCCGACGCGAGCACCTTCGCCTTCAGCCCGGCGACATCGGCGGCGTCGATCAGCGGATGGTCGACGGCCGGAATCGGGTCCTGCCACAACAGTTCCTCGGCCGGCACTTCCGGGCCGAGATAGCGCGCACGCGGGCCCATGTCGCGGTGCGTGAGCTTGAACCAGGCGCGCGCGAACGCATCGGCGAACTGGTCGGGGTGCTCATGGAAGCGGCGCGAGATCTTTTCGTATGCCGGATCGAAGCGCAGCGAAAGGTCGGTCGTCAGCATCGTCGGCCGATGCTTCTTCGACGGATCGAACGCATCCGGAATCACCGCGTCGGCGTCCTTCGCGACCCACTGGTGCGCGCCCGCCGGGCTCTTCGTCAGCTCCCATTCGTAGCCGAACAGGTTCTCGAAGAAGTTGTGGCTCCACTGCGTCGGCGTGGTCGTCCACGTGACTTCGAGGCCGCTCGTGATCGCGTCCGCGCCCTTGCCCGTACCGTACGTGCTCTTCCAGCCGAGGCCCTGCGCTTCGATGCCCGCGGCCTCCGGCTCGGGGCCGACGTTCGACGCGGGACCCGCGCCGTGGGTCTTGCCGAACGTGTGGCCGCCCGCGATCAGCGCGACCGTCTCTTCGTCGTTCATCGCCATCCGCGCGAAGGTGTCGCGAATGTCGCGCGCCGCGGCGACCGGATCGGGCTTGCCGTCCGGGCCTTCCGGATTCACGTAGATGAGGCCCATCTGCACGGCGGCGAGCGGGTTCTCGAGGTGACGGTCGCCCGAATAGCGGCTGTTCGGGCCGCCGCTCAGCTCCAGCCAGATCTTTTCCGAGCCCCAGTAGACGTCCTCGGGCTCCCACGTGTCCGCGCGGCCGCCCGCGAAGCCGAAGGTCTTGAAGCCCATCGATTCGAGCGCGACGTTGCCGGTGAGGATCAGCAGGTCGGCCCACGAGATGCTGCGGCCGTACTTCTGCTTGATCGGCCACAGCAGCCGGCGCGCCTTGTCGAGGTTCGCGTTGTCGGGCCAACTGTTGAGCGGCGCGAAGCGCTGCTGGCCCTCGCCCGCGCCGCCGCGGCCGTCGGCCGTGCGGTACGTGCCCGCGCTGTGCCATGCCATGCGGATGAACAGGCCGCCGTAGTGGCCGAAATCGGCCGGCCACCAGTCCTGCGACGTGGTCATCAGCGCGTGGAGATCCCGCTTCACCGCCGCAAGATCGAGCTTCTCGAACGCTTGCGCGTAGTTGAAATCCTTGTCCATCGGATCGGACAGCGCCGAGTGCTGATGCAGGATGCTCAGGTCCAACTGATCGGGCCACCAGTCCCGGTTCGACGTGCCGTTGCCTGCGGCGTGGTGGAACGGGCACTTCGCTTCATTCGACATGCGATTTCTCCTTTGTTCGGGTACGCCCGCCTACGCGGCCCGGCATCGAAGCCGGGCCTCGTTCGCGGAGCGACTTTGCGGGGAAAGAAACAGGTTGATCCCTCCTGCGTGCGACGCGGCGCGCGGCGCGAAAAAGCGGGCCGGCACGCGGCGGCGCTCAGCCGCCATATGCGCGGTCCGCGAGATAGGCGAACGCAATCGGACGCAGGCTCCGGATGGCAGCCCTGGCACGATCAATGACCGTCGTGCGCGGCGCAATGTTCCGCCGCGCGCGCGGCAATGCCCGTTGCATCATGACATCCTCCCTTGACACCTGCAGTTACCGTCCGGCGGCGCTGCGCCGATCCATGCGAAGCATTTTACATATTGCTATTGATGTTTGTAATTTGATAAATTTTATTTATTCAATAGGCAAAAATAAACGGGGCTGCCAGGCCCCGTTCGCGCGCGGCGACCATCGGCCGCACGCGCGATGCTCAATTCACCGTCGCCGGGATGTCGAGCTTCACCACGCCGGGCAGGTCGCACGCGGCGATCGCCTCGCTGATCGCATCGATCGCCGGCATCCGCGTGAAACTCTTGCGCCACACGAGCACGACGCGCCGATCCGGCACCGGGTCCTCGAACGGCACGTACGACAGCAGGTCCGCGTCCGGCCCGTTCGCATGCGGCCCCACTTCGGCGACCGACATCCGCGGCAGCACCGTGATCCCGACGCCGCTCGCGACCATATGGCGGATCGTCTCGAGCGACGAGCCTTCGAACGTCTTCTGGATGCCGTCCGCCGTCTGCGAAAAATGCATCAGTTCCGGGCACACGCCGAGCACGTGGTCGCGGAAGCAGTGGCCGTTGCCGAGCAGCAGCATCGTCTCCTGCTTCAGGTCGGTCGCGTCGATCTTGCGGCGCTTCTCCCACGGATGCCCGGCGGGCAGCGCGACGACGAACGGCTCGTCGTACAGCGGCCGCACCATCAGGCCGGTCTCGGGGAACGGCAGCGCCATGATCGCCGCGTCGATCTCGCCTTGCTTGAGCAGCTCGAGCAGCTTCAGCGTGTAGTTCTCCTGCAGCATCAACGGCATCTGCGGCACACGGCGGATCATCTGCTTGACGAGCGTCGGCAGCAGGTAGGGCCCGATCGTATAGATCACGCCGAGCCGAAACGGCCCGATGAGCGGGTCCTTGCCCTGCTTCGCGATCTCCTTGATCGCGAACGTCTGCTCGAGCACGCGCTGCGCCTGCGTGACAATCTGGTCGCCGATCGGCGTCACGCTCACTTCGCTCGCGCCGCGCTCGAAGATCTGCACGTTCAGTTCGTCTTCCAGCTTCTTGATCGCGACCGACAACGTCGGCTGGCTGACGAAGCAGGCTTCGGCCGCCCGGCCGAAATGGCGTTCGCGCGCGACCGCGACGATGTACTTCAGTTCAGTAAGCGTCATTGCAAGTTAATCAATCATTTAATGACGATAGATTAAATTTATACACTGGTTTGGGCCGATTCGCCAACCTTTGCCGAAAAGATCCGGCGCCGCGCCGCGCGCTCAAGCCTTCAGGTATTGCTCGCGCGCGCCGAGCCAGCGGGCGAGGTGCTGCGCGACGATGTCCGGATGGCGGGCGATGAGGCGCGCGGCCGCGTCGCGCGCGGGCTCGATCAGCCAGCCGTCGTTTTCCAGATCCGCGAAGCGCAGCATCGCCGCGCCCGACTGGCGCGCGCCGAGGAATTCGCCGGGACCGCGGATCTCCAGATCGCGGCGCGCGATCTCGAAGCCGTCGGTCGTCTCGCGCATCGTCTTCAGCCGCGCGCGGCCCGCGATCGACAGCGGCCCGCTGTACATCAGCACGCACACCGACGCGGCGGTGCCGCGACCGACCCGCCCGCGCAACTGGTGCAGTTGCGCGAGGCCGAAGCGCTCCGCGTGCTCGATCACCATCAGCGACGCGTTCGGCACGTCGACGCCGACTTCGATCACCGTCGTCGCGACGAGCAACTGCACGTCGTTGCGCGAGAACGCGTCCATCACGGCCGCTTTCTCCGCGGGCGCGAGCCGGCCGTGCACGAGCCCCACCTTCAGCTCCGGCAGCGCGGCGGCGAGCGTCTCGTAGGTCTCGACGGCCGTTTGCAGTTGCAGCGTCTCGCTTTCCTCGATGAGCGGGCACACCCAGTACACCTGACGGCCCGCGAGCGCCGCCTCGCGCACGCGGCCGATCACCTCGTCGCGCCGCGCGTCCGACACGAGCCGCGTGAGGATCGGCGTGCGGCCGGGCGGCAGCTCGTCGATCGTCGACACGTCGAGGTCCGCGTAGTACGTCATCGCGAGCGTGCGCGGGATCGGCGTGGCCGACATCATCAGTTGGTGCGGCTGGAAGCCCGCCGCGCCGTCGGCCGCGTTCGCCGCCTTCGCGCGCAGCGCGAGCCGCTGCTCGACGCCGAAGCGATGCTGCTCGTCGACGATCACGAGCCCGAGCCGCGCGAATTCGACAGTGTCCTGAATCATCGCGTGCGTGCCGATCACGAGCTGCGCGGTGCCGAGCGCGGCCGCCTCGAGCGCCGCGCGCTTGTCCTTCGTCTTCAGGCTGCCGGCGAGCCACGCGACCGACACGCCGAGCGGCTCCAGCCAGCCGCGCAGCTTGCGCGCATGCTGCTCGGCGAGGATTTCGGTCGGCGCCATCAGCGCGGCCTGGTAGCCCGCGTCGATCGCCTGCGCGGCGGCGAGCGCCGCGACGACCGTCTTGCCGCTGCCGACGTCGCCCTGCAGCAGGCGCTGCATCGGGTGCGGCTGCGTGAGATCGTGCGCGATCTCCGCGACGACCCGCTCCTGCGCGGCCGTCAGCGTGAACGGCAGCGCCGCGTACAGGCGCGCGGACAGCGCCGCGCCGTCGCCGCGCGCGCGGCGCGGCATCGCGGGCGCGGCGCGCGTGCGGCGCTCCTCGTGCGCGCGCTTGAGCGACAGTTGCTGCGCGAGCAGCTCGTCGAACTTGATGCGCGTCCACGCGGGATGCGTGCCGTCGATGAGCGCCGCCTCGTCCGCGCCGGCGCCCGGGTGATGGAGGAGGCGCACCGCGTCGGCGAGGGGCGGCACGTCGAGCGGCTGCAGGTACGTGCGCGCGACCTCGGGCGGCAGCAGCTCGGGCAGCGGCGTGCGCGCGAGCGCGTTGTCGATCGCCTTGCGCAGATACGCCTGCGACACGCCCGCCGTGCTCGGATAGACGGGCGTCAGCGCCTGCGGCAGCGGCGCGTCCTCGTCGACGACCTTCACCGTCGGATGCACGATCTCGAGCCCGAAGAAGCCGCCGCGCACGTCGCCGCGCACGCGCAGCCGCTGGCCGACCGCCATCTGCCTGACCTGCGAGCCGTAGAAGTTCAGGAAGCGCAGCACGAGCTCGGCGCCGTCGTCGTCGCGCAGCTTCACGAGCAACTGGCGGCGCGGCCGGTACGCGATCTCGTTGTCGAACACGACGCCTTCCGTCTGCGCGATCTCGCCCGGCAACAGCTCGCGCATCGGCGTGAGCGTCGTCTCGTCCTCATAGCGCATCGGCAGATGCAGGACGAGGTCGATGTCGCGCGTCAAGCCGAGCTTCGCGAGCTTGTCGGCGGTCTTCACGGACTTCGGCGCTGCCTTGGCGCTGGCGGCGCCCGACGCGGCGGCGTCGGCGAATGCGTCGGCTTCGGCGGGATCGGCTACGGAACGGCGAACGGGCACTGGCATCGGTCAGAAGGCTTGCAAGTACAATAGCGGCTTTCACGTCGCACGAACGAGCGACGCCGGCCAAGCCGCGCAACCCCGCCATCATAGCGGCTCGTGCGCGCCGCGACGCGCTTTGTCCGTCAGGCCGGCCACCCCGACCCCGTTTCGCATGCTCACGCTTTCCGATTTCGATTTCGATCTGCCGCCCGAGCTGATCGCGCAAACCGCGCTGCCCGAACGCAGCGCGAGCCGCCTGCTCGAGGTGGACAACACGAGCGCGCCCCCGCGCCTCGTCGACCGGCGCTTCGCCGAGCTGCCCGCGTGCGTCGCGCCGGGCGACCTGCTCGTCTTCAACGACACCAAGGTGCTGAAGGCCCGCTTCTTCGGCCACAAGGCGAGCGGCGGCAAGATCGAGGTGCTGATCGAGCGCGTCACCGGCCCGCGCACCGCGCTCGCGCAGATCCGCGCGAGCAAGAGCCCCGCGCCCGGCACGACGCTCACGCTCGCCGACGCATTCGACGTGACGGTCGGCGAGCGCGCCGAGCCGTTCTTCACGCTGCACTTCCCCGACGACTGCCTCGCGCTGATCGAGCGCCACGGCCGGCTGCCGCTGCCGCCGTACATCGAGCACACGCCCGACGCGACCGACGAGACCCGCTATCAGACGGTGTTCGCCGCGAATCCGGGCGCCGTCGCCGCGCCGACGGCCGGCCTGCACTTCGACGACGCGGTGCTCGCCGCGCTCGATGCGCGCGGCGTCGAGCGCGCGACGCTCACGCTGCACGTCGGCGCGGGCACGTTCCAGCCGGTGCGCGTCGAGAACATCGCCGAGCACCGGATGCACAGCGAGTCGTACGAGCTGACCGGCGCGCTCGTCGAGAAGATCGCCGCGACTCGCGCGCGCGGCGGCCGCGTGATCGCGGTCGGCACGACGTCGATGCGCGCGCTCGAGGCGGCCGCGCGCGACGCGGACGCCGCCGGCCGGCCGCTCGCCGCGACGCGTGCGGACACCAGCATCTTCATCACGCCGGGCTACCGATTTCGCGTCGTCGACCGGCTCGTGACGAATTTCCACTTGCCGAAATCGACGCTGCTGATGCTCGTGTCCGCGTTCGCCGGCGTCGAGACGATCCGCGCCGCGTACCGGCATGCGATCGACGCGCGCTACCGGTTCTTCAGCTACGGCGACGCGATGCTGCTCACGCGGCGCGACGCGACCGAGGAAACGCGCGGCGGCGCGTAAGCGCGGCTGTTCGGCTTTGGCGATTTGGCAGTTCAGCGGCTCAGCGGCTCAGCGGCTCAGCGGCAACGTAACGCCGACCGCGAGCCGAACCGCCGCGCGCCGCGCTTCACCCTTTTTTCCATCGCGGCAAGCCCCCGGCTCGCCGCGCCTTCAACATGCGCCGGACTTGTCGATCCGGAGTCAGCGCTTCAGCGCATACTCCGGTCCCATGCAAAGCTTTTCCGGTGGCGAGGAGTCCAACCAGATGACGACCGAAGGTCCATCGCACGATACGCACGATACGCCCGCGGGCATTCGCCCGCACAACGGCCTGAAATTCGAGCTGCTGACGACCGACGGCCGCGCGCGCCGCGGCCGCGTGACGCTCAATCACGGCGTCGTCGAGACGCCGATCTTCATGCCGGTCGGCACGTACGGCACCGTGAAGGCCGTGCAGCCGCGCGAGCTCGACGAGATGCGCGCGCAGATCATCCTCGGCAACACGTTCCACCTGTGGCTGCGCCCCGGCCTCGAGACGATCGGCGCGCACGGCGGGCTGCACCGCTTCATGGGCTGGAACAAGCCGATCCTCACCGATTCGGGCGGCTTCCAGGTGTTCTCGCTCGGCGATCTGCGCAAGATCACCGAGGAAGGCGTCACGTTCGCGTCGCCGATCAACGGCGACCGGCTGTTCCTGTCGCCGGAAGTGTCGATGCAGATCCAGAAGACGCTGAACTCCGACATCGTGATGCAGTTCGACGAATGCACGCCGTACGCGACGAACGGCGTGCCGACGACGCACCAGGAAGCGGCCGAATCGATGCGGATGTCGCTGCGCTGGGCGAAGCGCTCGCTCGCCGAGTTCGATCGCCTCGGCAACCCGAACGCCCTCTTCGGCATCGTGCAGGGCGGCATGTACGAGGACCTGCGCGACGAATCGCTCGCCGGCCTCGCCGAACTCGGCTTTCATGGCCTCGCGATCGGCGGGCTGTCGGTCGGCGAGCCGAAGGAGGACATGATGCGCGTGCTCGAGCACGTCGCGCCGCGCCTGCCCGCCGACAAGCCGCACTACCTGATGGGCGTCGGCACGCCGGAGGATCTCGTCGCGGGCGTCGCGGCGGGCGTCGACATGTTCGACTGCGTGATGCCGACCCGCAACGCGCGCAACGGCTGGCTCTTCACGCGCTTCGGCGACGTGAAGATCCGCAACGCGGCGCACAAGAACGTGCTGAAGCCGCTCGACGAGACCTGCGGCTGCTATACGTGCCGGAATTTCTCGCGCGGCTACCTGCACCATCTGCACCGCGTCGGCGAGATCCTCGGCGCGCAGTTGAACACGATCCACAACCTGCACTACTACCTCGAGCTGATGCGCGAGATTCGCGAGGCGATCGAGACGCACACGTTCGAAGCATTCCGGAAACGTTTCGCCGAGGACCGCGCGCGCGGCGTCGACTGACGGAGCGCGGCGACCGGCGGGGCGCATCGCGCGGTCGCCCCGCAAACCTTACAATCATCTTTCGCCACGCGCGCGAACGCTGCGGGATCGAGGTTAACAGCTTGAAACCAAAGCGCATTTGCGCCGCTGTCGCGGATAGGGCCGGTGGTAGAATAACCGGCTTATTTTTCGATCTTCCCTAACGGAGAGACCAACGTGTCGTTCATTTCCAATGCCTATGCGCAAGGCGCAGCGGGCGGTGCCGAATCGAGCCTGATGAGCTTCCTGCCGCTCATCCTGATGTTCGCGGTGCTCTACTTCATCATGATCCGTCCGCAGATGAAGCGGCAGAAGGAGCATCGCAACATGCTCGCCGCGATGGCGAAGGGCGACGAAGTGGTGACGAGCGGCGGGCTCGTCGGCAAGGTGACGAAGGTCTCGGAAGCGTACATCGGCGTCGAGATCGCCGAGGGCACCGAGATCACCGTGCAGAAGGCCGCCGTCACGACCATCCTGCCGAAGGGCACGATCAAATCGCTGTAAGCCCCGCCCCGCGTCCGGCCGCCCGACGCCCGCGCCGCGAAGCGCGCGGCCGAGAGCGGCGCCGGACGCGCCGCCATCCCAGCCAACCATCCCGTTCGGCCCCCTCATGAATCGTTATCCAATCTGGAAATATGTGGTGATGGTCGTGGCGCTCGCCATCGGCTTTCTCTACACATTGCCCAACTTCTTCGGCGAAGCGCCGGCGGTGCAGGTATCGAGCGGCAAGGCTACGGTCAAGCTCGGCGCCGACACGCTCGCGCAGGTCGAAGCAGCGCTCAAGGCCAACCAGGTCGCGGCCGACGACGTCACGTTCGACAACTCCAGCGCCAACGCGACGATCCGCGTGCGCCTGAAGGACACCGACACGCAACTGCGCGTGAAGGACATGCTGCAGAAGACGCTGAACGCCGATCCGAACGATCCGCAGTACGTCGTCGCGCTGAACCTGCAGAGCGCGTCGCCGCGCTGGCTGACCGCGCTGCGCGCGCTGCCGATGTATCTCGGCCTCGACTTGCGCGGCGGCGTCCACTTCCTGCTGCAAGTCGACATGACGGGCGCGCTCACGAAGAAGCTCGATTCCGACGCGTCCGACGCCCGCACGCAACTGCGCGACAAGGGCATCCGCGACGGCGGCGTCGCCCGCGTCGATCAGACGGTCGTCGCGAACTTCGCCGACCAGGACACCGCCGAGCAGGCGCGCACGCTGCTCGCCTCGTCCGTCTCCGAACTCCAGTGGGCGACGCAGCCGGGCGGCGGCGGCTACCAGGTGGTCGGCACGTTCACGCCGGCCGTCCAGAAGGCCGTCGAGGATGCGGCGCTCAAGCAGAACCTGACGACGCTGCACAACCGCGTCAACGAGCTCGGCGTGTCCGAGCCGATCCTCCAGCAGCAGGGCAACGACCGGATCGTCGTCGAGCTGCCGGGCGTGCAGGACACCGCGAAGGCGAAGGACATCATCGGCCGCACGGCGACGCTCGAGGCGCGTCTCGCCGATCCGCTGAACACGCACCCGAATCCGAACGATCCGGTGCCGCCGGGCGAGGAGCTGTTCACGCAGGGCAACCAGGCGCCGGTGCTGCTCAAGAAGCAGGTGATCTTCACGGGCGACCGCATCATCGACGCGTCCGCGGGCTTCGACGAGCATCAGCGCCCGTCGGTGAACATCCGCCTCGATTCGGCGGGCGGCCGCGCGGTGCGCGCGGTGTCGCGCGAGAACATCGGCAAGCCGATGGCGATGGTGCTGTTCGAGAAGGGCAAGGGCGAGGTGCTGACCGTCGCGACGATCCAGTCCGAGCTCGGCGACCGCTTCCAGATCACGGGCCAGCCGACCCCGCAGGCGGCCGCCGATCTCGCGCTGCTGCTGCGCGCGGGCTCGCTCGCCGCGCCGATGGACATCATCGAGGAACGCACGATCGGCCCGAGCCTCGGCGCGGACAACATCCGGATGGGCTTCCATTCGGTGATCTGGGGCTTCGTCGCGATCACCGTGTTCATGATCGCGTACTACATGCTGTTCGGCGTCGTGTCGGTGCTCGGCCTGTCGGTGAACCTGCTGCTGCTCATCGCGGTGCTGTCGCTGATGCAGGCGACGCTCACGCTGCCCGGCATCGCGGCCATCGCGCTCGCGCTCGGCATGGCGATCGACTCGAACGTGCTGATCAACGAGCGCATCCGCGAGGAGCTGCGCCGCGGCGCATCGCCGCAGATCGCGATCCAGGAAGGCTATGCGCATGCGTGGGCGACGATTCTCGATTCGAACGTGACGACGCTGATCGCGGGCCTCGCGCTGCTCGCGTTCGGCTCGGGCCCGGTGCGCGCGTTCGCGATCGTGCACTGTCTCGGCATCCTGACGTCGATGTTCTCCGCGGTGTTCTTCTCGCGCGGCCTCGTGAACCTCTGGTACGGCGGGCGCAAGAAGCTGCAGTCGCTCGCGATCGGCCAGGTGTGGCGCCCCGCCGCCGCCGAAGCCGGCGCCGCGCCGCAGCTCGGCCAGGACGCGCGCGCGAACGCGCCGCAGGGCGCGCGCGTCGCCGCGCCGAAGCAGCCGGCTGGCGCGCCGCGCACCGGCAAGCCGGTCGCGCGCCGCCGCTCGGGCCCGGGCGTGCCGCCCAAGCAGGGCTCGTCCAACTAAGCGCCGGAGACGCACATGGAATTTTTCCGCATCCGTAAAGACATTCCGTTCATGCGGCACGCGTTGGTCTTCAACGTGATCTCGCTCGTGACCTTCCTCGCCGCCGTGTTCTTCCTGTTCCATCGCGGGCTGCATCTGTCCGTCGAGTTCACGGGCGGCACGGTGATCGAGGTGCAGTACCAGCAGGCCGCGCAGCTCGAGCCCGTGCGTTCGGCGCTCGGCACGCTCGGCTACGCCGACGCGCAGGTGCAGAACTTCGGCACGTCGCGCAACGTGCTGATCCGCCTGCCGCTCAAGCAGGGCTTGACGTCCGCGCAGCAGAGCGACCAGGTGATGGCCGCGCTGAAGGCGCAGAACGCCGACGTCGCGCTGCAGCGCGTCGAGTTCGTCGGCCCGCAGGTCGGCCGCGAGCTCGCGACCGACGGCCTGCTCGCGCTCGCGTGCGTCGTGATCGGCATCGTCATCTATCTGTCGTTCCGCTTCGAATGGAAGTACGCGGTCGCCGGCATCATCGCGAACCTGCACGACGTCGTGATCATTCTCGGCTTCTTCGCGTTCTTCCAGTGGGAGTTCTCGCTGTCGGTGCTGGCCGCGGTGCTCGCGGTGCTCGGCTACTCGGTCAACGAATCGGTCGTCATCTTCGACCGGATCCGCGAGACGTTCCGCCGCGAACGCAAGATGACCGTGCAGGAAGTGATCAACCACGCGATCACGAGCACGATGTCGCGCACGATCATCACGCACACGTCGACGGAAATGATGGTGCTGTCGATGTTCTTCTTCGGCGGCCCGACGCTGCACTACTTCGCGCTCGCGCTGACGGTCGGCATCATGTTCGGCATCTATTCGTCGGTGTTCGTCGCCGGCTCGCTCGCGATGTGGCTCGGCATCAAGCGCGAGGACCTCGTCAAGGAGAAGAAGTCCGCGCACGATCCGAACGATCCGAACGCGGGCGCGCAGGTGTAAGCGCCCCGCGGGTGTGAAGCCCGCCGGCGCAAACCCCGTTCCGCACGGCAAGGCCGGTTCCTCACGAACCGGCTTTTTTTCGTCTGCCGGGTTTGCGTTCGCCGGGCGCGCGGCGCCCGACGCCGCGCGTCACCGGAACCCGAAGCGCCGCCGCAGCGCGACGAGCGCCGCGATGCTCACGAGCGCGGCGAAGATCAGATAGAAGCTCGGCGCGGCCTTCGAGCCCGTCGCGCGGATCAGCCACGCGATGATGAACGGCCCGAATCCGCCGAAGACCGTCACCGCGACGTTGTACGCGAGCGACATGCCGGTCGTGCGCGTCTGAACCGGAAAGATCTCGGACAGCAGGCCCGGCAGCGCGGCGAAATAGCCGGTCATCAGGCATGCGAACACGATCTGCACGGCGATCAGCGCGCCGAATGTCGGATGCGCGGCGAGCCACGCGAACGCCGGGTAGATCAGCACGAGGATCGCGAGCGCGGGCGCGAGCATCGTGCGCACGCGGCCGTGGCGATCGGACCAGTGCCCGACCACCGGCGCGAAGCTCATCTGGATCACGCCGACGATGAGGATCGCGGCGAACGCCGAAGACGGCGCGAGCTTCAGTTCCTTGACGCCGTAGGTCGGCATGAACAGCACGAGATAGGTCGCGACGGTGCCGAGCACGACCGCGCCGATCGCGGCGGCGAGCCGCCCCTTGTGCGCGGCGAACGTGTCGCGCAGCGGGTTCGCGGCGGACCCCGATGTGAGGAATTCGGGCGTTTCGTCGACCTTCGAGCGGATGTAGTACGCGATGGGCCCGAGCAGCAGCCCGAAGCAGAACGGCACGCGCCAGCCCCACGACGCCATCTGCGCGGGCGTGAGCCACGCATTGAGCGACGTGCCGAAGAGCGCCGCGAGGAGCGTCGTGAGCCCCTGGCTCGCGACCTGCCAGCTCGCGAAGAAGCCGCGCCGCCCCGGCACGTGCTCGGCGAGGAACGCGGTCGCGCTGCCGAACTCGCCGCCCGCGGAGAAGCCCTGCATCAGCCGCGCGCCAACGAGCACGAGCGGCGCCGCGATCCCGATCGTCCCGTAGGTCGGCAGCACCGCGATGACGAGCGTGCCCGCCATCATCAGCAGGATCGACAGCGTGAGCGCGGCCTTGCGGCCGCGGCGGTCCGCGTAGGCGCCGAGCACGATCGCGCCGAGCGGACGCATGAAGAACGACACGCCGAACGTGCCGAGCGTCAGCAGCAGCGACACGGCGTCGCTGCCGGCGGGAAAGAGCAGCCGCGAAATCGTGACCGCGAAGAAGCCGTAGACGACGAGATCGAACCATTCGAGCGCGTTGCCGACCGACGCGGCGACAACGGCTCGCCACACGCGCGGGGAGACGGTATCGGTCGCGGGCGAAGCAGCGTCGGCTGCGTGCATGGTGTCTCCTGATCGTTGTCGGGTCGTCGATGTCCGTCGCGGCGGCGCCGCGCACCCGGGCGGCGAACGCGAACGATGAACGCGAACGACGAACGAGATGACGAATGCGGACGATTATAGGCACGCGCCCCACGCGCCAAAAAAAGAAAACCGCCGCGCCCGATACGGAGCGCGGCGGTTCGTCGGCGCGACGCGGCCCCCGCGCATCGCGCGCGGCGCGCGGCGGCTTCGCGAGCGCTTACTGCTTGACCGCTTCGGCCGTGATGAGGAGCTTCGTCTTCATCTTGAAGCCGTACTGCTTGCCGTAGTCGAGGCCGAAATCGTCGCGGTTGAATTCGCCGACCGCGTCGACGCCGCACACTTCCTTCTTCAGCATCGGATGCGGCATGCACTTGAACGAATCGATCTTCAGCGTCAGCGGCTTCGTGACGCCGTGCAGCGTCAGATTGCCGACGACCTCGGCCGGCTTGTCGCCTTCGAACTTGATCGTGCCCTTGTAGCTCGCTTCCGGATACTTCGCCGCATCGAAGAAGTCGGCCGTCTGCAGGTGCTCGTCGAGCTTCTGGCTGCCGGTCGCGATCGACGCGACCTTCGTCGTCACGTCGACGGTGCCCGTCTTCGCCGCGCGGTCGAGCGTCACGGTGCCGCTCGACTGGTCGAACTTGCCGCGCCACACCGACAGGCCGCCGAAGTGATCCGCCTCGAAGCTCGGATACGTATGGCTCGGGTCGAACTGGTACGTTGCGGGCGCCGCATGCGCCGAGAACGACAGGGCGGCGGCGAGCGCGCCCGCCGCGATCATCAGTTGCTTGTTCAAATCAATCTCCTTATGACGGCGCCGCGCTCCGAAGCGGCGCGAGGGTGGTGCGAACCGCCGCCCGCGTTACTTCGCGGCGACGATGTGAAACTTGATCTGCACTTCGTCGGCCACGACCGACGTGTCCTTCCATTCGCCCGTGCCGACGTTGAACGTCGAGCGCTTGATCGGCAGCACGCCGTCGAACACCTGCGCCGCGCCGTTCTGCGTGACCGTCACGGGCACGGTCACGGGCACCGTCTTGCCCTTGATCGTCAGCTTGCCGGACACGTTGTACTTGCTGCCGCCCGCGGGCGCGATCGCGGTCGACACGAACGTCGCCTGCGGGTACGTCTTCGCGTCGAACCAGTCCTTGCCCGCGACCTGGTCGTTGTACATCTGGTCGCCGAGATCATAGCTCGCAACGTCGATCGTCATCTGTGCGCTGCCCTGCGCGGCCTTCGCCGGATCGAACCTGATCTGCGCGGAAAACTTCTTGAACACGCCTTCCGTCGGCACGTTCATCTGCTTCGAGACGGCCGATACCTTGCTCTTCGCGACGTCGACCTGCGCGAACGCGCCGCCCGACACGGCGACCGAAGCGGCGGCGAACGCGGCGAGCATGTAGCGGTAGAACGAGACTTTCATAACGGTCCTTGTTATTTGAGGAAGGGAAGCATCCGCGACAGCACGCCGTCGCGGTCGAACCACTGGTGCTTGACGGCCGCCGCGACGTGCGCGGCGACGAGCGCGAGCAGGCCGTAGTTGAGCAGCACGTGCGCCGTCTTCAGCGTTTCCTTCAGCACGGGATCGGGGTCGATCAGGCGCGGCAGCGGCACGAGCCCGAGATAGACGACCGGAATGTTCGCGGCCGAGCTGTACAGGTAGCCCGTCACCGGAATCACGAGCGTCAGCACGTAGAGCAGCCCGTGCACCGCATGCGCGCCCGCCCGCTGCCACGCGGGCATGCCGGCCGGCATCGGCGGCGGCACGTGGGTTGCGCGCCAGAGCACGCGCACGATCGCGATCGTGAACACCGTCACGCCGATCCACTTGTGCCACGAATAGTATTTGAGCTTCGCTGGCGTGAAACCCGGAATGCCCGTCATCACCCAGCCGAGCGCGAAGCCGCACACGATCAGGAGCGCGATCAGCCAGTGGAGCGCGATCGCGGTGCGCGTGTAAGCTGCTGCGGGCGAAGCCGAAGATGAAAACGATGCCATGAATTCCTCAGTTGAGCGAAAAGCCGCGCCGGCGCTACCGCATTTCCCGCCCGACACATGTCACGGCCGCCATGCTACCGCAACCGCCGGCGAATGGCAGAATCCCGAAACGGCCGCCGCAGCCGGGCGGGCCGGGCGGCGCAGCGCCCGGCGCCATCTGCCCGCCATCGAGGCTTGACACTTCAAAAATCGCCTTTTGATAAGATTGGCGCGGGTTCCGGCCCTGTGAACGCGTCGCTGCGACGCCGCGCAACCGCCTTTCCATATGGATAGAAACACCCTGATTGCCTGTCACGAATGCGACGCACTGTTGCACAAACCGCGCCTTAGCGGCAAGGACACCGCCCGCTGCCCGCGCTGCGACGCGCTGCTCTACCGGAGCGGCTCGGCGCAGGTCGACCGCATCTGCGCGCTCACGGCGGGCGCGCTCATCACGTTCCTGATCGCGCAGGCCTTCCCGATCCTCGAAATGGACGTGAACGGGATGCGCGTGCAGACGACGCTCTTCGGCGCGCTCGAGGCGATGTGGAATCAGGGGATGCCGCTCGTCGCTGCGATGGTGTTCTGCTCGACGCTGCTGTTTCCGCTCGTCGAGATGTCCGCGCTCCTCTACGTGCTCTTTGCGCTGCGCTCGGGCGCGATTCCGCCCGGCTTCAACCGCGTGCTGCGCGCGATCCAGCTCGTGCGCCCGTGGGGGATGATCGAAGTGTTCATGCTCGGCATCCTCGTCACGATCGTCAAGATGGTGAGCCTCGCGCGCGTGATCCCCGAGGCCGCCCTCTTCGCGTTCGCGGCGCTCACGCTGATGCTCGCCGTCGTCGTGATGTTCGATCCGCGCACGCTGTGGGACATCGCCGATTCGCTGCGCGAGCGCGCGGCCGGCGCAGCGCGCGGCGCAAGCGACGAGGCGGGCGCGCGATGACCGGGATCGTGACCGCCGCGCGCGCGGGCCTGGCGAGCTGCCATGCGTGCGGCCATGTGCAGAAGCTCGCGCGGCCGTCGCCGGATTCGCTCGGCTCGCACGAGAAGCCCGAGCACTGCGCGCGCTGCGGCGCCGCGCTGCACCTGCGCACGCCGGACAGCATCGCGCGCACGCTCGCGCTCCTCATCGCCGCCGCGATCCTCTACATTCCGGCGAACCTGCTGCCGATCATGCGCACCGCGTCGATCGTCGGCTCGCAGGAAGACACGATCATGAGCGGCGTCGTCTTTTTCTGGACGTCGGGCGAATGGCCGCTCGCCGTCGTCGTGTTCGTCGCGAGCATCCTCGTGCCGATGCTGAAGCTCGGCGTGCTCACGATCCTCGTCTTCACCGCGCAGCGCCGCTCCGCGTGGCGGCCGATGCAGCGCACCCGGCTCTACCGGATCGTCGAGCGGATCGGCCGCTGGTCGATGCTCGACATCTTCGTCGTCACGCTGACGGTCGCGCTCGTCCATTTCCGCTCGCTCGCGGTGATCACGGCGGGGCCCGGCGCGCTCGCGTTCGGCTCCGTCGTGATCCTGACGATGCTCGCGTCGATGCAGTTCGACCCGCGCCTCATCTGGGACAACGTAGAAAACTCAGGGAATCCTCATGAATAGACCGCAAGGCCCGAAGCACGACCCGAACGCGGCCCCCCCCACTCCGCCCGGCGGCGAGCCGCCGGTGCTCCCCGAGCCCGTGATCACGCGGCGCTCCGGCTGGCTGCCGTCGCTCGTGTGGCTCGTGCCGCTCGTCGCCGCGCTGATCGGCATCGGGCTCGTCGTCAAATCGGTGCTCGAGCGCGGGCCGGAGATCACGATCAGCTTCAAGAGCGCCGAGGGCCTCGAGCCCGGCAAGACGCAGGTCAAGTACAAGGATGTCGAGATCGGGATGGTCAAGACGATCAAGCTGTCGAAGGATCTGTCGCACGTGCTCGTCGACGTGCAGTTGAAGAAGGAAGCCGAGGACTTCGCGGTGAAGGGCACGCGCTTCTGGGTCGTGCGGCCGCGCGTCGGCGCGACGGGCGTGTCGGGGCTCGGCACGCTGCTGTCGGGCGCGTACATCGGCGTCGACGCGGGCCGCTCGGACGAGGCCGAGAAGTCGTTCACCGGGCTCGAGACGCCGCCCGCCGTCACGGGCGACCAGAAGGGCACGCAGTACGTGCTGCGCGGCGATTCGCTCGGCTCGATCGACATCGGCTCGCCGATCTACTACCGGCGCGTGCAGGTCGGCCAGGTCGTCGGCTTCTCGCTCGACAAGGACGGCACGGGCGTCACGTTCCGCGTGTTCGTCAACGCGCCTTACGATCAGTACGTCGGCCTGAACTCGCGCTGGTGGCAGGCAAGCGGCGTGGACCTGCGGCTCGATTCGAGCGGCTTCAAGCTGAACACGCAGTCGCTCGCGACGGTGATCCTCGGCGGCATCGCGTTCCAGTCGCCGCCGAACCAGGCGGCCGGCCCGCCCGCGCCGAACAACATGACGTTCCGCCTGGGCGCCGACGAAGGCGACGCGATGCGCGAGCCGGACGGCGAGCCGGTGCAGGTCGTGATGAACTTCAACCAGTCGCTGCGCGGGCTGTCGGTCGGCGCGACCGTCGACTTCCGCGGCATCGTGCTCGGCCAGGTGACGAACATCGGCATCGACTTCGATCCGAAGACGAAGACCTTCACGATGCCGGTGACGATGAACGTCTACCCCGACCGGCTCGGCCGGAAGTTCCGCGAGGCGTCGCAGGACAAGGGCTACGCGGCGCGGCGCGAGATGCTGTCGCGGCTCGTCCAGCACGGGCTGCGCGGCCAGTTGCGCACGGGCAACCTGCTGACGAGCCAGTTGTACGTCGCGCTCGACTTCTTCCCGAAGGCGCCGCCCGCGAAGGTCGATCTCGACCACGAGCCGGTCGAGCTGCCGACCGTGCCGAACACGCTCGACGAGCTGCAGTTGCAGGTCGCCGACATCGCGAAGAAGCTCGACAAGGTGCCGTTCGACCAGATCGGCGCGAACCTGAACAGCGCGCTCGCGAACGCGGACAAGCTGTTCAAGCGGCTCGACACGGAAGTTGCGCCCGAGGCGCGCGACACGCTGTCCGCGGCGAAGCAGACCTTCACCACCGCGGAGGCGACGCTGCAGCAGGATTCGCCGCTGCAATCGGACGTGCGCGGCGCGCTGAAGGAGCTCACGCGCACGCTGCAATCGCTGAACGCGCTCGCCGACTACCTCGAGCGGCATCCCGAATCGCTGCTGAAAGGCAAACCAGGAGATCAGAAATGACCGCACGCTCGCTCCGACCGGCGCGTGTTTCGCGCGCCGCCGCGGCTGCCGCGGCTGCCGTTGCGGCGGCGGCCATGCTCGCGGCCTGCTCGTCGTCGCCGCCCGCACGCTTCTACACGCTCGACGCCGCGGCGGCGGCCGGCGCCGCCCGGACCGTCAGCGCGAATCCCGCGTTCCTGATCCAGGTGCCGTCCGTCGACGTGCCGGAGCAGGTCGCGAAGAATCAGCTCGTCGTGCAGAGGAACGCCGCGCGGGTCGACGTGCTCGAGGAAGAGCGCTGGGCGTCGCCGCCCGCCGACGAGATCCGCCGCGCGCTGTCGTCGGCGCTCACGCGGCGGCTCGACACGATCGACGTCGCGAACGCCGCGTATCCGGCGGGTGTGCCCGTCTACCGGGTCAGCGTGAACGTCCAGCGCTTCGAGTCGTGGCCGGGCAGGCACGCGGCGCTCGCGGCCGTCTGGAGCGTGCGCGCGCTGCCGAGCCAGGCGGTGATGACCTGCCGCACCGACGTCGTCGAGCCGGTGCAGGCGGGCTACGACGCGCTCGTCGCGGGCCACCGGCAGGCGATCGGCGCGCTCGCCGACCAGATCGCGGCCGGCGTGCGCGCGATGGCGGCCGCGCGCGCGAACGGCGCGGCGGATGGCGCGGCGGCGAGGAAAGCGGCGGCGATGGCGAAGAATGCGGCGGGCGACGCGGCACTCGCGACGCCCGTCGTGCGCTGTCCGGCGGGCCCGGCCGAGGCGGACTCGCAACGCGTCGGCGACGCGCCGTGACACCGGCCGCCGTGCGCAATCGCACCGACCCGGAATCCGGAGCCGGCGGTCGCGGCCGATAGCCGCAGATCGCCCGGCCCGGCCAGCGCCGAGCCGGCCGGAGCCGCCACGCCGGGCGCGTCCCGCCAGGCGCCCCTTTTGTCGTGCCGAACCCGGCTGGAAACCGCGCCCGTTGGCCCGTCCGTCTGCCCGTTCGGCCGAGCGTCCGCCCCGAACCGCTCCAGGCCGCCTGAGATTCCGAAGGCCGGACAATCCGAGGCCCGCAAGCCCCGCCGCCCCGTTTGACATTGTTTATCGATTCGACCGAGGAACCGACGCCGCCGCCGACAGTCGCCTTGCGTTTTTCGCGTCGATTGACGATCCTACGCACCTCCCGGCGAGCCGGGGCCATCATGTGCGCTGGCTGCGCCGCCCCGCCGCCGCTCCGGACCGTGCCGGTCCGCCATTGCGCCGCGCGCCACGGCGCCGCGCATTCGGAGAACGCCGCAACGCCTGCACGGCCGGCCGAACCGCCGCGCGCGAGCCGCCCTTGCGCCGCGCCGCCGGTTTGCACAGCATCCCGACAGAACCCTGCCCGTAGGGGCGCCCGATATTCCGCTTATGTTCGATTCCCTGACGACCCTGATCAAGAAGTGGCGCGCGTCGCGCAGCGCGAGTCATCAGCTCGACGCGCTCCTCGCGACAGCCGACGCCGGCGCGCCATACGCGGAACGCGCCGAGTGGCTGATCGAGCTCGCGCACTGGCTGCATCGCGACGGCGCGATGGCCGCCGCCGCGCCCGCGCAGGCCGAATCCGGCGAGCGCACGTTCGCGGCGGCGCACGCGCGGCTGCGCTACGTGCTCCACGTGCTCGAGCGCAATCCCGAATGGAAGACGAACGTCGCGCGCCTGCTGCGCGGCGTGCTGCGCGAAAGCGACGGCATCTCGCTCTTGTGCGACGCCGGGATGCCCGTGCATTCGGGCTTCTTCGGCGCGCTCGTCGAGCGGATCGATTCGTCGCTGATCCCGCCCGCGCCGAACCGCCGCGAGCTCGCCGCGCTCTTCACGCTGATGTTTCCGTCGCCCGCCGACGCGCAGTGGATCGACGCGCTGCCCGACGACCTGCTCGCGCGTCTGGCCGACCTGTTCGCGTTCGACGTGACCGACAAGGAGCGCCACCAGCCCGGCTCGTTCTCGCGCGATCTGCTCGCCGCGCTGCACAACCTTACGTGCCAGATCAGCTCGACGGGGCTGTCGCAGACCGTGCGCAGCCGCCTGTCCGACGAGGACGCGCGCACGCCGCTCGAGGCGCAGCCGTTCTACCGGCTCACGCGCGCGATGCTCGCCGTCGAGACCGCGCAGGCCGCGCTCGACGACGGCGGCGATCCGAGCAAGCTGCTGCACGAGGTCAACTATCTGCGCGTGCTGCTCGACGAGTGCCGCGTGTCGATCGACGACGTGTTCTCGCATCTGTACCGCAACGGCGTGTCGGTCGACATCGTGTTCCAGGTCGAACGGATGCGCATGCGCATCCTGCGCGCGGAGGCGCTCCTGAACGCGTGGATGGCGCGCGACGACCTGCGCGGCCTCGCGCACCTGACAGCCGAGCTCGTCGACGCGAACCAGAACAGCCAGAGCGTGGCGCACCTCGTGCGCAGCAACTTCGCCCTCTTCGCGCGCAAGCTCGTCGAGACGAACGCCGACACGGGCGAGCACTACATCTCGCGCGGCCGCGCCGAATATCTGAAGATGCTGCGCATGGCGGCGGGCGGCGGCCTCGTGACGGTCGCCACCGTTTGCATCAAGTTCGGGATCACGGGCGCGCACCTGCAATCGATGCTCGAGGGGCTGCTCGCCGGCATCAACTACGCGGCGAGCTTCATGCTGATGCACTTCCTGCACTTCACGCTCGCGACGAAGCAGCCGGCGATGACCGCGCCGACGATCGCGCGCGAACTCGACGGCACCGGCCACGAAGACGGCGTGAAGCAGTTCGTGTCGTCGGTGATCGCGCTGATCCGCACGCAGGCGGCCGCGATCAGCGGCAATGTGCTCGTCGTGCTGCCCGTGTGCTTCGCCGTGCAGATGTTCGCGAGCGGCGTTCTGCACACGAACCTGATCTCGCCCGAAAAGGCGCACGCGACGCTGAAATCGTTCTCGCTCATCGGCCCGACGCCGATCTACGCGGCGCTTACGGGCGTGCTGCTGTGGGCGTCGAGCCTCCTCGCCGGCTGGGCCGACAACTGGTTCGTGCTGCATCGCGTCGGCGACGCGCTCGCGTACAACCGCCGCCTGCGCATCACGCTCGGCGTCGCGGGCGCGGCGAAGCTCGCGCACTTCTGCCGCTCGAACGTCGCGGGCGTCGTCGGCAACGTCGGGCTCGGGCTGATGCTCGGGCTCGTGCCGGCGATCGTCAGCGCATTCGCGTTCTCGTTCGAAGTGCGGCACGTGACGCTCTCCGCCGGCTCGATCGGCGTCGCGATCGGCGTGCTCGGCAGGCAGACGCTGCACACGGCCGAGCTGTGGTGGGCGGTCGCGGGCGTCTTCGGCATGGCGATCCTGAACGTCGCGGTGAGCTTCGCGCTCGCGTTCACGATGGCGGTGCGCTCGCGCAGCCTGCGGCCGACGAAGGTGCGCGCGCTCGTCGCCGCGATCGGCCGCGCGGTGCTCGCGCGGCCGGCGAGCCTCGTGTGGCCGCCGCGCGGCGGCGGCGCGGCGGGCGAATCCCGCGCGCACTGACACTGAGCTCCGGGCCGGCCGTCGCGACGCGGACGCCGCCGCGCGGCGGCGGTGACGACGTAACGGCATGACGGCGTAGCGACGTGACGGTCCTAGCACGCACCCCGCGTACAATGGCGTAATTTTGCACGCAACAGCCCGCCTTATGTCCTCGCCGACCCTATTCGACTTCTTCGCTCCCTGCCCGCGCGGGCTCGAGGCCGCGCTCGCCGCCGAGCTCGCGGAGATCGCCGCGCGCCACGCGATCGCCCCGTACGACGCGGGCGCGCAGGTGCCGGGCGGCGTCCATTTCCGCGGCGGCTGGGCGGCCGGCATGGCGGCCAACCTGCATTCGCGGATCGCGAGCCGCGTGCTGCTGAAGATCGCGCACCGCCCGTACCGCAACGAGCAGGATGTCTACGCGCTCGCGCTCGAACAGCCGTGGGAGCGCTGGTTCGCGCCGACGCAGACGCTGCGCGTCGACATCACCGCGATCAAGTCGCCGCTGAAGAGCCTCGAATTCGCGACGCTGCGCGTGAAGGACGCGATCTGCGACCGCCTGCGCGAGAAGACGGGCGCGCGCCCGAGCATCGACACCGCGCAGCCCGACGTGCGCGTGTTCGCATTCCTGACGGCGGGCGACTGCACGCTGTATCTCGATACGTCCGGCGAGCCGCTCTTCAAGCGCGGCTGGCGCCTCGACAAGGGCGCGGCGCCGCTGCGCGAGAACCTCGCGGCGGGCATCCTGCGCCTGGCCGGCTGGACGCCCGGCACGCCGTTCTACGATCCGATGTGCGGCAGCGGCACGTTCGTCGCGGAAGCCGCGCAGATCGCGCTCGGCGTGGCGCCGGGCGTCGAGCGCCGCTTCGGCTTCGAGAAGCTCAAGCAATACGACATCACCGCGTGGCAGGCGCTGAAGGTCGCCGCGATGGACGCGAAGCGCGCGGCGCGCGGCAAGCGCGACGATCTGCTGATCTTCGGCAGCGACATCTCCGGCGACATGCTCGATAAGACGCGCGCGAACCTCGAGCGCGCGGGGGTGCCGCCGCTGTGGCTCAAGCAGATCGACGCGCGCAACATGACGCCGCCCGTCGCCGCGCCCGGCATGATCGTCACGAACCCGCCGTACGGCGAGCGGATCGAGGTGCGCGGCCGCGGCCCGCGCGGCGACGTGCGCGAGACGGGCAAGAACCGCGGCGGCGACGACGCGTTCCGCCGCACGCACGCCGATTCGCCCGACGGCGAATTCTTCCGCGCGCTCGGCGACGCGCTCAAGCAGCGCTTCACTGGCTGGCAGGCGTTCATGCTGAGCTCGGACCGCACGCTGCCGGGCCAGTTGCGGCTGCGCGAATCGGCGAAGACGCCGCTCTTCAACGGCGCGCTCGAGTGCCGGCTGTTCCGCTTCGATCTGATCGCGGGCAGCGTCCGGCAGCGCCCGGCGGCGGCCGACGACGGCGAATAACGCGCGGCGCGTTTGCCGCGCGGCGTGCGCGCAGGCTTCACGACGGCGGCGCAAACGTCTGCGCCGCCCGCCGCGCGCGCCGGCGCGGCGCACGCCCGTCACCGCCCGTCCGCGCTCCCGCCATGCCAGCGGCGCGCCGTCATCGCGAGCGGCCGTCCCGTCTCGAGCAGCGTCTTCAGGCTCGACAGCACGACGGGCCACCCCATTCTGATCCCGCGGTCCATGTCCGAATCCGGCACGAGGTTCTCGTGCCTGACGGTCAGGCGCACCGCATCGTCCATGAACGGCTCGACGGCGAACGTCACGCGCGTGTCCTCGCTGCCCGTCGGGAACCGCCACGAGATCACGAGCCGGTTCGGCGGATCGTTCTCGATCACGTCGCCGACGAGGTCGACCGTGCGCGGATCGTCGTAATCCTGATGCTCCCAGCGCGAGCCGGGCCGCCAGTCCGGCGATGCATTGCGGTGCCGGCACCAGTATTCCTTCGTCAGCTCCGCGTTGGTCAGCGCATCGAACACGCGCTCGGGCGTCGATGCGATATACGTCACGTACACATAAGCGAGGTCAGCCATCGTCGTCTCCATCGATGCGGGCCGTTTCGAATCCGCGTGCCGGGCCGGCGAGCCGTCCGTCCGGCGCTTCGGCACGCACGCGGCGAGCGCGATGCCCGCCGGAGCCGGCCGGCATCGCTTCATTGTGCGACCTGAAGCCGGCGCGTCAAGCGCCGTTACGCTGCTGACAATACGTTGTCAGCAGGCCCCGCGCACACTGCGACGCGGGTTTGGCGGAACGGATTCCCCCGCCCATCAACGTACATGGAGCTTGCAATGACTACCGCAAAAAGCGAAAGCGTGATCGCCTGGTTCGACCTTCCGTCAGTCGATTTCGACCGCGCGATCCGCTTCTATGAAACCGTGCTGCAGACGGCGTTGCAGCGCGAGGTGATCGGCGGCGTGCCGACCGCGGTCTTCGTGCATCCGGAAGCGGCCACGGGCGGCGCGGTCGTCTACGATCCGCAGCGGCTGAAGCCGGGCGCGGACGGCGCCGTCGTCTACCTGAACGCGAACGGTCCAGTGACGGCCGCGCTCGAGCGCGCGAAGCGCGCGGGCGGCATCGTGCAGGGCGCGGTGATCGAGCTGCCGAACAACTACGGCTACATCGGCTACCTCGTCGACACCGAGGGCAATCGCGTCGGCCTGCATTCGCTCAAATGCAGTTGAGCGCGTCGCCGGGCGGGCGCGGGCTCGCGCACGCGGGCAAGACGGGCGCCGCGCGCGTCGCCGCAACGCGCGGGGCCGCGCCGCGCGAGGCGGCGGAAACGTGGGCGGCAACGCTTGCGCAACCATTCGCCGCAACAATCGCGCGCATTGCGCCAACTACGAAAACCGCGCGCGCCAGCCGCCGCGCGCGGCGCTATCATCGCGGCATTCTCCACCCTGTTTCCCAGCCCGTAGCCCCGCGATGACGCGCCGCGCCGACCGCCTGTTCCAGATCGCCGAATTGCTGCGCGGCCGCCGCCTGACGACCGCGCAGCAGCTCGCCGACTGGCTGTCGGTGTCGCCGCGCACCGTGTATCGCGACGTGCGGGACCTGCAACTGTCGGGCGTGCCGATCGAGGGCGAAGCCGGAATCGGCTATCGCCTGAACCGCGCGGCGAGCCTGCCGCCCCTCACGTTTACGGCCGAAGAGCTTGCCGCGCTCGCGGCGGGCGCGCGGATGCTCGAAACGTGGGGCGGCGCGCGCTTTGCGGGCGGCGCGCGTTCGGCGCTCGCGAAGATCGCGTCGGCGATGCCCGCCGACAAGCGCGCGACGCTCGACCGGCTCGCGGTGTTCGCGCCGTCGTTTCACATCGACCGCACGTTCCCGGAAAAAGTGGATGCGCTGCACGAAGCGGTCGACGGCCGCCGCATCGTCAGCTTCGCTTACTGCGACCGGCTCGGCGCGCGGACGACGCGCCGCGTGTGGCCGCTCGGTCTCGTGTACTGGGGCGGACGCTGGACGATCGGCGCGTGGTGCGAGCTGCGCGAGGACTTCCGCACCTTCGACATCGCGCGCATGAACGAAGTCGCGGTGCACGACCCGTTTCCCGATCAGGAAGGCAAACGGCTCGCCGACTATCTGCGCAAGGCGAACGCGCCCGTGCGTTGAGCGCGGCGGGGCCGCATCGGCGCGCTTCCCCAAGGGCCGCACGCCGACCGGCGCGATTCACGACACGCGATTCACGATACGAGATGCCCCGAACGCCCGGCCGAGCGCCGGCCGGGCGCCCGCCCGCCGCGTCATTCGACCGACTTCACCATGTCCTCGATGACCTTCTTCGCATCGCCGAAGACCATCATCGTCTTGTCCATGTAGAAGAGCTCGTTGTCGAGGCCCGCATAGCCCGCCGCCATCGACCGCTTGTTGACGATCACCGTGCGCGCCTTGTACGCCTCGATGATCGGCATCCCCGCGATCGGCGATTTCGGATCGTTCTTCGCGGCCGGATTCACCACGTCGTTCGCCCCGAGCACGAGCACCACATCGGCCTGGCCCATCTCGCCGTTGATGTCCTCCATCTCGAACACGATGTCGTACGGCACTTCCGCTTCCGCGAGCAGCACGTTCATGTGCCCGGGCATCCGCCCAGCGACCGGGTGGATCGCGTAGCGCACGTCGACGCCCTTCTCGACGAGCTTGTCGGTCAGCTCCTTGAGCGCGTGCTGCGCGCGCGCCACCGCAAGCCCGTAGCCCGGCACGATCACGACCGATTCCGCGTTGCCGAGCATGAACGACGCATCCTCCGCCGAGCCCGACTTCACCGGCCGCTGCTCCTTCGCGCCGCCCGCCGCCGCACCCGGTTCCGCGCCGAAGCCGCCGAGCAGCACGTTGAAGAACGAGCGGTTCATCGCGTGGCACATGATGTACGACAGGATCGCGCCCGACGAGCCGACGAGCGAGCCGGCGATGATCAGCATCGCGTTGTTCAGCGAGAAGCCGATGCCAGCCGCCGCCCACCCCGAGTACGAGTTCAGCATCGACACGACGACCGGCATGTCCGCGCCGCCGATCGGGATGATGATCAGCACGCCGAGCGCGAACGCGATCGCCGTCATGATCCCGAACGGCAGCCACGATTGCGTGAGGAAGAACAGCGCGCCGAAGCCGAGCATCGCGAGCGCGAGCATCAGATTGATCAGATGCTGGCCCGGATAGACGACGGGCGCGCCCTGGAACAGCCGGAACTTGTACTTGCCCGACAGCTTGCCGAACGCGATCACCGAGCCCGAGAACGTGATCGCGCCGACGAACGTGCCGATGAAGAGCTCGATCCGGTTGCCGTACGGAATGAAGTTCGGCAGCGTCGCGTCCTGCGGCACGAGCCCGAACGCCTCCGGCTCCGCGACCACCGCGATCGCGATGCACACGGCCGCGAGGCCGATCAGCGAGTGCATCGCCGCGACGAGCTCCGGCATCTTCGTCATCTCGACGCGCGCGGCGATCACCGCGCCCACCGCGCCGCCGATCACGAGCGCGCCGAACACGAGCGCGAGGCCGAGCGGCAGGTTCGCGCCGAGCCACGTGGCCTGCTTCGCGATCAGCGCAACGGTCGTCAGGATTGCGATCGCCATGCCGACCATGCCGAATAGATTGCCTCGTCTAGCGCTCTTCGGGTTCGACAGCCCCTTCAGCGCCTGGATGAAGCACACCGAAGCAACGAGGTACAGCAGCGTGACGACGTTCATGCTCATCGCGCGCCCTCCTTCGCCTCGCCGGCCTTCTGCTTCGGCTCCTTCTTCTTGAACATCTCGAGCATGCGCCGCGTCACGAGGAAGCCGCCGAACACGTTGACGGCCGCGAGCGCGACGGCGAACGTGCCGAACGCCTTGCCGACGCCGCCGAGCGTGAGCGCCGACGCGAGCATCGCGCCGACGATCACGATCGCCGAGATTGCGTTGGTCACCGCCATCAGCGGCGTGTGCAGCGCGGGCGTCACGTTCCATACGACGTGGTAGCCGACGTACACCGCCAGCACGAAAATGATCACGTTGATGACCGTGTGATTGATGATCTCCATGACCTCCTCCCGTTATTTGCGCGCGACTTCGCCGTCGCGGCACAAGAGCGTCGCGGCGACGATGTCGTCCGAAAGATCGATGTCGAGCGCGCCTTCCTTCGTGACGATCAGCTTCAGGAAGTCGAACAGGTTGCGCGCGTAGAGCGACGACGCGTCGGCGGGCACCATCGCGGCCAGGTTCGTGTAGCCCGCGATCGTCACGCCCTGGTGAACGATCACCCGATCGGCGACGGTGAGCGGGCAGTTGCCGCTCTTCCTGCCGTCGAATTCGGGGCCGCGCCCCGCCGCGAGATCGACGAGCACCGAGCCCGGCTTCATCGACTGCACGGTCTCGACCGAGATCAGCGTCGGCGCGGGGCGGCCCGGAATCAGCGCGGTCGTGATCACGATGTCGGCCTGCTTCGCGCGCTCGTGCACGAGCGCCGCCTGCCGCCCGAGCCACGATGCCGGCATCGGTCGCGCGTAGCCGCCGACGCCTTGCGCCGCATCGCGCTCTTCTTGCGTCTCATAAGGAACGTCGAGAAATTTCGCGCCGAGCGATTCGATCTGCTCCTTGACCGCCGGGCGCACGTCGGACGCCTCGATCACCGCGCCCAGGCGCTTCGCGGTCGCGATCGCCTGCAGGCCCGCGACGCCCGCGCCGAGCACGAGCACGCGCGCGGCCTTCACGGTGCCCGCGGCCGTCATCAGCATCGGAAAGAAGCGCGGATACAGCGCCGCGGCGACGAGCACCGCCTTGTAGCCGGCAATGTTCGCCTGCGACGACAGCACATCGAGGCTCTGCGCGCGCGTGGTGCGCGGCGCGGCCTCGAGCGCGAAGCCCGTGACGCCCGCGGCCGCCAGGCGCGCCGCCTGCTCGGCGTTGAACGGCTCGAGCATGCCGATCAGAACCGAGCCTCGCTTCAGTTGCCCGCTCTCCGCGTCGGTCGGCGCCTGAACCTTCAGCACGATGTCCGCCCCGAACGCGGCGGCTGCGTCGGCCAGTTCCGCGCCGGCCGCCGCATACGCGTCGTCCGGAAAGCTGGCGGCCACGCCCGCGCCGCGCTCGACCGTCACGCGGTGGCCGGCCGCCGCGTATTTCCTGACCGTCTCCGGCGTCGCGGCCACGCGCGCCTCGTTCGCCCGCGTTTCGGCAGGCACTCCGATATGCATCGTCGATCCCTCCTCTTTCTTCGTTCTACTGCGACGGCGAGCCGGGCGACTGACATACCGGCTCGAAGGCAACGGCTGTTTCAGGCGCCACTTTAACCGAAAGCGGCGACGATTCAGCAATGCGCCCCTTTCCCGGTCGACACGCCGGTGCGCATCGGCAACGCCCGGAGTTGCACCGGGGTCGGAACCGCGCTATACGCGCGCTCGGCAGCGGCGCGGCGCAACCGGTAAAATGCGCGGCTATGAAACCCGAAATCTGGACCCCGCACGTGACGGTCGCCGCGATCGCCGAACGCGACGGGCGCTTTCTCGTGATCGAAGAACACACGTCGTCCGGCCTGCGCATCAACCAGCCAGCCGGCCACCTCGAAGCCGGCGAGACGCTCGTCGAAGCCGTCGCGCGCGAGGCGCTCGAGGAAACCGCGCACCCGTTCGAGCCCCACGCGCTCGTCGGCGTGTACGTCGCGCACTACGCGCGCCCGGCGAGCGTCGGCGCGACCTACCTGCGCTTCGCGTTCTGCGGCCGCGCAGGCGACGCGCTCGCCCACCGCGCGCTCGACGACGGCATCGTCCGCGCGCTGTGGATGACGGCCGACGAGCTGCGCGCATGCGAGGATCGCCACCGGTCGCCCGCGGTGATGCGCTGCGTCGACGACTACCTCGCCGGCCGCCGCGTGCCGCTCGATTTCGTGCATACGCATTCGGTCGCGCCGTATCGCGCGGCCCCGGATCATCAGGCGGTGGGCAAATGACGAAGCGTCGGGTCGTGGTGGGCATGTCGGGCGGCGTCGATTCGTCGGTGACCGCGTGGCTCTTGAAGGAACAGGGCTACGACGTCGTCGGCCTGTTCATGAAGAACTGGGAGGACGACGACGACGGCGAATACTGCTCAACGCGGCAGGACTGGATCGACGTCGTGTCGGTCGCGGACCTGATCGGCATCGACGTCGAGGCCGTGAACTTCGCGGCCGAATACAAGGACCGCGTGTTCGCCGAGTTCCTGCGCGAATACTCGGCGGGCCGCACGCCGAACCCGGACGTGCTGTGCAACGCGGAAATCAAGTTCAAGGCGTTCCTCGATCACGCGATGTCGCTCGGCGCGCAGACGATCGCGACCGGCCACTACGCGCGCGTGCGCGAGCGCGACGGCCGCTTCGAACTGCTGAAGGCGTTCGATCATACGAAAGACCAGTCGTACTTCCTGCATCGCCTCAATCAGGCGCAGTTGTCGAAGACGATGTTCCCGCTCGGCGAGATCCCGAAGACGAAGGTGCGCGAGATCGCCGCGCAGATCGGCCTGCCAAACGCGAAGAAAAAGGATTCGACGGGCATCTGCTTCATCGGCGAGCGCCCGTTCCGCGATTTCCTGAACCGCTATCTGCCGACGAAACCCGGCCCGATGAAGACGCCGGACGGCAAGACGGTCGGCGAGCACATCGGCCTCGCGTTCTACACGTTCGGCCAGAGGAAGGGCATCGGCCTCGGCGGCAGCAAGGACGGCAGCGGCGAGCCGTGGTTCGTCGCGGCGAAGGACATCGCGTCGAACACGCTCTATGTCGTGCAGGGCCACGATCATCCGTGGCTGCGCTCGCGCGAGCTCGTCGCGGGCAACGTGAGCTGGGTCGCGGGCGAGCCGCCCGCCGACGGCGCGCGGTGCGGCGCGAAAACCCGCTACCGGCAGGCGGATGCGCCGTGCGCGTTCGGCCGCGCCGCGCCCGGCGAGGCGGCGGGCGGCGAGCGCTTCTCGCTCGTGTTCGACGAGCCGCAATGGGCGGTCACGCCCGGCCAGTCGGCGGTGCTGTACGACGGCGACGTGTGCCTGGGCGGCGGGATCATCGAATCCGCGGCGACGGGGCGAGCCGACGCCGCGCCCGCGGGCCGCGCGCCGGCGCTCGTCGAAGCGCGCTGAGCCCCGATCGGTTTAGACTTGCGGCACGCGGAGCACGCCGCGCCAGCGAGGCGCCGTGCGCGCGCGCCGCCTTGCCGTTCGTCCGCGCATGGCGGCATCCGAAAAACGATATGGAGTCCCCATGCTTTCTCGACGCTATCTCGCGATGTGGTGCGCGCTCGCCCTCTTCGCGGCCGTCGCCGTGCTCGCGGCGCGGCACACGATCTCGTGGCTGTGGATCGCGCCCGTCGCCGCGCTCGTCGCGCTCGGCCTGTACGACCTGAACCAGGACCGCCACGCGATCCTGCGCAACTACCCGCTCTGGGGCCATCTGCGGTTCCTGTTCGAATTCATCCGCCCGGAAATCCGCCAGTACTTCGTCGAGGACGACACCGACGAGAAGCCGTTCTCGCGCGCGCAGCGCAGCGTCGTCTACCAGCGCGCGAAGAACGTGGCCGACAACCGGCCGTACGGCACCGAGCTCGACGTGAAGGCGGTCGCGCACGAGTGGATCAGCCATTCGCTCGCGCCCACCCGGTTGCCGAACCACGATTTCCGCATCCGCGTCGGCGCGAACCGCGCGCAACCGTACGACATCTCGATCTTCAACGTGTCGGCGATGAGCTTCGGCTCGCTGTCGGCGAACGCGATCCGGGCGCTGAACCTCGGCGCGAAGAAAGGCGGCTTCGCGCACGACACGGGCGAAGGCTCGCTGTCGAAGTACCACCGCGAGAACGGCGGCGACATCATCTGGGAAATCGCGTCCGGCTACTTCGGCTGCCGCAACGACGACGGCACCTTCAACCCCGACAGGTTCGCGAAGCAGGCCGCCGATCCGCAGGTCAAGATGATCGAGATCAAGCTGTCGCAGGGCGCGAAGCCGGGCCACGGCGGCGTGCTGCCGGCCGCGAAGATCACGCCCGAGATCGCCGAGACGCGCGGCGTGCCGATGGGCAAGGATTGCATCTCGCCCGCGACGCACTCCGAGTTCTCGACGCCGCGCGGGCTGCTCGAATTCGTCGAACGGCTGCGCACGCTGTCGGGCGGCAAGCCGACCGGCTTCAAGCTGTGCATCGGCCACCCGTGGGAATTCTTCGGGATCGCGAAGGCGATGATCGAGACGGGCATCGTGCCGGACTTCATCATCGTCGACGGCGCGGAAGGCGGCACGGGCGCCGCGCCGCTCGAATTCACCGACCATGTCGGCGTGCCGCTGCAGGAAGGACTGCTGCTGGTGCACAACACGCTCGTCGGGATCGGCGTGCGCGATCGCGTGAAGCTCGGCGCGAGCGGCAAGATCATCACCGCGTTCGACGTGGCGCGCACGCTCGCGATCGGCGCGGACTGGGTGAACTCGGCGCGCGGCTTCATGTTCGCGGTCGGCTGCATCCAGGCGCAGCACTGCCACACCGACCGCTGCCCGACGGGCGTCGCGACGCAGGATCCGGTGCGCCAGCGCGCGCTCGTCGTGCCGGACAAGGCCGACCGCGTCCACAACTTCCATCGCAACACGCTGCACGCGCTGCAGGAGCTCGTGCAGGCGGCGGGGCTGTCGCATCCGTCGGAGCTGCGCGCGCATCACATCGTGCAGCGCGTCGCGCCGCACGAGGTCCGGCTGATGTCGCAACTGCTCAAGTATCTGGAGCCGGGCGCGCTGCTCAACGGCGGCCATTGCGGCTTCTCGCTGTACGACAAGTGGTGGCCGCTCGCGCGCAGCGATTCGTTCTCGCCCGGCGAAAGCGTGTATGCGCGCGTCGGCAAAGGCGCGAGCGCGAGCGCGTAAGCCGGATCGGATGACCCGCCGCGGCACGGCGCGTTCGGCTCGCACGCACGCGCCCCGGCCCGGATCGCCGCGAACTTGGATCGCTGCGAACGCGCCGCGTGCGCTCAAAAAAACGCCCCGGACGGGGCGTTTTTTTATCGCCGGCGCGCGCGGCGACGCGTCATTGCGGCACCGTGTCGATGAACGGCTGGCGCTGCGCCAGCTTCGCGAAATGCTTGTCGAGGTTCGGATGGCGCTCGCGCCAGTTGATCTCGGGCATCCGGAACTCGAGGTAGCCGAGCGTGCAGCCGAGCGCGATGTCGGCGAGCGTGTAGTGATTGCCGACGCACCACGCCTTGCCTGCAAGGCCCTGCGACATCGCGACGAGGCCGTCGTCGATCTTGCGCTGCTGGCGCGCGACCCACGCTTCGCTGCGATGCTGCGGCTCGCGCTGCGTGTGCTCGATGCGAATCGCGACCGCCGCGTCGAGCACACCGTCGCCGAGCGCCTCCCAGCACCGCACCTCGACGCGCTCGCGTCCCGACGGCGGGATCAGCTTGCCGACGGGGGAAAGCGTGTCGACGTATTCGCAGATCACGCGCGAGTCGAACACGGCCGCACCGTCTTCCATCACGAGGCACGGCACCTTGCCGATCGGATTCGACGCATGGATGTTCGTATCCGGCGCCCAGACGTTTTCGAGCTCCAGCTTGTAGTCGATCTTCTTTTCAGCAAGCACGATCCGCGCCTTGCGGACGAACGGGCTGCTGAGCGAACCGATTAATTTCATCATCTGTCTTCGGTCGGGAATGGCGCCCGAGAGTATACGTTGTCGCCGATCATAACCGGCCGTTGCGCGTTCGTTGATAATCAGCCGTCCGGCCTGTGGATGGTTTGCAACAATCAATCGCGCCGCCGCGCGAGCCGGGCGACGGAGATGAAGCTGCGGTGGCTGCCGCGGGTTTCGTTTCGATCGAGTCCGCCGGGGTCGCGCGTGATTGGGGCGCAAATTCGCGCGGCCATCTTGCGGCGGCGATCGCGCGCACGCGACGCCCGCCGCGACGCATCCGCACGATCGCCGCCCCACCCGCCGCGCGCGCCCCGCGCGACGGCGCTACAATCGCGTGATGAATCAGCCGACCGAACCCGCCATCGCCCTCGACGTCTACCGCCAGCGCCGCGACCGCGTGCTGGCCTCGCTGCGCGCGCGAGGCGGCGGCGTCGCGATCGTACCCACCGCGCCGGAAGTCCCGCGCAATCGCGACAGCGATTATCCGTACCGGCACGACAGCTACTTCTACTACCTGACGGGCTTCGCCGAGCCCGACGCGCTCCTCGTCCTTGACGCATCGGCGGCGGGCGACGCGCCGCGCTCGATCCTGTTCTGCCGCGCGAAGAATCCCGAGCGCGAGATCTGGGAAGGGTTCCATTTCGGCCCCGAAGCCGCGCGCGACGCGTTCGGCTTCGACGCCGCGCTCCCGTACGACGCGCTCGACGCCGAGATGCCGCGCATCATCGCCGACGCGCCCGCGCTGCACACCCGCTTCGGCGCGTCGGCCGCCTTCGACGGCCGCCTGAACGGCTGGCTCGACACGGTGCGCGCGCGTGCGCGCGCAGGCGTCGCCGCGCCGGGCGCCGCGTTCGATCTCGGGCCGCTCCTCGACGACATGCGGCTCGTCAAGGATGCGCACGAGCAGGCGATCATGCGCCGCGCGGCCGACATCTCCGCGCTCGCGCACCGCCGCGCGATGGCCGCGTGCCGTCCCGGCATCCGCGAATACGAGCTCGAGGCCGAGCTGCTCTACACGTTCCGCCGCCACGGCGCGCAGTCGCCCGCGTACGGCTCGATCGTCGCGACGGGCGCGAACGCGTGCGTGCTCCACTATCCGGCCGGCAACGCAATCGTCGTCGACGGCGACCTCGTCCTGATCGACGCCGCGTGCGAGCTCGACGGCTATGCGTCCGACATCACCCGCACCTTCCCGGCGAACGGCCGCTTCTCGGGCCCGCAGCGCGCGCTCTACGACATCGTGCTCGCCGCGCAGGAAACCGCGATCGCGGCGACGCGCGCGGGCACGCCGTTCGACGCGCCGCACGACGCGGCGGTGCGCGTGCTCGCGCAGGGCATGCTCGACACGGGGCTCGTGCCGAAGACGCGCTTTGCGAGCGTCGACGACGTGATCGCCGAGCGCGCGTACGCACGCTTTTACATGCACCGCACCGGCCACTGGCTCGGAATGGACGTGCACGATTGCGGCGACTACCGCGAGCGCGGCGCGCCGCGCGACGACGACGGCGCGCTGCCTTCGCGCGTGCTGCATGCGGGCATGGCGCTCACGATCGAGCCGGGCCTGTACGTGCGCCCGGCCGACGACGTGCCGCAGGCGTTCTGGAACATCGGCATCCGGATCGAGGACGACGCGTTCGTCACGCCGACGGGATGCGAGCTGATCACGCGCGGCGTGCCGGTGGCCGCCGACGAGATCGAGGCGCTGATGCGCGACGCGCGGGCGCCGAGCCCGCGCCCGCAGCCGTGATCCGCACCCGCCGCTTCCCGCGCGAATTCCTACGCGGATTCCTGCGCAGCTTCCTATCGAGACCCACGATTCACGAACGATGACGACTGCCGCCTCCACGCCCGCTTTCGACTTCGACATCGCGATCGTCGGCGCCGGGCCGGTCGGGCTCGCGCTCGCCGGCTGGCTCGCGCGCCGCAGCGCGACCCGCGCGCTGTCGGTCGCCCTCATCGACGCGCGCGCCCCCGACGCGAGCGCGAACGATCCGCGCGCGATCGCGGTGTCGCAAGGCAGCCGGATGCTGCTCGATACGCTCGGCTGGCCGGCCGACGCGACGCCGATCGAACACATCCACGTGTCGCAGCGCGGCCACTTCGGCCGCACGCTGATCGATCGCGACGAGCACGACCTCGCCGCGCTCGGCTACGTCGTGCGCTACGGCGCGATCGTGCAGGCGCTCGCCCGCGCGGTGCGTGGCACGCCCGCGCACTGGCTCACGTCGACGTCCGCGCATTCGCCGACGCAGGACGCAGACGGCGTGACGATCGCGCTCGATACGCCGCAAGGCGCGCGCACGTTGCGCACGCGCGTGCTCGTCAACGCGGAGGGCGGCATCTTCAACGATCGCAAGCGCAAGCTGACCGACAGCGCGCAGAGCCGCGACTATGGGCAGACGGCGCTCGTCGGCACCGTCACGGTGTCGTCGCCGCGGCCGCGCGTCGCGTGGGAGCGCTTCACCGCCGAAGGCCCGCTCGCGCTGCTGCCGCTCGGCGGCCCGCAGCAGGCGGACTACGCGCTCGTCTGGTGCTGCGCGCCGGACGTCGCGCGGCGTCGCGGCGAACTGTCCGACGACGCATTCCTGCACGAGCTCGGCGCGACGTTCGGCTCGCGGCTGGGGCGCTTCACGCGGATCGCGGGGCGCGCGGCCTTCCCGCTCGGGCTCGCCGCCGCGCAAACGCTCGTCGAAGGGCGGATCGCGATCGTCGGCAACGCCGCGCAAACATTGCATCCGGTCGCGGGCCAGGGGCTGAACCTCGGGCTGCGCGATGCGCATACGCTCGCCGAGACGCTGTCCGAGCACGGCGCGACGCCGCTCGCGCTCGCGACGTTCAACGCGCGCCGCGCGCTCGACAGGCGCATGACGATCGGCGCGACCGACACGCTCGCGCGCCTGTTCGCGATCGATTCGCGGCCGCTCGCGATGCTGCGCGGCGCGGCGCTCACCGCGCTCGAATTCGTGCCGCCGCTGAAGACGGCCCTTGCGCGACAGATGATGTTCGGGCAGCGGCGATAAGCGCGCCGGGCACGCGCACCTGACGCATCGCGGCTACCGCGCTTCGCGGGCACGCACGATGCGTCATCCCGCCTTCACGCAAGATTCATCGACGATTTGACGATTGCCGACAATTACCCAATTCGGCGGCACTGGCGGTTACGGTAAAATACGCGTTTTCCCTTTCGCCTACTCCCCGCCCGCGCCCCGCGCGGGCGCTCCCATTGCGATGCCCGTCCTAGGCTCTCACGTCCTGCGCAACAACCTGTTCGTCGCCCCGATGGCGGGCGTCACGGACCGGCCGTTCCGCCAGCTCTGCAAGCGGCTCGGCGCGGGCTACGCCGTGTCGGAGATGGTCGCGTCGAACGCGCAGTTGTGGAAGAGCGAGAAGACGATGCGCCGCGCGAACCACGCGGGCGAGGTCGAGCCGATCGCGGTGCAGATCGCGGGCGCCGATCCGGCGATGATGGCCGAGGCCGCGCGTCACAACGTTGCAAACGGCGCGCAGATCATCGACATCAACATGGGCTGCCCGGCGAAGAAGGTCTGCAACGTCGCCGCCGGCTCGGCGCTGCTGCAGAACGAGCCGCTCGTGCAGCGGATCGTCGAGGCGGTCGTCGACGCGGTGGGCACGGGCCCCGGGGCCGTGCCCGTCACGCTGAAGATCCGCACCGGCTGGGACCGCGAGCACCGGAACGCCGTCGAGATCGCGAAGCTCGCCGAGGCGGCCGGCATCTCGATGCTGACCGTGCACGGCCGCACCCGCGCCGACCTGTACCGCGGCGACGCCGAATACGACACGATCACGGCCGTGAAGGCCGCCGTGCGCATTCCGGTCGTCGCGAACGGCGACATTACGTCGCCGCAAAAAGCGAAGGCCGTGCTCGACGCGACGGGCGCCGACGCACTGATGATCGGCCGCGCCGCGCAAGGAAGGCCGTGGCTTTTCCGCGAAATCGGTCATTTCCTGCAAAGCGGCGAGCTCCTGCCGCCGCCGCGCATCGACGAGATCCGCCAGGTGATGCACGAGCACCTCGAGGATCACTACGCGTTCTACGGCGAATTCACGGGAGTCCGTACTGCGCGCAAGCACATCGGCTGGTACACTCGCGGCCTTTCCGGCGCCAACGGGTTCCGGCACCGGATGAACACGCTCGAAACCACCCGCGAGCAGCTTGCCGCCGTCAACGCATTCTTCGACGCGCAACAGGCGCTGTCCGACCGCCTCGTCTATGTGGACGACGAAGACGGCGGCCGCGGCGAGCCGGACGATTCTAACCAGTTAGCAGCATGAGCAAGCACAACATCGAACAATGTGTCCGCGCCAGCCTGGACGGCTACTTCCGGGATCTCGACGGCTCCAATCCGCACGACGTCTATGAAATGGTGATGTCGTGCGTCGAAAAGCCTATGCTCGAAGTCGTTCTCGTACAGGCGGGCGGCAACCAGTCGCTCGCCGCGGAGTACCTCGGCATCAATCGCAACACGCTGCGCAAGAAGCTGCAGCAGCACGGCCTGCTGTAGGCGGCCGCCCCGTCCCCGTTTTCCTGGCTATTGGTGGTTCCATCATGATCAAGCAAGCGCTCATTTCCGTTTCCGACAAGACCGGCATCGTCGACTTCGCGAAAGCGCTGTCCGGGCTCGGCGTCAAGCTGCTGTCGACGGGCGGCACCGCGAAACTGCTCGCCGACGCGGGCCTGCCCGTCACCGAAGTGGCCGACTACACCGGCTTCCCGGAAATGCTCGATGGGCGAGTGAAGACGCTGCACCCGAAGGTGCACGGCGGCATCCTCGCCCGCCGCGACCTGCCCGAGCACCTGCAGGCGCTCGAAGCGCACGGGATTCCGACGATCGACCTGCTCGTCGTGAACCTGTATCCGTTCGTGCAGACGATTGCGAAGGACGACTGCACGCTCGCCGACGCGATCGAGAACATCGACATCGGCGGCCCGACGATGCTGCGCTCGGCGGCAAAGAACCATCGCGACGTGACGGTCGTCGTCGATCCGGCCGACTACGCGGTCGTGCTCGACGAAATGAAGGCGAACGGCAACACGGTGGGCTACAAGACGAACTTCCGCCTCGCGACCAAGGTGTTCGCGCACACCGCGCAGTACGACGGCGCGATCACGAACTACCTGACGAGCCTCGGCGACGATCTGCAGCACGGCTCGCGCAACGCGTACCCGGCGACGCTGAACCTCGCGTTCGACAAGGTGCAGGACCTGCGCTACGGCGAAAATCCGCACCAGAGCGCCGCGTTCTATCGCGACATCGCGACGCCCGCCGGCGCGCTCGCGAACTACCGCCAGTTGCAGGGCAAGGAACTGTCGTACAACAACATCGCCGATTCGGACGCCGCATGGGAATGCGTGAAGACGTTCGACGCGCCCGCATGCGTGATCATCAAGCACGCAAATCCGTGCGGCGTCGCGGTGGGCACGAACGCGGGCGAAGCGTACGCGAAGGCGTTCCAGACCGATCCGACCTCCGCGTTCGGCGGCATCATCGCGTTCAACCGCGAAGTCGACGAAGCCGCGGCTCAAGCGGTCGCGAAGCAGTTCGTCGAAGTGCTGATCGCGCCGTCGTTCTCGGATGCGGCGAAGCAGGTGTTCGCGGCGAAGCAGAACGTGCGTCTGCTCGAAATCGCTCTGGGCGAAGGCCATAACGCGTTCGACCTGAAGCGCGTCGGCGGCGGCCTGCTCGTGCAGTCGCTCGATTCGAAGAACGTGCAGCCGCGCGAGCTGCGCGTCGTCACGAAGCGCCACCCGACGCCGAAGGAAATGGACGACCTCCTCTTCGCGTGGCGCGTCGCGAAGTACGTGAAGTCGAATGCGATCGTGTTCTGCGGCAACGGGATGACGCTCGGCGTCGGCGCGGGCCAGATGAGCCGCGTCGATTCGGCGCGCATCGCGAGCATCAAGGCGCAGAACGCGGGCCTCACGCTCGCGGGCTCGGCCGTCGCGTCGGACGCGTTCTTCCCGTTCCGCGACGGCCTCGACGTCGTCGTCGCGGCGGGCGCGACCTGCGTGATCCAGCCGGGCGGCTCGGTGCGCGACGATGAAGTGATCGCCGCCGCCGACGAGCACAACATCGCGATGGTGGTGACGGGCGTGCGCCACTTCCGTCACTGATTCGTACGACGCATCGTTTTCGGCGAAACCCGGCGGTCGCTCACCGCCGGGTTTTTCATCGGCCGCGTGGCGGCGGTGCGTGATGCGGCGATCGTTGGTCGGGCCGAGCCCCGATCGCCGTGAGCGGCGCGCCGTAATCCCGCCCCCGCTTTCGCCGGGTTTCGGCGTCATTCGTGTAGTATCGGTCGCAGTCAGTCTTTCCGTTTCTCCATGCGAATCCTCGGCATCGACCCCGGCTTGCGTGTCACGGGCTTCGGCGTGATCGACGTCAGCGGCCATCGGCTCGCGTACGTCGCAAGCGGCGTGATCAAGACGCCCACCGCCGACCTGCCCACGCGGCTCGGCACGATCTACGACGGCATCTCGACGCTGATCCGCGAGCACGCGCCCGATCAGGCTGCGATCGAAAAAGTGTTCGTCAACGTCAACCCGCAATCGACGCTGCTCCTCGGCCAGGCGCGCGGCGCCGCGATCTGTGGGCTCGTGTCGGGCCGCCTGCCCGTGGCCGAGTACACGGCGCTGCAGCTCAAGCAGGCGGTGGTCGGCTACGGCCGCGCGACGAAAGAGCAGATGCAGGAGATGGTCGCACGCCTGCTGAGCCTGTCCGGCCTGCCCGGCACCGACGCGGCCGACGCGCTCGGAATGGCGATCTGCCACGCGCACGGCGGCGACACGCTGAACACGCTCGGCGGCATCGCACCCGCGCTCGCGAAGAAGGGGCTGCGCGTGCGGCGCGGACGGCTCGTCGGGTGACACGCGTTTGCGTGGCGCGCGCCGCCGTGCGCTACACTCGCGCTTTCCGTTCCGTCCCGCACTCGCCATGATCGGTCGCATCGCCGGCACCCTCCTCGAAAAGAATCCTCCGCACCTCCTCGTCGACTGCAACGGCGTCGGCTACGAAGTCGACGTGCCGATGAGCACGTTCTACAACCTGCCGCACACGGGCGAGAAGGTCATGCTGCTGACGCAACTGATCGTCCGCGAGGACGCGCACCTGCTGTACGGCTTTCTCACGCCGCAGGAGCGTTCGACGTTCCGCGAGCTGCTCAAGATCACGGGCGTCGGCGCGCGGATGGCGCTCGCCGTGCTGTCCGGCATGAGCGTCGCGGAGCTGTCGCAAGCGGTCACGCTGCAGGACGCCGCGCGCTTGACCCGCGTGCCGGGCATCGGCAAGAAGACAGCCGAGCGCCTGCTCCTCGAACTGAAGGGCAAGCTCGGCGCCGATCTCGGCCCGCTCGCCGGCGCGGCCTCGCCGTCCGATCACGCGGCCGACATCCTCAACGCGCTCCTCGCGCTCGGCTACTCGGAAAAGGAAGCGCTTGCCGCGATCAAGAACGTGCCGGCCGGCACCGGCGTGTCCGAAGGCATCAAGCTGTCGCTCAAGGCGCTGTCGAAGGCGTAACGGCGCGTCGTCGAAGACAGCTTCGCATGCCGGGCGCCGCGCCGCGACTCGGCCGTTCGGCCAGGTTGGCCGGAGCACGCCGCGCGGTACAATGGCCGCATGATCGAAACCGACAAACTCGCCGCCGAGCGGATCATTGCCGCCACGCCCGCGTCTTCGCACGAAGAGGCTTTCGAACGCGCGCTGCGCCCGCGCCAGCTCGACGAATACGTCGGCCAGGAGAAGGTGCGCGATCAGCTCGAAATCTTCATCGAAGCCGCGAAGCGCCGCGCCGAAGCGCTCGACCACGTGCTGCTGTTCGGCCCGCCGGGCCTCGGCAAGACGACGCTCGCGCACATCATCGCGCGCGAAATGGGCGTGAACCTGCGCCAGACGTCCGGCCCCGTGCTTGAGCGCGCGGGCGATCTCGCCGCGCTCCTCACGAACCTCGAAGCGAACGACGTCCTCTTCATCGACGAGATCCACCGCCTGTCGCCTGTCGTCGAGGAAATCCTGTATCCGGCGCTCGAGGATTACCAGATCGACATCATGATCGGCGAGGGGCCGGCCGCGCGCAGCGTGAAGCTCGACCTGCAGCCGTTCACGCTCGTCGGCGCAACGACGCGCGCGGGCATGCTGACCAATCCGCTGCGCGACCGCTTCGGCATCGTCGCGCGGCTCGAGTTCTACGACGCCGAGCAGTTGTCGCGCATCGTGCGCCGCTCGGCTGCGCTGCTGAACGCACAGATCGATCCGGCCGGCGCGCTCGAAATCGCGAAACGCTCGCGCGGCACGCCGCGGATCGCAAACCGCCTGCTGCGCCGCGTGCGCGACTACGCGGAAGTGAAGGCGGACGGCAACATCACCGCGGCCGTCGCGGACGCCGCGCTCGCGATGCTCGACGTCGATCCGGTCGGCTTCGACCTGATGGACCGCAAGCTGCTCGAGGCGATCCTGCACAAGTTCGACGGCGGGCCGGTCGGCGTCGACAACCTCGCCGCCGCGATCGGCGAGGAACGCGACACGATCGAGGACGTGCTCGAGCCGTACCTCATCCAGCAGGGCTTCCTGCAGCGCACGCCGCGCGGCCGCGTCGCGACGCTCCTCACGTACCGGCATTTCGGGCTCGCCGCGCCCGATGCCGCGAGCCCCGTGCACAATCTCTGGGATACGCCCGAGGCCGGGCGCTGACGCCCCCTGCCCCGACGAGCCGACCGATGTCCGCCCCATTACACGACCGCCCCGCACGCACGCCGCTCGGACGTCCGCTCGTCGAACGCGTGCGAGCGCGCGTCGCGGGCGGCGTCACGCATCTGACGACGGGTAGCGGCGGCCCGTCGCTCGACTACTCGTCGCCGCCGGGCGACCCCGGCCTCTTCGGCCCCGACGCGGTGTGCTGGAAAGTGCACGCCGATTTCACGTCGATGATGACGGGCGGCATCTCCGCGCTGCTACTGCAGGCGCTGCATCCGCTCGCGCTCGCGGGCGTATGGGACCATTCGACGTTCCGCACCGACATCCTCGGCCGCCTGCGCCGCACCGCGACGTTCATCGCCGGCACGACGTACGGCAGCCGCGCCGACGCGCTGAAGCTGATCGAGCGCGTGAAGGCGATCCACGAGACCGTCACCGGCATGGGGCTCGACGGCCGTCCGTATCGCGCGGCCGACCCCGCGCTGCTCACATGGGTGCACGTCGCCGAGGTGTCGAGCTTTCTCGCCGCGCACCTGCGCTACGTGAACCCGCGGCTGTCGGGCGCCGATCAGGACCGCTACTACGCGGAAACCGCGCGCGTCGCCGAGATGCTCGGCGCGGCGCACGTCCCGAAGACGCGCGCGGACGTCGCCGCGTACTTCGCCGCGATGCGCGCCGAGCTCGAGGCGAGCGAGCGCACGCGCGAGGTGGTGCGGATACTGATGAACGTGCCCGTCCCGAAGCCGGCGATGCGCCCCGCCGCCGCGCTGCTGTTCAACGCCGGCGTCGATCTGCTGCCCGCATGGGCGCAGCACATGCTCGGCCTGTCGTCGCTCGCGCCGGTGCGCCGCGCACTCGTTCGGCCGGGCGTGCGTATCGTCGCGCCCGTGATCCGCTGGGCGCTCGTCAACGGCGTATCGAAGCGCGCGCGCCGGCGCGTCGCCGCCCGGCCCGAGCAGCCGGACCGCAGCGGCACGTAGCCAAACCTGTCCAATTCATTTCAAATACCTGTCACATTGATTCGCGATGCTGACGGGTCCGCGCTCGCGCGTCGATCGCGCGCCGCCACCCTCGAACCCTCTTCGATTCCCATCGCCCATGCCGCGTCCGATCTTCCGCCTCGCCGCTGCCGCGTTCCCGTTCGTCGCCGCGCTCGCCGCCTGCGGCGGCGACGGCACCGCGCCCGTTTCCCCGCCTGCCGCCGTCGACGCCGGCGCCGCCGGCCCCGCGCCGGGCAATACGACGAATGCCGGATCGAACGCCGACACCCCGCCGCCGACGCCCGCTCCCGCGCCGGGCAAATGGAAGAACGCGCGCACGGGCGACATGCTCGACGTCGCGCTCGGCGAGCTGCATCCGACGCAAGGCGCGCTCGGCTACGACCAGATCCATTACAAGCTCGGCCGCTACGAGCGGCAGCCCGACAGGAAGTTCGACGATTTCTGCGCGGACGAAGGGCTCGGCGGCATCGCGCCGGACGGCTACACCGCGCAATCGACGCTGCGCGACGCGGCGAGCTACGCGTGCGCGACGAGCGCCGGCGCGCGCGATCGCACCGTGCTCAATCCCGTCGTGATCGGGCCGAACGGCGACACGCTGTACGTGACGGACGGCCACCACGGACTGTCGACCTATTACGAGACGCCCGACGGCGGCGCGGCGCTGCGCGTGCACGTCGTCGTCAAGGACAACCTCGGCGACTACTCGGGCCCGGCGTTCTGGCAGCAGATGCAAAGCCGCGGCTACACGCGCCTGAAGGACGGGAACGGCCGGCCGATCGCGCCGGACCAGTTGCCCGCCGGCCTTGGCCTGAAGCTCGGCATGCAGGACGACCGCTACCGGTCGCTCGTCTATTTCACGCGCGACATCGGCTACGCGAAGCCCGCGCAAGCAACCGACTATCTCGAGTTCTACTGGGCCGACTGGCTGCGGCAGCAGCCGGAAACGTTCTCGCTCGCCGGCTACGACCTCGCGCGCGCGGGCGCGACCGATCCCGATCCGGCGAAGGCCGATACGGGCTATCTGAATGCGGTATGGAACGCGTCGGCGCGGATGGTCGCCTCGACCGATCCTGTAATCGACGGCAAGACGGGCGCGGACCTCGGCCGCGCCGACCAGATCAACGGGGGCAAGAAATACAGCAAGGGGGAATTCGACAAGCTGCGCCAGCCGATCACGGCCGACAAGCCGGGCAAGATCGCGTATGCGCTCGATTACCGGTCACGCCACGGGCTGCACTGACGCGGCGCGATCGCCACGTGGCCGCGCCCGCCCATCGGCCGCGCTCACGCGCGCACGCGCCGCCAGCCGCGCGGCGACGCGCCGATCGTCACAGCACCTGCCGATAACCGTCGTCGTCGCTCGCTTCGTTCAGGTGATCGACGTCGGCCCAGCGCACGACGCGCGCGCGGCCATCGTCGTAATCGACGATATTGACGCTCGTATTCAGCAGCGCATGCTTGCGCGGCGCGTCGAGCGGCAAATCGCTCGCGAACCGGTACACGCAGTCGAGCACGCCGCCGTGCGCGACGCAAGCGATGCGCCCGCCCGGATGCGCGGCGACGATCCGCTCGACCTCGTGCAGCACGCGATGATAGAACGCGCGGTGTGACTCGCCGCCTTCCGGCTCGAAGCCCGGGTCGCGCGTCTGCCACTGCGCGAACGCGTCGGGAAAGCGCGCCTCGATCTCGGTGCTGTCGTGCCCCTGGAACACACCGTACGCACGCTCGCGAAGCCCCTCCCGCAGCATGAGCGGCAGGCCGAGCGCGTCGGCTGCCGGCTGCGCGGTCTGCCGCGCGCGCAACAAATCGCTCGTATAAATCGCATCGATCCGCGCGCCGGCGAGCGCCTCCCGCGCGAGCCGCCCGGCCAGTCGCCGCGCCTGCGCGAGCCCCGTGTCGGCAAGCGGAATGTCGATGTGGCCTTGAATCCGCTTGATGCGGTTCCAGGCCGTCTCGCCGTGGCGAATGAAGAGGATCTGCGTCGTGGGCATCGGTGCGGTCTCGAATCGAAGCGTCAAGGGCGCATCAGGGGCGTGCCTGCAACCAGAACGTCACGGGGCCGTCGTTGACGAGCGACACCTGCATGTCGGCGCCGAACTCGCCTGTCGCGACGATCGGGTGACGCTCGCGAGCCTGGCGCACGAAATAGTCGAACAGGCGCGCGCCCTCGTCGGGCGGCGCGGCCGGCGTGAAGCTCGGGCGCAGGCCGCTGTTCGTGTCGGCGGCGAGCGTGAACTGCGACACGAGCAGCAGGCCGCCCGCGCGTCCCGCGCCGTCGAGGTTCGACACAGGCAGGTTCATCTTGCCCGCCGCGTCGCTGAACACGCGGTAGCCGAGCACCTTCGCGAGCAGCTTGTCGGCGGCGGCCTCGGTGTCGCCGCGCTCCGCGCAGACGAGCGCGAGCAGGCCCGGGCCGATCTCGCCCGTCACACGCTCGCCGACACGCACGTCAGCGCGCTTCACGCGCTGGATCAGCGCGATCATGCGGTGAGCGTCACGCGCGCGAAGCGGCGCTTGCCGACCTGCACGACGAACTCGCCCGCATCGACCTTCAGCGCCTTGTCGGACACCGTCGCGCCGTCAATCTTCACGCCGCCCTGCTCGATGTTGCGCAGCGCCTCGCTCGTCGACGGCACGAGCCCCGCCTGCTTCAGCAACTGGCCGATCGCGAGCGGCGCGCCGGCGAGCGTCACGCTCGGGATGTCGTCGGGCACGCCGCCCTTCGCGCGGTGATTGAAGTCCTCGAGCGCGCGTTCGGCGTCGGTCTGCGAATGGAAGCGCGCGACGATCTCCTGCGCGAGCATCACCTTGAAGTCGCGCGGATTGCGCCCGCCTTCGATTGCGCCGCGGAACTGCGCGATCTCGTCGAGGCTGCGGAAGGACAGGAGCTCGAAGTAGCGCCACATCAGCACGTCCGAGATGCTCATCAGCTTGCCGAACATGTCGTTCGGCTTCTCGCTGATGCCGACGTAGTTGCCCTTCGATTTCGACATCTTCTCGACGCCGTCGAGCCCTTCGAGCAGCGGCATCGTCAGGATGCACTGCTGCTCCTGGCCGTACTGCTTCTGCAGCTCGCGGCCGACGAGCAGGTTGAATTTCTGGTCGGTGCCGCCGAGCTCGAGATCGGCGTTCAGCGCGACCGAGTCGTAGCCTTGCATCAGCGGATACAGGAATTCATGGATCGAGATCGGGATGCCGCCCTGGAAGCGCTTCGTGAAATCCTCGCGCTCGAGCATCCGCGCGACCGTGTAGCGCGACGCGAGCTTGATCATCCCGTCCGCGCCGAGCGGCATCGACCATTCGCTGTTGTAGCGGATCTCGGTCTTCTCGCGGTCGAGCACGAGCGCGGCCTGCTCGAAATAGGTCTTCGCGTTCGATTCGATCTGCTCGCGCGTGAGCGGCGGGCGCGTCGCGTTGCGGCCCGACGGATCGCCGATCAGCGACGTGAAATCGCCGATCAGGAAAATCACCGTATGGCCGAGATCCTGCAACTGGCGCATCTTGTTCAGCACGACCGTATGGCCGAGGTGGATGTCGGGCGCCGTCGGATCGAGGCCCAGCTTGATGCGCAGCGGCTTGCCCGTCGCCGCGCTTCTCGCGAGCTTCTGCGCGAACTCTTCCTCGATCAGCAGCTCGTCGACGCCGCGCTTCGTGACGGCGAGCGCGTGGCGGACTTCATCGGTGATCGGGAAGGCGGGCTTGGAAGTGGGATCGGTGCTCATCGGTGCAAGAGGAAGGAATATCGCAAAAAGAGCAATTTTCCCATAAGTTGCGCGCGGACCGCTTAACGGCGCGCCCGCATGCGCGGATAATCGGCGACGACGGCGCGCGGCGGGCCTTCCGCGCGCGCCCCATCTCGATTCCGGAGCAATCAACGTGGCGTCCAATCGCATGCAACCCGGCCATCCCGCGGATGGCGTGTATTTCGGCCTGATGTCGGGCACGAGCATGGACGGCGTCGACGGCGTCGCCGTGCGCTTCGAGGCGGGCAAGCCGCCCGCCGTGCTGTCCGAGGCGTTCGTCGGCTTCGCCGACACGCTGCGCGACGCCCTCTTCGCGCTGCAACAGCCGGGCGACGACGAGATCGAGCGCGAGGCGCTCGCCGCGAACGCGCTCGCCGCGCGCTACGCGGTGTGCTGCCACGAGCTGCTGCGCGCGGCGGGCCTTTCGCCCGACGACGTGCGCGCGCTCGGCGTGCACGGCCAGACGGTGCGCCACCGGCCCGAGCGCGGCTACACGCGGCAGATCAACAACGCGGCGCTGCTCGCCGAGCTGACCCGCATCGACGTGATCGCCGATTTCCGCAGCCGCGACGTCGCCGCGGGCGGCCAGGGCGCGCCGCTCGTGCCGGCGTTCCACGCGACGGTGTTCGGCTCGCCCGACGAGACACGCGTCGTCTGCAACCTGGGCGGCATCAGCAACATCACGATCCTGCCCGCCGCGCGCGGCGGGCGGGACGAACGGGGCGACGCGGTGCGCGGCCACGATTGCGGCCCGGCGAACGCGCTGATCGACGCATGGGCGGGCCGCCACCTGAAGCAGCCGTTCGACGACGGCGGGCGCTTCGCGGCGCGCGGCACGGTCGACGAAGCGCTCCTCGCCGCGCTTCTCGACGAGCCGTACTTCCGGCAGAGCGCGCCGAAAAGCACCGGGCGCGACCTCTTCAACACCGACTGGCTGGACGTGAAGCTCGCCGGTTTTCCGGGCCTCGCGCCGGAGGACGTGCAGGCGACGCTCACCGCGCTGACTGCGGCGAGCGTCGCAGACGAGATCGCGCGGCATGCGGGCGACTGCCGGGCCGTCTACGTGTGCGGCGGCGGCGCGCGCAACCCGGTGCTGCTCGACGCGCTCGCGACGGCGCTCGCGGCGCGCGGGCTCGACGCGCCCGTCGCCACGACGGCCGCGCTCGGCGTGCCGCCGCAGCAGGTCGAATCGCTCGCGTTCGCCTGGCTCGCGTACCGCTTCAACGCGCGCGCGCCGGGCAACGTGTCGGCCGTCACGGGCGCGGCGGGCGAGCGCGTGCTGGGCGCGCTCTACCCGCGCTGAAGCGGCGGCCCGGCCGAAGCCCGCCCGCGCGCACCGCACAGCCCGGCGCGCACGGCGGCGAAGCCGCAGCCCACCGGCACCGGCCGCGTCAGCGGACCGTGCTCGCGTCCTGCCCGAACAACACGCTGCGCGATTGCTGATCGACCGTCGGCGCCGTGTTGATCTCCTTCGCCCGCGCGTAGGCGCGCACGGTGGCCGGCCGTTCGGCGATCCGCGCGAACCAGGCGGCCAGGAACGGAAAATCCTCGAGGCGCTGCCGCTGCCGCTCGTGCGGCACGATCCACGGATAGCTCGCCATGTCGGCGATCGAATACTCGCCGGCGATGTAGTCGCGCCCGTCCGACAGATGCTTGTTCAGCACGCCGTACAGCCGCGACGTTTCCTTCACGTACCGCTCGATCGCGTACGGCAGCGGCTCGGGCGCGTACTGCACGAAGTGATGGTTCTGCCCCGCCATCGGGCCGAGCCCGCCCATCTGCCAGAAGAGCCACTGCAGCGCCTCGTTGCGGCCGCGCAGGTCGGCCGGAATGAAGCGCCCGATCTTGTCCGCGAGATACAGCAGGATCGCGCCGGATTCGAAGATCGACAGCGGCTCGCCGCCGTCGGCGGGCGCAGAGTCGACGAGCGCCGGAATCCGGTTGTTCGGCGCGATGCGCAGGAAATCCGGCTCGAATTGCTCGCCGCGGCCGATGTTCACCGGCACGATCCGGTACGGCAAGCCGGCCTCCTCCAGGAACATCGTGATCTTGTGGCCGTTCGGCGTCGTCCAGTAGTAGAGGTCGATCATCGCGTCAGGCCCCCGCCCCGGACGTGGCGGCGAGCCGTGCGTTCTGCGGGAACAGCACGCGGCGCGCCTCGTCGTCGAACTCCAGCTTGAACGCGTGGCGCGTCTTCAGCGCATCGGCGCGCTGCGCGGCCGGACGCGCATTGATCTCGTCGACGAGACGCTTCACGTTCGGCAACTGCGCCCACGCATCGTCGCCCAGCACGCGCGGAATCGCCTGCGCCCAGCCCCACACCGCCATGTCGGCGATCGTGTAGCGGTCGCCGACCATGTAGCGGCGGCCGGCGAGGCGCTCGTCGACGATGCGCCAGTGGCGCCACGCCTCGAAGTCGTAGCGGTTCGCCGCGTACGCCTTCGGCTCCGGCGCGAAATACTTGAAATGGACCGCCTGCCCGCAGTACGGGCCGATCCCCGTCGCGACGAACATCAGCCACGACAGCAGCTCGCCGCGCGCGGCGGGTGTATCGTCCGGCAGGAACCGGCCGGTTTTCTCGGCGAGATACAGCAGGATCGCGTTGCTGTCGAACACGGTCGCGTCGCCATCGGCGATCGCGGGCGTCTTCGCGTTCGGATTGATCGCCTTGTACGCGTCGCTGTGCTGCTCGCCCTTGCGGGTATCGACAGGCACGAGCTCGTACGGCACGCCAGCCTCCTCGAGGAACAGCGCGACCTTGGCCGGATTCGGCGACGGGTGATAGAAGAATCGGATCATCGACTGGGTCCTCCTTGTCATGCGGGACGGTGAGCGGAGTTGCCAATGTAGCGCACGCACTGAGACAATATGCGTCGATAAATCCCAATTACTTGACCAATCGTCTCATGAGCGATCGCCTGAAGGGCCTTCTCGCCCGTTTCGAGCTGCACGCCCGCGTGTTCCACTTCGGCATGCTGCCCGGCGCGTCGACGTTCGACATCTGCGAGGACGGTTTCCACATGCACCTGGTGCGCACGGGCGCCGTCTGCGTGACGGGCGGCGCGCTTGGCCTTCACGCGGTGCCCGAGCCGAGCGCGGTCTTCATCGGGCGGCCCGGCAAGTACCGGATCGAGGCGCGCGGCAACACGCCCGCCGAGGTCTTGTCCGCGACGATCGAGTTCGGGCTCGGCGACGAGAACCCGCTGTTGCGCGGCCTGCCCGATCTGCTCGCGATTCCGCTCGCGTCGATGTCGCCGCTCGACGGCGTCCAGCAGGCGCTGTTCGCCGAGGCGAGCGCGCCCGCATGCGGGCACGACACGGTGATCAACCGCCTGACCGAAGTGCTCGTCGTGCAATTGCTGCGCTTCGTGATGCGCAACCGGCTGGTGGCGAGCGGATCACTCGCCGGGCTGTCCGACGCACGGCTCGCGAAGGCGCTGAATGCGATGCACGCGGACCCGGCCCTGTCATGGCCGCTCGAGCGGATGGCCGCGATCGCCGGCATGTCGCGCTCGCGGTTCGCCGCGCACTTCACGGACACAGTCGGCCTGCCGCCGGGCGAATACCTGCTGCAATGGCGCGTCGGGCTCGCGAAGACGCTGCTCAGGCGCGGCTATGCGGTCAAGGAAATCGCGCCGGAAGTCGGCTACGGCAGCGCGAGCGCGCTGACGCGCGCGTTCGCGCAATGCACGGGACAAGCGCCGACCGATTGGCTCGCGCGTGCGAGCGACGCGGCCGGCACGATGCAGGAGATCGGCGTGCGTGCGGCATGAGCGAACGAAACGGCGAACGGACGAAAGAACGAAGGCCCTCAATCCGAAGCGCGACGCGCCGGCTTCGTCCGGACACAAAAAAACGGGGTATCGAGCCCCGTTTTTGTCGAGTGTGCGTGCGCTCAGACCGAGAACGACGAGCCGCAACCGCAGGTCGAGGTGGCGTTCGGGTTCTTGATGACGAACTGCGCGCCGTTCAGATCGTCCTTGTAGTCGATCTCGGCGCCGACGAGATACTGATAGCTCATGGCGTCGACGAGCAGCACGACACCGTTCTTGTTGAGCACGGTATCGTCCTCGTTGACTTCCTCATCGAACGTGAAGCCATACTGGAAGCCGGAGCAGCCGCCGCCTTGCACGAATACGCGCAGCTTGAGGTCGGGGTTGCCCTCTTCGTCGATCAGTTGCTTGACCTTGTCGGCCGCCGCGTCGGTGAAGACGAACGGAGCCGGCATCTCGGTGGTTGCCGTGGATTCGGTAACAGCGTTCATGCGAACTCTCCAAAAAACCATTGCCTGCTATTGTAGGACCGATCCGTAGATCGTGCTGACGCAGGCGAAATCAAGGTGCGCACCGCCGTTTTTCGCGCATTCGTTGCGCCAACGCAAGCCGCGCGCACATAAAAAAACCGCCAGCGTGAAAACTGGCGGTTTTTCTTGCAGCGATGCCGCCCGAGGGCGGCGTGCAGCACGAGCGATTAACGCTTCGAGAACTGCTTGGCGCGGCGTGCCTTGTGCAGACCGACCTTCTTGCGCTCGACTTCACGGGCGTCGCGCGTGACGAAGCCTGCGCTCGACAGAGCCGGCTTCAGCGTCGCGTCGTAGTCGATCAGCGCGCGGGTGATGCCGTGGCGCACTGCGCCCGCCTGACCCGTTTCGCCGCCGCCCGACACGTTCACCTTGATGTCGAACGTCTGCGCGTGGTTCGTGAGTTCCAGCGGCTGACGCACGATCATCAGCGACGTTTCGCGCGAGAAGTAGTCGGAGATGGGCTTGCCGTTGACGACGATGTCGCCCTTGCCAGCCTTGATGAAGACACGAGCGACTGCGCTCTTGCGGCGGCCCGTACCGTAGTTCCAGTTACCGATCATGTGGGCTCCCCTTAGATCTCGAGCGCCTTCGGCTGTTGAGCCGAGTGCGGATGCGTGGCTTCAGCGTAGACCTTCAGCTTCTTGATCATCGCGTAGCCGAGCGGGCCCTTCGGCAGCATGCCCTTGACCGCCTTCTCGAGCGCGCGGCCCGGGAAGCGTTCCTGCATCTTGCCGAACGTCGTTTCATAGATGCCGCCCGGGTAGCCCGAGTGACGGTAATACTTCTTGTCCAGCGTCTTGTTGCCCGTGACTTTCAGCTTGCTCGCGTTGATGACGATGATGAAATCACCGGTGTCGACGTGCGGAGTGAACTCGGGCTTGTGCTTGCCGCGCAGACGGCGTGCCACTTCGCTGGCGACACGGCCGAGAACCTTATCCGTCGCGTCAATCACGTACCATTCGCGCGCCACCTCATGGGCTTTTGCGGAAAACGTCTTCATGATCGATCCAAAATTGATTGCTTATGCCCAAACGTTCTTTCCTGCTTGTCTGCTCTTGGCAGGCGCTTCGTGGCGCGATGCAGGCTCTCCCTGTTCTTTTTCCGTGGGCATGGATGCGGAAAAGCCCTGAATTATAAAGGGATTCGAGCTGGGTGGTCAAAGAAATCCGACATCCGTCGTTTCGCGACTGCGGTGAAGCGTGCATCGCGGGCGCGAAGCGGCCACCGTCGGGCCGCCCAAGCTTGCACCGGACGAAAAAAAGCCCGAACCGCTGGTTCGGGCTTAATCCACCAAAGGAGGAGGGTGGAGGAGACATGCGGAGGTTGCCGCAACGCGACAACCAATGCCTCGCATTATACGAACCGGGAGTCGACAGCACAAGGAAAACCGCATGGAGAAATGCATTCTCATAATACGGAAAATTACCCAATCCCCAAGAAATCGGATTTTTCCTTTTAAATCAATAAGATAACAAATCACCCCTGAACGAATGGACTTTCCGCCTAGAGCAAAACCCCTAAAGATCGGAGGGCGATCGGCGCCGCCCGGACCGGACGCGATACGCGATCGGCCGCTGTTTTTGCCCGTCTTGCGGCGCATCAGCCGACTGTTGCGGGCGGGGCTACAATGCCGGATCACAATCGAATCAAGCAACGCTGGAGCTCGCGCATGGAATGCAAAGTAAGCTGGATGGGCCAGGACGGCATGGCATTCGCCGCCCAGACGGGCAGCGGCCACCTCGTCACGATGGATGGCGCGCCCGAAGGCGGCGGGCACAATCTCGCGCCGCGTCCGATGGAGATGGTGCTCGCCGGCACGGGCGGCTGCACGGCCTATGACGTCGTGCTGATCCTCAAGAAGAGCCGCCAGGAAGTCACCGGCTGCTCGGTGACGCTGCAGGCCGAGCGCGCGAGCGAGGACCCGAAGGTGTTCACGAAGGTCCACTTCCACTTCACGGTGACGGGCCGCAACCTGAATCCCGCGACCGTTGAGCGCGCGATCAACCTGTCGCACGACAAGTACTGTTCGGCGTCGATCATGATCGCGAAGACGGCCGAGCTGTCGCACTCGTTCGAGATCGTCGCCGCGTAACGCGCGTCGCCCGCCGCGCGGGTCGAGAAAAGGAAAAAGGCCGGCGCCGCATCGGGCGCCGGCCTTTCCTTTGTCATCGGGCGGCAAAGCGGGCCGATAAGCCGGATTCTGTGCGAACCGCGCGCCCGAAGGCGCGCGGCCCGTGGCAGCCATTCCTCTAGGCGCGCCATTGCTGACGCGCTCAAGCTTCCTACCCGCGAACGAGACGGGGGCACCGTCCTGCATCCGAAGATGCGCGTCCGCCTACTTGGAATTGCTCCGGGTGGAGGTTACCGTGCCGGTCTGCGTCGCCGCAGCCGCGGTGCGCTCTTACCGCACCGTTTCACCCTTGCCTGATCCCGGCTTGCGCCGGGCCATCGGCGGTTTGCTTTCTGTTGCCCTGTTCCGCGTGTCGCCACGGATGGCCGTTAGCCATCACCCTGCCCTGTCGGAGTCCGGACTTTCCTCGCCCTTCGCGGCGAACCGCGAAGGCCGCGACTGCCTGGCCTGCTTTGCGAGCGGGATTCTAGCACCGTAAAGCGGCGCTCGCTCGGGGCGATGGTCCTGGTCTCGTTGCAACGACGGTCCGAGGGGATCGTGCGCCAGTGCATGTGTGGTTGCCGGTCCGGCACGACGATGCTCGCCGTCCATTGGTCGGCCGATGCGGGGCATGTCGGCGCGCGTCACCCCGCGCGCGAACGGCGGCCGCTGCGAAACACCTGCGGATCGTCGTAGAAAGACGGCGATTCGTTCGCCGGCCACCAGCCGGGCACGCCGAGCACCGGCAGCGGCGCGAAGCCGCGGCTCGCGGGCTCGGTCGCGGCGAGCGCCGCCGCGACGCGTTCGTCGAGCGAGGCGCGGCGCGACTCGTCGCGCCAGTCGAAATACGCGGCCGGCACGTCGACGATCCACGCATGCGCGGTGCACCCCTTGTACGGATCGACGAGCTTTTCGAACAGCGCATGGCCGACGATCCGCGCGTCGCAGCGCGAACCCCACGCGTCGCGCGACGCGCGCATCAGCGTCGGCCAGTCGAAGCCGCGCAGCGCGGCGGCAAGCGCCGGGTCCGACGTCGCGAAGAGCGCGCCGTTCTCGTCGAGCAGCGTGAGGGCGTCGCGAACGCCGCCGCGCACGGAGCCGACGCCCGTCGCGTCGATCGCCGCGGCCTGGCGCGCGTTGAGCGCCGCCTTGATGCCTGGGTACGCGAACCAGACGAGCGCGTTGAAGAAATCGTGCAGGTTGTGGCGGGTCGGGACGGCGCCCGTTTCGGCGATGTGCGTCTCGTACGCGACGCCCGCCGGCAGCGCCGCCTGTTCGACGAAACGAAGCGGCTGGCCGCGGCCCGCCGCGAGCCGCCCGGCTCGGGCGTCGTCGTTCAGCATGCGCAGCCATGCCGCTTTGCCCTGCCGTGCCGCGTGCGCCCATCGCCCGCCGCGATCGGCCAACGGCGCGAGCCACGGCGCGGACCAATCGATTCGGTCGAAACAGGTTCCGTCACCGTCGGGATGCGACTCGCGCCAACGGTTCGAAGCACGAGACACACGGGATTCGCGGGATTCGCCCGGATCGCGATCGGCCGCCGAGCAGTCCGGGTGCGCCGGCCCGCGTCCGCCGTGCGGATCACCCGGGCCGAACGGCGCGCGCCCCCGGTCGGCAAGACCCGCCGCATCCGGACGCCGAGGATCGGCCGCGCCGTGCACGCCTGTCGGCCGCGGCGCGCCGCTCATGGCGTCCCAAGCGCCCCGAGCGCTCGTGTCGTCCTGCTCGCTCATCTCGTTGGCACCGAATCCGTCCGCGTGCGGCAACCCGGCCGGCCGCCGCGCCGCGCCGCGAGCGTCAGACGAGCCGCCAGCCGATCGCCTCGCCGCCGCGCAGCGGCACGACGGGGCCGGCGCCCGCGTCGATCTCGCGCGGCAGCTCCCATGTCTCGCGGCGCAACGTCACCGTCTCGGCGCTGCGCGGCAAACCGTAGAAGTCCGCGCCGAAGAAGCTCGCGAAGCCTTCGAGCTTGTCGAGCGCGCCCGCCTGATCGAACGCCTCCGCGTACAGCTCGAGCGCGTGCAGCGCGGTGTAGCAGCCCGCGCAGCCGCACGCGGCCTCTTTCGCGCCCTTCGCATGCGGCGCGCTGTCGGTGCCGAGGAAGAAGCGCGGATTGCCCGAGCTCGCCGCCTCGACGAGCGCGACCCGATGCGTCTCGCGCTTGAGCACCGGCAGGCAGTAGTAATGCGGGCGGATGCCGCCGAGGAAGATCGCGTTGCGGTTGTACAGCAGGTGGTGCGCGGTGATCGTCGCGCCGATCCGGCCGGACGCCGCATCGGCGTCGCGCACGTAATCGGCCGCGTCCTTCGTCGTGATGTGCTCGAACACCACGTCGAGCCCCGGCAGCGCGCGGCGCAGCGGGGTCATCACGCGGTCGATGAACACCTTCTCGCGGTCGAACAGGTCGATCGACGGATCCGTCACCTCGCCGTGCACGAGAAGCGGCATCCCGACTTCCTGCATCGTCTCGAGCGTCTTCGCGCATTTGCCGAGCAGATCGGTCACGCCGGCGTCCGAGTTCGTCGTCGCGCCCGCCGGATACAGCTTCACGCCGTGCACGAAGCCGCTTTCGCGCGCGCGGCGGATCTCGTCGGCGGGCGTGTTGTCGGTCAGGTACAGCGTCATCAGCGGCTCGAACGTCATGCCCGCCGGCAGCGCGGCGAGGATGCGCTCGCGGTACGCCTGCGCTTGAGCGGTCGTCGTGACGGGCGGCTTCAGGTTCGGCATGACGATCGCGCGGCCGAACTGGCGGGCAGTGTGCGGCAGGACGGCCGCGAGCATCGCGCCGTCGCGCACGTGCAGGTGCCAGTCGTCGGGGCGTGCGAGGGTGAGCGAGGCGGGAGCGGAAGCATTCATGGTGTCGTGGGAATGGCGCGCGGCGAGGAGCGATGCGCGGCGCGCCGGCCGCGCGCGGCGCCGACTGCACTGACGGCAAACCGCAACACGGAACCGCTCGCGCGCGGTTTTCGCCTTTTGCCGCTTGGGGCTCGGTGATATGCTTGAAGCCGACATTGTACCGGTTCCCTCCGGCGTACTCCCCCGCCAGCCTCAGCCGCACCCGCGATATGTGCCAACTCTTCGGAATGAACTGCGCCGAACCAACGGACGTGACGTTCTCGTTTACCGGCTTCGCGGCCCGCGGCGGGCTCACCGATCATCATGCCGACGGCTGGGGCATCGCGTTCTTCGAGGACAAGGCCTGCCGCCTCTTCATCGACCAGCAGTCGTCCGCGACGTCGCCCATCGCCGAGATGGTCAAGCGCTACCCGATCAAGTCGAAGAACACGATCGCGCACATCCGCAAGGCGACGCAGGGGCACATCCTGCTGGAGAACTGCCATCCGTTCATGCGCGAGCTGTGGGGCCGCCACTGGATCTTCGCGCACAACGGCGATCTGCACGACTACACGCCCGATCTCGACGGCAGCGTCTATCAGCCGGTCGGCACGACCGACAGCGAGAAGGCGTTCTGCAAGCTGATGCAGGGCCTGCGCGAAGCGTTTCCGAGCGCGCAGCCGCCGCTGCCCGAGCTGTTCGAGCAGGTCGGCGAGCTCACGCGCGACATCACGCGGCACGGCGTGTTCAATTTCCTGATGTCGAACGGGCAGGCGCTGTTCGCGCACTGCTCGACGCGCCTGCACTACCTCGTGCGGCGCTGGCCGTTCTCGACCGCGCACCTGATCGACGAAGACATCTCGATCGACTTCGCGAAATACACGACGCCGGAAGACCGCGTCGCGGTGATCGCGACGCAGCCGCTCACCGACGACGAAGTGTGGACCGCGCTCGAGCCGGGCGAGCTCGTGATGTTCCAGTGCGGCGACGTCGCGGCGACGATGCGCATCCCGGTGCCGGAAGCCGTGCTCGAGAAGCTGCGCAACCCGGCGCTCGACGCATCCGCGTCGGCGCCGCGCCGGGCGGCCGCGCTCGCGGCGAGCGGCGAGGCCGGCGATCTCGGCGACGATCCGGTCGATTTCTGAGCGACCATCATTGCCTGCCGCCCGAACGACGCTTGAACGGGAACGCGTTCGCCGCCTCGCGCCGCCGTCCGTCGGAGCCCGGCGCGCCCCCATCCGAAGCTGACCAGGACCGCTTGCCGCAGTGCGAGCGCGCCGACAAAAAAACGCCCGGCTCTCGCCGGGCGGCCTTCTCTTCGCCTCGCGAGCGACGCCGTGCGCAAGCGCACGACGCCCTCCCCGCGATCAATGCAGGATCTTCGCGAGAAAATCCTTCGCGCGATCCGACTTCGGATTCGCGAAGAACTCTTCCTTGCGGTCGTCCTCGACGATCAAGCCCTTGTCCATGAAGATCACGCGATGGGCGACCTTCTTCGCGAAGCCCATCTCGTGCGTGACGACCATCATCGTCATCCCTTCCTGCGCGAGCTCGACCATCACGTCGAGCACCTCGTTGATCATCTCCGGATCGAGCGCGGAGGTCGGCTCGTCGAACAGCATCGCGATCGGGTCCATCGACAGCGCGCGCGCGATCGCGACACGCTGTTGCTGGCCGCCCGACAACTGGCCCGGATACTTGTGCGCATGCGCCTTCAGGCCCACGCGATCGAGCAGCTTCATCCCCTTCTCGGCCGCTTCGTCCTTGTCGCGGCCGAGCACCTTGATCTGCGCGAGCGTCAGGTTCTCCGTGATCGACAGATGCGGAAACAGCTCGAAGTGCTGGAACACCATCCCGACCTTCGAGCGCAGCTTCGACAGGTTCGTCTTCTTGTCGCCGACCGATTGCCCGTTGACGAGAATCTCGCCCTGCTGAAACGGCTCGAGGCCGTTCACGGTCTTGATGAGCGTCGACTTGCCCGAGCCCGACGGCCCGCACACGACCACCACTTCGCCCTTCTTCACTTCCGTCGTGCAATCCGTCAGCACCTGAAACTGGCCGTACCACTTCGACACGTTCTTAATGGAAATCATCTTGTGACCTTTTTCTGGAGTCCTTTGACCAATGCGGATGCGGCCGAGCACACGACGAAATAGCATGCGCCCGCGAACAGGATCATCTCGACGCTCGTGCCGTCGCGATCGCCGATGTTCGCGGCCGTGCGGAAGAAATCCGCGAGGCTGATCACGTAGACGAGCGACGTGTCCTGGAACAGCACGATCGCCTGCGTGAGCAGGAGCGGCACCATCGCGCGGAACGCCTGCGGCAGGATCACGAGGCGCATCGCCTGCGCGTAGTTCATGCCGAGCGCGAACGCGGCGTTCACCTGCCCGCGCGGCACCGCCTGGATGCCCGCCCTGATGATCTCCGAATAATACGCGGCTTCGAAAAGCGAAAACGCGACCATCGCCGACGCGAGCCGGATGTCGATCGTCGGCGACAGCCCGAGCACGCCCTGCAGCACCTGCGGCACGATCAGGAAGAACCACAGCAGCACCATCACGAGCGGAATCGAGCGGAACACGGTGACGTAGCCCTGCGCGAACCACGCGAGCGGCTTGACGCCCGACAGGCGCATCAGCGCAAGCAGCGTGCCCCAGACGATCCCGATCACGATCGCGAGCAGCGTGATCTTGAACGTGATGATCGCGCCCGTCCAGAGCGTCGGCAGCGCGCCGGGAATACTACTCCAGTCGAACTGATGCATCACTTGCCTCCGATGTAGCCGGGCAGCCGGGACTTGCTCTCGACCCAGCGCATGAACGCCATCACGATCAGATTGATGACCACGTACGCGAGCGTGACCGCGATGAACGACTCGTAGGTCTGCGCGGTGTAGTCGACGAGCTGCCGCGCCTGCGCGGACAGGTCGAGCAGGCCGATCGTCGACGCGACGGCCGAATTCTTGAAGATGTTCAGGAATTCGGACGTGAGCGGCGGCACGATGATCCGGTATGCGACGGGCAGGAGCACGTAGCGGTACGTCTGCCATTGCGTGAAGCCCATCGCGAGGCCGGCCGCGCGCTGGCCCTTCGGCAGCGCGTTGATGCCGGAGCGCACCTGCTCGCAGACGCGCGCGCCCGTGAAGAGGCCAAGACAGACGATCGACGCGGTGAAGAATTGCGTGCCGGGCGGCAACTGCTTGATCCAGGTGCCGATCGACACGGGCAGCAATTCGGGCACGACGAGGTACCAGATGAAGAACTGCACGATGAGCGGGATGTTGCGGAAGATCGATACGTAGACCGTGCCGATCGCCGACAGCCATTTGCTCGGCATGGTGCGCAGCACGCCGAACAGCGACCCGACGACGAGCGCGATCACCCACGCGGCGAGCGACACCTTGATCGTCACCCAGAATCCCGACATCAGCCAGCCGAGATAGGTGGTCGGTTCGCCCGTCGAAACGGGGCTCAGGAAGATGCCCCAGTTCCAGTGGTAAGACATAGCCAGACTCCAACAAAAAGAAACGGAAGAAGCCGTGCCTCTTCCGTTTCGTCAGCGCTTGTTAGCTCGAACGGTTGGCTCGAACGGCCGTCCCGCTCAATCGAGCGCCTTGTCGTTCGGATTCGCGTAGAGCTTCTTCATCTCGTCGGAGAGCGGGAAGTTCAGATTCAGGCCCTTCGGCGGGATCGGATTCTCGAACCACTTCGAGTAGATCTTCGCGGCTTCGCCCGACTTCTCGACCTGCGCGATCGCGTCGTCGACCACCTTCTTGAACGCCGGATCGTCCTTGCGCATCATGCAGCCGTACGCCTCCTGAGACTGCGGCTTGCCGACGATCACCCATTCGCCCGGCTGCTTCGCCTTCGCGCGCTCGCCCGCGAGCAGCGCGTCGTCCATCATGAACGCGACCGCGCGGCCCGTCTCGAGCGTCTGGAACGACTCGCCGTGGTCCTTCGCGCTGATGATGTTCATCCCCATCTGGTTCTTGTTGTTCATCTCGCGCAGCAGACGCTCGGACGTCGTGCCCGCCGTCGTGACGACAGTCTTGCCCTTCAGGTCGGCGAAATCCTTGATGCCCGAGTCCTTCTTCGTCATGAGGCGCGTGCCGATCACGAAGATCGTGTCCGAGAACGCCGCTTGCTTCTGGCGGTCGAGATTGTTCGTCGTCGAGCCGCACTCGATGTCGACCGTGCCGTTCTGCACGAGCGGAATCCGGTTCTGCGACGTCACCGGAATGTTCCTCACCTGCAGGTTGGACAGATTCAGCTTCTTCTTGACCGCGTCGACGACCTTCATCTGGAAGTCGCGCGAATAGCCGACGACCTGCTGGCTCTGGTCATAGTACGAGAACGGAATCGACGATTCGCGGTGCCCCAGCGCAATCACGCCCGTATCCTTGATTTTTTTCAGCGTGCCCGTTTCCTGGGCGATGGCGCCGCCGGCGAATGTGCTCAGCGCCGCGACCACCAGCATTGCTTTCGGGAATTTCATCGTTGTCATCTCCTTGGCGAAAACCCGCGCCAGTTTATCAAAGTAATTCTTATGAAAGTAATGGTTGTTAACCACACTTCTGACCGGGCGGCATGCGCATTCCAACACGCGTTCGGCGCCCGGATACGCACGCGGGCGGCACCGGATCCGGCGCCGCCCGCGAGTGAATCACGACGCGGCCTCCAGCTTGCGCGTCGCCGATCGAGCCAATCCCGTCGATCAGGGGTACAGGCCGCGCATTTCGCGCGCCATCAGGATGCGCTTGCACGCGACGATGAACGCCGCCGTGCGCACCAACACGCCGTGCTCCTGGGCCACCGCCCACACACCGGCGAACGCCTCGCGCATCACGCGCTCGAGACGATGGTTGATCTCGTCTTCCGTCCAGAAGAAGCTCGAGAAATCCTGCACCCACTCGAAGTACGACACGGTCACGCCTCCCGCGTTCGCGATCACGTCGGGAATCACGAGCACGCCGTTCGCGCTCAGGATGTCGTCCGCGGCCGTCGTCGTCGGGCCGTTCGCGCCTTCGACGATGATCTTCGTGCGGATCTTCGACGCGTTCTTCTCGGTGATCTGGTTTTCTAGCGCGGCCGGAATCAGGATGTCGGTCTCGACGGTCCAGAACTCGTCGTTCGGCATCGGCTCCGCGCCTTCGAAGCCCGCGACGCCGCCCGTCACGCCGACGTGGTCGATCAGCTTGACGGTGTCGACGCCCGCCGGCTGGTAGATCGTGCCCGTGTGATCCTGCACCGCGATCACCTTCGCGCCCGCCTCCTGGAACAGCTTCGCGGCGATCCCGCCGACGTTGCCGAAGCCCTGGACCGCGATGCGCGCGCCTTCGATCTCGACACCCTTCTTCTTCGCGGCCTCGCAGCCGACGACGAACACGCCGCGGCCCGTCGCTTCCCGGCGGCCGAGCGAGCCGCCGAGCGAGATCGGCTTGCCGGTCACGACGCCCGTGGCCGTCTGGCCCTGGTTCATCGAGTACGTGTCCATCATCCACGCCATGATCTGCTCGTTCGTGTTGACGTCAGGCGCGGGAATGTCGGTGTTCGGGCCGATGATGATGCCGATTTCGCTGGTGTAGCGGCGCGTCACGCGCTCGAGCTCGCCGCGCGAGAGCTTGCGCGGATCGACGCGGATGCCGCCCTTCGCGCCGCCGTACGGCACGTTCACGGCCGCGTTCTTCACCGACATCCAGGCGGACAGCGCCATCACCTCGGACAGCGTCACGTCCTGGTGGTAGCGCACGCCGCCCTTGCCCGGGCCGCGCGATACGTTGTGCTGCACGCGATAGCCCTCGAAGTGCGCGACGGTGCCGTTGTCCAGCTCGATCGGCACGTCGACGATCAGGATGCGCTTCGGGCGCTTCAGCGTCTCGATCCAGCGCGACAGTGAGCCGAGGTACGGCGCGACGCGATCGACTTGCTGCAGATAGTTGCCCCAGGGGCCGAGATCGTCCGCGTGCAGGTACGACGGGATGGACTGCGCGACGGACGGGGACTGCGATTGCGAAGACATGGAATCTCCAACGGTCGAAGAATGCGCACATTGTCGAAAAAGCGAATTTCGAAATCCAATGCCGTTTGCTTATTCGATTATGCGTTTCGTGCATGATCGGTCTTTTGCGCGAAAAACCGTGCGTTCGCCGTGCGAACGGCTGCAATCCCGATGCGATTGCGCGGAGCAACTTTCGTGCGCGGGGTGGCGCGCAGCGGTGCGGGCCGCGCCGGGCGCCGAGGCGCCGGCGCAGGGACCGCGGCGATTGTCAGGCGGCCGCGCCGAGCTCCTCGCGCACGACGTCCCACAGCGCGCGCACGAGCTTTTGCCGCGGCTCGTCGCCCTGCACCGCGAGCTTGTCCCGGTACAGGCGGATCTCCATCGTCAGCGCGAACGGCTCCGCTGCGCCCTTCGCCGCGCGGCCGAGCTTCACGAGGCGGCCGCTCGCGAGCGCGTCCTCGACCGCGCTGTGCGGCAGAAACGCGACGCCGTGCCCGGCGAGCGCCATCGCCTTCAGCGCCTCGGCCATGTCGGTCTCGTAGACCTTGTCGAGATGGAGCGGCGCGCGCGCGTTCGCGATGATCACTTCGGTCATCCGGCCGAGGTACGCATTGGGCGTGTACGACAGATACGGCACGGGCGCGTCGGCCGTGCCGGGCAGCGCGTAGCGCGCGCGGCCGCCGCGGCCGGGCGCCGAGAACGGGCTGATCGGCTCCGTGCCGAGCGTCAGCATGTCGTAGCGGGCCGGATCGAGCGCGACGGGATGGCTCGGGTGGTGATAGCCCATCACGAGATCGCAGCCGCCCTCGACGAGCGACAGCACCGCATCATGCACATTCAGCGCGCGCAGCCGCGTGTGGACCTGTCCCATCTTCGCCTCGATCCGCTGCAGCCAGCGCGGGAAGTACGTGAGCGACAGCGTGTGCGGCACCGCGAACTCGATCGTCGGCACGGGCGCGCCGACGTGGCCGCGCAGCAGCGTGCGCGCCTCGTGCGCCTGCGACAGCATCGCGAGCGCCTGCTCGTAGAACACCTGGCCCGCCTGCGTGAGGCGGGTCGGATAGACCGAACGATCGATCAGCTCGGTCGCGAGCCACGCTTCGAGCGCCTGGATCCGGCGCGAAAACGCAGGTTGCGACACGTGCCGCAGCTCGGCCGAGCGGCTGAAGCTGCGCGTTTCCGCGAGCGACACGAAGTCTTCGAGCCATTTGAGTTCCATGCGTGCCTTTGCTGCGCAAAGCGAGTGCGAGGGAAGAAGCACGCATTTTAACGGTCGGGCGCGCCGATCGCCCCGGTGCGTCGGCGCACGGCGCACGACCCGCGAGGCGGCGAAGCCCGCCGCGGCGTGCGCGCCGGCAAACGGCCCGCGCCCCCGGACGCATCGCCATACGCTTGATTCCTCACACATTTTGGCGCGGCACCACCCCGCACCAATGCCGCGCGCACGCACAGGCGCAGTGCCGCGCGGCGCTCGCGCGCGCCTGCCGCCGGTGCGCGCGAGCGCCGCGCCGTCGCGCGAGCGCCACTCGCCAGCCGCTTTCATTGCTTTCGCCGCCTTTCCCGCCTGCCTTGCCCGGCGTGCGCTCGCACCGTTTGAAACAAAAACATGCACCCCATTGGCATGAAGCTTGCGGAACAGCGCACCGGCTCGTCGCCCCATTTCCACCATCCGCCGTCGACCGGCATACGCGAGGCTTCACCGATGGATACTCTGCGCACCTCCCTCCGAAGCGGCAACTGGCGCTCGCTTCTCGCGTGCTTCCTCTACTTCGACACGGGCTTCACCGTCTGGGTGCTGTACGGCCCGCTCGCGCCGTTCATCGGCAAGGACATCACGATGACGGCCGCGCAACAGGGCTTCCTCGTCGCGGTGCCGGTGCTCGCGGCGGCCATCCTGCGCGTCACGCTCGGCAACCTCTACCAGTCCGCCGACGGCCGGCGCATCTCGCTGATGGGCGTGCTGCTGTCCGCGCTGCCCGCCGTCGTTCTGCCGTTCGTGCCCGGCACGCCGTCGTACACGCTGCTCCTCGTGCTCGGCGTGTTCCTCGGGATCGGCGGCGCGAGCTTCGCGGTCGCGCTGCCGATGGCGGGCAGCAGCTATCCGCCGAAGGTGCAGGGCCTCGTGCTCGGCCTCGCCGCCGCGGGCAACATCGGCGCGGTGCTCGACGGCTTCATGTTCCCGCACATCGCGGCCGCGCTCGGCTGGAAATTCTCGACGGCCGCCGCGCTGCCGCTCCTCGCGATCGCGGGCTTCGCGCTCTTCGCGTGGGCCGACGACCGCGGCGAGAAGTCGGGCAACGCGAAACGCGCGTTCGGCGCGTTCGTGCTCACGCTCGTCGGCCTCGTCGCGCTCGTGCTCGCCGTGCATGCGGGCGTGTTCGGCGCGGGCAAGACGGGCGTGCTGCTGCTGCCCGTGATGGGCGCGCTCCTCGCGATCGCCGTGCTGCCCGGCCGCTATCGCGCGGTGCTCGCCGAGCGCGACACGTGGGTCATCATGCTGATCTACAGCATCACGTTCGGCGGCTTCGTCGGGATGTCGTCGTACGTGACGCTGCTTCTCACGACGCTCTACCAGATGCCGAAGATCGAAGCGGGCCTCTTCATGTCGCTGCTCGCGTTCCTCGGCGCGATCGTGCGCCCGTTCGGCGGCCACCTCGCCGACCGCATCACCGGCGTGCGCGCGCTGATGGTGATCCTCGCCGCGATCGCCGCCGCCGACTTCGCGTTCGCGGCCGTGATGCCGCCGCTCGCGGGCGGGATCGCGCTCCTCGTGTGCCTGTACGTCGCGTTCGGCCTAGGCAACGGCTCGACGTTCCAGCTCGTCCCGCACCGCTGGAAGGGCAAGACCGGCCTGCTGTCCGGCATCGTCGGCGCGGCGGGCGGCATCGGCGGCTTCTATCTGCCCGTCGTGATGGGCATCGCGAAGGAAAGCACGGGCAGCTACCAGCTCGGTTTCGCGACGTTCGGCGCGCTCTCGACCTGCGCGCTCGCCGCGCTCGTGATGCTGCGCGCGCAGTGGCTGCGCTGGGCCGCGCCCGAGCTCGCCGCGGCCGAGCCGGCGGCGGGCGCCGGGATGCCGATCGGCGGCGCGGCGCGCGCCGGCGACTGAGATTTTCCGGTGGCGGCGCGCGGCGGCCGGACGGCCGCGCGCCGATGGTAAAATCCGCGGTTCTCCCCTTCACGTTTGAACCGCGGCCGCGCGCCTCCAGCCCGATCATGTCCGACACCCGTCCCGATATCCTTTTCGCCCTCACCGCGCTCTCGCCGATCGACGGCCGCTACGCCAGCAAAACCGAAGCGCTGCGCGACTGGCTCTCCGAAGCCGCCTTCATGCGCCACCGCGTCACCGTCGAGGTGCACTGGCTGATCGCGCTGTCGCGCGCCGGCTTCGCCGAGGTGCCGCGCTTCCCGGAAGCCGCCGAGCAGTTCCTGCTGCAGCTCGTCGAGCGCTTCACCGCGCACGACGCCGCGCGCATCAAGGAAATCGAGCGCGTGACGAACCATGACGTGAAAGCCGTCGAGTACTGGCTGAAGGAATCCGTCAAGGGCCAGGCCGAGCTCGAGCGCGCGAGCGAATTCATCCATTTCGCGTGCACGTCGGAAGACATCAACAACACGTCGCACGGCATGATGCTCGCCGGCGCGCGCCAGCACGTGATCCTGCCCGCGCTGCGCACGGTGCACGGCCGCCTCGTCGCGCTCGCGCACGCGCACGCCGAGCAGCCGATGCTCTCGCGCACGCATGGCCAGCCGGCCAGCCCGACGACGCTCGGCAAGGAAATCGCGAACGTCGCCGCGCGCCTCGCGCGCGCGATCGAGCGCATCGAGCGGGTCGAAATCCTCGGCAAGATGAACGGCGCGGTCGGCAACTTCAACGCGCACCTGTCCGCATATCCGGAGTTCGACTGGGAAGCGTTCTCGCGCGACGTGATCGAGAACCGCCTGAAGCTCACGTTCAACCCGTACACGATCCAGATCGAGCCGCACGACTACATGGCCGAGCTGTTCGACGCCGTTTCGCGCGCGAACACGATCCTGCTCGACCTCGATCGCGACGTGTGGGGCTACATCTCGGTCGGCTACTTCAAGCAGAAGACGAAGGCGGGCGAGATCGGCTCGTCGACGATGCCGCACAAGGTCAACCCGATCGACTTCGAGAACTCGGAAGGCAACCTCGGCCTCGCGAACGCGACGCTGCGCCACCTCGCCGACAAGCTGCCCGTCTCGCGCTGGCAGCGCGACCTGACCGATTCGACGGTGTTGCGCAACATGGGCGTCGCGCTCGGCTATTCGCTGCTCGCGTACGACGCGCTGATCCGCGGCCTCGACAAGCTCGAAGTGAACCCGCAGCGCCTGAACGAAGACCTCGACAACTGCTGGGAAGTGCTCGCCGAGCCGGTGCAGACGGTGATGCGCCGCTACGGCATCGAGAACCCGTACGAGCAGTTGAAGGAACTCACGCGCGGCAAGGGCATCACGCGCGACGCGCTGCGGCAGTTCATCGGCACGCTCGCGATTCCCGAGGACGCGAAGGCGCGCCTTCTCGCGATGACGCCCGCGTCGTACATCGGCAAGGCGGTCGAGCTCGCGAAGCGCATCGCGTAACGCGCGTCGTCGACACGATGAAGAAAGGCGCCCTGCAGTTCGCAGGGCGCCTTTCTTTTGGTTCATCGCGGATTACCGGGGAACGCGGCGCGGATCTTGAGAAAGAAGTATTCCTCGTCGCGGTACCCGTAAGCCCGACGCTTGATGACCTTGATGGTGTTGTTGATGCCTTCGACGATGCTGGTATTAAGCGGATGTCGGCAGCGGGCCACGATTCCGTGCCAGTAACCCTGCAGGCGCTGCGCAAACAGTTGCAGCGCGGCAATTCCGCTTTGCCGGGCTTGCTCGATCCATTGTTCCCAGGCCTTTTCCGCCCAGGCAGGCTTGCGGTAGAACCAGAGCCGCTTGAGTTCGTCACGTAGCACGTAGACGCACAACAATGGCTGATTGGCGGCCAGCAGTTCCTTCAGATGCACGGACTGCTCGGGCTTCAGGTTGTGGCGGTTGCGCAGCAGCAACCAGCGGCTGGACTTCAGGACCTTCCGGGCCGGCCGGTCATGGCGCAACTGATTGGCCTGATCGACCCGTACCCGATCGATCACCTCACGCCCGTACTTGGCCACGACGTGGAACAGGTCGTAGACGACCTCAGCCTGCGGACACTGCGCTTTGATCTCCAACTCGTAGGCCGTGGTCATGTCGATGGCCACTGCTTCGATGCGCTCGGCAACACCCTGGGGAAGCTGTTCGAAGAAGGCTCTGGCCGTCTCGCGCGAGCGTCCCGCTCCAATCCAGAGCACTTGCCGACCAATCGGATCGACCACCACCGTGGCGTAGCGATGACCTTTATGGAGCGCGAACTCGTCCATCGCCAGATAGCGGATCGTCGACCAGTCAGGATCAGCCACACGCGCTCGCAAGCGCATCTTGTCGATCGATTTGACCGTGTGCCAGCCCAAATCGTAGAAGGCGGCGACCGCCTGCACGCTGGCCGCCTGCAGCAGTTTCTCGCAGGCCTTGGCAAATCGCTCCGTCACTCGCTGGTAACGGCCCAGCCACGCCAGTTTCTCCAGTCGCGGACCGCCGCAGCGTTCGCACCAGACTCGGCGGCGGGGGACGTGCAGTACCACCCGGTACTCGAACAGTGGCAGATCGCGCACCCGGCGAACCGTCGTCTCATGAATCTGCTGGCAGCGTGCACCGCACTGTTCGCAGTACATGACCTTGCTGACCGGCTTCAAATACAGCGACAGCGTACGGCCTTCTCCTTCCGGCCATTCCACCCCCTCTAACCGATAGCCGGTCCAGCAACCCAGTGCTTGAAGTGCCTTGCGATCGAGCAATTCTGCCTCCTGACCTCCTTAAAGTCAGGCGTCAGGTTACGCAATCGCCATCAAACCCTCCACGGTTTCCTGCGATGAACCTTTCTTTTTGCCGCCGCAGCGCGGCGATCGGCGACGGCGGCCGCGCCGCGGCCGCGCGCCGTCACTGTTGCTGCTGTTGCTGTTGCTGCTGCCGCTCGCTGCCGAGCTGGCTCATCACGCGCTCGACGATCTCGTCGGGCGTCAACTCGATGCTGACTTCGATCGCCTCGTCCGGGCCCGGCTCCTCGAGCGTGTCGAGCTGGCTTTGCAGCAGCGACGGATCGAAGAAGTGCCCGGTGCGCGTCTTCAGCCGCTCGCGCAGCACGTCGAACGAACCCTTCAGATAGACGAAGCGCACGTCGCGATCGTTGCCGCGCAGGATGTCACGGTACGCGCGCTTGAGCGACGAGCACGTGAACACCGCCGTCTCGCCCGCGCGCCGCTTCGCCTCGATGGCCTCGCGGATCGAGCGCAGCCACGGCCAGCGGTCCTCGTCGGTGAGAGCAATCCCGTGGTGCATCTTTTCCTTGTTGGCGGCGCTGTGAAACGCGTCGCCATCGGTATAGCTGCATGACAGGCGTTCCGCGAGCATTTCGCCGATCCGCGACTTGCCCGCGCCCGACACGCCCATTGCGATCAGAATCATTGACTACCCCTTGTTACAGAACCGCGCTCAGCACCAGCGTGAAGGCGAGACCGAGCACCGAGATGATCGTTTCGAGCAGCGTCCACGTCTTGAACGTCTGGCCCACGGTCATCCCGAAATATTCCTTGATCAGCCAGAAGCCGCCGTCGTTCACGTGCGAGAAGATCAGCGAGCCCGAGCCCGTCGCGAGCACGAGCAGCTCCGGCCTCACCGTGACGCCCGAGGCCGCCGCGATCGGCGCGACGATCCCGCACGCGGTCGTCATCGCGACGGTCGCCGAGCCCGTCGCGAGACGGATCAGCGCCGCGACGAACCAGCCGAGCAGAAGCGGCGACAGATGCGCGTGCGTCGCGGTCGCGACGATCTGCTGCGAGATGCCGCTGTCGCGCAGGATACCGCCGAAACCGCCGCCCGCGCCGACGATCAGCGTGATGCCCGCGATCGGCGCGAGGCAATCGCCGCAGAACTTCTGGATCTGCTCGCGATTGAAGCCCTGCAGCTTGCCGAACGTGAAGAAGCTCACGAGCACGGCGATCAGGAGCGCGACGTCCGAATTGCCGGCAAAGCGCAGCAGGCTGTTCGGCAGCGACTTCGGCGCGAACACGAGATCGGCCCAACTGCCGACGAGCATCAGCACGACGGGCAGCAGGATCGTGAACAGCGTGATGCCGAAGCCCGGCAGTTCGCGCTGCTCGCCCGGCGCGCGCGTCTCGACGAATTGCGACGCGAGCGGGTTGTGCTCCGGCAGCTTCACGAACTTCGAGATCGTGAGCGCGAACAGCGGCCCCGCGACGATCGCGGTCGGCACGCCGACGATGAGGCCATACGCGATCGTCTTGCCGATGTCGGCGCCGTATTGCTGAACGGCGAGGAGCGCCGCCGGGTGCGGCGGAATCAGCCCGTGCACGACCGACAGGCCCGCGACCATCGGCAGCCCGACGACAAGGAGCGATTTGCCGGTGCGCTTCGCGACGTTGAACGCGATCGGGATCAGGAGCACGAAGCCGACTTCGAAGAACACGGGCAGGCCGACGATGATCGCGACGAACATCATCGCCCAGTGGATGTTCTTCTCGCCGAACCAGTCGATCAGCGTGGTCGCGATCCGCTCGGCGCCGCCCGATTCGGCCATCATCTTGCCGAGCATCGTGCCGAGGCCGACGACGATCGCGATGTGGCCGAGCGTGCCGCCCGTGCCCCCCTCGAACGATTTCACGATCTTGTCCATCGGCATGCCGACCACGAAGCCGAGACCGAGCGACACGATGATCAGCACGAGGAACGGATAGACCTTGTAGCGCGCGATCATCAGGATCAGCACCGCGATCGCGATCACGGTGTAAATCAGCAGCATGCTGCCTTGGACAGCCCCCATGTAGCACTCCTCCTTGGGATATATCGGGCCGGACGCGGCTTGCCGCCGCCCGGCTATGCAGTTCTCCGAAACGAGGCGGCTCGCCGCCCGTCGGGACGCTGAATTCTACTTTTGTTTATCGGGTCGCGATAGAACCGGTTCCATAAGCAAAAACCCTCGGAAAAACAACCAGATCGATTGTTTCGTCCGAGGGTTTTCCGGATGCGGCCAAGCGATCGCGCTCAGCGTGCGAGACCGCTCGCCGCCTGCGCGAGGCGCGTGACCTCGGCCCAGTCCTGCGCGGCGAGCGCCGCCTTCGGCGTGAGCCACGAGCCGCCGACGCACACGACGTTCGGCAGCTTCAGGAAGCTCGGCGCGGTCTCGGCGGTGATGCCGCCCGTCGGGCAGAACTTGAGCGCCGGGAACGGGCCGTGGAACGCCTGCAGCATCGGCACGCCGCCCGCCTGCTGCGCGGGGAAGAACTTCACGATCTCGTAGCCGAGCTCGAGCGCGACGATGATGTCGGTCGGCGTCATCACGCCGGGCAGAAGCGGCAGGCCGGCGTCGACGGCCGCCTCGTGCATCTCCTTCGTGAGGCCCGGCGACACGCCGAACTTCGCGCCCGCCTGCTTCGCGAGCGCGCACTGCCCGGGCTTCGTGATCGTGCCGACGCCGACGACGATGTCGTCGGCGAGCTCGCTCGCGCGCTTGATCGCTTCGAGCCCGGCCGCGGTGCGCAGCGTGATTTCAAGCACCTTCACGCCGCCCGCGTGCAACGCGCGCGACACCTGTTCGCCCTGTTCGACCGAATCGAACGCGAGCACCGGAATCACCGGGCCCAGCTTCACGATCTCGCCAATCGTCTTCATCAATGCGACTCCTTTTCGCTTATGCGGTGACGTGGACCGCTTCGCCCACCAACGCGCCGAACACCGACGCGCCCTGCTCCGCCGGCGCGGCCGCCGCGCGGAACACGCCGAACAGTTCGCGGCCGAAGCCGACTTCGTTTTCCGCCTGATGCGCGGGCTGCGCGATCGCGCGCGCCGCCCATGCTCGATCGTCGATCTCGACGTCGAGCACGCCGGCTTGCGCGTCGATCACGATCGTATCGCCCGTCTGCACCTTGCCGAGCGGGCCGCTCAAGAGCGCCTCGGGCGACACGTGGATCACGGCCGGCACCTTGCCCGACGCGCCCGACATCCGGCCGTCCGTCACGAGCGCGACGCGAAAGCCCTGGTCCTGCAGCACGCCGAGGAGCGGCGTCAGCCGGTGCAGCTCCGGCATCCCGTTCGCGCGCGCGCCCTGGAAGCGCACGACCGCGACGAAATCGCGCTTCAATTCGCCCGCGTCGAACGCGGCCTGCACGGCTTCCTGCGAATCGAACACGATCGCGGGCGCCGTCACCTTGCGGTGCTCCGGCGCGACCGCCGAAATCTTGATCACGCCGCGCCCGAGCCTGCCCTGCATCAGGCGCAGCCCGCCATCCGGCTGGAACGGCGCGGCGATCGGCCGCAGCACCTTGTCGTCGGCGCTCGCGCCGACGCCGTCGACCCACGTCAGCTCGCCGTCGAGCAAGCGCGGCTCCTTCGTGTAGTGCGCGAGCCCCTTGCCCGCGACCGTCGTCACGTCTTCGTGCAGCAGGCCGCCTTCGAGCAGGTTGCGCACGAGGAACGCAATGCCGCCCGCCGCGTGGAAATGGTTCACGTCGGCCTTGCCGTTCGGGTAGATCTTCGCGAGGAGCGGCACCGCGGCCGACAGTTCGTCGAAATCGTTCCAGTCGATCAGGATGCCGGCCGCGCGCGCGATCGCGACGAGGTGCAGCGTATGGTTCGTCGAGCCGCCCGTGGCGAGCAGCGCGACGATCCCGTTGACGATCGCGCGCTCGTCGATCACGTGGCCGATCGGCGTGTACTGGCCGCGCTCGGCCGTGAGCTCGAGCACGCGGCGCGCGGCCTCGGCCGTCAGCGCGTCGCGCAGCGGCGTGTGCGGATGGACGAACGCCGAGCCCGGCAGATGCAGCCCCATCACTTCCATCAGCATCTGGTTGCTGTTCGCGGTGCCGTAGAACGTGCAGGTGCCGTGGCCGTGATACGCGGCCGATTCCGCTTCGAGCAGCGCGTCGCGGCCCACCTGGCCCGTCGCGAACTGCTGGCGGATCTTCGCCTTGTCGTCGTTCGACAGGCCGCTCGTCATCGGGCCGGCCGGCACGAAGATCGTCGGCAGATGGCCGAACTGCAGCGCGCCGATCAAGAGGCCCGGCACGATCTTGTCGCAGATGCCGAGACAAAGGGCCGCATCGAACATGTTGTGCGTGAGCGCGACAGCCGTGCTCATCGCGATCACTTCGCGCGAGAACAGCGACAGCTCCATTCCCGCGTTGCCTTGCGTGACGCCGTCGCACATCGCCGGCACGCCGCCCGCGAACTGCGCGACGCCGCCGCGCTCGCGCGCGGCCGCCTTGATGATGTCGGGAAAGCTCTTGTACGGCGCATGCGCGGACAGCATCTCGTTGTACGCCGACACGATGCCGATGTTCGGCTCGCGGATCGCCTTGATCGCGAACTTGTCGCTGCCTTCCAGGCCCGCGAAGCCGTGTGCGAGGTTCGCGCACGACAGCGCGCCGCGCGCCGGGAAGCGGCCTTGCGCGGCGTCGATGCGGGCGAGATAGGCTTGGCGGGTCGGGCGGCTGCGCGCGATCACGCGCTCGGTGACGGACGCAAGAGTGGGGTGCAGCGTGGCCATGCTGGGCGCTCCTCACATGAGCCGGGCGGGGCCGGCAAGCTGGAATCGTGGGTTCGTCCGTGTCGTCGGACGAACGGCGCGAGTTTAGTAGAAAAACTACACACCCGCAATCTCGCAGCGCAGCAAAACAATCGGCAATGCATCGCCATAGCCTTTAGATACGGCACATTAACCTAGCGTTAACCCTGATGCCCGACGATCGACACCGTGGCAATCGCTAGAAAATTCTTGTAGATTTTCTACAAGACAATCGTGATACTAGCGGCTGTCCTGTCATTTCACGCGCCTTTTCGCACCATGCTCCCCCGTATCGAGGCGATCCGCGCCCAGCTCCGCCCGTCCGAGCGCAAGCTCGCCGATTTCGTGCTCGCCGCGCCGCGCGAGGTGCTCGATCTGTCGATGACCGAGCTCGCTGCGCGCGCGGGCGCGAGCCAGCCGACGATCGCGCGCTTTTGCCAGGCGCTCGGCTGCAGCGGCTTTCGCGAGTTCAAGATCCGGCTCGCGCAGAGCGTCGCGCCGGGCGTCGCGTCGGTGTATCGCGACGTCGAGCCCGACGAGCGCGCGCCCGGCATCATCGGCAAGGTGTTCGACCGCACGATCGGCGCGCTGATCGAGGTGCGCAACAGCCTGTCGGCGACGAGCGTCGCCGACGCGATCGAGCTGCTCACGCGCGCGTCGCGCATCGAGTTCTACGGCGCGGGCGGCTCGGGCATCGCCGCGCAGGACATCCAGCACAAGTTCTTCCGGCTCGGCGTGCCGAGCGTCGCGTATTCGGACCCGCACACGTTCTCGATGTCGGCGGCGCTCCTCGGCGCGAACGACGTCGTCGTCGCGATCTCGAACACGGGGCGCACGCGCGACATCGTCGACGCCGCGCGCGCGGCGCTCGCGTGCGGCGCGAAGGTGATCTCGATCACGCACAGCCATTCGCCGCTCGCGCAGTTGTCGACGGTGAGCCTCGCGTCGAACGTCGCCGAGGAAACCGACGTGTTCTCGCCAATGACGTCGCGCATGTCGCATCTCGCGATCGGCGACATTCTCGCGGTCGGCGTCGCGCTGCGGCGCGGGCCCGAGCTCGTCGACCGGCTCGGCCGCGCGAAGGAGGCGATCACGCGGCGGCGGATCGGCGACGCGGGCGTGGCAAAGGAAAAAGCAAAGGTGTAAAACGAAGCGCGGCGCGCACCGGAAGACCGACGTGCGCGCGCGTGCGCCCAACCGGCGTTCGTCGATTTCCTGTCAGAGAGGCACATCAAGATGAACAACGTTGCGCTCGTATGCGTCGCCGTTCTGGGATGCCTGCTGTTCGGCCTCGGCTTGTCCGTGTCGATGATGCGTTTTCGCGAGCGCACCGGCTCGGGCCATCAGCCGGACCCGGCGAACCGGCTGCACAAGCTCGTCCGTGCGCATGCCAATACGGCCGAATATGCGCCATTCCTCGCGGCGCTGTTTCTCTATCTCGGCGCGCGATCGCCTTCGGCGGCGACCGTGTCGCTGATCGTCGCGGCCACCGTGTGCCGCTGCCTCCTCGTCGTCGGGCTGATCGCATGGCCGACGATGGCGAAGCCCAATCCGGCCCGGTTCGTCGGCGCGCTCGGAACCTACCTGGCCGGACTGGCGCTATGCGCGACGCTGTTGCGTTGAAATGACGCGCGCCCGCGTCAGAACGGCTTGATCACCGCGAGCGCGACGGCGGCGAGCATCCCGAGCACCGGCAGCTCGTTGAACACGCGATACCACTTGTCCGACCGGCGGTTCTCGCCGCGCTCGAACACCTTCAGCAGATGCCCGCAGTATGCGTGATAGACGACGAGCAACAGCACGACCGCGAGCTTCGCGTGCACCCAGCCCTGCCCCTGCCCGATGCCGATCACGAGCCACAGCCACAGCCCGCACGCGAGCGCGGGCACCGCGATGATCGTCATGAAGCGCAACAGCTTGCGCGCCATCGCGAGCAGCCGCCGGACCGCGGCGGGATCGGTTTCCATCGCGAGGTTCACGTAGATGCGCGGCAAATAAAAGAGCCCCGCGAACCACGACGCGATCAGCACGATATGAAAGGTCTTGACCCAGAGCATCGTCATCGATCGTTCTCCTTCGTCACTGACGCCCTTCGCCGTGCCCGAGCACGACATACTTCAGCGACGTGAGCCCTTCGAGCCCGACCGGGCCGCGTGCGTGCAGCTTGTCGTTCGAGATGCCGATCTCCGCGCCGAGGCCGAACTCGAAGCCGTCGGCAAAGCGTGTCGACGCGTTCACCATCACGCTCGCCGAATCGACTTCGCGCAGGAAGCGCATCGCGCGGTCGTGATCCTCGGTGACGATCGCGTCGGTGTGATGCGAGCCGTACTCGTTGATGTGCTCGATCGCGGCGTCGACGCCGTCGACGATCTTGATCGCGAGCACCGGCGCGAGATATTCGGTGCGCCAGTCTTCCTCGGTCGCGTCGACGAGCGGGCCGACGCCCGCCGCCTCGAGCACCGCGCGCGCATCGGCGTCGACGCGCAGCTCGACGCCCTTCTCGCGATACAGCCGGCCGAGCGGCGACAGCACCGCGGGCGCGATCCCGCGCGCGACGAGCAGCGTCTCCATCGTGTTGCAGGTGCCGTAGCGGTGCGTCTTCGCGTTGTCGCAGACGGTGAGCGCCTTCGTCACGCTCGCGCGATCGTCGACGTACACGTGGCAGATGCCGTCGAGATGCTTGATCATCGGCACGCGCGCCTCGTTGATCAGCCGCTCGATCAGGCTCTTGCCGCCGCGCGGCACGATCACGTCGACGTAGCCGGTCATCGTGATCAGCTTGCCGACCGCCGCGCGATCGGCCGTCTCGACCACCTGCACCGCGTCCTGCGGCAGCCCCGCCGCGGCGAGCCCTTCGCCGATCAGCCTCGCGAGCGCGGTGTTCGACTCGAGCGCCTCCGAGCCGCCGCGCAGGATCGTCGCGTTGCCGGATTTCAGGCACAGCGCGGCCGCGTCGACCGTCACGTTCGGCCGCGATTCGTAGATGATGCCGATCACGCCGAGCGGCACGCGCATCTGGCCGACCTGGATTCCGCTCGGGCGGTACTTGAGGTTGCTCACCTCGCCGATCGGGTCCGGCAGCGTCGCGACCTGGCGCAACCCCTCGACCATCGTCTTCAGCGCCTTGTCCGACAGCGTCAGGCGATCGACGAACGCCGCGTCGAGGCCCTTGTCCTTCGCGCGCGCGACGTCGCGCGCGTTGGCCGCCTTCAGTGCGTCGGCGTCGCGCTCGATTGCCTGCGCGACCGCTTCGAGCGCGGCGTTCTTCGCCGCGGTGGACGCGCGCGCGATCTCGCGCGAGGCGCGCCGCGCGCGGCGGCCGACGTCCGTCATGTACTGATCGATATCCATCGTGAGACTCGCAATGCAAGCCGCGTCGAGCGGCGAAAAAACGATTGTCGGAAAACGGGGGCGCCGCGTCGGCGCTCGCGCGGCCGGTTCACGCCGACCGGTTCACGCCGCCTGATTGTAAGCGCCGGCGCAAAAGCGCGCTCAGGCGGGCCGGCGCGGCGCGGCGCCGCCTGGCCCGGACGCGCGCGCGACGGTCATCGCGAGCTGGAACAGGCCGTCCCACGGATCGGGCGGCGGCTCGCCGCGCGCCGCACCGCGCGACACGGCGGAAAGCCCCTTGACCTGCCGATCGAGCCGCGCGGCGAACGCGAGCGCGTGCTCGAGCGCCGCCTCCGATACGCGCGACAGCGCGGGTCCGACGAGCCGCTCGCGCGGCCCCCACACGCGGTTCTCGCGCACGAGCACGGCAAGCGGCTTGCCGGCCGCGACGCCGCGCTTGATCCGCAGCAGCGTGCGCAATTCCTCGACGACCGCCCACAGCACGAGCACGAGCGCCTCGCCCTCGCCCTTCAGGCCGTCGATCATCCGCGCAAGCCGCGCGGCGTCGCCCGCGAGCATCGCCTCGTTGAGCTTGAACACGTCGTAGCGCGCGACGTTCAGCACCGCGTCTTGGATCTGCTCGAACGTCAGCGCACCGGCCGGATACAGCAGGCCGAGCTTCTGGATTTCCTGATGCGCGGCGAGCAGATTGCCTTCGACCCGCTCGGCGACGAACGCGAGCGCGCGCCGCCCGTCGTCGCCCGGCGCGACCCGCTGCCCCTGCAGCGCGAGCCGCTGGCCGATCCAGTTCGGCAATTGCGCGCGCTCGACGGGGTCGATCTTCAGCGCAACGCCGCCGTTCGCGAGCGCCGTGAACCACGCGGATTTCTGCGTCGCCGAATCGAGCCGCGGCAGCGTGACGAGCATCAGCACGTCCGGGTTGTCCGCGCCGGCGAGCGTCTTCAGCGCGTCGGCGCCGTCCTTGCCCGGCTTGCCGGACGGAATCCGCAGCTCGACGAGCTGCCGCTCGCCGAACAGCGACATCGCCTGGCTCGCGCCAATCGGCGTGCTCCAGTCGAAGCCGCGCTCGACGGTGTGCACCGAGCGCTCGGTGAAGCCCGCCGCGCGCGCGGCGGCGCGAATCTTGTCGCACGCCTCCTGCGCGAGCAGCGGCTCGTCGCCATAGACGACGTACAGTCCGGCGAGCCCCTTCGAGAGATGCGGCTCCAGCGCGTCAAGTCGCAGTTGCATCGGTTCGAGCGTCGATCGTTGAGGAAGAAAGGAACGCGGCGATCACAGCGGCGGCGGCGGCAGCGGCGCGCGCGGCGCGACGGCCGGCACGCCCTTGCCCGGCTCCGGATGCAGCGTGCGAACGATCGCGAGGCGGCGCATCAGTTGATCGATCGCGTCGTTCTGCATGTCCGCGAACAGGATCTCGGCTTCCTGCGCCTTCGCGTTCGTGTACTGCGCGCTGTACGTCATCGCGCGGTTGAGCGCGATCAGCGAAGGCGGAATCAGCGCGGTGCCGTCCTTGGCCAGAAGCGTGTAGTTCAGCGAGTAGTTGAGCTGGTATTCCTGCACCGTGCCGAACCGGTCGAGCGTCAGCGTGCCCTGGCCGCGCGATTCCGCGAGGTTCAGCACCGCGTCCGCCTCGTCGGGCGTCTTGACGATCTTCGTGTCGCTGCCGGCCTCGACGAGGCGCGTGAGCCGCGCCGCCGCGGCGGGCGGCGCGCCGGCGATGAACAAGCGCTTGAACGCGTAGTCCTGCTGCCCGCGCAGCTTGAAACCGCACGCGGACAACAGCATCGCGCTGCCCACGAGCATCAAAAACGATCTGCGGATCACCTTCGCTCCTTGCTGATGCATGCCTGCCCCGCCCGCGCGCGCCGTCAGACGACGACGTTCACGAGACGGCCCGGCACGACAATGATCTTCTTCGCCGGCTTGCCTTCGGCGAATTTCGCGAACATCTCGTCGGCGACGGCCGCCGCCTCGATCGCCTCGCGGCTCGCATCCGTCGCGACCTTCAGCGCGCCGCGCACCTTGCCGTTGATCTGCAGCACGAGCTCGATCTCGGCCTGCTCGAGCGCGGCCTCGTCGACCTTCGGCCACGGCGCGTCGAGGAGCGGCGCGTACTCGTCCGCGTAGCCGAGCGCCTTCCACAGCTCGAACGTGACGTGCGGCACGACCGGATACAGCACGCGCAGCAGCACGCCGTAGGTCTCGCGCTGCACGGCGGGCGTCGCGCCCTTCGCGCCTTCGATCGCGTTCAGCATCTTCATCGCGGCCGACACGACCGTGTTGTACTGCAGCCGCTGGTAGTCGAAATCGGCCTGCTTCAGCACGCCGTGGATCTCGCGGCGCAACGTCCTGTCCGCTTCGGCGAGCTGCGCGGCGTCGAACGACGCGCGCACGGCGAGCGCCTCGCGGTTCGCGAAGCCGAACGCCCACACGCGGCGCAGGAAGCGGCTCGCGCCGTCGACGCCCGCGCCCGACCACTCGAGCTGCTGCTCGGGCGGCGCGGCGAACATCGTGAAAAGGCGCGCGGTGTCGGCGCCGTAATGGTCGATCAGCATCTGCGGATCGACGCCGTTGTTCTTCGACTTCGACATCTTCTCGATGCCGCCCAGCTCGACCGGCTGCCCGTCCGCCTTCAGCACCGCGCCGACGGGGCGCCCCTTGTCGTCGAACGACACGGTGACGTCGGCCGGGTTGTACCAGGTCTTCTTGCCCGCCGCGTCCTCGCGGAAGAACGTCTCGTTGAGCACCATCCCCTGCGTGAGCAGGTTCTTCGCCGGCTCGCCGAACGCGACGAGGCCGAGGTCGCGCATCACCTTCGCCCAGAAGCGCGAGTACAGCAGGTGCAGGATCGCGTGCTCGATGCCGCCGATGTATTGATCCATCGGCATCCAGTAGTCGGTGCGCGCATCGACCATCGTCTCGGCGTCGGGCGCCGCATAGCGCGAGAAGTACCACGCGGAATCGACGAACGTGTCCATCGTGTCCGTTTCGCGCTTCGCGGCCGCGCCGCACTTCGGGCACGCGCAGTTCAGGAACGCGTCGGATTTGGCGAGCGGGTTGCCCGTGCCGTCCGGCACGAGGTCTTCCGGCAGCACGACGGGCAGGTCCTGCTCCGGCACCGGCACGTCGCCGCACGACGGGCAATGGATGATCGGAATCGGCGTGCCCCAGTAGCGCTGGCGCGAAATGCCCCAGTCGCGCAGCCGGTACGTGATCTGCCTGTCGCCGAAGCCGCCCGCCTTCAGGTCGGCCGCGATCGCGTCGACGGCCGCGTCGTACGCGAGGCCGTCGTACTTGCCGCTGTTCACGCACACGGCGCGCGTCTTGTCGGCGTACCACTCCTGCCACGCGTCGGTCGAGTACGTCTCGCCTTCCGCGGAAATCACCTGCTGGATCGGCAGGCCGTACTTCTTCGCGAACGCGAAGTCGCGCTCGTCGTGCGCGGGCACGCCCATCACCGCGCCCTCGCCGTAGCTCATCAGCACGTAGTTGCCGATCCACACCTCGACGGGCGCGCCCGTGAGCGGATGCGACACCGAAAAGCCGGTGGCGACGCCCTTCTTCTCCATCGTCGCGATGTCGGCCTCGGCGACGCCGCCGTGCCTGCATTCGTCGATGAACGCCTGCAGCTCGGGCTTGTCCTGCGCAAGCCGAGCGGCGAGCGGATGCTCGGCCGCGATCGCGCAGAACGTGACGCCCATGATCGTGTCCGCGCGCGTCGTGAACACGCGCAGCAGCTTCTGCTCGCCGTCGAGCGCGTACGGGAAGCCGAAGTTCACGCCGAAGCTCTTGCCGATCCAGTTCTGCTGCATGATCTTCACGCGCTCGGGCCAGCCGAGGCCGTCGAGATCGTTCAGCAGCTCGTCCGCGTACTGCGTGATCCGCATGTAGTACATCGGGATCTCGCGCTTCTCGACGAGCGCGCCCGAGCGCCAGCCGCGCCCGTCGATCACCTGCTCGTTCGCGAGCACGGTCTGGTCGACCGGGTCCCAGTTCACGATGCCCGTCTTCTTGTACGCGATGCCCTTCTCGAGCATCTTCAGGAACAGCCACTGGTTCCACTTGTAGTAGTCGGGCTTGCAGGTCGTGACCTCGCGCGACCAGTCGATCGCGAGGCCCATCGACTGCATCTGCTTCTTCATGTACGCGATGTTCTCGTACGTCCACTGCGCGGGCGGCACGCCGTTGGCCATCGCGGCGTTCTCGGCCGGCATCCCGAACGCGTCCCAGCCCATCGGCATCAGCGTGTTGTAGCCGTTCATCCGCAGATAGCGGTACATCACGTCGTTGATCGTGTAGTTGCGCACGTGGCCCATGTGCAGCTTGCCGGACGGGTAAGGCAGCATCGACACGCAGTAGAACTTCTTGCGGTTCGCGTCTTCCGTCGAGCGGTAGGCATCGGCTGCGCGCCAGTCGCTCTGGGCGGCGGCTTCGACGTCGGCGGGTACGTATCTTTCGTGCATGGTGTGGTTCGGGCTGGGCGTTGAGCGGCGCGCGGCGCGAAGCGCCGGGCACGCGCGCTCGAGTGGATCGAAAGTCGCGCTTCCCCGGCGGCCGGGGCGCGGCGCGGGGAAAACGTCGATTATACCGTCCGCGCCGGCCAGCAACGCCGTCCGAGCGGGCGCGGGCCGCGATCAGCGCGGCGCGGCAGGCACGGCAGGCGATTGCGGCCGCGGCTGCTGCGGCGCGGCGCGCGGCGGCGACTGCCGGGCCGGCGGCGGCGCGGACGCGTCGGTGACGAAGCCGATCCGCGCGACGCCCGCCTGCTGCGCGGCGCCCATCACCTGCGCGATCGTGTCGTAGCGGGTGTCGCGCGCGGCGCGCAGGTGCAGCTCCGGGTCCTTGCCGCCTGCCGCCGCGTCGCGCAGCCGCGCGGCGAGCGCATCGGGCGCGACGGGCGCGTCGTTCCAGTACAGCTTGCCCGCCGTGTCGATCGACACCGTGATCGTCTCGGGCGTCTCGCGCGCGGGCGCCGCCGCGACCTTCGGCAAATCGAGCCGGATCGCATGCGTCAAGAGCGGCGCGGTGATGATGAAGATGACGAGCAGCACGAGCATCACGTCGATGAGCGGCGTCATGTTGATGTCCGCCATCGGCTGCGACGTGTGCTGATGATCGAGTCCGCCGAACGCCATGCCGCCCTCCTCGCTGGGTGTATCGGATCGACGCCGCCCGTCAGGGCGCGGCGGCCGGGGTTGCGGCCGGCTCGCCGCAGACGAACACGTGCAGATCGCGTGCGAAGCCGTCGAGCTCCTCGACGAGCTGGCGCACGAGCCGCCCGAGGATGTTGTACGCGAGCACGGCCGGAATCGCGACGACCAGGCCGAACGCGGTCATGATGAGCGCCTCGCCGACCGGGCCGGCGACGTTCTCGATCTGCGCCTGCCCGCTCGCCGCGATGCTGCCGAGCGCGTGATAGATCCCCCAGACGGTGCCGAGCAGGCCGACGAACGGCGCGGTGCTGCCGATCGACGCGAGCAGCACCTGGCCGAATTCGAGCCGCCGCTGCGACGCGCGCAGCGCGTGGCGCAGCGCGCGCAGCACCCGCTCTCCGCGCTCGACGCGCGCAAAGAGCGCATGCGGCTCGACGCGCGACGCGGCGTCGGCATCGCGCGCGGCCTCGGCGAGCGGCGCGAACACGCGCTCCTTGTCGGCTGCGCGCAGTGCCGCGACGCCGTCGTCGAGCGTCGCCGCGCGCCAGAACGCGGCGAGCGCTCCGGGCCCCTGGCGCTTCGCGCGCACCAGCACCCACGCCTTCACGAGCAGGAAGCACCAGCTCGCGATCGACATCGCGAGCAGCACGTAAGCAACCGCGTGCGTGACGGCGTCGCCGCTCTCGAGGTAATGGAGGATGCCGGTCGGGGTCGCCATCGATGCCCGGAAGTGGCGCTCAGCGCAGGCCGAGCACGTCCTGCATGTCGAAGAAGCCGGTCTCGCGGCCGGCGAGGAAGCGCGCCGCGCGCAGCGCCCCTTGCGCGTACGACACGCGGCTCGCCGATTTGTGCGTGATCTCGATGCGCTCGCCGATGCCGGCGAAGAGCACCGTGTGATCGCCGACGATGTCGCCGCCGCGGATCGCCGAGAAGCCGATCGTCGACGGATCGCGCTCGCCCGTCACGCCGTGGCGGCCGTAGACCGCGCATTCGTCGAGCGAGCGGCCTGTCGCGGCGGCGATCGTCTCGCCCATCATCAGCGCGGTGCCGGACGGCGCATCGACCTTGTGCCGGTGATGCGCCTCGATGATCTCGATGTCGTAGCCTTGCGCGAACTGCTTCGCCGCGAATTCGAGCAGCTTCATCGTGACGTTCACGCCGACGCTCATGTTCGCCGAGAACACGAGCGCGATCCTCTCGCCCGCCGCGCGCAGTTGCGCCTTCTGCGGCTCGCTGAAGCCCGTCGTGCCGATCACGAGCTTCACGTCGTGGCGCAGCGCCGCATCCAGATGCGCGAGCGTGCCCTCGGGGCGCGTGAAGTCGATCAGGCAGTCGGCTTCGGCGCACACGCGCTCGATATCGTCGGTGAGCGCAACCCCGGTCTGTTTGCCGAGGAACGCGCCCGCGTCCTGGCCGAGCTGCGGCGAGCCCGTGCGGTCGAGCGCGCCGGCGAGCGTCGCGTCGGGCGCGGCGAGCACCGCTTCGATCAGCATCCGGCCCATCCGGCCGGACGCACCAGCAATCGCAATCTTCATGGACGACATGCGCTACCTGCTACGAATGAAAAACGGGCGGCGCGCGCCGCCCCGGATTGGTTCGGACTGCCGGATCAGCCGCCCGCTCCCTGCGCGCCGGATGCGGGCGCGGGCGCCGTGAGCGGCTGGTTCGGCAGGCTGTCGGCGCCCTGCGGGCCGACCGGCTGGCTCGCGCCGCCCTGCGTGGCGGCCGGCGGAGGCGGACGATGGAACTGGAACTGCGGCTGGATCGCGGGCGCGGCGCCGGGCGGCAAGCCGCCAGGGGTCGGAGCGTTCGGCGCCGCCTGCGCGGACGGCGAGAAGCGGGCCGCCGCGCCGCTCTGTCCGGACACCTGCGCGGTCGCGCGGTTCGCCGCGCGCGCCGCCTGCGCGTTCGCGTCGCTCTGATCCGCCGCCTGCGCGGCTTCGGGCGCCGCCGCCGCAACCTCCGGCGCGGACGCGGCGCTCGCGGCCGCAGCCACCTTGCGCGCCTTCTTGCCGCGACGATCGCCGTCGATGTCGGCGAGCAGATCGAGCTCGGACGGCAGATTGTCGGCGCCTGTCCAGCCCGCGAGGCGGTCGCCCGCGAAATTCACCACGAGATCGCGCTGCTGGACGACCGACGTCGAGCCGCGCTTGAAGTAGAAGATGTAGTCCCAGCGATCCGCATGGAACATGTCGGTCAGAAGCGGCGTGCCGAGCAGCGCGCGCACCTGCTCGCGCGACATGCCGACCTGCAGTTGCGACGCCTTTTCCTGCGACACGAAGTTGCCCTGGACGACGGTGATCCGATACGGCGTAATGCTCTGCGCGATCCGTTGGGTCACGCTGTCGTACGACGAACAGGCGGCCAGTCCGACCACGGCGACGGCTGCGATGACGGTGCTCCGCACGCGGCTCCTCTGAAGTTGCAAAAGCGATCTTGGAATCATGTCCCTCACCGTGCTGGCCCTTGTCCGAGGCCGCGCGAGAATGTCACAGATGACTGAAAAGGCGAAAAGCCGGTACTATTGAAGCCCTGCATTGTACTCTAGGGACGCCTAGCCATGACCAATCCGACCGATCTCAAAAACATCGGGCTCAAGGCCACCCTACCGCGCCTCAAGATCCTCGAAATTTTCCAGCAAAGCCCGGTACGCCACCTGACGGCTGAAGACGTCTATCGCAACCTGCTGCACGAGGAGCTCGACATCGGCCTCGCAACCGTCTACCGCGTGCTCACCCAGTTCGAGCAGGCGGGCCTGCTCTCGCGTAGCAACTTCGAATCCGGCAAGGCCGTGTTCGAGCTGAACGAAGGCTCGCACCACGATCATCTCGTGTGTATCGATTGCGGCCGCGTCGAAGAGTTCTTCGACGCCGAGATCGAAACCCGCCAGCAGGCGATCGCGAAGGAACGCGGCTTCAAGCTGCAGGAGCATTCGCTCGCGATGTACGGCACCTGCACGACGGAAAACTGCCCCTATCGCAAGCACTGAGGCCAGCACTCGGCGCGCGGCGCGGCCCGAGCGCCGCGCATGCGCAAGGCCCAGCCGGCGCAAGCCAGGCTGGGCCTTTTTGCGTCGCGCCTCGCGTGCGTGTCGAGCGCCAATCCGGCGCGTGTCAGGCGGCGCTTGCGTGCGCGTCGTCCGCGACGAGCCGCCGGTGCGCGTCGAGCGCGATCTCGTCGCAGTTCGGCTGCGCGCCGCCGCGATCGATCACGACGAAATCGCTCACCGCATCGAGTGCGAGGAGCGGATGGTGCCAGACACCCTTCGCATAATTGACGCCTTGCCAGCCCTGCGCGAGAAACGCGCGCATCCGGGTCGGATCGAATTCGCCCGCGGGAGCCACGACGATCGCGTAGCGCGCGATCGCCGCGAGCGGGACGAACGCCTGGCTGCCGAGCGGATGCCGCTCCATCATGTCGACCTCGATCGGCCACGCGCGCGGCTGCGCGCGAAAAAGGCTCACGAGCGGCAGCCCGCCCGCCTCCGTGACGTCGATCGACGCGAGATCGTGGAAGCGCTCCGTCGTCCCGCCGTTGATCAGGAAGCGGCGGGCACCCGCGAGTTCGATCACGTCGCCGAACGGCGCGAACGCTTCCCGCGTCAGGCGCTCGAGGCGCAAGGTATGCAGCGTCTGCATGCGCGGCCCCCGTTACGCGAGCTCGCCCCAGAGGCGCAGCCGCGACACGCCGCCGTCCGGATGAATGTTCAGGCGCACGTGCGTGACGGGGCCGAGCGCGGCGAGCTCCGTCTCGAACGTGTGCACGCTGTCCATCCTGAGCGGCTGCTCGCCGAGCAGCACCGGCCAGAACATCGCCTGCGTGACGAGCGACGCGTCGGTGCCGCCCGCGACGCGCGCCGCCTGCAGCGAGCAGCGGTCCGGGAAATTGCCCTTGAAGTGCGCGGTATCGACTTCGACCCTGCGAATCACGCCGGGCCGCGCGAGCGCGACGATCGCCCAGTCGTTGCCGGGCTCGCGGCGGCGGCGCGTCTCCCAGCCGTCACCCATGTTCGCGCCGCGCCCAGGCATCAGCATCCGCGACGCGGGGCCGAAGTGCTCGTTGTTCGCGGCGACGAGATACGCGCCGTTCTCGATCGCGGCGAGATCGACGAGCTCGCCGCGCGCCGCGCGGCTCCAGTCGCGCTGCGGCTGGCCGTACACGCGCAGCCGCGCGAGCCCGCCGTCCGGATACAGGTTCACGCGCAGGTGCGTATAGGCGCGAGGATTGCTCACGTCGATGTAGTGATGCTGGTTGCCCGCGAGCGTCGTCGCGGGCACGAGCGTCTCCCAGACGGCGTCGTCCGCCGGCGTGTCCGCGTCCGACACGCACGCGTCGATCGACGCGGCGGGCGGGAAATTGCCGGTGAAGTGGCTCGTGTCGAGATCGACGCCGTACACGACGCCCGGCCGCGCGAGCCGCACGACGCAGAAGTCGTGCCCCGTCGTGCGCTTGCGGCGCGTCTCCCAGCCGTCCATCCATTTGCCGTGGTCGTCGTACTTGCCGGGGATGAACACGGCGGGCTCCGGATCGAGCATCCGCTCCTTCGGCGCGAAGAATTCGTCGCTCGCGAAGAGCGCCTTCGCGCCGAGGCGCGGATCGGCGAGATTCATGTAGCGGCGCGTGAACGCGGGCGCGTTCGGATCGATGATCGGGGCGGCCATGTCGTCTCCTGTTGTTGGATGTAGGTCCGAAAAGCGGAAAAACCGAAAACCTGAAAAACGAAGTGCCGGCGCGCGACGCCGGGCGGCGCCGCGTCAGAGCGCGTGCGCGCCGCCGTCCGCGATCGCGCCGTTCGGGCTTTCCTCGCCCGCCGGCACGTAGCGCAGCTCTTCGTTCAGCACGCGCTTCGCGCGGGCGCGGTCGATGTCGTGCTCCCACACCGCGACGACGATCGTCGCAACGCAGTTGCCGAGCAGGTTCGTGAGCGCGCGCGCGATGCCGACGAACCAGTCGACGGGCAGGATCAGCACGAGCCCGAGCACGGGCAGCGCGGGAATCGCCGACAGCGTCGCGGCGAGAATCACGATCGCCGAGCCCGGAATCCCGTGCGCGCCCTTCGACGTGACGAGCGACACGAGCAGCACGACGATCAGGTCGTGCATCGACAGCGGCGTGTTGGTCGCCTGCGCGATGAAGAGCACGGCGAGCGTCAGGTAGATCGAGAAGCCGTCGAGGTTGAACGAGTAGCCGGTCGGGATCACGAGGCCGACCGTCGAGTCCTTCACGCCCATCCATTCGAGCTTGCGCATCACCTGCGGCAGCACGGCGTCCGACGACGCGGTGCCGAGCACGATCAGCAGCTCCTCGCGCAGATAGCGGATCAGCTTGAACACCGAGAAGCCCGCAAGCCTCATCACCGCGCCGAGCACGATCGCGACGAACACGACGCAGCTCGCGTAGAACACGATCACGAGCAGGCCGAGCTGCTTGAGCGACGCGACGCCGTACTTGCCGGTCGTGAACGCGATCGCGCCGAGCACGCCAAGCGGCGCGAGCTTGATGATGAAGCCCATCACGCGGAAGAACACCTGCGCGAATTCGTCGATCAGCGTGTTCACGCGCTTCGCCTTGTCGCCGAGCAGCGACAGCGCGGAACCGAACAGCACCGAGAACACGAGGATCTGCAGGATGTCGCCTTTCGCGAACGCATCGAATGCGGTCTCGGGGATGATCTTCAGCAGATAGCCCGCCGTGTCCTTCAGGCTCTGCGCGTTCTTCGCGTAATCGGCGAGCGACGCGGCGTCGAGCGTATGCAGATCGACGTTCATCCCGACACCCGGCTTCGTCAGGTACGCGAGCACGAGGCCGATGCCGAGCGCGAGCGTCGTCATCGCCTCGAAATAGACGACGGCCTTCAGGCCGACGCGGCCGACCTTCTTCAGATCGCCCGCGTTCGCCATGCCGCTCACGACGACGCAGAACACGATCGGCCCGATCACCATCTTGATCAGCTTCAGGAACCCGTCACCCAATGGCCGCAGCGACTGCGCGAAGTGCGGGAAGAAAGCGCCGAGCGCCACGCCGATCAACAGCGCGATGACCACCCGACCAAACAGCGAATTGAGAAACTTCGACACGGCGTTCTCCCGTCACAACGGTTGCGGATTCGTCTGTTCATACTGGTCCGACCAGTAATGTTATGGCTGATAGTAGGAAGCCGATATAGTCGAGTCAAGGACGCCAAAAATAGGGATTACCCCGGCTTTTCCGCTGCGATTGCGCAGCCGTGGCGCGCGCCGGATCATCGCTTTCCCGGAGCCGGGGCGCGTGGCGGCGCCGCCGGTTTAGAATGCCGGTCAGACCGCGCAATCGATCCACTGCATGAAGAACGTTCCGCATACCGTCACCGACGCCGCCATCGCCACGATCCGAGACCGGATCGAGCGCGGCTTCTATCCCGTCGGCAGCCTGTTGCCCGCGCAACGTCAATTGTCCGAAGAACTGGAGATCAGCCGCGCGTCGCTGCGCGAGGCGCTGTCGACGCTCGAGGCGCTCGGCATGCTGCGCATCCGTCCCGGCAAGGGCGTGTATGTCGAGAGCGCGCAGGCAAGCTCCGCGCACGCATGGCGCTTCGCCGAGCAATCGTCGCTGCCCGACACCTACCAGATGCGCTATGCGCTCGAAGGCTTCGCCGCGCGAATGGCCGCGCTCGCCGTCAGCGAGCAGGATCTCGCGTGGTTCGAAGAGAACATCGCCGCGCTGCAAGAGGCGCTCGCGAACGACGAGCTCGACAGCGCGTCGCAGCTCGACTTCGATTTCCACATACGAATCGTCAGTCTCGCCGGCAACGCGGCGATCGAGTCGATCCTGCGCGGCAGCGCGGACATCATGAAGGAAAGCCAGCGGATGCCGTTCTACCGGCGCGAGCTCGTGCTGTCGACGTATCGCGAGCATCGCGCGATTCTCAACGCGCTGATCGCGAAGGACCCCGCCGCCGCGGGCGCGGCGATCGAAGCGCACATCTCGAACGCCGCGCAACGCGCGGGCGTGTTCTTTCCGACGCCGAAGCACTGACGCGTCGGGCTCGGCATCGCGTCAGCGCACGGAAATCGCGCACCGCACGAACCGTCCCGCGCCTCGCCACTACTCGTCACTACTCGCCACTACTCGCCGCCCGACGGCGCGCCGTCGCGCCCGCCCCGCCGCGGCTTCCGATTTCGTGCCGCCTCGCCAGCACATGATCGACGAACGCCCGCGTCGCCGCGCTTCGATACCCGCCCTTGCGCATCAACAGCGCCGCCGTGCGTTGCGGCAGCGACGGCTCGAGCCGGATCGCGCACAAATCGTCACGACGCTCGGCGATCGCCGACGGCAGCACCGTCGCAATCCGTCCGCCGCGCACCATCTCCAGCATCGCGCTGATCGAGTTCACCTCGATCGCGACGCGTGGCGTGAGCCCGTTGCGATGGAAGTACTCGTCGACCTTGCTGCGCGTCGCGAACGCGCGGCTCAACAGGATCAGCGGCTCGTCGGCGGCCTCGCCGGGCGAAAGCGGCTTGCGGCGGCGCGCATGCCGATGGTCGCGGCCGACGACGAGCGCGAGCGTCTCGACCCAGAGCGGCGTCGCTTCGATTTCCGGCGACTGCGTCGCGTCGAACGCGATGCCGACATCGAGCTCGTCGTCGGCCAGGAGCGGCTCGATCTGCTCCTGCGGCAGCTCGCGGATCATCAGCTTCAGGTTCGGATAGCGCGCATTGAAGCCGTCGATCAGCCAGCCGATCAGATACGCGGAGAAGGTCGGCGTCATCGCGAGCCGCAGCGAGCCGCTCTGCAGATTCTCGACGTCGTGCACCGCGCGACGCCCGGCCTCGAGCTGCTGCAGCGCGGCCCGCGCGTGCCGCGCATACGCGGCGCCGAATTCGGTCAACCGCACGGCGCGAGCCGCGCGGTCGAACAACTGCACGCCGAGCGCGTCCTCGAGCTGCCTGATCTGCTGCGACAGCGTCGGCTGCGACACGTGCAGCGCCTCGGCCGCGCGCGTGAAGTTGCCCTGTTCGGCGACGGCGAGAAAATAGCGGATATGTCGGAGCAGCATCGCGTCCCGGATATTGGTTTTGCCTATGCGAACAATAATAAACCAGTCTTGGACGCTATGAATCGTTTGCCTCATTCTTCAGTCCTCGGCTTTTGCCACCGATCACGGAGCACACGATGCAGGACATCATCGAAGGGTTTCTGAAGTTCCAGCGCGACGCGTTTGCGCCGCGCACGGCGTTGTTCAAGCGCCTCGCCACGAGCCAGCAGCCGCGCGCCCTCTTCATCTCGTGCTCGGACAGCCGCCTCGTGCCCGAACTCGTCACGCAGCGCGAGCCCGGCGACCTGTTCGTGATCCGCAACGCGGGCAACATCGTGCCGTCGTTCGGCCCGCAGCCCGGCGGCGTATCGGCGTCCGTCGAATATGCGGTCGCGGTGCTCGAAGTGGCCGACATCGTCGTGTGCGGCCACTCCGACTGCGGCGCGATGCACGCGATCGCGTCGTGCGCGTGCCTCGACCATCTGCCCGCCGTGCGCGGCTGGCTGCGCTACGCGGACGCCGCGAAATGCGTGAACGAAGCGCGCGAACACGCAAGCGAGCAGGCGCGCGTCGATTCGATGGTGCGAGAAAACGTCGTCGCACAACTCGCGAACCTCAATACGCATCCGTCGGTGCGGCTCGCGCTCGAGCAAGGACGCCTCGCGCTGCATGGCTGGGTGTACGACATCGAAACCGGCTCGATCGACGCGCTCGACAGCGTGACGGGCCGCTTCGTCGCGCTCGCCGAGCATCCGCACGTGCGCGCGGCGTGATGCACGAAGCCTTGCGCGTCACGCATCGCGCCCGCCATTTCCCTTCGCTTCCCCGATCCCTCACCGCAAGGAGTCCGCATGACCCAATCGCAACATAGCCAGTCCGCACGCGATGCGCTCGCCGAGCGCATCGTCGACGCGAAGACGCGCAAGAACCTTACGTTCGAGCAGATCAACGAGGGCACCGGCCTGAGCGTCGCGTTCACGACGGCCGCGCTGCTCGGCCAGCATCCGCTGCCCGCCGACGCCGCGCGCGCCGTCGCCGCGAAGCTCGACCTCGACGACGACGCGGTGCGCCTGCTGCAGACGATCCCCGTGCGCGGCAGCATCCCCGGCGGCATCCCGACCGATCCGACGATCTACCGCTTCTACGAAATCGTGCAGGTGTACGGCTCGACGCTGAAGGCGCTGATTCACGAGCAATTCGGCGACGGCATCGTCAGCGCGATCAATTTCAGGCTCGACATCAGGAAGGTCGACGATCCGGAGGGCGGCTCGCGCGCCGTCATCACGCTCGACAGCAAATATCTGCCGACGAAGCCTTTCTGAACGCCGCACCGACACGCGGCTCGACACGCGGCTCGACCCGGCGGGCGGCTTCGCGCGGCCCGCCGCGCGCATCGCCAGCGGCCGCTCGCTTCGTTCGCTTCGTTCGCTTCGTTCGCTTCGTTCGCTCGAGCCGCTTCAGTCGCTTCGCTCTTTCCACCCCCATCCTTCTTCGCCACGCGCCTCATGAATTCCGTCACCGCCACCCCGCCCGCGCTGACGCGCGGGATGACGCTGCTGTTCGCATGCGCCTGCGGCATCGTCATCGGCAACCTCTACTATTCGCAGCCGCTCCTCGCGGCGATCGCCGCGAGCTTCGGGCGCAAACCCGCCGAGCTCGGCTATCTCGTCACGCTGACGCAGCTCGGCTACGCGGCGAGCCTCCTCGTCGTCGTGCCGCTCGGCGACGTCGTCAATCGCCACACGCTGATCGTGCGGCTGCTGATCGCCAACATCGTCGCGCTCGTCGCGGTCGCGTCGAGTACGAGCTACGGCTTCTTCATCGCGGCGAACATGTGCATCGGCTTCGTCACGTGCTCGACGCAGTTGCTCGTGCCGTTCGCCGCGTCGCTCGCCGGCGACGCGGCGCGCGGCCGCGCAGTCGGCACCGTGATGAGCGGCCTCCTGCTCGGCATTCTGCTCGCGCGCGTCGCATCTGGCGCGATCGCCGACTGGCTCGGCTGGCGCGCCGTCTACGCGATCGCGGCGCTGATGGTGCTGTTGCTGGCGGGCGTGCTCGCCGCGAAGCTGCCGAAGGATCGCCGCGACGCGCGCATCGACTACGCGGCGCTGATGAAGTCGCTCGCCGCGCTCGTGCGCACGCAGCCGCTGATCGCGCTGCGCTGCGCATATGGCGCGCTCGTATTCGCCTGTTTCAGCCTGCTGTGGACGGGCCTCACGTTTTTGCTCAGCCAGCCGCCGTATGGCTATACGGAAGGCCGGATCGGCCTGTTCGGCATCGTCGGCGCGGTGGGCGCGCTCGCCGCGGCTTCGGCGGGAAGGCTCGTCGACCGCGGGCACGGCAACGCGGCGACCGGCCTGTTCGCCGCGGCGGTGCTCGCGTCGTTCGCGCCGATCGCGGCGGGCGGGCAGTCGCTCGCCGCGCTGATCGTCGGCATCCTGTTGCTCGACGTCGGCGTGCAGGGCCTGCACATCTCGAACCAGAGCGTGATCTACGCGCTCGCCGGCGACGCGCGCAGCCGCGTCACGACGATCTATCTGACGAGCTATTTCATCGGCGGCGCGCTCGGCTCGGGCGCGGCGGGCGCCGCGTTCGGCCTTGACGGCTGGCGCGGCGTCTGCATCGCAGGTGCGATCCTGTCGGGCGGGCTCGTCGCGCTGTGGGGCGCGTCGCAGCGCGTCGGCGCGCGGCGACAGGCAGCGCCATAAGCGGCGGCGACAAAAGCGGGCAGCGACAAAAAAGCCCGGCAGGCAGCCGGACCGGGCTCGGTCGCGACGCGGGCCGCCGCGAGGCGGCCCGCGCGTGCGGGATCACTTCGCGTTCGCGAGCGCGATCGCCGTATCCAGCATGCGGTTCGAGAAGCCCCACTCGTTGTCGTACCAGCTCGACACCTTGACGAGGCGGCCCGACACCTTCGTGAGCGTCGCGTCGAACGTCGACGAAGCCGGGTTGTGGTTGAAGTCGATCGACACGAGCGGCGCGTCGTTGTAGCCGAGGATGCCCTTCAGCGCGCCTTCCGACGCTTCCTTCATGATCGCGTTGACTTCGGCCACCGTCGTGTCGCGCTTCGCGATGAACGACAGGTCGACGATCGACACGTTGATGGTCGGCACGCGGATCGCGTAGCCGTCGAGCTTGCCGTTCAGCTCCGGCAGCACGAGGCCGACGGCCGCTGCCGCCCCCGTCTTCGTCGGGATCTGGCTGTGCGTCGCCGAGCGCGCGCGGC